>NZ_LMJM01000050.1:0-182570 GCF_001429005.1 Ensifer sp. Root954
ACTCGCCGGCGAAGAAGTCGAAGATCTGGCCGGCGCGCACCGTCTCGCCGATGCCTTCGGCCAGTGTCTTGCCTTCCTCACGCGACAAGAGCTTTCCGAGTTCGTCCTTGCGCGCAAGGATCTCGTCGGCGGTCTTCCTCAGGATCGCGTGGCGCTCGAGAATACCCGAGCGCGACCAGGCCGGAAACGCCGCCTTGGCAGCCGCGATCGCCAAACGCGCATCCTCGGCTGACGCGCGGGCGTATTCGCCGACCACGTCGTTGGTATCGGACGGGTTGATGTTGCGGAACGCTTCGCTACCGGCGATCCATTCCCCATCGATCAGGTTTTTCTGCACCATATCTATCCTCCGCGGCGCTCACACTTTGATCATGTCTCTGCTTATCGGATGCGATGGATCCGGCAGAAAGAACAATCTTTCGACCCCGCCATTGCCAAAACGGCAAACCTAAATTCCGACCCGAGCGTTGCCGTATCGGCAATACCAACCGCTAAAAATTGTGCTTTATGAGATGCCAAATTCCATCATCATCGCTCCCATAACAAGCAAGGGGAACGATATGTCTCGTTTTATGATGAACCGCCGAGGTTTCCTTTCGAATGCGGCCGCAATGGGCGCGATTGCCGCAACCCATAGCCTCATCAATGTTTCACCAGGCCTTGCGGCCGATTCCGCGACGATACGCATGCAGCTCGGTTGGCTGCCATCGAACGGGCTTCTCGGAGAGCTCGTGGCCCGCAAGAAGGGTTACTACGCCGAGAAGAGCATAGAGCTCGAAATCGTGCCCGGCGGACCGAATGTCGATGGTGTTGCGGGTGTTGCCGTTGGCCAGTCGACCATCGGTCAGATTTCCTCCAGCCCGTCAGTCATGCTGGCTCGTTCGGCCGGCGCACCGATCAAGGCATTTGCCGCCGGCTACCAAAAACATCCCTTCGCCTATTTCTCTCGCAAGGCAAATCCGATCGCCAAGCCTCAGGACATGATTGGCAAGACGATCGCCGCGATCCCGACCTCGGTCATTCTTCTGCGCGCGCTTCTCGCCAAGAACGGCATATCGGAAGACCAGGTCAAGATCGTCAACATGGGCTCGGACATGAACCAGCTCGTGACCGGCCAGGCCGATGCGGTCTGTGGCTGGCTGACGAACGTCAACGCCCTGAAAGTGCTTGGGGATGACCGGGTCGATCTGACGCTCTGGGATGGCGGTATCCGGCTTTATGCCAACGTCTACTATACCACCGACGACCAGTTGCAAAATCACGCGGACCAGCTCGCAGCCTTCGTATCCAGTTCGGCGCGCGGGTGGGGTTATGCCCGCGACCATCAGGAAGAGGCCGTCGACATCCTGCTTGAATCCTACCCCAACCTCGACAAGGCGAGCGAGCTGGAGGCCATCGGACCGCTGATGAAGTTCGTGTTCAACGAAACCACCGCGAGCGAGGGTTGGGGAGGCATGGACCAGGCAAACTGGGCGGAGCAAATCAAGACCTATGCGGACCTCGGCCAGTTCACAGGTCCGGTTCCCAACGTCGACGACGTCTACACAATGGCAATCCTGGATGCGACAGCCGATGTCCGCAAGAGCGTAGGATAAGGCGATGTTGGAAACGCTTATCAGACCCGGCCAGGCTTCGCTCGGCAACGCCGCGGTGTCGGTGAAAAACCTTCACATTCGCTTTGGCGCGGATGATTCAGGCTTCACCGCACTCTCCGATGTCTCGGTCGAGATACCGGCCGGCTCGCTCGTGACCATGCTCGGCCCATCCGGCTGCGGCAAGTCGACTTTGCTGCGTACGGTGGCCGATCTCGTGCACATCACCGACGGTTCGGTGTCCGTCCATGGCCAGACACCGCGCAAGGCGCGCGAGGGACGCGATTTCGCCTTCGTCTTCCAGGAAGCGACGCTGCTGCCGTGGCGCAATGTGATCGACAATGTGCGTCTCCCGCTGCTGGTGGGGAAACGCGAACCGGGCGCGACCTATGCCGATCCGGAAGAGCTTCTCGCCCTCGTGGGCTTGAAGGGGCGCGAGAAGGCGATGCCGCACGAATTGTCGGGCGGCCAGCGCCAGCGCGTGGCGATCGCCCGGGCACTGGTGACCCGCCCGCGTATTCTCTTGATGGACGAGCCTTTCGGCGCGCTCGACGAGATCACGCGCGACAAGCTGAACGAAGAACTGCTGCGCCTCTGGCAGGAAACCGGCACGACGATCCTCTTCGTCACCCATTCGATCCCCGAGGCCGTCTTCCTCGGTCAACATGTGCTGATGCTCGCCGCCCATCCCGGCCGCGTCAAAGAGTTCATGAAAGTCGACTTGCCCTATCCGCGAACTCTCGCGATGCGCGACACGGTCGAGTTCATCCAGGTGACCGCCCACCTGCGCAAACTTTTGGGAGAATGCTGATGGCGAATGCCCTTCCTTCACAGGCGGAAGGCCGCGCTTTGACCGACGGCAACCGGTTCCGGATACTCGATGGTCTTGCCGCTGCGATCCTGCGACATCTTCCGGCGACACTCGCGATCCTTGGCTGCATCCTTTTGTGGCAACTCGTCGTCTGGGGTTTTTCGGTGCCGACCTTCATGGCGCCCGGACCGGTCGACGTCATCAAGGCCTTCGGCGAAAACGCCGGCGTGCTCTGGACGAACTTCTGGCCGACGCTCATGGAGGCCGTTCTCGGTTTCATCTTCGGCAATGTCATCGCCGTCCTTCTGGCGGTCTGGTTCGTCTATAGCCCGCTCGCGGAACGCGCCTTCTATCCGATCGCCGTCATCATCAAGTCGATCCCGATCATCGCGCTTGCCCCGATCCTGGTGCTGCTTGTCGGCAACGGCATCGCGCCGAAGATCATCATCGCCGGCCTGATCTGCTTCTTCCCGACGCTGGTCAACATGGTGCAGGGACTGAAGTCGGCGAGCCCCGCAATGCTCGACCTGATGCGCATCCTGTCTGCCAGCAATTCCGAAATCTTCTGGAAGGTTCGCCTGCCGGGCTCGCTGCCCTTTCTGTTCGCCGCGCTGAAGATTGCGGCAACCAGCAGCGTGATGGGCGCGATCGTCGCCGAATGGATCGGCTCCAGCTACGGTCTCGGTGCGCTGATCATCGAGGCGACCTACAATTTCCGCTCGCCGCTGCTTTACGCGACGGTGGTGATTGCGGCCTCGCTTGCCGTGGTCCTCTTCTTTGCCGTCTCCTACGCGGAATCGAAGATCGTCCGCTGGAAACCGACGACGGACCACTGACCCCCAAACTCTTTGCTACCGGACCTGGATAACCGGGTCCGGTCAATCGACGAAGTCACTGGCTGTGAGCTCCTCACATTTCGCCGGACGCTTCCCCTATGGAGGAAACAACTATGGAAACAATCAGAGAACCCCTGCGCAATGCCCGGATCGTCGACCGCTCGGACGTCGTCGTCGTCGGCGGTGGACCGGCTGGGATCTCCGCCGCGGTTTCGGCGGCACGCACCGGAGCCAGCGTCACGCTTATCGAACGCTATCCCTATGTCGGTGGCCTTGCCGCAGGCGGTATGGTTCTGGTGCTCGACGACATGGTCAACGGCGTCGAAATCACCGTGCGTGGCATCTGCATGGAAATGATCGAACGGATGAAGACGCTCGGCCTTTGCGTCACGCCGACGGATGGCGACCGCCAGCTCGATATTCGCGATACGCCGGAGGCCTGGCAAAGATGGGCGCGCTGGGGCTTGTTCGACTTCCACACGCCGTCTGCGCCGCACCCGATCTGCTATGCGGCCGCCTTCGATCCGGACGCCTTCAAGCGCGTCTCCTATGACATCCTGCGCGAATCCGGCGTGAAGCTTAGGACCCATAGCTGGTTCTCCTCGGCGATCGTCGAGAACGGCACGATCAAGGGTGTGGTTTGCCAGACGAAATCCGGCCGCGAGGCCATCATGGGCGACGTCGTCATCGACGCCTCGGGCGACCTCGACGTCGCGGCCGATGCCGGCGCCCAGCATACGGACGGCAATTTCATCCTGACGACGGTTTCCCGCTGGGGGGGCATCGACACTGAAGCCGCCGAGCGCTTCGAATTCGAGGAACCCGAAAAGTTCAAGGCAATCGACCACGAGGCCAAGCGTCTGATTGGCGGTTGCTGGTCGTTCTGGTGGCTGAAGACCCCGCTGCCGGGCGTCATCTGGCTCAACTGCCCGCACATGCCGAAGCTCTCTGGCCTCCGTGTCGAAGACTTAACCTATGCGGAACTCGAGGGCCGTGGCCGCATTGCCCGCCTGCTCGACTTCGCCCGCGCCAACCTGCCGGGCTTCGAAAATGCCCATGTGATCGACTTTGCGCCGCAGACGGGCGTGCGCCAGTCGCGACTGCTCCAGGGCGAATATGTCGTCACCAAGGACGACGTGATGAACCGCCAGCACTTCACCGACACAGTGTGCCGTGGCCGCGACTACTACACGCCCTATAGGGCCATGCTTCCCAAGGAGGTCGATCAGTTGATCGTCGCAGGCCGGCATTATTCCGCGACCATTCAGGCGCAAAAATCGAGCCGCGAGATCCCGCCCTGCATGGCGATGGGCGAGGCGGCCGGTGTTGCCGCCACCGTCGCGCTCAATGCCGGCGTCAAGGTGCGAGACGCCGATGTCAAGGCGATCCAGAAGCAGCTGCGGGCGCAGGGCGCCGATCCCGGCGACGTACCATCCGAAAATGCAACCTATCTGGAGGCCGCAGAATGACGTCTCTTCCCCTCGACGGTATCCGCGTCGTCGACTTTACCCAGGTCATGCTTGGCCCGTGCTGCACGCAGATGCTGGCCGATTACGGCGCCGAGGTCATCAAGGTCGAAAAGGCCAAGATCGGCGACCTCTCGCGCTGGTCGCTGGGCTCCGACCCGGATGGCCTCAACAATCCGGTTTTCTCCTCGCTCAACCGCAACAAGAAGAGCCTTGCACTCGACCTCAAGCAGGACGAGGCGCGGGCAGCCGTCCGCGCGCTGATCGACACTGCCGACGTGGTCGTCAACAATTTCCGTCCTGACGTCATGGAGCGCATGGGTTTCGGCTATGAAGAGCTGAAGCGGACAAACCCACGGCTGATCTACGCCGTCGGCACGGGCTTCGGCCTTGAAGGCCCCTACCGGCACAAGGGCGGGCAGGACATCTTGGCGCAGGCGCTTTCGGGCGTCATGCGGCGCAAGTCCGACGCGAGCCATCCGCTGTCGATCTACGCGACGCCGCTTGCCGACTACTCGGCCGGCATGCACCTGGTGCAGGGCATTCTACTTGCCTTGCTGCATCGCGAAAAGACCGGGCACGGCCAGCAAGTGGCGGTCAGCCTCTACAGTTCGATGCTCGCCATGCAGATGCAGGAAGGCACCACGCACATGATGCGGGAAAAGGACCTGAACTGGGGCGCCTTCCCGCTGACGGGCGTGTTCGAGACGACCGACGGCGCCATCGTCATGGTCGGTGCCTTCAAGCAGAATCCGCTGCGCGACATCTGCAATGCCCTTGAGATCGAGGACCTGTCCCTCCAGCCGCAATTTGTCGATTTCGACGCGCAGATGCAGCGCCGTCCGGATTTGCAGCAAATCTTCCGCGAGGCGTTCGCAAAAAACAGCAGCGCCCATTGGCTCGGCCGCTTGGAACAGGTGGACATTCTCTGCGCACCGGTACGCTCGCTTCCCGAAGCCCTTAACGACGAACAGACGACGATCAACGGCATGATCCTGGACGCGGGAGAGACGAAGGCCGGTCCGATCCGGCTTGTTGGTTCGCCGATCGACATGTCGGCGGCGACCGTGACGGTTCGCATCGCGCCGCCGACGCTCGGCGAGCACAATGACGAGATCCTTTCGGGGCTTTCGGTTCGTCAGGGAGATGCGGCATGAGCGTCACTTTCGTGGTAGAGGATCGCGTCGCAAGCGTCACTCTCAACCGTCCCGAGCGGATGAACGCGGTGGATGCCGCGACCGAGCGCGAACTGGATGCGATCTGGGAGGAGATCGAAGCACGCGACGATATCAGCTGCGTCGTCTTGACGGGCGCCGGCGAACGGGCGTTCTGCGCCGGGGCGGATCTGAAGGGGGCTGAAAAGACCGGCCTTGATTACTGGACCGAAAGCCGGCCGAACGGCTTTGGAGGACTGGCCTTTCGCCGCTCTCTGGATGTTCCTCTCATCGCGAGGGTCAATGGCTATGCGCTCGGTGGTGGATTCGAGATGGTTCTAGGCTGCGATATTGTCATAGCTTCGACGGAGGCGGCCTTCGGCCTGCCCGAGGCTCGCGTCGGGCGCCTGCCGCTCGATGGCGGCATGGTGCTTCTTCAGCGCAGGATCCCGCACAACCTTGCCATGGGTGTGCTGTTGACCGGTCGGCGGTTCTCGGCCGCCGAGATGCACGCCTTTGGTATCGTCAACGAACTTGCCGAACCGGACGAGCTCGACGCGGCCGTCTCCCGCTGGGTGAAGGAAATCGTCGCCTGTGCGCCGCTTTCGCTGCGCGCCATCAAGCAGACGGTCAATCGCACCGGACACCTGTCTCCGGCGGAAGCCCAGGGATTACGCACGCCCGCGCTTGTGAAGGCGCTGAACAGCGAGGATGCGCTGGAAGGTGTGCGCGCTTTTCAGGAGAAGCGCGCGCCCGTTTGGAGGGGACGGTGAGCGTGTTATAGGTCGGGGCCCAGGGGAGGAGGGGTCCAATCGAATGCACGCCAGCATCCTGAAATACTTCGTCTCGGTCGCTCGGTCCGGGTCCATTCGCAAGGCCTCCGAGGAGCTTCATGTCGCATCCTCGGCGGTCAGCCGGCAGATCAAGAAACTGGAGGACGAGCTTGGGATCGCGCTCTTCGAGCGGCTCTCGAATGGTCTGAGGCTGACTGTTGCCGGGGAAAACGTGCTGCGCCACGCCCGGGTGACGCTGGAAAATTTCGAACTGCTGCGCAGCGACCTCGGCGCCCTGCAGGGGAAAAAGACCGGTCGGGTGCAGATGTCCTGCCTCGATAGCCTGGCGATCCAATTCCTGCCGGACATGGTCAACGCGTTCCACAGTATCCATCCCGGCGTGAGCTTTCACATCCACACCGCCGGCCACGGCAATATCAGCAGCCTGGTCGCCGAGGGCGATGTCGATATGGGCCTGACCTTCGATCTGGCCCGGCCTGACGATACCGAGATGCTCTTTCGCGTGCCGATGCCGCTGATGGCCTTCGTCGGACGGGAACATCCGCTGGCCAAACAGCGGCAGGTTTCGCTTGCCGAATGCGCCCAGTACGACCTTCTCCTGCAACTCGACACGCAACCGATCCGCTCGCTCATCGAAATCGAACTCTCGGTCTTCGAGCGGACCGGGCGGCCTTTTGTTCTCTCGAACAGCCAGATGATGCTCAAACCTTTCATCCTGTCCGGTCAGGGCGTGGCTTTCTTCACGCCGATCGGTTTCCTCGCCGAGATCAGATCGGGCGATCTCGTCGCCATACCGCTTTCCGGCTCGCGCCTTCAGAACCTGCATGTCGGGATTCTGGTGCAGCGACGCCGGCAGCGCACGCATGCGGCGGAAGCCGTCATCGAATTTGTCGGCGCGGAACTGCAGAGGTTCAGCGACCAGATCATGGAGGCGATCCATCCGTGAATACAGCATCCGTTCCCGGGCGACTTCTCTTGCGACCGGGCCACGAGGCCGCAGGGCGCACGCAAAATCTGTTGGATCATTTGCCTGAGGGCGCCTCATGGACGACGATCCCGGCCGGTGCTCTGCTTATGCCGCCGCCCGTCAACGCCCATGACCATGGTTATGGCATCCGCACGCTCGATTTTGGCAACGCGGACGATGCCCTGGAAGTGTGGATCCCGGGACTTCGGCTTCGACCGCGAACCGAGCCCTATCTGAAAGCGCTGGTGGCCTTCTCAAGGTTGGCGCAAACGGGCGTCGGCGCGACCATGCATTGCCATAATTCTTTGAACATCGACCGTCTCGTCGACGAGGCAGGCGCGGTCATGCGCGCGGCGTGCGACGCAGGCATTAGGCTTGCGCTTTCCTGCCCGCTTCTCGACAACGATCCGTGGGCCTATGACGGCGGGCCTCAGCGATTGCGGCCATATCTTGATCCGGCAGACTGGGACGATCTCAGCGGCTCGATCCCGAGCTATGCGTCGCCATCGGTGCAGATCTCGGCAGCCGACGCGGTCGCTGCGGCCAACACAAGTCCGTTGATCGATGTGCAGTATGGTCCGATCGGGCCGCAATGGTGTTCCAATGCACTGCTCGAAGCGATCGCCGAGGCCTCTCACGCAACCGGCCGGCGCATTCACATGCATCTCCTTGAAAGCCCGAGGCAGAGGCAATGGCTGGATCGGCGCTTTCCGCAAGGGGTTGTCCGATACCTCGACGAGATCGGCTTCCTGTCGCCCCGCCTCGCCGTCGCCCACGGCGTCCAGCTGCGACCGGACGAGTTGGAGCTGCTGGCTGCGCGTGGCGTGCAGCTCGTTTCGAACCCGTCGGCGAATTTGCGCCTGCGCTCAGGCGTGGCGCCGGTCGCCACCATTCCGCCAAGCGGCCCCGCTTTCGCGTTCGGCCTCGACGGAACGGGCTTTGACGATGACCAGGATCTCTGGCGCGAATTGCGCCTTGCCCATCTGCTGCATGGCGGCCGCGACCTGACGCGAACCCTTACGGCGGGACGTGTCTTCGATGCCGCGATCCATGTCGGCGCCAAGGTGGTGAACGCCCCGGCGAACGAAGACCTGGTGCTCGTGGACTATGCTGCGCTGATTGCCGACAGCCTGATGGACGACCTGGATGAAGCGGAGGTGCTGCTTACCCGGATGACCGCCGCGCATGCAAAGGCGCTCTATGTCGGCGGACAGGAGATCCTGTGCGATGGACGGTTGACCCGGGTCGATTTCGAGGCTGCCCGGGCCGAACTCCTGCAGCAGGCGCGCGCCGACCTTCCGCGGCTGACCGCCGAGCGCGGACGCGTGACCAAACTGGCCGCGGCAACAAGGGCCTATTACGCCAGCTGGTGAGCGCGGCGACAAGGCGGTAGGCGTCACCCGCTGGTCTCCTATAGGGGGCGGACTTGCTAAGCGATCGCGGCTGCCTTCTCGAAGGCGGCAACGAAAGGATGGTCGCGCGTCGTGGAGCACTCCTTGCTCCAGCCGCCGCGCGACCCCATCCCCGTGACATCGGACCCGAAGAACTCCTTGTTCACAGCGATGAAATGGCGCTGGTTGTTTGGTATCTCCTGATCCCAGACAATGGCATCGACGGGGCAGATCGAAAGACAGAGCCCGCAATTTATGCATTCGTCGGGGTGGATGTAGAAGGTGCGGCCACCCTCGTAAATGCAGTCCACAGGGCAGGCGGCGGTGCAGTCGCCATCCTTCACGTCGATGCAGGGTTCGGTAATGACATAGGCCATCTTGCGGATCTCTGAAGAGTTGTTTGCACGGCCAATTATTCAGAGTTTCCCTTGCCGAAGAAGCACAGATATTCGCAAGGTCGATTGCCAAAAAGGCAACGTCCGGGGCCCGTTCTTTCGTGCTTGGGCCTGTCGCCATGGCGAAGTGCTGCACAAGCGCGAGCCGTGGAACGCGCGTGATCGCCCGAACGTAGAGAGAGCCGGCAATCCCGAATGCGAGCTCGGTTGAGAGGCGTCGGTGATCGCTGCGGCAGTTATCGCGATCCGATCTCGTGGTGGCAACGGGACGAGAAGACAGTAGGCCAACGATTCCCGGGCGCGTTGATTGCGGCTATCAAAACCGAGAGAAAAAACGGACGACCTACTTTGGATTTGCCGATTTTTGTCAATTTTCAATTGACATTTGCAGCTTTCATTAAAGTAGGAGTGGCGATAACTTTACAGACGCGCTACGATGTCAAACATGAGTGGACAAAGCGAGACAAAGCTAAAGCAGCTTCTCCAAGCCGTCCCACCTGGATTCCTGGTGGACACTGCGTGGATGGCTCGTCACGCCATCTCGCGACAATCGGTTTCGGGCTACGTCAAACGCGGTTGGTTGGAACCAGCATTGACGGGCCTCTATCGACGTCCATTTTCGCCAGGCACGAACCCGGATGCCGTTACGGGATGGAAGATCCCTTTGCTTTCGGCCGTATGGCTGATGCGGCACAAATTCCACGTTGGCGGGGCAAGTGCTCTCTCCCTGCGGGGCCACAGTCACTATCTCTCGCTCAGCGGCGAGTTCGTTCTTTGCCTCTACGGCTCCGACATTCCGTTGTGGCTGTCGAAACTGCATACCGATGCGCGGATCCTGACCAGAAGCGCCAATTTGTTTGGAGACGCGGCCCTCGGCGTTGAACATTCTGATTTCAATCTATCGGACGATGCCGACGGCGAGCTCGCCCTGAGCCCGTGGCGCTGGCCGATCCCGATGTCGTCTCCTGAACGCGCGATCATCGAAATGCTCGATGAGCTGCCAAAGAGCGAAAGCTTCCACACCGTCGACATGGCGTTCGAGAGCCTGGCCAATCTGCGCCCGAAGCTGCTGACAAGACTTCTGGCGGAGTGCCGAAGTGTAAAGACCAAGCGCCTCTTCTTCGTTTATGCAGACAAGCACGGGCACGCCTGGCGCAGGCACATCGACATGTCGGCGATCGATCTCGGCACGGGCGACCGAGCACTCACCCCAGGTGGTCGGCTTCACCCGGATTACCGAATCACCATTCCAGACGAGCTGATGCCAAAGGAGACGCCCCGTGGCGCGTGAGCAATATATGCGGCAAGTGGAACTCCTGGTGAGGACCCTTCCTTTCATTGCACGTCAGGAAACCTTCGCCCTTAAAGGTGGCACGGCGATCAACCTCTTCTACCGCGACATGCCGCGACTATCAGTCGATATTGATCTGACCTATCTCCCGATCGAGGATCGCGAGACGACGCTGAAAGGTATCGACACCACACTCGAGCAAATCCGCGACGACCTACTGCGAAACCTCCGGGGTGTCACGGTGCAGAGGATAGCCGGCGGAGGCAACAACGACACGCGCGTCCTCGTGCGGCAAGGAGGCGCCGAAATCAAGATCGAGACCTCGCCGGTCGCCAGAGGGACGGTCCACCCGCCTGAACTACGACGCGTGAGCGAAGCGGTCGAAGACGAATTCGGCTTTGCGGAAATGCAGGTCGTTTCGTTCGAGGACCTTTTCGGCGGCAAGCTGCATGCAGCTGTCGACCGCCAGCATCCACGTGACTTGTTCGACGTGAAGCTGCTGTACGAGAACGAAGGTCTGACAGATGCGTTGTTTCACACGTTCCTCGTTTATGTCGCAAGCTCCGGCCGACCGCCGCACGAATTGGTGCGTCCCTCGCTCGTGAAGCTCGACGAGGCTTTCGTAAAAGAGTTCGAGGGCATGACATCGGAAGCAGTCAGCCTTAACGAGTTGGAAGGGGTGAGGAACCGATTGACCGGCGATATTCTCGCAAGGCTGGATGAAAAGGCCATGCGGTTCCTTCTAACGCTCCATGACGGCGAGCCCGATTTCGACGCGATCGGCCTTCCACAGGCAGCGGAGCTTCCGGCTGTCCGCTGGAAGGTCCTCAACCTCGTAAAGCTGAAGGAACAGAACCCCGCGAAACACCTCGAACAGCGCCGTGAAATACAGGGCATTCTTTCTTAAATCTGGCTCAGCGGTTCTGGGTATCTCACATCGCCGACATGCCTCACATGCCCAAGCCCAGTCCCTTCTTCAGCCCGCACGTGAGTTCATAGGCCCGGCTCAACTCCGCCCGGTGTGTCCTATTGACAAGGCTGGCGACGTCCTTGATGCGGTCGACTACGGCCGGATCTTTCAACCCCAGACGATCGAGCTCCTTCTTGAAACTTCGCGGATCCGAACTGCCAAGACGTCGCTCAAGAGCGCGGGCCAGGGCCTTGGACTCTTCCAGCACCTGGCGGCCTTCCGGCGTGCCGGAGAGCTCCGCGAGCAATGGTGGCGGCGGAGAGAGTTTTTTGCCGACACCACTTCATCCAGGATCAACAGGACGGACGTCTGCTCCGCCGATGGGGCTATCGAACCCCAGCATGCCCAATGCCGCCTCGCGCCTCTACTGAATGGCAATCCGGATCGGCTTGCGTCGCGGCTGGCGGCCGCTCAAGTGGATCGCCACGACCGACAGCCATCTTTGTGATCACGGCTGCTCGTACACCTGGCCAATACTCCCCATTTTTGCCTTTCCGTTTCCCGGGACCGGCCGCCCGACCCTGCAGTTGGCAGTTTCGCAATAGGGTCTGCTGGGCGGAACCGTTCGCTCGCTGCTGCGTTGGGACTAGCCTTTGACGGCCACAAAAGTCGGAGGCTCGGGTGATGGCCCCGCTTGTGCCGCGTCGTAAGGCGCGCCGTTCGTACAGCGCCAACGGGCGCTGGGTCTCCCAGTAACAGGAGTGAAAATCATGTCGATGCCTTCCAAACTTTTCGCAACGGTGGCCCTTCCAGTCTTCGCCGCATCATTCGTGATACAGCCGGCGCTGGCCGAGAGCCTGAGGGTGCCGTTCCAGGTCGCTCAGGAAGGCGTCGACCAGCAGTCGCCCGAGGATTTGCTGCTGCTCAAGAAGCGCAAGAAGCAGCAGGACGCGGGGGAAGGGCAGTTAGAACAGCAGCAACCGCAGGCCGAGGAGCCGCAGCGCCAGGCAGAAGAGCCGTCTCGCAAGAAGCGCAAGCAACAGGCTGAAGAACAGCAGCCCGGTACCGAGGAAAGCGCGCCACGGAAGGCTGAAGAACAACAGGCGCCCGAACGCAAGAAGCGCAAGCAGCAGGCAGAAGAACAGCAACCCGCCATAGAGGAAGGGGCTCCGCGGCAGGCTGAAGAGCAACAGGCGCCTCAGCGCAAGAAGCGCAAGCAGCAGGCAGAAGAACAGCAACCCGCCATAGAGGAAGGCGCTCCGCGGCAGGCTGAGGAACAACAAGCACCTGAACGCAAGAAGCGCAAAGAGCAGGCAGAAGGACAGCAACCCGCTATAGATGAGAGCACTCCGCAGAACGCTGGGGAAGCGCAGGTACCGGTGCCCAAGAAGCGCAAGCAGCAAGCTGAACGTCAGCAGCCGGAAGAGCAAAAGCCGGCGCCACAGACCGGTGAGAGTGAGCCGCAGCCCGTTGCAGGGTCTGAACAGCCCGTGACGGCCGAACAGCGCCAGAGTGAGGAGCCTCAGGCCAAGCCTGCACCTGTTGTCGTCGACAAGCGCACGAAGGCAGACAAGCGAAAGATCGCCCAGGATCCGGCAGCGACCGACGAAACCATTGTGCTTCCGGTCGATAACGGCGCGGCCGTGCTCGACAGTGACAAGGACGCCGACAAGTCCGGCGGCAACCAGGGGCGCGAGGCTCGGCGCAAGCAGCGCGAAGAATTGCGCGTCCAGGGGAACATAGCGCCACCGACGGATGACGCCGCGGCCCAGGCTGAAATCCCGGCCGACGTGCGGCAGACGGCCGCGCAGAGGATCGAGGCCGGGATGAAGGAGGAAGGTCGACGCGTTGACGCGGTGCCAGCATTCGCGGTTCCGGACACGACGAACATCGTCAACAATACCGTCATCAACAACAGGACTGTCAACAGCACGACGAACAATGATGTGACCGAGGTGCGCGTCGTCGAGAGGCTCGACGATCGTGTCGTCCTTGGCGTCGGCGACCAGATCTTCGTGCGTGGCGACGATCGTCCGCGCCTGCGCCACGGCGCGCGGGAGGCGTACTACGACGAGCTTCCGCGCGGCCGCGTGCGTGAAACGATCGTGCGCCCGGGCGGCTACAGGATCGTCACCGTCTATGACCGTTACGGTGACGTCTTGCAGCGCTCGCGCGTCGACAGCGATGGCAACGAATATGTGTTGATGTACGCGCCGGACTATCAGGACGAAAGGCGCCCGGCGATCGTCGACGTCGGTTATGACCTGCCGCCGATGCGCCTGACGATCCCGGTCGATGACTACATCGTCGACTATTCGCAGGAGCCGGATCGAGATTACTACGCGTTTCTGTCCGAACCGCCGGTCGAGCGCGTGGAGCGTGTCTATTCCATCGATGAAGTCCGCAATTCCGCCCGTCTCCGTGACAAGGTCCGGCGCATCGATCTCGACACGATCCATTTCGAAACCGGCAGCGCCGAAGTGTCGATGTCACAGGCAAAGACGCTGCGAACGGTCGCCGACGCCATGCAGAAGGTGCTCGGCAAGGATCCCGGTGAAACCTTCTTCATCGAGGGGCACACGGACGCTGTCGGTTCCGACCGGTCGAACCTCGTCCTCTCCGACGAGCGTGCCGAGTCCGTCGCGGTCCTCCTGACGGAAGTCTACGGCATCCCGGCGGAGAACCTGGTGACGCAAGGCTACGGCGAGCGTTTCCTCAAGATCAGTACGCCCGAGCCGGCGGAAGAAAACCGCCGCGTGACCATCCGACGCGTGACGCCACTGGTACGCCCAGTCGCACAGCGATAACGCTCGCGACGTCCAGCCACCATGCGTTCGCGACGGCGCCCGGGAAGCTCAGTGTTGTTCGGTCAGATGACGTGGCGCCCTTAGACGAGAGCGGCGAAAACCGTCGCAGTCCTCGTGATCGAGGCTTATGGCATCGCGGCTTGAAACCTGCCGTTGCCATCCTATTGCGAGCGCTTCCTGAAAATCGGCGCACGGAAGATCCAAGGACGAGAACCGATGCCTGACATCGGCCGCGGCAGAGTGCGCCTAATTTGTAATTTCTTTCCAAAAAATATTGACATTTCAATATAAAATGGACAATTGAAGATAACAACAAATCGTCTGGATTTTGAGATGCTCGTCATTGTCGCTGATGATCTGACCGGCGCTCTGGATGCCGCGGCGCCCTTTGCCGCGAGGGGCTTTTATGTCGAAGTCGCTTTGGCGCCCGAAGCGATCGATGATGTCCTGAAAACGGGGCCGGACGTGGTTTCGGTCAATCTCGGATCGCGAGAACACAGCCCCGCATCCGCCAGGCAACGAACAGTTGCCACGCTCGCTGCGCTGCCTTCGGGTTCGCGCATCTTCAAGAAGGTCGACTCCCGTCTTAAGGGCAACATCGTCGCCGAACTCGACGCAATGTCTTTCGGATCGGCGCTCGTGGCGCCCGCCATCCCGGCCTTCGGTCGGGTTGTCATGTCCGGTAGCGTGCAAGGCTTTGGGGTAGATGCGCCCATCTCCGTTGCCGAGAAGCTCGGCCGGCATGCGGCCAAGGCCATCATCCCGGACGTATCCACTGAAGCCGAGATGCGCGCCTTGCTTGAGAATGCGGAAAGAAGTGGTACGGATCTGCTGATTGGAGCGCGCGGTCTGGCCGAGGCGCTTGCCGAACGGATGAGTGGCGGTCAAAAACCGCGGGCTGCCCAGGTGATTGCCGGTAGGGCTTTGTTCGTCATTGGGTCCCGAGACCCGATTACCCTTGCCCAGATCGACACGCTTCGCAACGACCTTGCCTTATCCTATTTGCCCGCGCCCAACGGGCGGCTTTCGGCCGCAGACGACACCGGCGGCGCAATCACGCTCGTTCAGGCGGTGCCGGGTGAAGGGGAGTTGACGCCGGAGGCCGTTTCCGAGGCGCTTGCCGAGAGCGTCTGTCCGGGCCTTGTCGAACGGGCAGGGACGCTGCTTCTGTCCGGCGGCGCAACTGCAGAGGCAGTTTTGAGGAAAATGGGCATCCAGCGTTTTCGCCTGCTGGGCGAGTGCCTGCCCGGCCTGGGCTTGGCTGAGGTCGAGGGACGTTGCATCATTGCCAAGTCCGGCGGATTCGGCGCGCCGGATACGCTTAAGGAAATCGCGGAGGCTGTCCTTCGCAAGATGGGATGACGGATGGGACTGGAGAACGGAACAGCACGCAAGAGCCTCGGCGATCTGGTCTTTGAGCGCATGCACCGTGCGATCAAGTCCGGCGCCTACAAGCCGGACGAGCGCTTGCCGACCGAGCACGAACTGGCAAGTGAATTCGAGGTTTCGCGTCCGATCATTCGAGAGGCGTTGCGCCGGCTGCGCGAGCAGGGTTTCATCTATTCACGCCGCGGCGCCGGCAGTTTCGTTCGTGCTGTCGGCATGCGTGAGCCGCTGGGCTTCGGACAACTGGAAAACGTCGCCGATCTTCTGAACTGCTACGAGTTCCGATTGACGGTCGAGCCGGCTGCCGCGCAGGCTGCTGCCGAGCGGCATGACGCGGCCAGCTTGTCCGCCATCCGCCAGGCGTTAGAACTGATGCGGGACGCCACCAACCGGCAATCGCACCGGGAGGATGCGGACTTCCAGTTTCATCTTGCGATCGCACGTGCGGCCCAGAACAGCTATTTTTTCACGGCAATGGAAGCGCTCAAGGATCACATCGCGGTCGGGATGCGGTTTCATGGCGCCTCGGTCAAACGGGAGACGACCGGGCTGACGCGCGTTTTCGGGGAGCACGAAGCGATCGCGGAAGCGATTGCCGCGCGTGAAGGCGTAAAGGCGAGACAACTCATGCATGACCACCTTTCCGGATCCCGCGAACGTCTGTTCCAAGCGACCAAGTAGTCGACAAAGCAAAAACCCCGGCAGACGCCGGGGTTTTGTTTTTTGCATGGTCTATGGATCAAAAGGCTGCCTTGTAGACGGCAAGCACGTCCTCCACACTCATATCGCTCGGGTTGTTGTCCATGAGCCTTCGGTTGGCATGGGCCTCGCTTGCATAGAGCGGCAAGTCGTCGGCACTTGCGCCGTGAGCGGCAAGCGACATCTCGATGCCGAGATCACGGCAGAAGCCACGGGCAGCGCCCAGGAGTTCCTGGGAGGAGAGATCTTCGCCGAGACCAAGCGCCTTTGCGACTTCTGCCGTCTTGGCCGCGGCAACCGGTTGGTTGAAGGCGAGCACATGCGGAAAGATGATGGCGTTTGCCAATCCGTGAGGCAGGCGAAGCCGCGTTCCGAGCGGATAGGCGATGGCATGGCCAGCCGCGGTATTGACCGGCCCAAGGCAGATGCCGCCGTAGTAGGAAGCAAGCATCATCCCTTCTCGCGCCTCGGTATCGGCTCCATCCCTGACTGCGCGGGCGAGATGTTTGCCCACGAGCTCGAAGCCCATTCGGGCAAAGCCGTCGATCATCGGATGGGCGCGGCGATTGGTGAAGGCTTCCACGCAATGGGCCATGGCGTCGACGCCGGTGGCGGCGGTTACCGCCGGCGGCACGGAATAGGTGAGTTCCGGATCGAGAACAGCCAGGTCGGCAATCATGTGCGCGCTTTCGACCGCGATCTTGTTTCCCTTGACAGGGTCGGTGATGAGCGAGCGGATCCCGGCTTCCGAGCCGGTGCCGGCGGTCGTTGCGACCTGAGCCAGGCGGGTGTTGCGGCCGAGTACGCGGTTTGGCCCGGCGACATCGGCAAGCGTCTGCTCGGAGTCCCAAAGCACGGCGACAAGCTTGGCGACGTCGAGCACCGATCCGCCCCCAAGGCCGACGATGAGGTCCGGGCTGTTTTGGCGCGCGAAGTCGAGTGCGGCATCGAGCGTGTCGACATCGGGTTCGCCCGGGATGGCGTCGAACACCGCAACGCGGCCGGAAAGCTTCAGGCGGTCGACGAAGCCTGCGGTGATCGGCGTGGCGATGACGAGCACTGAACGGGCATCGGCCGCCCAGGCGCCGACCTCTGCGATTGTGCCGGCGCCGACGGCGAGGCGGCGCGGCTGATAAAGGGTGATGGGAGCGATGGTCATGGTGTCATCCTCGCTTGGCGTCGCCTGCCACCAACTTGCGGGCATAGGCGATGGCGGAGTTCATGTTGCCGTGGTTGGCGATCCCCTTGCCGGCGATGTCGAAGGCCGTGCCGTGATCGACCGAGGTTCGGTCGATCGGCAGGTCCACCGAGACGTTCACGGCGGTGTCGAAGGCGACAAGCTTCACGGGGATGTGCCCTTGGTCGTGATACTGCGCGACCACGAGGTCGAAGGCGCCCGAATAGGCGCGATGGAACACCGTATCTGCGGAAATCGGCCCATAGGCATCGATGCCTTCCGCGCGTGCTTGCGCAACGGCCGGCACGATCTGGTCGTCATCCTCGGTGCCGAACAGGCCATTTTCGCCGCAGTGGGGATTGATGCCGGCGACCGCGATTTTGGGCGCTACGTAGCCGATACGCTTCAAATGAGCGTCGCCGGCGCGGATCGTGGCGAGCACCCGTTCGGTCGTCGAGCGTCGGATCGCCTCCTGCAGCGCCACGTGGGTGGAAACGTGGATGACCTTGAGGCGCTCGGAGGCAAGCAGCATGTAGGCGGCCTTGGAGCCTGTGAGGCTGCGCAGCATTCCGGTGTGGCCGTCATAGTGGTGACCAGCAAGGTTCAGCGCTTCCTTGTTGATGGGCGCCGTGACGATGCAACCGATCACACCGGCTTCTGCGTCGCGCACTGCCTTTTCGATGAAGCGAAAGGCCGCGTCGCCGGCGACAGGGTTCAGCTGTCCCCAGGCAAGCGGCGCACCTTCAATCGGCAGATCGACGACATGTCCGGTGAGATCAACCTCAAGGCCGAGAGCGGCGCGGGCCGCCTCGAGCGTCGCGAGATTGCCGTAGATCCGGACCGTATCGCGTTCTTGCGGCGACATGTCGGCCAGCGCGCGCACCGAAATCTCGGGGCCGACGCCGCACGGGTCGCCCATGGTTATGCCGATGATATTGCTCATGAAGGTCTCCGTTGGTCAGCGTGGTCCCAGCCAGGGGCCAGGCGGACATATTTGATGGCGCGCCGGTGGTAGGTGTAGGCAAGGTGCATGGCGCCGTCCGGCCCCTCCAGCAGCCAGGGATAGGACATCTCCTTGTTGCCGCCGTCGGTCGAGTCATTGGAAAGGCATGTCCCGGGGCCGTCCTCGATCAGCAGGCGCACGGGAAATGTCTTGCCGCCATCTTGAGAGAGGCAAAGAGAGACTGGCGCGCGCCGGACACCCCAGATCGGAACGCAACCGCCCGTGGGGTCGGCGTCCGGGCGGTTGTCGTCCTCGCCGAGCTCGTCATAAAGCGACGTGCGTCGTTCGGCGGTGTCGGCCGCGCTTACGGGGTTGCAGATCATCGCGATCCGGCCGTCTTTCAGACTGAGAGCGGCGATCGAGGAATTGTTGTTCGGGATGTCACTGGCCTCGGGCCTGGACCAGGAGCGGCCCTCATCGAGGCTCTCGGTCCTGTAGACCCAGTCGGCCTGCCGCCGGCGGAAAAAGGCAGCAAGATGGCCTTCGCCAAGCGACACCGGCGACATGTGCACGCAGCCAATGGACTGATCCAGTTCTTCCAGTTGCCAGGTCTCGCCCTGATTAAGCGAAATGCCGACGGCTGCCGTATCATGGCTGCCGTTCCACTTCTGCCCGGGGCGCTGAACGCAGCGAAAGATCGGCAGCAGCCACGCGCCGTCACCGCGCACCACGAGCGGCGCGCGGATGAAGCAGCCACGGGGAAGGTCCAGGTAACGGCCTTCGCTGGTCGTTAGTACCAGCCGATCGGAAGCATCGCGGCGGACCTCAGCCATCCGGATCCGGCACTCGTCCTGATTGCCTGAGGGTTGGGAGGTGTGAAAGAGCCACAGCCTGCCATCGGGCGCAGTGAAGAGCACCGGGTTTTGCTCCGAATGCGCGGCATCGAAGCTCAGGCGCTGCGGCGGTCCCCATTGCGTCGCCCCCTTGGGCAGCACCGAAGCAAAGATGGAAATGTCCGATTTGCCCTCGAGCGTGCCGCCGAACCAGGCACAGGCGAGCGCGCCGTCTGAAAGCAGATGCAGGAAGGCTGCATGGTTCTGGATCATCGGCGACGGCAACAGCGCTTCCATACGCTCGGGCGACACGGTTTGAAGCCGGCCATTCATGCGGCGGGCGATTTCTTCAGGGTCCATGAGTTCCTCCTGTGTGCTTCGAAAATCACCCAATTTTCAAAGTTGTCAAGTTTGATAAAGTTACAAATAGACAAGTGCTCGTGTATTGTTACGCATAACTCACTGATTTTACTGAAACATTGATGGTGATTATTTCCATATAAAATTTACATTGCGAATTAATTTGACAAACTTTTGTGAAAGGTGGATGGTCTGAACAAGCCGGCAAGAGGATGCCGGGAGGAGGTCTGATGCTGGAAGCTAGCCCGAAGGGGGCTAAGATGGCGGTCATGTTCGCGGTTGGTGCAGCGATCCTTGCTGCCGCCGACGCGGTGATCGTGCGGGCGCTGAACGGCGCCGTGCATCCTTTCGTCATCGGCTTCTTCCGCGCGTTCTTCGGCGCGCTCATCCTTCTGCCTTTTGTTGCCCTGCGCCCATCGGTGCTCAAGTCGAGCCACCCCTTGCGTCAGCATGCGGTCCGTGCCGGCTTCAAGCTGCTCGCCATGGTCGCCTTCTTCGCTGCCTTCAGCTGGGGGCCGCTTGCTGACGTGACGGCCATCGCTTTCATGTCGCCGATCTTCCTTTTGCTCGGTGCCGCACTGGCGCTGGGCGAAAGGCCTGGCCCGGCTATGATCGGTGCGGTGGTGCTCGGTTTTGGCGGCGCGATGCTGATCATCGGCCCCTCGGGAACCGGCTTCAGTCTCGCCATCCTTCTCGCCCTCACTGGCGCGGTGCTCCAGTCGACCATTCAGTTGATCCTGAAGTCCATGTCGAAGGGCGATAAGACCTCAACGCTGGTCGTCTGGAATCTCCTTTTGACCGTTCCGATCGCGCTTCTTTTCGCCTTGCCGTTCTGGACCATGCCTGGGGCGAGGGAGATGACGCTTCTGGCGCTGCAGGGTGTCGTGGGAACTGCCTGCATGGGTATGATGACCCATGCTTTTTCACTCGCGCCCGCCACGATCGTCGCGCCGGTCGATTTTTTGCGCTTGCCGCTCGTGGCGCTCGGCGGCTTCGCGCTTTTTGGCGAACAGATCGCCCTCACCACCCTTTGCGGCGGCGGGCTCATCGGTAGCGCGGCGCTAATTGCCGCGCGATCCGGAAAAGCAACATCCAGCTGAACGAATTTCACTAGGGAGGAAATGCCGTGAAGAAATTATTTGTCTTGAGTGCACTCATGTTGAGTTCGGCCCTGTCGCCCGCATTCGCCGGGTCCGGCCCCATTAAGATCGTGCTGGCCGAGGAGGCCGACCTGCTGGAGCCCTGCATGGCCACGCGCTCGAACATCGGCCGCGTCATCATGCAGAACGTCAGCGAAACGCTGACCGAACTCGACGTTCGCAGTGACAAGGGCGTCATGCCGCGCCTGGCCGAAAAATGGGAGCAGAACGAAGACAGCAGCTGGCGCTTCCACCTGCGCAAGGGCGTCAAGTTCTCCGACGGCACGACCTTTGACGCCAAGGACGTCAAGCACAGCTTCGATCGCATCATGAGCGACAAGAACACCTGTGAATCGCGCCGCTACTTCGGCGGCATCACGGTGACCCCGACGGTCGTCGACGACTACACCATCGATTTCAAGGCCGATCCGGTTCAGCCGATCCTGCCGCTGCTGATGTCTCTCGTCACGATCGTGCCGGAGGAAACGCCGCTTGAGTTCGTGCGCGAACCGGTCGGCACCGGTCCGTACAAGCTGACCAACTGGACGCCGGGGCAGCAGATCGTGCTGACCAGCCGTGACGACTATTGGGGCGCAAAGCCCGAAGTGACGGAAGCCACCTATCTGTTCCGCGCCGACCCGTCGGTGCGCGCAGCCATGGTGCAGACCGGCGAAGCCGACCTTTCGCCGTCGATCTCGCAGCTCGATGCCACGAACCCGGCAACGGACTTTTCCTACCTCGACAGCGAAACCGTCTACCTGCGCATCGATCACAACATCGAACCGCTGAACGACGTTCGTGTCCGCCGCGCGCTCAACGTCGCCATCGACCGCCAGGCCTTCCTCGGTACCCTGGTTCCCGAAAGTGCATTGCTCGCCACCGCGATCGTGCCGCCACCGACGCTTGGCTGGAACCCCGACGTAAAGGTCTTCCCCTACGATCCGGAAGGCGCAAAGAAGCTGCTTGAGGAAGCCAAGGCCGATGGCGTCAAAGTCGACACGCCCATCACCATCATTGCCCGTTCTGCAAACTTTCCGAACGTGACCGAGATCATGGAGGCCATTCAGGCGCAGCTTGAGGAAGTCGGCTTCAAGGTCGAGCTGAAATTCGTCGAGGTCGCCGAGCACGAGCAGTACTATTCCAAGCCCTTCAAGGAAGGTCGCGGCCCGCAGATCGTTGCCGCCATGCACGACAATTCCAAGGGCGATCCGTCGTTCTCGATGTTCTTCAAATACGCAACCGAAGGCACCCAGTCCGGCTTCTCCGATCCGAAGGTCGACGACCTGATCAAGCGCGCGTCGGCTGCCGTCGGCGACGAGCGTGCCAAGCTCTGGTCGGAACTGATCGCCTATGTGCATGACGATGTCGTTGCCGACGTCCTGCTCTTCCACATGGTAGGCTTCTCCCGCGTTTCCGAGCGGCTCGAATTCAAGCCGACGATGGCGACCAACGGGACGCTGCAGCTCTCGGAGATCAAGATCAAGTAATCTGCCCTGGCGAACGACAGGTTCGCCAATCACAACAGCCATCAAGGCGGTGGGATGATCCCGCCGCCGGATTTCTTCGAGGGCGCCATGCTGAAATTCGTTCGAAAACGCGCCGTGGCCAGTCTGATCTCGCTCGTCGGGCTGCTCGTCATGGTCTTCTTCCTGTCGCGGTTGACAGGTGATCCGGCCGCCTTGTTCCTGCCGGTCGAAGCCTCCGCAGAGATGAAGGCGCAATTCCGCGAGCTGCATGGTTTGAACGATCCAATGCTGGTGCAGTTCGGACGCTATGTCGGCGACGTCGTCACCGGCGATTTTGGCGAATCCCTGCGCAAGGCGCGTCCTGCTCTGGACGTGGTGCTTGAGGCCTTCACCTGGACGCTCTGGCTCGCAGTCATCACCATGACGCTGGTCGCTGGTGCTGCGATCGTCGTCGGTTCGCTTGCCGCCTTCCGCGCTGGAGGCTTCTTCGATCGGCTCTCCTCGCTGATCTCGCTGGTCGGCGCTTCCGTTCCCGATTTCTGGATCGCCATCGTCGCGATCGTCGTCTTTTCGGTAAACCTCGCCTGGCTGCCGACTTCGGGCACGGGGTCGCTGCTTCATTGGATCCTGCCGATCTCGGTTCTGTTCATCCGGCCTTTCGGCATCATCGTCCAGGTGGTGCGCGGCTCGATGATCGGGGCGCTTTCCTCGGCCTATGTGAAGACGGCGCGCGCCAAGGGCGTCAAATCCGGGCCGATCATCTTCGTGCATGCGCTGCGCAACGCCATGCTGCCGGTCATCACCGTCATTGGCGACCAGGCCGCGAGCCTTTTGAACGGCGCGGTAATCGTCGAGACGATCTTCGGGTTTCCGGGCGTCGGCAAGCTGATGATCGATTCCATCTTGCAGCGCGATTTCAACGTCGTGCTCGCCGCCATCCTCGTCACGGCGCTGGCGATCTTCCTCATGAACCTGCTGATCGATCTGGCCTACGCGCTGCTCGATCCGCGCATCCGGCACTGAGGAGGGGACCATGACCCTGCAGACCGCCGATACCGTTGTTACCGAAGAACCGCGCTTTGCGACCCGCATGTTCCGCATGCTGCTTGCCGACAAATTCGCGCTTTGCGCCGCGATCTTCCTGCTTTTCGTTCTCATCATCGCAATCATCGGGCCGACCTGGCTCGGCGATCTCGCGACCAAACAGAACCTTAGAGGCCGCAACGCCGTGCCTTTCGACTGGGAGCGCGGCTGGGTCTGGTGGATGGGGGCCGATGCCCTCGGGCGGCCGCTGCTTGCCCGCATCATCGTTGCCACCCAGAACACGCTGATGGTGGCCGCCGGTGCCGTCGCGCTTTCAGCAACCGTCGGCACCTTCCTCGGCCTTGTCGCCGGCTTTTCCTCGCCGCGCGTCAATCAGATCATCATGCGGCTTGCGGACGTGATCATGTCCTTTCCGTCGCTGCTGATCGCGGTCATCGTTCTCTATATTCTCGGCTCGTCGATCCTGAACCTCATGCTGGTGCTGGCGATCACACGCATCCCGGTTTACCTGCGAACCACACGCGCCGAAGTGCTGGAAATCCGTGAACGCATGTTCGTGCAGGCCGCGCGCGTGATGGGCGCATCAAGCAAGCGCATCCTGTTCCGCCACATTCTGCCTGTCGTGCTGCCGACGCTGACGACGCTTGCGACGCTCGACTTCGCCTATGTGATGCTGGCCGAAAGCGCGCTTTCGTTCCTCGGTATCGGCATCCAGCCGCCGGAAATCACCTGGGGCCTGATGATCTCGCAGGGACGTCAGTACCTCACCAACGCATGGTGGCTTTCGTTCTGGCCCGGCCTTGCGATCATCCTTACCACCATGTCGCTAAACCTCTTGTCGAACTGGCTGCGCATCGCGCTCGACCCAGTGCAGCGCTGGCGTCTTGAAATGAAAGGTCGCAAGAATGGCTGACCATCTCCTGGAAGTTCGCGACCTGTCGGTCGAATTCCACACCGCAGTCGGCGTCGTGAAAGCGGTCCGCAATATCTCCTACCATCTCGACCGTGGCGAGACGCTCGCAATCCTTGGCGAGAGCGGATCCGGCAAGTCGGTCTCCTCCTCGGCGATCATGAACCTGATCGACATGCCGCCGGGACGCATCAGCTCGGGCGAGATCCTGCTCGACGGCGTCGACCTGCTGACAATGCCGGCGCAGGAAAGGCGAAAGGTCAACGGGCGCCGTATCGCCATGATCTTCCAGGACCCGCTGAGCCATCTCAACCCGGTCTATACCGTGGGCTGGCAGATCCGCGAGGCGCTCACCACCCACGGGACCGACGCCGCGAAAGCCGCTTCCGAGGCGTTGCGGCTGTTGACCCGGGTCGGCATCCCCGACCCGGAGCGCTCGCTCGACAAATATCCGCACGAATTCTCCGGCGGCCAGCGCCAGCGCGTCATGATTGCGATGGCATTGGCACTCAGGCCAGATCTCCTGATCGCCGATGAGCCGACGACGGCGCTCGACGTCACCGTGCAGGCCGAAGTGCTCGCGCTGCTTGAGGAATTGCAGCGAGAGACCGGCATGGCGGTCCTCATCATCACCCACGACCTCGGCGTGGTCGCGGAGATCGCCGATCGCGTGGTGGTGATGGAAAAAGGCGTCCTGGTCGAAGCCGGCACGGTGCGCGAGGTCTACAAGAACCCGCAGCATCCCTATACCAAGAAGCTGATTGCCGCCGCCCCAGGCAAGGGCGAGATGCATGTGCCAGCCGCTCGCGCCGAACCCGTTCTTTCAGTTCGCGACGTGCGCAAACGCTATGGCTCCTTCGAGGCGCTGAAGGGCCTGTCCTTTGACCTCATGCCCGGCGAGACCATGGCCGTCGTCGGCGAGAGCGGGTCAGGCAAGTCGACGCTGGCGCGCATCCTGCTTCGCCTCGACGAACCGGATAGTGGCAGCGCCTTGTGGAAGGGCCGCGACCTCTTCACGATGTCGCCCACGGAACTCTACAAGCTGCGCCGCGACCTGCAGATGGTCTTCCAGGACCCGACGCAGTCGCTCAATCCGCGTATGACCGTTTACCAGCTCATTTCCGAGGCCTGGGTCATTCATTCGGATATCTTGCCCAAGGCGAAATGGCGCGAGCGGGTGGCTGATCTTCTTGTGCAGGTCGGTCTCGGCCCGGAGCACATGGGCCGCTACCCACATCAGTTTTCCGGCGGCCAGCGCCAACGCATCGCAATTGCCCGCGCACTCGCACTCGAGCCGCAGCTGATCATCTGCGACGAGGCGGTCTCGGCGCTTGACGTTTCGGTGCAGGCGCAGGTGATCGCGCTGCTCGACCGGCTGCGCAAGGAAATGGGTATCGCCTTTATCTTCATCGCCCACGATCTGCCGGTGGTGCGCGACTTTGCCGACCACGTCATGGTCATGCAGAAGGGCAACATCGTCGAGCTTGGCACGGTGCGCGAGGTGTTCGACGCGCCGCAGCAAGACTATACGCGTGCGCTGCTTGCAGCCGGCCTCGACCCCGATCCCGACGTCCAGGCCGCTCATCGCGCCGCCCGTCTTCAGCGCGCGTCCTGAGGCGCCGTCCATTGAGAGGAAAATCCGCATGACCAAGCAAGCCTTCGTCGCCCTCGTGACCTGCTTCAACGACGACGAGACCATTAACTACCAGGCGACGCGCGCCCAGGTCCGCCGACAGGTCGCAGCCGGCAACAACATCATGTGCGCCGGAACCAACGGTGACTTCACCGCGCTGACATACGAGGAAAAGGTGCGCCTCACGGAGGAGGTGGTTGATGAGGTCGGCGGCCGCGTCAAGGTGATCGTCAATGCCGGCATGCCTGCCACCTTCGAGACAGTAAAACTCGCCCGAGAATTCGACCGGATCGGCGTCGACGGGATCGCAGTGATCACGCCGTTCTTCATTGCCTGCACCCAGGATGGCCTTGTCCGTCATTTCTCGACCGTCGCCGATGCCGTGAAGACGCCAGTCTACCTCTATGACATACCCGCCCGCACGCAGAACCATATCGAGCCCGACACGGCGCGCGCCCTTGCCGGCCACGGCAACATTGCCGGCATCAAGGATTCCGGCGGCGCGAAAGAAACTTTGGAAGCCTATCTGCAGATTGCCAACGAGGTCGATGGTTTCGAAGTCTACTCCGGCCCCGATCATCTCGTGCTCTGGGCACTGCAGAATGGTGCGGCTGGCTGCATCTCGGGCCTCGGCAACGCCATGCCGGATGTGCTTGCAGGTATCTTGAAGGCCTTCAATGCCGGCGACATTGTCGAAGCGCAGAAGCAGCAGGCAACCTTTGCTGCCTTTCGGACCGACCTCTATGCACTCGGCTTTGCCCCGGCGATGGTCAAGCGCGCCCTCTACCTGCAGGATGCATCTGTCGGCGCAAGCCGACAGCCAGCACTTCTGCCAAACAAGGCACAGGACGAACAGATCGCTGAAATCCTTGAACGCTACCGCCTTCTCTAGCGGCTCTAAGACACGCAGGCGAATTTGGCCGGCACCGACCACTCAGGTCGCCAGCCCGATCAAGGCCGCCACTTGGCGATATCGGGCGATGACGTCGGGTGTGAAGTGGAAGGCGTCGAGGAAATTGTCCGTACGGTAATCCGGGTTCTGCAGCCGGATGCGGGCCGCGTAGCTGCGAGCCTCACTGAGGCGTCCGGCGAGCGCAAGACAATGGGCTGCGATCGCGAGGATGTGCACATGCGCGTTCGGACGGGCTGCCGCCTTGATCGCCCAGTCTGCAGCCTCCTCGAAGGCGTCCAGCCGGATGAGGGCAATCGCGCGGGTGCCGAGCATGCCGAACAGCAGCGGGTCGTAGGGGCTCAAAAGCCGCGAGTAATCAGATGCGGTGATCGCCGCTGCGGGGTCGCCGGACTGCGCGTGCACGAAGGAGAGCGCATAGTGCCCGAGGGCGAAATTGGGGCTGAGAAGGACCGAGTGCTCCAGTGCGCGCACCGCCTGGTCGTGGTCTCCGGTCAGCCAGAGGGCACGCCCCATCGACCAGTGCGCGGCGGGGTTCTGATCGTCAACCAAGAGGCTCTGCCCGGCGGCCTTGAGCGCGTCCCGGGTCTCGCCGTCGCGGTCGCCCCAGCGCTGGAAGGCCCTTTGCCAGTGCGTGAAGGACAGCCCTGCATGGGCGCGTGAGAAGGTTGGATCGAGGCGTGTCGAAAGGCGGAAGAACTCGGCGGCGCGCTCGTTTTCCTCGGCGGTGAAGCGAAACATGTGCCAGAGGCCGCGATGATAGGCCTCCCAGGCGTCGAGCGAATCCGGAGGCTTCAGGATCGCGCGGTTGCGCTCTTCGTTCTCGATTTCAGCGGCGATCGACGACACGATGCTGTTGCTGATCTCGTCGACGACGGCAAAGTGCTCGGCCGCGCGCGCCTCGAATCGCTCAGTCCAGACGATATGGGCGGTGGCCGCCTCTGCGACCTCCACGTTCACGGCGATCCCGAGTTCGTGCTGTTCCAGGAAGCCGGTGGCGACATAGTCGACGCCGAGCCGGCGGCCGATTTCCGGCAGTTCGAGCCCTTCGCCAGCGATGGCAAAAACAGAGCCTCGGGCAATAACGAAGAGACTGCGCAGGCGCGCCAGCTTGCTGATGACGTCATGCGCGACCGCGCTGCCGAGATCGTTCCGGCCCGCCCCGCCCGCGACAAGTTCGCGGAACGGCATGACGGCAATCGAGGCGCGGCGCGCGACCGTCACGTGGATGGGCTCGGAAGGTCTGCCAACACCGTCAGAAACGACGACGACCGCCGGTTGTCGGGACAGGGGCCTGAGGCGTTCCCATGCTTCTCGGATCGGCGCGAAGTCCTCGCCCTCATCGGCAAAGAGGCGCGCTGCCGCATCGAGATGCCGGTTGCAGGCGTCGCCCATCCGCCTGCGGGACAGTTCCGCCAGGAAGCGGAGATTTGCGTCTGCGTCGAGCGGCGCGAGGTCGAGCCATTGCCGGGCTGCCGGCAAGCCGTCCTCACCGCCGACGGGTGTTTTCTTGCCGATTTCTGCCGCGATCTCCAGCGCGTATAGGCGAAACTCGCTCCGCACCGATGTCAGCCAGTGCTCGAAGGCAGGGCTGTTGTCGATCTCGACCCCTTCGAGCAGATCGCCTCCGCATCGTCCAGCAATCGGCCGCAACGCCTCCAGATCGAGGTTTCCGATACCGCGCCGCCTTGCTTCCTGGATGTGGCGTGCGTCGATGTCACAGTCTTCGAGATCGAGTGAAATCCGGTCGTTAGCCGTGATCACGCGCTTGCGGCCATCCGTGTCCATGAGCAAGCGGATTTTGCTCAGGCTCCAGCGCAATTCACCGCGCGGATCGCTCGGCACTTGCCAGAGCAGATGGCAGAGCCGTTCCCGAGGAACCGAACCTGGCGTCAGGGCCAGATAAGCGAGCAGCGCGCGCACCTTGCGCGACGGCGGTAACGGCACGGCCACCCCGCGGCGCATGAGTTTCATCGGCCCGAGCAGCCGCAGTTCCAGCTCCTTTGCCGAAAAAACCACGTCCGGGCCATCCGTTTCCATGCGCACTCCCACGCCGGCTCCCACGCCAGCACTTTAGCATCCCTCGCCGAACCTAGCATCCGGAAGAGTGAGAGGACCCATGCCAAACAATTCTGGACTGAGAACCACGAGCGGCCGCGGGCGGCTTTTCGACAGCGTGCTGGAGACGATCGGCGACACGCCGGCGATCCGCGTCAACAATCTCGGCGTCGGCAACGCGACCATCTATGTCAAGGCGGAGTTCTTCAATCCGGCTTCGTCGGTGAAGGACAGGCTGGCGATTGCGATCATCGAGGAGGCCGAGCGCACAGGCAAGCTGAAGCCCGGACAGACCGTAGTCGAGGCCACCAGCGGTAACACCGGCATCGGACTGGCGATGGTCTGTGCGCAAAAAGGCTATCCGCTGGTTGTCACCATGGCCGATAGCTTCTCCGTCGAGCGCCGCCGGCTGATGCGCATGCTGGGCGCCAAGGTCGTTCTGACGCCGCGCGCCGAGAAGGGCCTCGGCATGTACCGCAAGGCGATCGAACTCGCAGAGAAGAACGGATGGTTCCTCGCCCGGCAGTTCGAGACCACAGCCAACGCCGCGATCCACGAGGCGACGACCGGCCGGGAAATCGTCAACGACTTTGCCGGCTCCCGTCTTGATTACTTCGTCACAGGCTACGGCACCGGCGGCACGGTGGTTGGCGTCTCCCGGGTTTTGCGGCGTGAGCGTCCGGAGACGAAGATCGTGCTTGCCGAGCCCGCCAACGCGCAGTTGCTCGGCAGCGGTCATGCGCAACAGCGCGGAACGGGCGGTGCGCCGGCCGCCAGCCATCCCGCCTTCGAGCCGCATCCGATCCAGGGCTGGACACCGGACTTCATACCCGACGTCCTGCAGGAGGCGATTGACAACCGCTACTATGACGAACTCGTCCCCATTGCCGGTCCGAAGGCGATGGAATGGGCCAAGGCGCTCGCACAGAAAGAGGGCATCTTCACTGGCGTTTCGGGCGGCGCGACCTTCGGCGTTGCGCGCCAGATCGCGGAGCACGCGCCGGCCGGCTCGGTGATCCTGTGCATGCTGCCTGATACAGGGGAGCGCTATCTGTCGACGCCGCTGTTCGAAACGATCCCGGCGGACATGGATGACGAGGAGATGGAGCTGTCGCGATCCACGCCCGGCTTCCAGCTCGCCGCCGAATAGGGAGAGGAACGATGGGAGCGCGATCACCGAGGCAAAGCGTGGGAGCCTTCACGCAACCGGAACTCCTGGCTACGCTCGAGACCCTCGACCCACCCGATTGGTCGTCCGTCTCGGCGCTCGCCCACCGGATCATCGACGATGCCGTCGGCCATCTCGGCCGCGTGCGCGAGCGTCCGGTCTGGCAACCGCTGCCGGAGGAGATCGAAGCGCTGTACCAGGCGCCGGTCCCGGATCGGCCGACGCCCCTCGAGGACGTGTACCGACAGGTCAAGGACACGGTGCTCGCCTATCCAATGGGCAACATCCATCCACGGTTCTGGTCCTGGTACATGGGCTCCGGCAACTTCACCGGGGCGCTCGGCGATTTTCTCGCAGCGATCCAGGGTTCCAATCTCGGGGGCGGACGCCATGCCGCTGCCCTCGTCGACCAGCAGGTCGTCGGATGGCTGCGAGATATGATCGGCTTTCCCAAGGCAGCGAGCGGCACGCTGGTCAGTGGCGGTTCGGTGGCCAACCTCGTCGGGCTGACGGTTGCCCGCAACGCCATGGCGGGCATCGATCTGCGCGAAGAGGGCGTTGCGGCCCTCACGGAACCCATGCGCTTCTACGCCTCGGATCAGGTTCATTCCTGCCATCGCAAGGCGGTCGAGACGCTCGGCCTCGGCAACAAGGCACTCAGACGGATCCCGACCGATTCCCGTTACCGCATCGACCTTGAGGCGCTTCGCGCGGCGATCGCCGAGGATCGCGCGCGGGGCTTCAGGCCTGCCTGCGTCATTGGTACTGCCGGTACGGTCAATTCCGGTGCAGTAGACGATCTCACCGCCTTGGCCGGGATCGCCGCGGAGGAGAACCTGTGGTTCCACGTAGACGGGTGTATCGGAGCGCTGCTTTCGATCGCGCCCGAGAACGCCTGGCGCGTCAAGGGCATCGAGCGGGCGGATTCCGTCGCGCTCGACCCGCACAAATGGCTGCATGCCCCCTTTGAGGTCGGTTGCGCGCTTGTGCGGGATCGGGCGAGGCACCGGGAAACCTTTGCGGTGTCGCCGGAGTTTCTGCAGGGCATGCCGCGTGGCATCGCCTCCGGTCAGTGGCTGCACGAATTCGGCTTTCAGACCAGTCGCGGCTTCGTGGCGCTGAAGGTCTGGATGGCGCTGATGGAGCACGGCATCGCCAAGTTCGGCCGGCTGATCGACCAGAACGTCGCGCAGGCCGCCTTCCTCGCCGATCTCGTCCGTTGGAATCCGCCTCTGGAACTCATCGTTGAACCGGAGATCAACATCGTCTGCTTCCGCTATGCGCCCGAAGGTCTAAATGAGGAGCGACTGAAGAAGACCAACCTCGAGATCATGCTGCGCCTGCAGGAAACCGGCGTGGCGGCGCTTTCCGACACGACGATCCGGGGCAAGCATTGCCTGCGCGCGGCGATCTGCAATCATCGCACCCGCCCGGACGACCTGAACCTTTTAATCTCGGAGGTCCTGCGGATTGGCAGGGAGATTGCGCAGCCGTGAGCCTGGTCGTTTTTGCGCATGAACACAGTCACTGACTGCGTAGGGTTTGCCTCGACCCTAAGGTTTCGTCGCGCGAATGGCGTAGCGATGCTGCGACTGTCGCGCCAAGCCCTTGAAAAGGTTCCAATTCGCGGCCTGGGTGCGATGGATTTCGCGAAGGTCCCTGTCGATCGTAATCTCGGTAAAGCCGGCTTCGCGCAACAGCGCGACGACGGCCTCGGCGCGGGCGCCTTGTGCGAAATGCACGCGGGAGAGGATGCTGCGGTGCGTCGCCGTCATCTGCGGCGAACCGGTTGGCGTCTCAGCCTTGAACAGGCCGAGGCGCTGTCCCCATGTGCTGAGCTTGGAGAACAGCCGCTCGAGCGCGGTTGTATTGACGAAGTCGCCATCGACGATCAGCAACATGCCGCCGGGCTTCAGGACCCGTAGCCATTCGCCAAAGGCTGCGGCCGGGTCCACGAGCGTCCAGACCAGATGCCGGTTGACGATTACATCGTAGTGGTTGTCGGGCTCCATGGTATTTTCGGCGTCGCCGAGGGCGAAGCGGATCGCTCGCCCGCGCTTGCGCGCCTTATCCCTGGCGCGTTCGAGCATCGGCTCGGCCCAGTCGAGGCCCTGCACCTTGAAGTCGAGTTCATCGAGAAGATGCGAGATGACGCCGGTGCCGCTCGCAAGATCGAGCGCGGCACGCCCTGCGCCCGGCCCAAGGTGACGGAGAAACAGTTGATGCCAGGCCGCGCGTTCTTCCTCCGAGAAGATCTCGTGGCCCGGGGACAGATCGAAGGTAGCCGCGCGGTCCGACCAGTAGGCCTTGATTTCATCGCGCAGGTTGTAGTTCTGCCGCTCCGTCACGTCGCTCATGTCGATACCGCTCGTTCCTGTTTGGAGGCGTTCTAAAAGATAAATGTTGACTAATAAAGTCATGAAACATTAGATCGCCTGAATTTTCCAGCGGAGCTAAAACAATGCGGTTTTTCAACAGGGTGGCTGCGGCCGCCGCAAGCCTTTGCGTGCTTTTTTCTACGGCAGCCTTCGCTGATGTCGTGACGTTGAAGGATGTCACGGGCCGCGATGTCGAGGTCAACGTACCCGTCGAGCACGTGATTCTCGGCGAAGGGCGGCAGATCTATTTCCTCGGCGCGCTCGACCGCGACGAGCCGTTCAAGCGCGTCGTCGGCTGGCGCGATGATCTGGCAAAGGCAGACCCTGAAAGCTATACCGCCTATCTCGCAAAGTACCCTGGCATTGCCAAGCTGCCGACCTTCGGCGGCATGAAGGATGGCACCTTCGACATCGAGCAGGCGGTTGCCTTGAAACCCGATGTCGTTCTGATGAACGTCGACGCCAAGACGGCGACGGAGGAGGCTGGCTACATCGAGAAGCTTGCCAAGGTCGGTATCCCGCTCGTCTACGTCGATTTCCGCGAGAAGCCGATGGAAAACACCGAGCCGAGCATGCGCGTGATGGGCAAGCTTTTGGGAAAGGAAGAGAAGGCCGAGGAGTTCATCAAGTTTCGCGCCGAGAGCATCGCCAAGGTGACAAACGTTTTGGCGAAGGCCAATCCGAAGAAGCCGCTCGTTTTTGTCGAACGCGCCGGTGGTTACTCCGACGATTGCTGCATGTCTTTCGGTAACGAGAACTTCGGCAAGATGGTCGAGTTCGCCGGCGGCGTAAACATGGCAAAGGACATCATTCCCGGCACCTTCGGCGTGGTCAATCCGGAGCAGATCATCGCTGCCAATCCCGATCAGATCATCATCACCGGCGGCAACTGGCAGGGTTATGTGCCGGGTGGTGCCTGGGTTGGCGTCGGCTATGGCGCCGATGAGAAGGAAGCGGCCCGCAAGCTCGAAAACCTGACCAAGCGCCCGGCTTTCACCGGCGTTGAAGCCGTGAAAGACGGCCAGGTTCACGCCATCTGGCACCAGTTCTACAACAATCCCTACCAGTTCGTGGCCATCCAGCAGATCGCCAAGTGGCTGCACCCGGATCTCTTCGCGGACCTCGACCCGGAGGCGACGTTCAAGGAGTTGCATGAGCGCTTCCTGCCGCTTCCCTACAAGAGCGGCTACTTCGTCTCGCTGACGTCAGCCAAGTAAGCGGTTCGACAGCTGGAGGAGGGGAGGACTCCGGCGTCGCAACTAAAAAGGAATGAGAATGTCGATCTTCGGGAAAATCGCGTCGGCGATGGTCGCAGCCTTGGTATTGGCGGCTTTGCCCGCCAGTGCGGCTGAAATCGTCGACGTCACCGGCCGTCGGGTCGAAATTGCGCTTCCGGCCAAGCGCGTCCTGTTGGGCGAGGCGCGGCAGATCCACGTGGCCGCAGCGCTGAAAGGCGAGCATGTCTTCGACACGATCGTCGGTTGGCGCGATGATCTTTTGAAGAAGGATCCGGACTCCTACGCTGCCTATGTGGAGCGCTTCCCCGAAATCGAGAAACTGCCGCGGTTCGGCTATATCCCTTCGGGCGATTTTAGCCTCGAGGTAGCGATTGCGCTCAAGCCTGACGTTCTGACGCTCAATCTCGAAGCGCAGCAGGCGGTCGAAGAATCGGGCTTCATCGAAAAGGCCGCTGCCGCCGGCATTGCCGTCGTCTATCTCGATTTCCGCGTGGATCCTGCCGCCAATAGCGAAAAATCGGTCGAAATCCTCGGCCAGCTCTTCGGTGCCGAAGCGAAGGCCCGCGAATTCATCGACTATCGCAATGCTCAAATCGCGCTGGTGACGGACCGCCTCAAGAAGGCGGGGGAAATTGTGCGGCCGAAAGTCTTCATCGAGCGCTCTCCCGGCATCACCGGCGACGTTGTCTGCTGCCGCACCTTCGGTCCGGCCAACTTCGGCAAAATGGTGGAAGAGGCCGGCGGCCACAATATCGGTTCTGACGTCATCAAGGGGACCTTCGGCGACCTCAATCCTGAGCAGCTGATCGTCAGCGATCCGGATCATGTCATTATCACCGGCAGTAACTGGTCGGCGGAATCCGATCTCAACCAGTTCGTTAGCGTCGGACGCGGCGCCGATGCGGCGGCGGCAGAAGATCGCCTGCGCGGCCTTATGCAGCGCCCGGGCTTTCCCGGCCTGAAGGCGGTGAAGGAGGGCAATGTGCATGCCGTCTGGCATCAGTTCTACGGCGCCCCTTACGAGTTCATTCCGATCCAGCAGTTTGCCAAGTGGTTCCATCCGGAGCTCTTTGCCGACATAGACCCTGACCGGACTTTCCGCGAGTTCCATGAGAAGTTTCTGCCGGTGACCTACCGCGCGGGTTACTTCGCCTCGCTTCCAAAGAGTGGTGAATGATGGTTGCCATGACCGAACAAGTATCCGGCGTTGAAGGGCGAGGGCGCTACCGCTCTCTCGTTTTGCGCCGCTTGGTGTTGATCTTCTGCCTCATCGTCGCGCTCTTTGCGTCGGTTGCAGTCGACATGGCTCTCGGGCCTGCGAACTATCCGCTCGCGGATGTGCTGACCGCGCTCTTTCGACCGGAAACTGTAAGCGACCAGCTCCGGGTGGTGATCTGGGACATTCGCATGCCGATCGCCCTGATGGCCGTGACGGTGGGTGCCTCATTGTCGGTCGCAGGCGCGCAGATGCAGACGATCCTTGCCAATCCACTGGCAAGTCCATTCACGCTCGGCATTTCCGCCGCTGCCGGCTTCGGTGCGGCCCTCGGTCTCGTTGCCGGCGTGGCGGTTTTTCCCGTCGCCGTCCAATACATGGTGCCAATCAACGCCTTCCTTATGGCGATGTTGGCGGCGCTCTTCATCCATTTCGCCTCCACCATGCGCGGCGTTACGGTCGAAACAATCGTTCTGCTCGGCATTGCGCTCGTCTTCACCTTCAATGCCGCGCTGTCTTTGCTCGAATATCTCGCCTCCGAACAGGCGCTGGCCGCCGTCGTCTTCTGGACGATGGGCAGTCTCACCAAGGCAACCTGGCCAAAGGTCTGGATCACCGGCGCCGTGCTGCTGTTCGCCTTGCCGCTGTTTGCACGGCACGCCTGGGCGCTGACCGCGCTTCGGCTTGGTGACGATAAGGCTGCGAGCTTCGGTATCAATGTTCGAAGGCTCCGGCTCGAAGCAATGATGACGGTCAGCCTGCTTGCGGCGATCCCGGTCTCTTTCGTTGGCACGATCGGCTTTGTTGGTCTCGTCGCTCCGCACATCGCACGCATGCTGGTCGGCGAGGATCAGCGCTTCTTCCTGCCAGCTTCTGTGCTGTGCGGCGCGCTCCTTCTTTCGGTCACTTCGGTCGTCAGCAAGATGATTATTCCGGGTGCCGTCCTGCCGATTGGAGTCATCACCGCGCTCGTTGGCGTGCCCTTCTTCTTCGTGCTGATTTTCACCAACAGGAGGCGCGCATGGTAAGCCTGTCGCTGGAAAAGGTCGGCGCGAATTATGGCCGGCGCACGGTGCTCTTAGATGTCAACACCGGTGTCTTGCGCGGCGGTGGCCTGACGGCGGTGATTGGTCCTAATGCGGCCGGCAAGTCGACGCTGTTCAAGCGCATAGCAAACCTGACCTCCGGTCCCGGCACTGTCCACCTGTCCGATACGGCCAAGGGATCCGAAGGCATCTGCTACATGCCGCAGGATACCGGCGCCAATGCCGTGCTGACCGTCTACGAGTCGGTGCTGTTGTCGGCCAAGCAAGGCTCAGGCTGGAAGGTGAAGGACGCCGAACTCGCCGAGATCGACCGAGTGCTGGGCGAACTCCGGATCGCCGATCTCGCCTTTCGTGGCCTTGGTGAGCTCTCAGGCGGCCAGCGCCAGCTCGTCTCCATCGCGCAAGCTCTCGTGCGTAAGCCCGAAGTGCTGTTGATGGACGAACCGACCTCGGCGCTCGATCTCTTTCGCCAGATCGAGGTCCTTGGCTTCATGAAGCGTTTGTCGGCGCAGTCGGGTATGGCGGTGTTGATCGCGCTGCACGACCTGAACCATGCGCTGCGCTATTGCAACGACACGATCGTCATCAGTGGCGGGTCGGTGCTGGCGAGCGGCCCCACCCACGACGTCATCACCGCGGATATGCTGCGCTCGGTTTATCGCGTCGAGGCGCGGGTGGAGGCCTGCTCCCTGGGGCGACCGGTCGTCATTGTCGACGAATCCCTTTGAGGACGTGGACGCGCGGGTCGCTCACGTTCGAGCTCGTCACCCCTTTAAATCTGAGCAGCAACGAAAGCCGCAACTAGAACGTCCTCCCAAGGGGCCGCACGGCGCGGCACGCGGCGAGACCGCGTCGCCGTGCCGTGCCGAGGGCATTGAAATAAAAACCTCCGAAGGAGGGCTTGCAGCAGCGGCCCCGTAGCGTGTCGACGCCAGGCGCCGGATTGTCAGTCGCGGCTCGGCACGATCGTTTCATGAAACGCGCGCAGGTCGGGACCCCTCTCTGGTGAAGCGTCGCTTCACATACGCAATCGGCGGCCCCCTGGAGCCGATGCAGCACCCTCTTCGTGGGGCCGTCGCCGTCCCCTTTTTGTTGGCCATCGGTGCCCGAGCGGCCCGTCGGCTGAGTGCTTGGCCGATAAAAACGATTAGTGAAAACTAAAAAGCGACAAGAATGGACGGATTCGCGGCAAAGCGTACTGGACAGTACTCTCAAGGTTTGCTTGTTCTGCTGTCGCATTGTTGAGGGACAAGGCATTGCCTAGTCGGCAGGAGAGGACAGACAAGCATGGCGATTAAAATTGGCGCGCCGCGGGAGGTAACCGCAAGCGAGGCGCGCGTGGCGCTGACACCTGACAGCGCGGTGCAACTTGCGAAACTTGGCTATAGCAGCATCATTGAGACGGGCGCGGGCGTTGCGGCCGGTTTCTCCGATGATGCCTATCGGGCCGTGGGCGTCGAGGTGGCCCCGTCGGCAGAGGCGCTGTGGGCTTCGGCAGATGTGGTCGCCAAGGTACGGCCGCCTGCGCCGAGCGAGGTCGCTTATCTGTCTGCGGACAAGACGCTGATCTCGTTCTTCTATCCGGGCCAGAATGCCGAACTTCTGGGGCTCGCCAGGGAAAAGGGCGCCAACGTCATCGCCATGGACATGGTCCCGCGCATTTCGCGCGCCCAGAAGATGGATGCGCTGTCGTCGATGGCCAATATCGCCGGCTATCGCGCGGTGATCGAGGCGGGCAACAATTTCGGTCGCTTCTTCACCGGCCAGGTGACGGCCGCCGGCAAGGTGCCGCCGGCCAAGGTCCTGGTGATCGGTGCGGGCGTCGCCGGTCTTGCGGCGATCGGGGTCGCCACCTCGCTTGGCGCTCAGACCTATGCCTTTGACGTGCGGCCGGAAGTTGCCGAACAGATCGAGAGCATGGGAGCCGAGTTCGTCTATCTCGATTTTGCCGATGGTGAGGGGGGCGCTCAACAGGATGGCGCTGCCACCGGCGGTTATGCGGCTCCCTCTTCGCCGGAGTTCCGCGAGAAGCAGCTTGCCAAGTTCCGCGAGCTTGCGCCTCAGATCGATATCGTCATCACCACGGCGCTGATCCCAGGCCGTGATGCACCGAAACTCTGGCTTGCCGACATGGTCGCCGCGATGAAGCCGGGATCGGTGGTGGTCGATCTTGCGGCCGAGCGTGGCGGCAACTGCGACCTGACCGTTGCCGATCAGCGGATCGTCTCCGACAACGGCGTCGTCATCATCGGCTATACCGATTTCCCGAGCCGCATGGCCGCGCAGGCATCCACGCTCTATGCCACCAATATCCGCCATATGCTGACCGACCTGACGCCGGGCAAGGATGGCAAGCTCGTCCACAACATGGAGGACGACGTCATCCGTGGCGCGACCGTCACCTTCCAGGGTGCGATCACCTATCCGCCGCCACCGCCGAAGATCGCCGCGATCGCGGCGCAGAAACCAAAGGAGAAGGTGAAGGAGCCGACGCCGGAGGAAAAGCGTGCGACCGAGACCGCAGCCTTCAAGGCCCAGACGAAGAGCCAGCTGACGCTTCTCGCCGTCGGCACGGCGCTGCTGCTTTTGGTCGGCGCCTTTGCTCCGCCTGCCTTCATGAGCCACTTCGTCGTCTTCGTGCTCGCCTGCTTCGTCGGCTTCCAGGTCATCTGGAACGTTTCGCATTCGCTGCACACCCCGCTCATGGCCGTCACCAACGCGGTTTCCGGCATCGTCATTCTCGGCGCGCTGCTGCAGATCGGGTCTGGCAACTGGCTGGTGGTGCTGCTTGCGGCGCTGTCGGTGCTGATCGCCACGATCAACATCGTCGGCGGCTTCCTCGTCACGCGGCGCATGCTCGCCATGTTCCAGAAATCCTGATCGGGCAGGGGTAAACATTATGATGATCGGTATCGTATCGGCCGCCTATATTGCGGCAGCCGTCCTCTTCATCCTCTCGCTCGGCGGGCTTTCGGGCCAGGAAAGCGCCAAGCGCGCCGTCTGGTACGGCATGACGGGCATGGCGCTTGCCATTGTCGCCACGGTCTTCGGACCTGATGTCGGCAACTGGTTCATCATCGCGCTGATGATCGCGGGCGGCGCCCTGCTCGGCCACTTCGTCGCCTCCCGCGTCCAGATGACCGAGATGCCGCAACTCGTTGCAGCACTCCATTCCTTCGTCGGTCTTGCCGCAGTCTTCATCGGCTTCAACGCCCATATCGAAGCGGCTGATGTCGCCGGCCTCGATGCGGCGGCCCGCTCTGCATTGACCGGCTTTGCCGCGATCCTTGCCCACAAGGAACCGGTGGAACTGTCGATCATGAAGGTCGAGGTCTTCCTCGGTGTCTTCATCGGCGCCGTCACCTTCACCGGCTCCGTCATCGCCTTCGGCAAGCTTGCCGGCAAGGTCGACGGCAAGGCCAAGAAGCTGCCGGGCGGTCACCTGCTCAATGCCGGTGCGGCCCTTCTTTCGCTCGTGCTGCTGGTGCTCTACGTGAATGGTGCCGGCACCTGGACGCTGCTTGTCATGACGCTCGCCGCTTTCTTCATCGGCTATCACCTGATCATGGGCATCGGCGGCGCCGACATGCCGGTGGTGGTGTCGATGCTGAACAGCTATTCCGGCTGGGCGGCCGCGGCCATCGGCTTCACGCTCGGCAACGACCTGTTGATCGTCACCGGCGCGCTGGTCGGCTCATCGGGTGCGATCCTCTCCTACATCATGTGCAAGGCGATGAACCGCTCGTTCCTGTCGGTCATCCTCGGCGGCTTCGGGGCAACCACGGGGCCGGCCATGGAAATCACCGGCGAGCAGATCGCCATTGATGCCGATGGCGTGGCCGCAGCCCTTAACGACGCCGACAGCGTCATCATCGTGCCGGGCTACGGCATGGCGGTGGCGCAGGCGCAGCAATCGGTCTCCGAGCTCACCCGCAAGCTGCGGGCGGCCGGCAAGAACGTGCGCTTTGCCATTCATCCGGTCGCCGGCCGTTTGCCGGGCCACATGAACGTGCTTTTGGCCGAAGCGAAGGTTCCCTACGACATCGTGCTCGAGATGGACGAGATCAACGAAGACTTCCACGAAACCGATGTCGTCATCGTCATCGGCTCGAACGACATCGTCAATCCGGCCGCCCAGGAGGATCCGAACTCACCGATCGCCGGCATGCCGGTGCTCGAAGTCTGGAAGGCCAAACAGGTGTTCGTCTCCAAGCGTGGCCAGGGAACCGGTTACTCCGGCATTGAGAACCCGCTGTTCTACAAGGACAACACCCGCATGTTCTACGGCGACGCCAAGAAGAGCATCGACCAGCTGCTGCCCGCGCTGGCGTGATGACGCCCTGAAAAGAGAATTCATCGCTCCGCACATAGGGGCGGTGAGTTCAACTCCGTTGATGAGCGACCGATGCGTCCGATGGCGTCGCCCTAGGCGCCGAGTAGGTCGGGTTTGACGACCATCAGCGCTATTATCAGAGCAAAAAGCGAGATCGATGCCAGGCGGCCGCCCAAAGCGCGCTTGTTTCTAAGAAGCGTTCGGACTTCCAATTTGTCGATCGTGCCTTCAAGGGCTGGATGCACCTGTGCCTCCCATGGCCGCACGACCCTGCTTTCGACAATCATCAAGGCGGCGATCAGGGGGAATGATATCAGTAGCCAGGGTGTCGATAGCGGCCACCCACCCAAAACGATGAGGCCAATGCCTCCGGCAATCCCTATGCCGGTGAGCAGGCCTGCAATCCTGTTTGCGGTCAGGGCCAACTTTGCAGCCCCGATTTGCCCTCGCCGGGCAGAAATGAAAAGGAGCTCCCTTGCTGCAAACAGCAGAAATGCCGTGCCCATGGCCGCGGCATGAATCATCACGACGTGTGCGTACATCTCTTGTTACCTTGGTATGGAGCTTCGAGAAGCGGTCGTTCGACCGCTCGTGCTGCATTTGATTTCGACACGAGGTCGGCTGTCGGACTGGCCGCGTGCAGCCCTAATTGTGAGCGATCACTCGCAAAAATCTACTCGCGTTCGAGAAGCTGTCTCTGCGAGCGCTCCCGGTTCATATTCCCCCGGTAGTTCGCGCAGTTGGACGCCGGCGTTCACGGAGCGACATCAAGTCGCCAAGACCCAGCTCGCATCTTGGATGTCTGCTACCTGAAGGACGTTACTTCAGGTAGCGCGTGATCAGCGTCGTCACTTCGTTGATGAAGGCGTCGACGTTCCCATCGTTTAGCTTCTCTGGACTGTCGACCACCGCGCCGTGCGTCAGCGCCTCCGTGCAGCTGACGCAAATGTAAGCGGCCAGATCCAGATCCATCGGCCGCAGTTCTGCCTTGTGCAATTCGAGATAAGCCCTGATCAACCCGTAGAACTCTCTGTCAAAACCGTCGATCGTACCGATCCGCCCTGCACGTGGCGTTTCCTCGACCAACACCCGATGAAGGTCCGGGTTCACACGATGAGCATCGATCATCGTCTTGACCAGTTCGCGCACGGCACTGTCGAGCGGCAGCGTCGCCACTTTGGCCAGCGTACCCCGCAAGACATCCACCATCTCGCTCTTGTGGCGTTCGATGACGGCAACGACGAGCGCTTCCTTGCCCGGAAAATACTGATAGAGAGAGCCGATGCTGACGCCGGCCTCTTCGGCAATCCGGTTTGTGTTGGCGCGTTCAAATCCATCTTTGATCAATGCACGCGCAGTCGCTTCGACCAAGGCCTCGATCATCGCTCGCGAGCGTTGCTGCGAAGCGACCTTTCGTGGCGTCAGGAGAGCTTTCTTGTCCATTCGGCTTTGATCCGGTCGCGGCGGCCCACTTTCAGTTGGCGATCGATAGCGACTGACGCGGCGTTTCCATTGGTGAAAACCCGAAGCGCTTCTTGTAACAGGTGGCAAAGTATTGGCTCGATGAGAAGCCGCAATCAAACGCGATGTTGGTGACCGATTGTGCGCCGCTTTCAAGAAGCAGCCGTGCGGCGTTGAGTCGGAGCGTCTGGAGGTAGCGGACAGGCGTCATGTTGGTCAGCACCTGGCAATGCTGCGAAAATTGCGTGCGGGAAAGATTGCACTCCGCCGCCATGTTCTCGAGCGTCCAGTCCTCGTCGAGCGCATGACGCAGCCGCTTCAGGAAGATCTCGACCGTGCGCTTCGAGCTTGCAAGAGCAAGATCGAGAACCGGTGCCTGGCTTTCCAGCATCTGGCGGAATTGCAGCAGCATCATCGAAATCAAGAGGCGCAGGTGCGCCTCTCCACCGTCGATATCGCCGCCTGCCACCACCTCGTGGATGTCGAGGAAGGTGCGGGTAACTTCGCGGGAGGCGTTGTAGGAAATCTGTTCGTTCTTCGACAGAAGTTCGCTCAGGCGCTTTCGGTCGCGCTCGGGCCAGCCGATCCAGTCGGGCCACAGCCAGGTTTCGTGTGGTCGGCGCACGCCCATATCCATGAGCACCCAGATTATGTGGCTGGCACCGACATTGGGATCGCCGAGCGCGTGCAACTGCCAGGGCCGCACGACGAACATCTGGCCTTCATTGATCGTCGTCCTGCGGCCATCCATGGTGATCGTCAATGAGCCGCGCGCCAGATAGGCGATCTTGACCCCCTCGTTGCAATGTTCGCGCAGGCCCCAGTCCTGCGGGGTCGTCGCATCCCATCCGCCGACGGAACAGACCTGCGGCAGCGCCGCGCCGAGGTCGATGCCGGGATAGCCGCGTCGCGTCCAGGCGTTGAGCGACACCTGGCCGGCAAGCGAGGCCTTCATCAGGTCCTGGCAATTGCCGGCATAGAGCAGGGCGCCCGGCTCGCGGAAGACAGCGGGCCGATTGACCGCCCGTTCGTTACTGCTCTTCGTCATCCCGCTCCCCCGCTGATGTTTAAAATTTACCAGTCGTCTATTTCGAACGCAGGCAGCGATTTATTGCGCAATGCTTGGACATCATCAAGCTCCATTTTGGAGACGCTGATGATTTGCCATTGAAACTCAATGGCATGGGGGAAATTGGGAGGATTTTGCCGGTGCGGATAGGCTTCCACACGGACGCGTTCAACTCGGCCTACTGGTCGTTTGAAAAATGCCTGGAATGGGCAAGCGACAACGATTTGCACTTCATCGAGTGTGGTCTGATCGACGGCGTGAGCTGGATCCACGGACTGGGCTATCAACCGCATGTCGCGCTCTACGAGGACCCGGTCCTCTTGCGTCGCAAGATGGAGCGTTACGGCGTGCGCTTTTCCCAGGTCGATGCGGCCTATCCGCTGTCTGGTGAGGACGGACCGCTCAGAGGTGTGCCCTATGTGCTGAAGTCGATTGCCTGGGCCGCGCAGGCCGGCAGTCCCTGCGTCGACACGACCGACGGGCTCCACATGCCGCCCGGACTTACCGAAGAAGACTCGATGGCGCTGATGAAGCGCAGCTACGAAAAGATCGTCGAAGTCGCTGAAGCGCACGAGATCGTCGTCAACATCGAGCCTCATGGTCATTTCACGACGCGTCCGGAATTCATGGAGCGCATGCTCGCCTTCGCAGACAGCAAGTGGCTGCGCATGAACATGGACACCGGCAACACCTTCATCGCCGGCCAGGAACCGCCGCAGTTTCTGTCGCGGTTCATCGACAGGGTGTCTCATGTCCATCTTAAGGACGTGTCACCGTCGCTGGCAGCGGCTGCCCGTGGCGGACAGACCGGGATCGCGGTCAGCCATTGTGCGCTCGGCGATGGCGTCAATGCCGAGAATATCAAGACCTGTCTCGCCATGCTTCGCGACCACGGCTACGACGGCGTACTCAGCCTCGAATGCGAAGGCGCCGCCGGCCCGATGATCGAAACGTCACTGGCCTGGATCCGCGCGACGTGTCGCGATCTCGGCATTTCGCTGAAGTGAGCGCGTCATGAAGCTTGGTATCAATCTCCTTTGCCTGACCGATTTCGTCGAGGAGAGGCATCTCGACAATATCGGCCGGTTGCGCGATCTCGGCTATGATGGCGTCGAAGTGCCGGTTCTGTCGGGCAAGGTCAGTCACTACGAACGCCTGGGCCGCGAACTGGACGGGCTCGGCCTTGGCCGATCCACCACATCGATCGTGCCAACGCCTGAGGCAAACCCCGTCAGTTGCGATGCCGAAGTGCGGGCGCGCGGGCTTTCCCATCTCGACTGGGCGCTGGATTGCGCAATAGCGCTTGGTGCTGAAAGCATGGGCGGGCCGTTTCATGCCCCGATCGGCTTCTTTACCGGCAGGGGCGCCAGCGAAGACGAGTTGAAGTATGGGGCAGACGCGCACCATGCGCTGGCGGAGCGGGCGGCGGCCAACGGCATGCATTTGAGCCTCGAGCCGCTCAATCGCTTCGAGACTTATTTTCTCAACACGATGGAGCAGGCGCGTGCCTATGTGGATCGCGTGGCGCATCCTGCCTTCAAGATCATGTACGACACGTTCCATGCCAATGTGGAGGAGCGTCGGCCGGAGGCGGCGATCCGCCTGATTGGCCAGGATATCGGGGTCTTCCATGTCTCCGAGAACGATCGTGGCATTCCCGGGCGGGGGCATATCGAATTTGGCGCGATGTTCACGGTGTTGAAGGAGATCGGCTATGACGGTTGGCTGACGCTTGAGGCATTCGGCGCCGGGCTGCCGGCGATCGCGACGGCGACCCGCGTCTGGCGGCCGCTGTTTCCCGACTTCGATACGCTCTTTTCCGAGAGCGCGACATTCATCCGCAAGACATGGGCTGCTGCATGAACACGAAACACCCCGCTATCGAGATGCGCGGCATCGCCAAGAGTTTCCCCGGTGTCAAGGCGTTGAAAAACGTCAGCTTCTCCGCGCATTGCGGTGAGGTCCATGCGCTGGCGGGAGAAAACGGTGCCGGCAAGTCGACGCTGATGAAGATCCTCTCCGGCATCTATCGGCCGGACGCAGGTGCGGTTGTCGTAAACGGTGAGGAACGGCATTTCACGCATCCGCTTGCGGCGATCCGCGCGGGCATTGCCGTCATCTATCAGGAATTCTCCCTGCTGCCCGAGCGAACCGTCGCACAGAACATCTTCCTCGGCCGCGAGCCGACGCGCCGCGGTCTGATCGACCACAGGGCGATGAACGACGAAGCGCGGCGCGTGCTTGCGCTCTTCGGCTCGGCGCACCGGATCGAGCCGAGCACCGTTGTCGCTGACCTCGACGTCGCCAGCCAGCAACTGGTGGAGATCGCCAAGGCGGTGTCGCTGGAGGCAAAGGTGATCGTGATGGACGAGCCGACGGCAGCGCTGAACGAGGCCGAATGCGAGGTGCTCTACGGTCTCGTCGACACCTTGAAGAAAAGCGGTGTGGCGATCGTCTACATCACCCACCGCATGCCCGAAATCACGCGGCTGGCCAATCGTGTTACCGTGCTCAAGGATGGCGAGGTGGCGGTTCGCTTCGACCATGTGCCTGAGCCCGAGGCGATCGTACGAGCCATGGTGGGCCGCGACCTTGGCGATTTCTATGCGGAACCGGCAGCACCGCAGGAGATCGGCGGCGTCGTGCTCTCAGTCCGCAACGCCGGCAACGAACGGCTGAAAAATGTGTCCTTCGAACTGCGCGCAGGCGAGATCGTCGGTTTTTCGGGCTTGCAAGGGGCAGGGCGCGTCGCGCTCGCGCAGGCGATATTCGGCCTTTCTCCCTTCACCAAGGGTGAGATCACCCTTTCCGGCAAGCCGGCGCGGTTCACCAGTCCGCGCGAGGCGATCAGCGCCGGGGTCGGGTTGCTGCCGGGCGATCGCAAGGCCGAAGCGCTGGTGTTGATGCAATCGGTCGTCGACAACGGCATGCTTACGTCTCGCGCACTCTCCGGCCTTTCCGGCAATGCCAATGCGACGCCTTTCGTTTCGGCGGAAGCGATGGAAAAGCTGCTGCGCGAACTCGACGTGCGCCCCGGCAGCTTTGCCCAGGACATCAAGGCGCTGTCGGGCGGCAACCAGCAGAAAGCCATCGTTGCGCGCTGGCTGGCGCTGGCGCCTCGGCTGTTGATCTTCATCGAGCCGACACGCGGCATCGACGTCAATGCCAAGGCCGGGATCTACCACCTGATGCGCGATCTCGCGCGCAAGGGCACGGCCATCATGATGGTCTCGTCCGATCTCCCGGAGGTTCTCGGCGCATCCGACCGCGTCCTTGTGATGCGGAACGGCGAACTCGTCGCGGCGTTTTCGCGCGGGGCCTCTGAAGCCGATGTGATGTTGGCGGCAACTGGCGAGGAGGCGGTGGCAGCATGAACAAGGCAACTCTCACTCGGCGTCCCGCCTGGCGCATGGAACATTACGCGCCGGCGCTTCTGCTCGGTCTGGCCGTCCTGATCTATGCGGCGATTGCGCTCAGCCTCGGCCTGACACGCTTCCTGACACCGGAGGCGACCGTCTCCATCCTTAACCGGTCCATCGCGCTCGGCATCACCGCCGTTGGACAGACTTTCACCATCCTCGTCGGCTCGATCGACCTGTCGGTGGCCCATCTCATCTCGGCCTCGGCCGTGGTGTCCTCTGCGATCATGAACGGCGACCCGGCGATGATGGTGCCGGCCGTTGCTGCGGTGCTTGTCATGGGGACGGTTGTCGGAACGCTCAACGGGCTCCTGATCACCCGCCTCGATGTCAACCCGCTTATCGCGACGCTCGGCATGGCGCTGATCATTCAGGGCTGTCTTGCCTCCTTTCATGGCCGGTTCGGCGGCTCGGTACCGGATGCGTTCCAGTATTTCGCCTATGGCGAGGTGCTCGGGCTGCCGGTCAGCCTGGTCGTTCTGGCGCTGCTGGTCCTTGGCGCATGGATCGTCCTGCGCTTCACGCGCTTTGGCTCCAACATCTACTCGGTTGGAGGCAACCGCGACACGGCGCGCGCGGCCGGCATCAACACGACGCGGGTCGTCATGGCGAGCCATATCATCTGCAGCCTTTGCGCGGCGCTTGCCGGCCTCTATTTGGCCAGCCGCCTGAAATCCGGTTCGCCCTGGATCGGCACGGAGGGCGCCTATGATCTGGAATCGATCGCCGTCGTCGTCATCGGCGGCACAATCCTCTCCGGCGGCAAGGGTGGGATCTGGGGCACTGTTGCCGGCGTGATCATTTTCTCGCTGATCGATTCCATCTTCAATCTCGCCGGCATTGACGCCTTCGCCAAGCAGGTAATGCGCGGCATCATCATCGTCGCCGCCGTCGCCTTTTACGCAGTCCGTTCAAAGAGGATAGTGGCATGATCCAGGAAACCGTCGGCTCCGCAAAGACGCGCGGCGTGGCAAGCATTGGGCGGCTGCCGAAGATCAATCCCGTCTTCTTCGTGCTGGCAGCCCTTCTCGTCGCCATCACGTTTTCGAACCCGAACTTCATCGAGCCCACGGGCTACATGAATTTTCTGAAGCGAGCCGCTCCTCTTGCAATCCTTGCGGCCGGCCAAATCTACGTCATCGTCTCCGGCGGCTTTGACCTTTCGGCTGGCTCGCTCATCACGCTGACGGTCGTCGGCTCGTCGATGCTGCTCGACAACAGTGCCGATGCGACCTGGTGGGTGATTGCGGTCATGTATGCGGTGGGGTTCGCCGTCGGCGTGGTGAACGGCCTGGTCGTTTCCTATCTGCGGGTGCCGTCATTGATCGCCACGCTCGGCATGATGATCACGCTCAATGGTGCTGCCTTCATGTGGTCGAGCGGATCACCGCGCGGCTACGTGCCGGAGACGTTCCGCTTCTTCGGGCGCGCCAGCCTTCAGGGCATTCCATTGATCCAGTTCCTGCCGGTGGCATTGCTGGTGCTGTTGGTCGTCGGCTTCGTCTTCTTCTGGCTCATGCATCGCACCAATCTCGGGCGCATGCTGCATGCGCTCGGCGACAATCCGCGCGCGGCGCAAATGTCGGGTGTGCCGATCGAGAGGGTGCGCATCATCGCCTTTGTCGCCTCGTCGCTGAGCGCGGTGACGGCCGGCATCCTGCTCGGTGGATTTGCGGGCGTATCAACCGATGTCGGCGTCGGCTACGAGCTGCAGGCGATCACCGCCTGCGTGATCGGCGGAGCGCAGCTTCTCGGCGGCCGCGGCTCCGTGCCCGCCTCGATTGCAGGCGCGCTGACGCTGACCGCCATCTTCACGCTGCTCAACTTCATCGGACTGCCGAAGCCGACGCGCGATGTCGTCCAGGGCTTGATCCTGATCGCCGCAGTCGTGCTTGCAACCTACCGGCGCAACCGCGCCGGCGGGACCTGATTTCGAGGGTCAGAGCGGTTGCGGGCACTTTCCGCATTCCGCTCCAGGCCATCGGGAGGAACTGAAAAATCATGATCAATGGGAGTGAGACATGAAAAAATTGCTGACCGCCGCACTTTCGGCTGCGCTCGTCGCCGGCACGGCGCATAGCCAACAGCTGAACTTCGACGATACTGCCGAGTTCGACAGACAGCGGACGCTGCTGACGGCCAAGGCCAATGGTCCGGAAGGGGAGCCTTGGGAGCAGTACTACGGCGACCAGATGGCCGACACCGCAAAGTACAAGAAGCCAGGTCCCTACACGATCTGCTTTTCAAACGCCGGCGTGAACAATGCGTGGCGGGTAACCGGCTGGACGAACATGCAGGCCGAAGTAAAGCTCCATCCGGAAATCAAGGAGCTCATTCACGTCGATGCCGAAGGGTCCGACGACAAGAAGATCGCCGACATCGACGACCTCATCAACGGCGGCAAATGTTCGGCCCTGATTGTCTCGCCGAATACGACGGCAGCCCTGACGCCTGCAGTCGAGAAGGCTTGTGCCAAGCTGCCGGTGATCGTCTTTGACCGCGGCGTCAACACCAAATGCCCGGTCACCTTCATCCATCCGGTGGGTGGTTACGGCTTCGGTATCCAGGCAGGCGAGTTCGTGGCGGCGACGGCACCCGCGGGCGCCGACGTCCTGATGCTGCGCATCGTACCGGGTGTCGATGTGCTCGAGACCCGCGCGTCCGCGGCCAAGCGCATTTTCAAGGAGACAGGGCTGAACGTCATCGGCGAGGAATTCACCGAGGGCGACAATGCCAAGACCAAGTCGATCGTCGAAGACTACCTGCAACGCGGCAAAATCGACGCGATCTGGATGGACGCTGGTGCCACAGCAGTTGCAGCCCTCGAAGCCTTCGAGGATGCGGGCCTGCCGCCCCCGATCATTACCGGCGAGGACCAGCAGGACTTCCTGGTCAAGTGGAAGTCGGAAGGCTTCAAGGCGATAGCCCCGACCTATCCGACCTACCAATGGCGCACGCCAATCATCGCGGCAGTGAAGGTGCTGCAGGGCGAGGCGGTGCCGGGTCCGGAATGGGTAATGCCGCAGCCGGCGATCACGGCAGAAACGCTCGATCAATATGTCGACGCCAAGATGCCCCCGCTGCATCACGCCATGTGCGGCTGCGAGAAGCTGCCGGACTATCCCGCCGCCTGGGGTGGAAAATAAGCTTGAAGACCGAGCCGCTTGCGGCTCGGTCTCAGTCCCATCAGCTGAGTAGCAAGCCCAGCTTTCTCATCGTCTTGAGCGGCCTTCGGCTGACGGCACGAAGCGTGCAGCCGCTACGGCCGTGTCAACAGCATCGAGATGCCCTGTCCGACGCCGATGCACATGGTGGCGATCGCACGCTTGGCACCCTGCGCTTCGAGCTCCAACGCGGCGGTCAACGCCAGGCGTGCACCGGACATGCCGAGCGGATGGCCGAGCGCGATGGCGCCGCCGTTCGGATTGACACGGGGCGCATCGTCGGCAAGCCCCAGTTGCCGCATGCAGGCGAGCGCCTGCGCTGCAAAGGCCTCGTTCAACTCGACGACATCGATGTCGCCGATGCCGAGACCAAAACGTTCCAGGAGCTTGTGCGTGGAAAAGACCGGTCCGATGCCCATGATGCGTGGGGCAACACCGGCCGTTGCCATGCCGTCGACGCGGGCCAAGGACTGAAGTCCGTAGCGCTCGACCGCGCCGGCTGAGGCGAGAATGAGCGCGGCCGCGCCGTCGTTGACGCCCGATGCGTTGCCCGCGGTTACCGTGCCATTGGCGCGGAACGGCGTCGGCAGGCTCGCAAGCTTTTCGAGCGTCGTCTCGCGCGGATGTTCGTCGTGTTCGACGTGGGTCGTCTCGCCCTTGCGTCCCTTGATCGCGTAGGCGGCGATCTCGCGAGCGAGACGCCCGCTCTTTTGCGCAACTGCCGCGCGCGCCTGGCTGCGCAGTGCAAAGGCGTCCTGATCTTTGCGGGAGATGGAAAATTCGGCGGCGACGTTTTCGGCGGTCTCCGGCATCGAGTCGATGCCGTATCGGTCTTTCATGGCCGTGTTGATGAAGCGCCAGCCGATCGTCGTGTCGTGGATCTCGGTGCTGCGCTGGAACGGGCTTTCGGCCTTCGGCATGACGAAGGGCGCACGCGACATGCTTTCGACGCCGCCGGCGACCACGATTTCGGCCTCTCCCAGCCGGATCGCGCGAGCGGCATAACCGACCGCGTCCAGACCGGAACCGCACAGCCGGTTGATCGTCGTTCCGGCGACCGTCTCCGGTAGCCCGGCGAGCAAGGCGGCCATGCGGGCGACGTTGCGATTGTCCTCACCCGCCTGGTTGGCGCAGCCAAGTACGACCTCGTCGATCGCTTCGGCCGGAATGGACGAAACACGCGCCAGCGCCTCGCGGATCACATGGGCCGCAAGATCGTCCGGGCGGGCGCTCGAGAGTGCCCCGCCGTAGCGGCCGATGGGGGTGCGCACGCCGCCGACGATGTAGGCTTCAGCCATGAGATTTATCCTTTGCTTTGCCCGGCTGCAAACATCGGCCCTCCCTTGTGCGCGGGAAATCCGTAGCCGTTGATCATCACGAGATCGATGTCGTCGGGACGTGCCGCGATGCCTTCGGCGAGCAGCGCCTTGCCTTCGTCGCACATGGCGTTCAGAAGCCGGTTCATGATCTCATCGGATTTAAAGGCGCGCGGCGTGATGCGCTTGGCTGCGCGCGCGGCCTCGATCACCGCCGTGACGTCGGGATCAACGGTGCGCTCACCATCGGGATAGGCGTACCAGCCGCGGCCACTCTTGCGGCCGAGACGGCCGGCCTCGCAGAGCCTGTCGGCAATTTCGACATAGCGTGCGGCAGGATCGCGTGTTGCCGCCTGTCGCTTGCGTCGTGCCCAGGCAATCTCCAGTCCGGCCATGTCGTTGACGGCGAAGATGCCCATCGGAAAGCCATAGGCCTCGAGCGTGGCGTCGATCTCCTGCGGCAGTGCCCCATCTTCCAGCATGAACTCCGCCTCGCGGCGATAGGCCGAGAAAATGCGGTTGCCGATGAAGCCTTCGGTGACCCCGGTTACGACCGGCAGCTTGCCGAGGCGTTTGACGAAGGCAAGCGCCGTCGCCAGGACGTCCGGCGCGGTCTTGGCGCAATCAACGACTTCGACGAGCCGCATCACGTTGGCGGGCGAAAAGAAATGCAGGCCCACCACCCGTGATGGATCGACCGTCGCCGCCGCGATCGCATCGGGGTCGAGATAACTGGTGTTGGTCGCGAGGATGGCGCCCGGTGCGACGATGCCGTCGAGCTTCTGAAACAACTCCGTCTTGACCTGGAGGTCGTCGAACACCGCTTCGATGACGAGGTCAGCTTTCGCGAGCTCAACGGCTTCTGCGGTGGTCTGCAGCCGCGCGAGGCATTCGTCGCGTCCGTCAGCAGTCAATCGTCCAGCCCGCACGGTCTTGTCGAGCGTCTCGGCAATGCGTGCCCGTCCGCCGGCTGCGGCTTCTTCCGTCTGCTCCAAGGCGACCACGCGGTAGCCGGAGATCAAGGCGGAGACCGCGATGCCGGACCCCATCAGCCCGGTGCCGACGACACCGACGATCGCGATCGGCCGAGGCGAAACCTTGTCGAGCCCTTCGACCTTGCCGGCGGCGCGCTCCGCAAAAAACACATGCCTGAGGGCCGCTGACTCGACCGAATCCCGCAGACGCCGGAAAGTCGCGCGTTCCTCAGCCAGTCCTTGCTTCAGGTCGAGTTCACCGGCTGCCTTAACGAGGCGGATTGCCTCGGCGGGGGCAGCCTGGCCGCGGGCCTTTGCCAGAACCTTCGCTTCCACCGCGCCGACGGCTTTGGCGTGCGCAGGCGGGACGGCGATCATGCCGGTCCGACGGAGCGGCTTGCCAGCTTGCTCTTGAACGAAAGCCAGAGCGACAGCGACAGGATCGGCGGCAATGCTGTCGGCAAGCCCAAGCGCCACAGCTTCGGCGGCCTTCACGGCACGACCGGTTCCGATGAGATCGATCGCCATGACCGTGCCGATCAGGCGTGGCAAGCGCTGCGTCCCGCCAGCACCCGGGACAAGCCCGAGCTTTACCTCGGGCAGGCCGAACGACACCTTCTCGCCGGCAATCCGGCCGTGGCAGGCAAGCGCCACTTCGCAGCCGCCGCCAAGGGCGGGGCCGTCGACGGCTGCGGCAACCGGCTTGTCGAAGGTCTCGATGCGCTCGATCACTTCGGGAAGCAGCGGGTCGACCGGCGGCTTGCCAAACTCCCTGATATCCGCGCCGCCGATGAAGGTATTGCCGGCGCCGGTGATGACGAGACCCGCAATCGTCGACCGTTCGGCAACATGGTCAAGCGCCGCCATCAGGCCGGAACGGACATCCGCGGAGAGCGCGTTGACGGGCGCGTTGTCGATGGTAACGAGGAGAACGCCACCTTCAAGTCGGGCGGAAACGCTTTCGGAAAATCGGATCTCGGCCATGCTGCCAAACCTCAATCGGGGACGACGGCCGTTGCCTGGATCTCGATCTTGGCGCGGTCTTCGACGAGCGAGACGACCTGCATCGCAGCCATGGCCGGGAAATGCCGGCCGATGATGTCGCGATAGGCCTGACCGATGCCGCGCAGATTGCCGACATATTCCTGCTTGTCAGTGAAGTACCAGGTCATGGTGGTGATGTGCTGCGGCTCGGCGCCGCCGGCCGCAAGCACTGCGACCACGTTCTTCAGCGTCTGGCGCACCTGCTCGACGAAATCGTCGGTCTCGAACTCGGACTGCGCGTTCCAGCCGATTTGGCCGCCGATGAAGACGGTGCGGCCTTTGGCCGAGACGCCGTTGGCATAGCCGATGGGCTTAGCCCAGCCTTCAGGTTGCAGGATGGTGTGCATCGGTCGTCTCCAGATGTTGTGTCAGCGCGGCGCGGATATCGTCCGGCCAGGCACAAGAAGCGTGATTGTCGAGCGAGGTGGCAACGACCCGCTGTTTTGCTGTCCAGAGCACGGTGCCTCTCGCCGAGACCGTGTGCTCCATGTCGAGCGACGAGCGGCCAATGCCGCGCACCGCCAGCGCGAAATCCAGATCGTCGCCCTGGAAGCCCGGTCGAGAGAAGGTGAGATCGAGGCGCACCGTCGGCACGCCGATCCGCCGCTCGTCGTTCATGGCTTTCCAGGGAAAGCCGAGCGAGGCGAAGAAGTCCTCCGTCACCCCGACAAGAATATTGAGATAGGACGGGAAGTAGGCGATCCCCGAGGGGTCGCAGTCTCCGAACCGCAGTGGTCTCGTGGTCCTGAACATCGATGCCGACCTCAGTTCGCAAAGGCGGCAATGCCGGTGATGGCACGGCCGAGGATCAGCGCATGGATGTCGTGCGTACCCTCATAGGTGTTGACCACTTCCAGATTGACGAGGTGGCGGGCCACCGGAAATTCGTCCGAAATGCCGTTGCCGCCGAGCATGTCGCGCGCAGTTCTGGCGATTTCCAACGCTTTTCCGCAGGAGTTGCGCTTGAGGATCGAGGTCAGTTCGACCGGCGGATTGCCTTCATCCTTCATGCGCCCGAGGCGCAGGCAGCCCTGCAGGCCAAGGGCGATTTCGGTTGCCATGTCCGCAAGCTTCTTCTGGATCAGCTGGTTGGCGGCAAGCGGCCGGCCGAACTGCTTGCGGTCGATCACGTATTGCCGCGCCGTGTCATAGCAGGACTCGGCTGCACCAAGGGCGCCCCAGGCGATGCCGAAGCGCGCGGAGTTGAGGCAGGTGAAGGGGCCCTTCAGTCCTGTCACCTCAGGCAGCATGTTTTCGTCCGGCACGAAGACCCCGTCCATGACGATCTGGCCGGTGATCGATGCCCTTAAGCCCACCTTGCCGTGGATCGCCGGCGCGCTGAGACCCTTCCACCCCTTTTCGAGGATGAAGCCGCGGATGGCGCCATCTGACGTCTTTGCCCAGACGACGAACACGTCGGCTATCGGCGCATTGGAGATCCATGTCTTTGAACCGGACAGCAGATAGCCGCCATCGACCTTGGCGGCCTTGGTGATCATCGATCCGGGATCAGAACCGTGGTCTGGCTCGGTCAGGCCAAAGCAGCCGATCTTTGTGCCGGCAATCAGTCCTGGCAGGTATTTGCGCTTCTGCGCTTCACTGCCGAAGGTATGGATCGGCACGATGACAAGCGAAGACTGCACGCTCATCATCGAGCGGTAGCCGCTGTCGATGCGTTCGACCTCACGGGCGATCAGGCCGTAGGAAACGTAGTTGAGGCCGGCGCCACCGTATTCCTCCGACACCATCGGACCGAGCAGGCCAAGTTCGCCCATCTCGGCGAAGATCGACGGATCGGTTTTCTCGTGGCGGAATGCCTCCTGGACGCGCGGAGCCAGCCGGTCTTCTGCATAGCGCTCAGCGGTCTGGCGCACCATGCGTTCTTCTTCGCTCAACTGCTGATCCAGGTTGAACGGGTCCTGCCAGTCGAATGACGCCTTCGAACCATGCATGTTCGACACCCCTTGTTATCGTCCCGTGCCCTTCATCAGCTCGCGACCGATGATGAGCTTTTGAACCTCGGTTGCGCCCTCGTAGATTCTGAGCGCGCGGATCTCGCGATAGAGCCGCTCGGTGATCTCGCCGACGCGCACGCCGCGGCCGCCAAAGAGCTGCAGCGCCTGGTCGATGACCCATTGCGCGTTCTCGGTCGCGGTCATCTTGGCCATCGCCGCTTCGCGCGTCGTTGGTCGTTTCTGCACGTCGCGTTGCCACGCCGTGCGGCCGGTCAGAAGGGCTGCCGCGTCGATAGCGGTCGCCATCTCGCCAAGCGTGCTTTGCGCCGTCGGCAGATCGCCAAGGGTCGCGCCGAACATCCTGCGGCTCTTCGCGTGGGCCACCGCCTCGTCAAGCGCGCGCCGGGCAAATCCGATCGCGGCGGCTGCCACGGACGGGCGGAAAATGTCGAGGGTGCGCATGGCGATCTTGAAGCCTTCGCCAGACGCGCCCAGAAGTTGCGACGCCGGGATGCGGCAATTGTCGAAACGAAGGCGGGCGAGCGGATGCGGCGCAATCGTCTCGATGCGCTCGGGGATGGTAAAGCCCGGCGTATCGGCGAAGACCACGAAGGCGGAAATGCCGCGCGTACCCGGCGCCTCGCCTGTGCGGGCAAAGACGGTATAGACGTCGGCGATGCCGCCGTTCGAGATCCAGGTCTTTTCACCGTCGAGTACGAAATGATCGCCATCCCGGCGCGCAGCGCACGCCATCGCCGCGACATCCGAGCCGGCCTCGGGTTCGGAAAGCGCAAAGGCGGAGATCCATTCGCCGCGGGCGACCTTGGACAGGACGGCGTGTTTCAACGCCTCGGAGCCGGACAGGCTGATCGCACCCGTCCCGAGGCCCTGCATGGCGAAGGCAAAGTCGGCAAGCCCGTCTGTGTAGGCGAGCGTTTCGCGGATGAGGCAGAGCGACCGGCTGTCGATCTCGTCGCTAGCACCGCCGAACGCCTTTGGCACGCAATGGCGAAGCACGCCTGCAGTACCGAGTGCCGCGACCAGCTGCTTGCAGGCGGCATCGACATCAGCGTGATCGATCTCGCCGAGGCCGCCACGAGCCACGAAGGCGTCGAGTTCCGCAGCGAGCGCACGGTGACTGTCATCGTAGAACGGCCAGTCGAGATGATCGCGGGAAGGTGGGCGCAAGGTCGTGCCATGGGAACTCATGCTCAGTTCCCCTTGAATTCAGGCTTCGCCTTGGCGGCAAAGGCCTCGAAGGCGCGGCGGAAGTCGCCGGTCGCCATGCAGATCGCTTGCGCCTGGGCTTCCGATTCGATCAGTTGGTCGATACCCATCGCCCATTCCTGGTCGAGCATCTTCTTGGTCATCGCATGGGCAAACCAGGGGCCGTCGGCGATACTGCGTGCAAATTTCTGGGCTTCGGCAAGCAGCGATGGACGCTCGTGCAGAGCATTGTAGAAGCCCCAGGCGTGGCCTTCCGTCGCGGTCATGACGCGGCCGGTGAAGAGCAGTTCGGCGGCGCGGCCCTGGCCGATGATGCGGGGAAGAATGCCGCAAGCGCCCATGTCGGCGCCGGCCAGCCCGACGCGGGTAAAGAGAAAGGCCGTCTTCGCCTCGAGCGTTGCCACACGGAAGTCCGAGGCCATGGCCAGAATGGCGCCGGCGCCGGCGCAGATGCCGTCGACGGCTGCTATGACCGGCTGCGGGCAGGCGCGGATCTGGCGGACCAGTTCGCCGGTCATGCGGGTAAAATCCAGCAGATCGGGCATCGCCATACGCGTCAGCGGCTCGATGATCTCGAACACGTCGCCACCGGATGAAAAGTTGTCACCGGCGCCGGCCAGCACGACCGCGCGCACGTCGCTGGCGCGGGCAAGCGAGCGGAAAAGATCGCAAAGTTCCTCGTAGCTTTCGAAGGTCAGCGGGTTCTTCTTTTCCGGACGGTTGAGGGTGATCGTGGCGACGCGTCCGTCAGCATCCGTTTCGAACAGGAAGTGCTTGGCCTTGTGGTCTTTGAAGGCGCGCTTCTTGGCCTGCATCGGGTTTGTCATCTCTATCCTCCAAGAACTTCGCCGCCGGCGACAGCGATCGCCTGACCAGTGATTGCCGTCGCCTTTTCCGAGACGAGCCACGAGACCGTGTGGGCGACTTCTTCCGGCGTCACCAGGCGTCCCTGCGGGTTGGAGCGAGCAAGGCTGGCGCGCGCTTCCTCGCGCGAACGGCCGGTCTTTTCGCTGATCGTATCGAGCGCGCCGTCGATCAGCGGCGTGTCGGTGAAGCCGGGGCAGACGGCATTGACGGTGACGTCGGTGCGCGCAAGCTCAAGCGCCAGTGCCCTCGTCAAGCCGATGACGCCGTGCTTCGACGCGCAATAGGCCGAAACATAAGCATAGCCGGTCAGGCCCGCGGTGCTCGCTACGTTGACGATCCGGCCGTTGCCGGCCCGCCGCACGGAGGCAAGCGCTGCCTGCGTCACCAGATAGACGCCGGTGAGGTTGATGGAAAGCACCCGCTGCCAAAGCGCGAAGTCGGTCTTTTCGAACGGCGCCGAGGGCGCTTCGCCGGCGCAGTTGACGAGAACGGCAATCTCTCCGGCTTCAGCGATCGCAGCCGTGATACCTTGCTCGACGGCCTGCGGGTTGGTCACATCGAAGCCGTCACGGACAAAGGCCTGTCCGCCGGCAGCAAGGATGTCGCCCCGTACCGCTTCAAGCGGTGCTGCGCGCCGACCGGCGAGGCTGACGATGTGGCCGTCGGCGGCGAGCCTAAGGGCAATCGCCTTGCCGATACCGCTGCCGGCGCCTGTGACGAGGGCGTGCCTTGTCATGGCTTGCCTGCCGTCGTTGCGGCGCGCGCCAGGTTGTTCACGTACTGGGCCCGAGCCGAATGGTACTGTTTCGGCCAGGGCTCGCCGTCATAGCCAATCTTTGCCGCCTCGTGCATCACGAAGGACGGATCGGCCAGATGCGGGCGGGCAATCGCGCAGAGATCGGCTCGACCGGCTGCGATGATCGAATTGGCGTGGTCGGCCTCGGAAATCGCCCCGACCGCAATGGTCGGAACCTGGATCTCGTTGCGGATCTTATCGGAAAATGGCGTCTGGAACAGGCGACCATAGACCGGTTTTTCTTCTTTCACCACCTGGCCGGACGAGCAGTCGATCATGTCGGCGCCCGCCTCCTTGAACAGGCGGGCGAAAATTGCCGCGTCCTCGGGCGTGTTGCCGCCCTCATGCCAGTCATGGGTCGAGAGGCGAACCGACATCGGCCGGTCCTCGGGCCAGACTTTACGCACTGCGTGGAACACTTCGAGCGGGAAGCGGGCGCGGGCGGCGTGATCGCCGCCATAGTCGTCGGTGCGCAGATTGGTAAGCGGCGACAGGAAGCTCGACAGCAGGTAGCCGTGCGCGACGTGCAGTTCGAGGATATCGAAACCGAGGTCACGGGCCCGTTCGGTGGCCCGCACGAAATCGGTGACGACCCGGTCCATATCCTCCCGCGTCATTTCGCGCGGCATGTCCGAATGCTTGAGGTAGGGCAGGGCGGACGCGGAAATGAGTGGCCAGCCGCCTTCGGCCAAGGGCTGATCGATCCCCTCCCAGGCGACCTTTGTCGCGCCCTTGCGACCGGCATGGCCGAGCTGGATGCCGATCTTGGCGGGGGTCTGCTGGTGTACGAAATCGACGATGCGCTTGAAGGCCTGGGCCTGCTCGTCGCTCCAGAGCCCCAGACATCCGGGCGTGATGCGGGCATCGGCCGACACACAGGTCATTTCCGGGAAGACGAGCGCCGCACCGCCCATCGCGCGCGCGCCGAGATGAACGAGATGAAAATCGTTCGGCACGCCGTCGGCTGCCGAATACATCGCCATCGGCGAAACCACGATGCGGTTCTTCAGCGTCAGGCCGCGGAGCTTGAACGGCGTAAACATCGGCGGCGGAACCGCCCCGTTCGCCGCCGGCGCCACACCGGCGCGTTCGGCAAACCAGCGCTCGAAGCCTTCGAGCCAGTCCTTGTCGCGCAGGCGAAGGTTCTCGTGGCTGATGCGCTGCGAGCGGGTCAGCATCGAATACATGAACTGTTCGGGCTCCAGCGTGTCGGCATAGCGCGTGCCGACCACTTCGAACCATTCCATCGCATTGCGGGCCGCATTCTGGATGCGGGCGACATCGACGCGGCGCACCTCTTCGTAAGCCGACAGCACGGCGGGAATGTTTGCCTTGTCGTGGCCCAGAATATCGAACTGGCGGGTGAGCTCGATCGCGTCATCGATCGCAAGCTTGGTGCCCGAGCCGATGGCGAAATGGGCCGTGTGGGCGCTGTCGCCCATCAACACGACATGGCTGTGGCCGTTGAAATGGCTCCACTTTTCGCAGATCAGCCGGCCGAAGTTCAGCCAGGCGGAGCCGCGCAAGTGCCGCGCATTGGTCATCAGCTTGTGGCCGTCGAGCGTGCCTTCAAAGAGCTTTTCGCAGAACGCGATCGACTGGTCCTGGTCCATCTGGTCGAGGCCATGGGCGCGGAAGACGTCGTCGGTGGTCTCAACGATGAAGGTCGAGGTGTTCTCGTCGAAGCGGTAGATATGCGCCTGGAACCAGCCATGCTCGGTGCGCTGGAAGTCGAAGGTGAAGGCGTCGAACTTCTTGTCCGTGCCGAGCCAGACATAGCGGTTCGGCCGGATCACCATGTCCGGCTTGAAGATGTCGGCGTATTTGTTGCGGATCCTTGAGTTGACGCCGTCGGAGGCGATGATCAGATCGGCGTCGGCGAACTGCTCGTCGCTTTCCACGTCCTGCTCAAACAGCAGTTCGACGCCGAGTTCGAGGCAGCGTTCCTGGAGGATGTTGAGCATCTTCTTGCGGCCGATGCCAACGAAGCCGTGGCCGGTCGTGCGGATCTTGCGGCCCTTGAAGACCAGCTCGATGTCGTCCCAATGGTTGAAGGAAACCTCGATCGCCTCGGCGGTCTCCGGGTCCCATTGCCGCATCGACTGCATGGTCGCGTCCGAAAAGACGACGCCCCAGCCGAATGTGTCAAAGGGGCGGTTCCGTTCGACGACGGTGACGTGATGCTCCGGATGCTGCCGCTTCATCAGCAGCGCAAAATAAAGGCCGGCAGGCCCGCCACCGATACAGACGATCCGCATGTCGTTCTCTCCTCCCGAGTTCCGGCTGCGCGTCACCGTCGAGCTGGCACAAGTGGCCATGCTGGACTGTTGCAAGCAGGGTGGACTCGTTCAGGAGAAATTTCAAGCTTAAAATTGTTTTGGGCAGATAGGAAGCCGACGCCGGGCGCTCGCAGCGCCGCCGAGCGGCGTCGCATTGCTTCGAGGCCGGTGCGGCAGAAAGTAAGTCAGTTGTAGGCAGAAGCGCCGTGAACTCAGGAATTTCGCGCGAGCGAGGCGATGATCGACCGCTTGAGTGTGGCAAGCTCATCCATCAGCACGCCGCCTTCCTTGGCCGGAAGGCCGGCAAACAGATCCGAGATCCAGTCGGCATGGCTTGCTGCCATCTTCTCAAATTCGGCGCGGCCGAAGGGGGTAAGCGCGATGATCTGGACACGCCGATCGGTCGGAAGCGTCGTGCGGCTGATGTGGCCGCTCTCGGTCAGCCGTTCCACCAACACCGTGATGTTGCCGGGAGAGACCATCATGCGCTTGGAGACTTCGCCAAGCACCATGCCGTCAGGCGCACGCTCGAGCTGGGCCATCAGGTCGAAACGCGGCAAGGTCGAATCGAATTCTTCCCGCAACCGCCGACGGATTTCGCTTTCGACAAGTGTCGAACAGGTCAAGAGACGCAGCCATAGCCTGAGCTCTGCACGGTGATCGCCCGGAGCCTCGAGCGCCTTGGTCTCGCCATCGACCCATTCCGGCGAGGTGTCGAACTTGTCTTCACCCATCATTCCCAACGTCCGCTTCCAACCCTTGGCCGCAAATCAGCGGCTCTTTCGTTTTTCTGCTTTTAGAGAGGTAAGCAGGTCTTGGACAGGTTGTCACGGGCCGTCATTTGGACGCAAGCCCAGGTACCGACTGGGCGAGCAGCGGCGACGCGCGACCGCCATCCTCGGACTGGACATAGACGTTGACGGTAAAGCCGATGTGCTCGGCCATCAGGGTGCGGGCACGCTCGATATCGCGATCGAGTGCTGCCTCCATCAGCTCGGTATGGTGCTCGATCGCCATCGCGTCCTCAAGCGCCGAAACGGCTTCCTCGTAGCCTGCGCTCATACCGGCGGCGGCCCTAATCGTCGGCGCCAGACTTAGGAAGCGGTGGTGACGGCGAAGCTGGTCGGAGATCGTCGCCTGAAAGCGCGTGAGCCAGCGCGACCTCGCAGCGCTGATCAAGGCCGTATGAAACCCGGCATGCTTCTCGTCCCACTCGTCGACTTCGCTCTCGGAGAAACGCTCGACGGAAACCTTGCAGCGCGACAGCCGGTAGTGTGCCGTGACGACGGCGGATTCCCAGGCGCTGTCGCCGTTCTCGATCGACTCGATGAGCAGCGGCATTTCGACGGCAAGGCGGGCGCGGGTGAGGTCGTCGAGTTCCTCGCGTGACACCGGAGCAACAGCAAAGCCGCGATTACTGATGGCGGTCACCAGCCCTTCCGCCTCCAGCCGCGACAGAGCCTCGCGTAGCGGCGTCCAGCCGATCCCGTAGCTTTCGCGCAGCGTGCTCAGCTTCATCGGCGCGCCCGGCTTCAGCCGCGTCGCGAGAATGTCGCGGCGCAGCAACCGGTATGCCGATTCCGTTTTCGTCGACTGTTCGTGGTCTTGCATCAGGTTCCCTTAGCGCCCACACCGGGTCGATACAAATATATATAGTTCTGCGCCTCATGTGAAAATATATATATTAATTTGACAAGAGGCCGGAGCGGTTCCATGATCCGCGCAAGCCGCCGAGGAGGGCGGTAACGCTCGTCAAATTCTGGGAGGGATGTATGAGCAGGCTTAAGAGCACGTGGCTTTCGGGATTGGTTGTCGCCGGTGCAATGGCATGGGGACTGGGAGCAGCGGCCGCTGATCCGATCCGCATCGGCATCGCCAATTTTGGCGAGCATCCGCAATTGAACGCATCGATCGCCGGCTTCAAGAAGGCGCTGGCCGAAAACGGCTTCGTCGAAGGCAAGGACGTCGTCTACACCGAGAGCCACACCAATTTCGACGCCTCGCTGGTGCCGCAGATGATCGCCAAGCTGCAGGCCGAACAGCCGAAACTGGTCTACACGATCACCACGCCCGTCTCGCAGATCGCCAAGAAGGCGCTCGCCGGCTCCGGCATTCCGGTCGTCTTCTCCGCCGTTACCGATCCGGTGGCCGCCAAGCTCGTTCCGTCTTGGGAGGCCGGTGACGACGGCATGACCGGTGCGACCGACCTTCAGGACGTGGCCGCTGTCATGGCCTTCACCCACAAGCTGCTGCCGAACGCGAAGCGCTTTGGCGTGCCCTATAATCCGGGTGAGGCGAACGACCAGGCCCTGCTCGACAAGATCAAGGAAGCAGCGCCTGACGCAGGCTTCGAGGTCGTGGAGGTCGGCGTCGACAATGTCAACGACATCCAGCAGCGCATCGCCTCCTTCGCCGGCAAGGCCGACGTGATCTATACGCCCGCATCGAACCTGTTGCAGCCGGCGATCGGTGCTGTGTCGGCAGCCGCGCGCCAGGCGCAGATCCCGATCGTAAACTCCGACGACGGTGCAGTGCGTGACGGCGTCGTACCGGCAAGCTTTGCGGTCAACTATGAGCAGGTCGGCGTCAATGCCGGCAAGATCGCTGCTCAGATCCTCAAAGGTGCAGACCCGAAGACGATCGCGCCGTCGCGCCCGGCCTATGAGGATCACGCGCCGCTGATCTCGAAGAAGGCTGCCGCTGCCTTCGGCATCGAAGTGCCGGCAGCGCTCGCGACCGAATGCAACTGCGTGGTCGATTGATCTCCGTCTTGTCTCTTCAGTGACGGCGCCCCGAGCGCCGTCATCTCATAAGTTAAGGGGGAGCCAATGCTGGAAATCAGATCGGCCCGCAAAGTTTTCTACAAGGGGCAGGCGGACGAAAAAGTCGCGCTCGACGGCCTCAATCTCAGCCTTGCCACGGGCGAATTTGGCGTCGTCATCGGTTCCAACGGCGCCGGCAAGAGCAGCATGCTCAACGCCATTTCGGGTGCATTGGTGCTCGATAGCGGCCAGATCGTCATCAATGGCGACGACGTGACCGCAACGCCCGTACACAAGCGCGCGATGCGGCTTGCCCGCGTGTTCCAGGACCCGATGCGCGGCACCGCTGCCTCTATGACGGTGGCCGAAAACATGCTGCTTGCCGAATTGCGCAGCAACAAACGCACCCTGCGGCGCGGCCTGAACGCGACGCGGCTCGCCACCTACAGGGAACGCCTGTCGCTGCTCGGGCTCGGCCTTGAAAACCGCCTCGACACACGGGTGGAGCTGCTTTCCGGCGGCCAGCGGCAATCGCTGTCCTTGATCATGGCGGTCGGCGGCGAGCCGGAACTGCTGCTGCTCGACGAACACACCGCAGCGCTTGATCCGCGCACCGCCGATATCGTCATGCAGGCGACGATCCGCGCGGTCGAAGCCCTGAAGCTGACAACGCTGATGGTGACGCACAACATGCAGCACGCGGTGGATTTCGGTCACAAGGTCATCATGCTCGACGCCGGGCGCGTCCGTCTCGAAATCGACGGCAAGGAAAAGGCGCAGACGACCGTGCCGGATCTGATCGGCCACTTCTCCGTCAAAACCGACCGCATGTTCCTGGCGAGCTGACGATCATGGATATTCTTCAAAATACCTTCGCGAGCTTCGTCTCGCTCGTTCCCGTCACGCTCGCGCAGAGCCTGATCCTCGCCTTCGTCGTGCTCGGGATCATGATCCCGTTCCGCATGTTGAGCTTCCCGGATCTGACCAGCGAGGGTGCGTTTCCGCTCGGCGGCTGCGTCTGCGGCGTGCTGATGGCGGCGGGCATGTCGCCGCTCGCCGCGATCGCCATCGCACTTCTCGCCGGATTCGTTGCCGGCTGCTGCACGGCCTTCATCCATCTGCGGTTCCGGATCCACACGCTGCTCGCCGGCATCCTGATGATGACGATGCTTTATTCGATCAACCTCAGGATCATGGGGCGCTCGAACCTCTCGGTCTTCGGTGCGCCAACGGTGTTCGACTGGGCGCCGGGGCTGCAGCCGGGCTTCCCCGCAAGCAAGATCGTCGTCGCGGGCCTGATCGCACTCATCGTCTTCGTCCTGCTCTACCACTTCTTCCGCACGGAAAAAGGCACGGCCGTTCGCGCCGTCGGCGCCAATCCCGATATGGCTGAAGCTCAAGGGATCAATGTCTGGATGGCGACGATCGGTGGCGTCGGGCTTGCGGGTGCGTTTTCGGCGGCAGGCGGCGCGCTGATGGTGCAGTCACAGGGCTTTGCTGACGTCAACATGGGCCTCGGCATCCTGATCAACGGCCTTGCGGCGCTGATGATCGGCGAGGCGATCGTTGGCAAGCAGAGCGTGGCGCGCCAGCTCGCTGCGCCGTTCGTAGGTGCGATCGTCTACTACCAGCTCGTCTCCTTCTGCCTGGCCGCCGGCATGCCACCGCCGGACCTGAAACTTGCGACCGGCCTCTTCGTTCTGGCCATGCTGGCTCTTCCGAGCCTCAAGCGAAGCCGCGGCCCTGCGCCCGCCCGCGAAACCGTTCGCGAATAAATGAGGACCACCTTCATGAATGCAGTTCCTGATCTTGCCGCGATAAAGGCCATGGATGTGGCCGATGTGCTCAGCCCGATGCGCGAGCGTTTCATCCTGCCGCCGGGTCTCATCTATCTCGACGGCAACTCGCTCGGCGTTGCCTCGACCGCCGCCTTCGACGAGCTTCGCAAGGCCGCCACCGAGGAATGGGGGCAGGACCTCATCCGCAGCTGGAATACGGCCGGCTGGTTCGAGATGCCGCTGACGCTCGGCGACCGGGTCGGGCGGCTGATCGGGGCGGCCGCCGGCCAGACCGTCGTCTGCGACACCACGTCGATCAACATCTACAAGGCCCTCCATGCGGCCATGGCCTTGCGGCCCGATCGGTCGGTGATCGTCAGCGAAGGCGGCAGTTTTCCGACCGATCTCTACATGGCCGAAGGCGTGGTCTCGACGCGTCCGGGCGCCTCGCTCAGGCTCGAAGGGGTCGATGCGCCCGAGATCGAGGATCTGATCGATGGCAGCGTCGCCGCCGTTCTGGTCAACCACGTCAACTACAAGTCCGGCGAGCTGCGCGATATGGCGGCGCTGACCCGCAAGGCGCACGAACATGGCGCACTGGTCATCTGGGACCTCTGCCATACGGCCGGCGCGTTGCCAGTCGATCTTGACGGCGCCAATGTCGATTTCGCGGTCGGCTGCACCTACAAGTACCTGAACGGTGGCCCCGGAGCCCCCGCCTTCATCTATGCAGCCACCCGTCACCACGGCGCTATCCGCCAGCCGCTCACCGGCTGGTGGGGACACGCCCGTCCCTTCGCCTTCGAGAAGCACTATGCTGCCGGTGAGGGCATCCGCCGTTTCCTTTGCGGAACACAGCCGATCCTGTCGCTGCGGGCGCTAAAGGGCGCGCTCGACGTCTGGGACGAGGTCGACATGAAAGCGCTGCGCGAAAAGAGCATCCAGCTCACGGATCTCTTCATCGCGCTCGTTGAGGCGAAATGCAGTGCCCACGGTCTGGCGCTCGAAAGCCCGCGCGACGGAACCAAGCGCGGAAGCCAGGTGTCGTTCAAACACCCGCACGCTTACGAAATCATGCAGGCGCTGATTGCCCGTGGCGTTATCGGTGATTTCCGCGCGCCGACGACGATGCGCTTCGGCTTCACGCCGCTCTATGTGAGCTACGCCGACGTCTGGCAGGCGGTCGAAATCCTGGAGGACATCCTCAAGACCGGTGCATGGCAGGATGCGCGCTTCGCGGTCCGTGCGGCCGTAACCTGATTGATGGCACCAAAGAGCAGCGGGCGGTATTTCGCCCGTTGCCTCTTGTTCAGACACATACCGAGGCTGCCGCCCCGCAGCGGATTCGTTCAGAGCCATTGTGCCTGGAGGCGAGAGGACGGCTAACGGGGGACTTAAGCAATGATCGCGCCACACCGCCCGACCCCGGAGGAAATCGCCGATGCTCGTAAACGCATCGCGCCGCATTTCGCGCGCACACCGCTCGTCAGGCTCGATCTTGGGTTTCCGGACCGTCAGATATTCCTGAAACTGGAGACGCTGTCGCCAATTGGCGCGTTCAAGCTCCGTCCCGCCTTGAACGCTGTGTTGTCGCGCGATCCGGCCGAACTCGAAAGCGGCGTCGCAGTCACCAGTTCCGGCAATATGGCCTATGGCATGGCCTGGGCGGCACGCCTCATCGGTGTGCCGATGGTTGCCTACATGTATCGCGGCGCACCCCAGACCAAGATCGACGGTGTGCGTGCGCTCGGCGGAGAAGTACGGTTCGTCAGTGCCGAGACCTGGTGGGACTACATCACTGGCGCCGATCATCCGGATGCGCCGGAACTGCTGATCAATCCGGTGACCGATCAGGCGGTGCTGGCCGGGAACGGCTCCATCGGTGTGGAGATCATCGAGGATCTGCCCGATGTCGACGTCGTGCTTACCCCGTATGGCGGCGGCAGCATGACCACCGGGGTGGCCAGCGCTATCAAGGCCGCTTCCGACCGCTGCCGTGTCTTTGCGGTTGAAGATGACAGCGCCGCCCCTGTTTCGGCGGCCCTGGCCGCTGGCCAAATCGTGACGATCGAAACCCGCCCCTCCTTTATCAAGAGCATCGGCGCACCGTCGCTGGTGCCACAGATCTGGCCGGTGGTCGGTGACCTGATCGATGGGGCGATTGCGGTCAGCCCGGGGCAGGTGACCGAAGCGATGCGGATTCTCTTCAAGAAGGCGAAGATCGTTGCCGAAGGCGCGGGTGCTGCCTCGCTTGCCGCCGCAATCGCGCGACCGGATCTCAAGGGAAACATCGTCTGCGTGGTCTCGGGCGGAAACATCGACGCGGCTGCCTATTCCACAGTGCTCGGCGGTGGCATTCCCTCGGCCTGAGCGACCGATCAAACGCCGAGATAGCGATCCTGGAGTTCTGGCGTCAGCGCAAGCGGCGCTCCCTCGAACACGGTCGCGCCCTTTTCCAGGACGAAGCAGCGGTCGGCAACGGGCAGGAGTTCCGAAAGCGTCTTGTCGACGACGAGGATCGACTGCCCTGCCGCCTTCAGAGTGCGGATCGCCGACCAGATATCCTGGCGAATGACCGGCGCCAGCCCTTCCGTTGCCTCGTCGAGAATGAGCAGGCTGGGATTGGTCATCAAGGCCCGGCCGATCGCAAGCATCTGCTGCTCCCCGCCCGAAAGCGTGTTGGCATACTGATCGCGCCGCTCGCCGAGGCGAGGGAAGAGCGCGGTCACTTTCTCGAAGGTCCATTCGTTGCCGCGAGCCGTGGCGACGAGGTTCTCCATGACGGTGAGATTGGGAAAGCAGCGCCGTCCTTCAGGAACGAGACCGAGACCGAGCCTTGCAATCCTGTGCGGGCGCAGGCCGGAGATGGTCTTGCCGGCAAAGGAGATGGCGCCTGAACGCGGGCGCACGAGCCCGAGGATCGAGTTGATCGTCGTCGTCTTGCCCATGCCGTTGCGGCCCATGAGCGCGACGACCTCGCCCTCGCGCACATCGAGGTTGACGCCGAAGAGCGCTTGGGATGCGCCGTAGAAGGTTTCGAGACCTTTGAGTTCGAGCAGGCTCACGCGGCTTCTCCCAGATAGGCCCGGCGCACATCCGGATCGCTGCGGATTTCATCGACCGTGCCTGACGCGATGATGCGGCCGTAGACCAGCACGGAGATGCGATCCGCCAGCGCAAAGACCGCATCCATGTCGTGCTCCACCAAGAGCATCGGCGCTTCGTGACGCAGCCCATCAAGGAACGAAGTCAGCCGCTTGGAGCCCTCCGGTCCCATGCCGGCCATGGGCTCGTCGAACACAAAGACTTTCGGCGACAGCGCCAGCGCGATGGCGATTTCGAGTTGCCGGCGTTCGCCGTGCGAGAGTTCGGCCGCCGGCACGTGGGCACGCGCAGCAAGATCGACGCGCTCCAGCATCGCCATCGCCGGTTCGGTCAGTTCCTTGTCGTTGCTGACCTGGCGAAAGAAGTGGAAGCTGCTGCCGTGGCGCGCCTGCACCGCCAGCATGACGTTGCGAAGAGCCGAGAATTCCTGCGCCAGCGAGGAGATCTGGAAGCTACGGGCAAGGCCGAGCCTTGCGCGGGCGGCCATATCGAGGCCGCCGATATCCTGGCCGAGAAAACGGATCGTGCCGCTGTCGGCCCTGAGCGATCCGGCAATCTGGTGGATCAGCGTGCTCTTGCCGGCGCCGTTCGGGCCGATCAGCGCATGGATCTGCCCCGGGTGAAGCTCGAGGCTGACGCCATCAGTCGCTTTAAGGGCGCCGAAGGATTTTCTGAGGTCGCGGATTTCGAGAACGGGCTCAGACATGGCGCGGCTTTCCGGAGAGGAGACCCAGCAGACCGCCGCGGGCAAACAGCACGATGCCGAGCAGGATGAGGCCGAGGAAGAACTGCCAGCGCTCGGTGATGCCGCCGAGCACATATTCGAAGAAGACGAAGATCATCGCGCCGGCAACCGGGCCGAACAGTCGGCCTTTGCCGCCGAGGATGATCAGCACGATCAGTTCACCCGACATGTGCCAGGAGAGCATAGAGGGACCGACGAAGCGATTGAGGTCGGCATAGAGCGCGCCGGCAAACCCGGTGATCATCGCCGAGACGGCGAAGGCGACGAGGCGGATGTTGAAAGGTGCGATGCCGACTGCGGCAAGGCGGGTACCGTTCTGTCTCGCCGCCTGCAGGGCGCTGCCGAAGCGTGAACCCTCGACCACGCGAAACAGAAGCAGCGCCGCCATCAGTGCCGCGTAGCAGATCAGGAAATAGGGCAGGGGCTTGGCCGTGTTGACGCCGGGAAAGGCGTTGCGCATCGACAGCGACAGGCCGTCCTCGCCGCCATAGGCCGGCCAGGAGATCGCGAAGTAGTAGATCATCTGCGCGAAGGCGAGCGTGATCATGATGAAATAGACGCCTGAGGTGCGCAGGCTGATCGCACCGATCGGCAACGCGATGAGCCCGGCGACCGCGACGGCGACGACCCAGATCAGCGGCATGGATGTCGTCGCCGGAATGCCGGCAAAGAGCGGCTCGGCATTGAAGGCGTGCGTGGCGAGGATGCCGGCGACATAACCGCCGAGGCCGAAAAAGGCCGCATGCCCGAAAGAGAGCAGCCCACCAAGCCCGAGCGCCATATTGAGGCCGACGGCGGCAAGCGCCAGCACGACGATGCGGGTTGCGAGCGTCACATAGAAGGGTTCGCCCAAGCTTGCAGCCAGTATCGGCGCACCGAGAAGCAGCAGGGCGAGCAGCACGTTGATTGTGGTTTCGCGGGTCATCTTGGCCTCACGACTGTGCCGAAAACAGGCCACTCGGCCTGAAGGCGAGGATAAGGGCCATGACGACGTAGATCAGCATCGAGGCGAGCGCCGCCCCGATCGTGGTCGCCTGTGATGCGGGCATGGTGAGTGCCAGAAGCGATGGGAGCAAAAAACGGCCCATCGTGTCGACGACACCGACGATGACAGCGCCGACCAGTGCCCCCTTGATCGAGCCGATACCGCCAATGACGATGACGACGAAGGCGAGGATGAGGACCGGTTCGCCCATGCCGACCTGCACCGATTGCAATGCGCCCACCAACGCGCCGGCAAGCCCGGCAAGCGCTGCACCGAGTGCGAAGACGACCGTATAGAGCGTGCCGATGTCGACACCGAGCGCTCCGATCATCTCTCGATCGGACTCGCCCGCCCGGATGCGCATGCCGAGCCGGGTTCTGGAGATCAACAGATAGAGGCCGATCGCAACGGCAATGCCGACGCCGATGATCGCCAGGCGGTAGAGCTGGTACTGGCCGCCGCCCGGCAGCGGTACGGCACCCTGGAGCAAGGGGGGAATGTCGAGATAGAGCGGGAAGGAGCCGAAGAGCCAGCGGGCGCCTTCCGACAGGATCAGGATCAGCGCGAAGGTCGCAAGGACCTGATCGAGATGATCGCGGTCGTAGAGCCTGCGGATGACGGCGACCTCGATGATCGCGCCGACACCAGCTGCAGCTGCAAGGCTGGCGATGAGGCCGATCCAGAAGGAGCCGGTGGCGGCTGCGACCGTGGCGCAGGCAAACGCGCCGATCATATACAGTGAGCCGTGCGCCAGGTTGATGAGGCCCATGACCCCGAAAATCAGGGTCAGGCCGGCGGCCATCAGAAACAGCATCACACCGAGCTGGAGCCCGTTGAGCAGTTGTTCGATCAGAAGTGCGGTGAACAAGAGATCGGTCCAAGCTTGATGTCAGGAGGACATGGATCATCGACCGGATGCCGGCATCAAGGCCGCGCACCCGGGCAACGACAGGTGCAGGGCACTACATGCTGCACTTCTCGGCGTAGGCGTCCTTGTGGTCTTCGAAGGCGGTGGCGATAATCTTGTTGGTGAGCACGCCGTCGGCTTCCTTCACCACCTCGCGGACGTAGATGTTCTGGATCGGGTGGTTGTTGTTGTTGAAGACGAATTTGCCGCGCACCGACTGGAAGTCTGCTGCCTTAAGTGCTGCGCGGAAGGCGTCCTTGTCTTTGACGCTTGCCTTGGACAGCGCGGCGAGGATCAGGTTTGCGGTATCCCAGCTCTGCGCCGCGTAGATCGAGGGCAGGCGCTTGTACTCGGCCTTGAAGGCTTCGACGAACTTCTTGTTGGCCTCGTTGTCGAGGTCCTTCGACCAGGTCGCCGAGTTCTTGACGCCAAGCGCCGCGTCGCCGATCGCCGGCAGGACGTCCTGGCTAAAGGAGAAGCCCGGGCCCATGACGGGGATGTTCACGCCCGACTGGGCATATTGCTTCATGAAGGCGATGCCCATGCCGCCGGGCAGGAAGAAGTAGACGGTGTCGGCACCCGAGGCGCGGATCTGGGCGATTTCGGCAGCGTAGTCCGTCTGCCCGACCTGCGTGTAGATCTCGCCGGCAAGCGCGCCCTTGTAATAGCGCTTGAAGCCGGTCAGCGCGTCCTTGCCGGCCGGGTAGTTGGGGGCGAGGATGAAGGCGTTCTTGTAATCCTTGTTGGCGTATTGGCCCATCGCCTCATGGAAATTGTCGTTCTGGTAGGCGACGTTGAAATAGTTCGCATTGCAGTTCGCACCGGCAAGTGCCGAGGGACCGGCGTTCGGCGACAGATAGATCACGTCCTGTGCCACCGTGTTCGGCACGACGGCCATCGCAAGGTTCGACCAGATGATGCCCGTCATCAGGTCGACCTTGTCGCCCTGGATCATCTTCTCGGCGATCTGCACCGCAAGTTCCGGCTTCTGGGCATCGTCCTCGATCACCAGTTCCACGTCCTTGTTGCCCGACTGCTTGATCGCCAGCGTGAAGGCGTCGCGCATATCGATGCCGAGGCCGGCGCCGCCGCCCGACAGCGTGGTGATGACGCCGATCTTCACCGGCTCGGCATGGGCGAGGCTTGACGTTGCAAGTGAAAGGCCAAGAAGGCCTGCTGCCAGAATGCGGTTCATGCTGTTCTCCTCTTTGTTGGTTCCCTTTTGGGTTGTGTTCTATCAGAGACCCGTGCGCACGTGCCAGAGCTCAGGGAAAAGTTCCACTTCGAGCATCTTTTTCAGATAGGACGCGCCGGATGTGCCCCCGGTTCCGCGTTTCATGCCGATGATGCGCTCGACGGTCGTGACGTGGTTGAAGCGCCAGCGACGGAAGTAGTCCTCGAAATCGACCAGTTTCTCGGCGAGCTCGTAGAGCATCCAATAGCGCTCGGGATCGCGGTAGACGATCTGCCAGGCGGCGAAGACCTTTTCGCTTTCCGTGCGCGTCTCGCGCCAATCGCTCTTGTCCGCTTCCGCGCCGACATCGAAACCGTTGCGCGAAAGAAGCCGGATCGCCTCGTCGTAGAGCGACGGCGCTGCCAGGATCGCTTCCAGCTTTTCCATGATGTCGGGGCGGTGCGCATGCGGCCCGAGCATCGCGACATTGCGGTTGCCGGCGAGGAACTCGATCGCCCGGTACTGCCAGGACTGGAAGCCGGAGGATTGGCCGAGCGATTCACGGAACGTGGTGTATTCGCTGGGGGTCATCGTTCGCAGCACATCCCAGGCACTGTTCAGCTGCTCGAAGATGCGGGCGACGCGCGTCAGCATCTTGAATGCGGGCTCCAGCCGGTCGTCGCGGATCGAGCGGACCGCCGCGTTGATCTCGTGCAGCGCGAGCTTCATCCAGAGCTCGGACGTCTGATGCTGGATTATGAACAGCATCTCGTCATGGGCTTTGGAAAGCGGCTCCTGCGCATCCAGTACCTTTTCCAGCATCAGGTAGTCGCTATAGGACATGCGTCCCTCGAACGACATCTGGGCGCCTTCTTTCGAAGGGTCGTATGATTTGCTCATGTTTTCAGTTCTCCGACCGCAATCGGAACCGCTGGATCTTGCCCGTGGCTGTCTTCGGCAGGTTGTCCAGGAACTTTACCGATCGCGGATATTTGTAAGGCGCGATCGTCGCCTTCACATGATCCTGCAGACGCTTGATCGTTGCGTCGTCTGCCGACACGCCAGATATCAGAACGACATAGGCTTCGACAATCTGGCCGCGTTCCTGATCGGGCGCACCGACGACGGCGCATTCTGCGACCTCCGGGTGGGAAATCAGGGCGGCTTCGACCTCGGGGCCGGCGATGTTGTAGCCGGCGGTGATGATCATGTCGTCCGAACGGGCGGCGAAATGGAAGAAGCCGTCCTCGTCCTGATAGAAGGCGTCGCCGGTCAGGTTCCAGCCGTCGCGCACATAGTCGCGCTGTCGGCTGTCGGCCATGTAGCGGCAGCCGGTCGGGCCACGCACCGCAAGCCTCCCGATCGTGCCGCGGGGGACTTCCTGCATGTCGTCATTGACGATCCGCGCTTCGTAGCCGCCGACCGGCTTTCCGGTCGAGGCGGGCTTGCGGTCCTCGAAGCGGTTGGAAATGAAGATATGCAGCATCTCGGTCGCGCCGATCCCGTCGAGGATCGGCTTGCCGGTCTTGGCCGTCCACTCCTCGAAGACCGGACCGGGCAGGGTCTCGCCCGCCGAGATCGCGACGCGCAGTGATGAAAGATCGGCGCCGTTATCCATCGCCTTCATCATCGCCCGATAGGCGGTGGGCGCGGTAAACGAGATCGTCGCTTTGTACTTCTCGATGATCTCCACCATGTTGGCCGGCGTCGCATGCTCGAGCAGTGTCGCTGCGGCTCCAAAGCGCAAGGGGAAGATCGCAAGGCCGCCAAGGCCAAAGGTGAATGCGAGCGGCGGCGAGCCGACGAAGATATCGTCGGGCGTGACCCCGAGCACTTCGCGGGCATAGCCGTCGGCGATCGCCAGGAGATCGCGGTGAAAGTGCATGGTGGCCTTCGGAATCCCCGTCGTGCCAGAGGTGAAACCGAGCAACGCCACATCGTCGCGACCGGTATGCACCGCCTCGAAGACCACTGATTTATCGAGCGCAATGCGGTCGAGTTCGGCGTCGTGGTTCGCGGTCCCGTCGAAACTCACGACCTGCTTCAGGAAGCGGCTGTCCTTGGCGCAGACGATCATTTCTTCCATCAGTCGCGTGTCGCAAAGTGCCAGGCTGACTTCGGCCTTGTCGACGATCTTGGCGAGTTCCCCGGCCCGGAGCATCGGCATGGTGTTGACGACGACGGCGCCGGCCTTGGTGGCCGCCAGCCAGCAGGCGACCATGGCCGGATTGTTGGCGGAGCGGATGAGCACGCGGTGCCCGGGCTTCACACCGTAATTTTCAACCAGCGCGTGGGCGAGACGGTTGGTCCAATCGGACAGTTCCTTGTAAGTCCGGCGGCGGCCATTGCCGATCAACGCGGTATGATCGCCGAAACCCTTGGCAACCATGGCGTCCGTCAATTCGACGGCAGCGTTGAGGTGATCCGGGTAGTCAAAACCTTCGAGAAGAAACTCCGGCCATTCTTCCTGTGGCGGAAGATGGTCGCGGGTGAACGTATCGACGTGCGAAGTCGGTCCAAGCATGTGGCGGCTGTTCCCTAATTTCGTTCGTGCCTGTTGCCCAGGCATTGTTCAAAGCCGGCGGAAAGTCTTGCGGTGGTTCAAAGCCCTGGTCTGCGGACAAGCGGCAAGCGTCGCGGCACTATTCAAAGTGACACGGGCCGTCGGCGACGCGACTCCAGTTATGGCGATAGGCACAGCGAGACCTCCACTTCTCGGCTGAACATGGGGCAGCATCGCACCAGTCCAAAATTATTTCAAGCCTAAAGTTTTTTCGATTGCCGGCATTGCCTTTCCCGGTGGGGCAGGCGATTGCTATCTGTGAGGAGACATCAAAGGGAGGATGAAATCGATGCTGGAACACCGCATTTCCGACTGGGACGACGCCTATGCGAACGGCTCGAACATCGCGCGCGGCGATCGCTGGCCGGAAGCCTGGGTCAAACCGGCCGAGGCGTTCCGCAACGCCCTCTTGAGCGCCGGACGCGCCAAACTCGACCTTGCCTATGGCGATCGGCCGAGGAACCGCATGGATCTCTTTCTTCCCGACGGTTCGCCCAAGGGCCTGGTGGTCTTCGTCCACGGCGGGTACTGGCTACAGCTCGACAAGAGCTTCTGGTCGCACCTGGCGGCCGGAGCAGTGGAGCGCGGCTATGCCGTCGCGATGCCGTCCTACACCCTCTGCCCAAAGATTCGCATTGCCGGGATCGTCGAAGAGGTCGCCGCCGCTATCAGCGAGGCATCGAAACGCGTCGAGGGTCCCTTGATGCTGACCGGCCATTCGGCCGGCGGCCACCTCGTCAGCCGAATGATCACGACGTCCGCGCCGCTTTCGCCTGATGTCCAGGGCCGGATCCGCAACGTCGTCTCGATCTCCGGCGTGCATGACCTGCGCCCGATCATGTCGACGGCCATGAACGAGAAGCTCGCGATCGACGAGGCCGAGGCACTTTCACAGAGCCCGGCACTGCTGCGGCCGATGCCAGACGCCCGCATCACCTGCTGGGTCGGAGGCGGCGAGCGTGCGGAGTTCCTGCGTCAGAACGCGCTTCTTGCCAATATCTGGACCGGATTGGGTGCAACGACGGCTGCTGTCGCGGAGCCGGACCGGCACCACTTCAACGTCGTCGACGGCCTTGCCGACGTCAAGCATCCCCTGGTGCGGACGTTGCTGTTGGGCGTTTGAACGTCGGGCTGGGTCGCTCCCGTATTCCCTTGATAAGGGTATGAAGCGCATCTATCTGCGCCATATCTCGGTGTTTGTATCGCTACTATATCCGTCAAAACTGGCTAGAGTGCTCCTCCCGGTCTCGCCGGAAGCGAGCGACGCAAAATGAAGGCAAGCATGGAGACGCCGTCGACCGTCATCGATCTCGCTTCGATCGTCCAAACCTCGCTGGCGCCCGTCTTTCTTCTCGCCGGCACTGCCGGCTTCGTCAGTGTCTATGCCTCCCGGCTTGGCAGGGTGTCCGATCGCGTCAACGAGATCGGGGAGAAATACGAGCAGAACGACGCGCGGCGGATGCAGCTTGACTATCTGCGCCGGCGGACGCTGGCGCTGGAGATCGCCGTTGCGCTGGGGACTTTCGCGGCGATCTGCACGGGCTGCGCCATTCTCAATCTGCTCGCCGGCGCGCTTGCCTTCGGGTTTCGCGAGGAGAACCTTTTCTGGTTTTTCGGCGGCGCGATCGTCTCGCTCATCGGGTCGCTGTTGGCCTTCCTGTTCGAGATGCTGATCGCCGGGCGGAACATGCTGCGCCAGATGCGCATGGATCAGGCAGCGTCGGGCGGCGACTGATGCCGGTGCCGCCGTCAGCTTTCAGGCGAATTCAACCGTCGCCTGCGCCTCGTTGACTACGTACTCGATCTTGGCGACCGGCATCGGTCCCGGTTCTTCGCACACATTTTGGCGATCGGCTTGCCCATCTCCATCGTATCGAGCACCGCCAGGATGTCACGGCTCTCGGCGATCAATTCGGAAAAACGGATGAGGACGTCTGTCCGCCGCCGAAGCGGAATGCGCGACCAGACATCCTATCGAAACCGCGTGGCCGCGATATCGCAGGCGACCTCGATGTCGGCGGCGTTGCCATGGCGCGATCGATCTTCAGGGGCGTCTAACCTGGCACTCGCCGGGGATCGCTTTCGATCGCGATTTGATCGCGGCCGTTAGAGCAAGCGCGAGAGAGCGTCAACTCTCCCATCGCGACATCGTTTCCGGTGCCGGCCATGACGCGTTCAATCTGACGCGCCGGGTCCGGCGCGAACGGGTGGGGAAGAAGTAGTCGGTCCGGGACCGGGAGAAAGTGTGGGACCGGAGCCGTCGGGTGAGCCGTAAAGCTGCCGTGGAATGGTCAGCAAATGGCCCCGATACGGCCGCATCGAGCCCATTCCAACGTTCCATCGTCGCGGCGCATTCGGTATCCGGCCGACCTTAGGGGCGATTGAAAGTCAGTGTCGCTCCTGATCACGTCATGCGCATCAGAGAGGAATGAATATGATCACCGGTTACAAACCCGTCGCGTCGCTCGCGGCGGCAGTCTTTAGCTTCATGGTCGTCAGTCCCGCATCCGCCCTTGAGATCGCTCAGGCTGAAACGACCCAGCCGACGCAGGGCCAGGCTGGCAACAAGGGCCCGGACGCTGCGATCAGCGACCAGAAAATCGAAGCCTTCGCGGTTGCCTATCTTCAGGTCGACAAGGTCAGGCAGGAATATTCCGCCAAGATAGAAGCAACGTCGGATGCAACGGCGAAGAAGGACCTGGAGTCCGAAGCCAGCAAGAAAATGGTCGAGGCGGTACAAGCCTCACCGACCATTTCGATCGAAGAGTATTCGGCAATCCTTACAGCTGCACAGAGTGATCCGGCAGTCGCCAAGAAGGTTCAGGCAAAACTCCAAGACACCGCTCCGACACAGCAATAACCGGCTTGGACGCAACCAGTTTGACAGAGACAAATGGGTAGCCCGCACCAGGTGCGGGCTACCCGCTACGAAATGGATCTTCGCCGATCTGCCTGACCAAGGTCCAGCGCTTCAAGATCGCCTGATTATCCTCCTCCGCTTCCCTGTTGTCCTTTGACTATCACTACGACCAGTTCGCGATCTATCTCGCTGAAACCGGCAATGAGCGCGCCAGTTCGGGCGCCTGGCAAGAATTCCGGCGAGTGCTGTAGTCTCGCGCTCGAGCACTTCTGGCGTAATTCCGATGCATCGTCCTTCGAGGCTCAGAGACATCGCCATCGATCAGGATGCTGAGTCTGTCACGGTCGGGATCCGCAGCGCATCAGCCAGGATGGAGGCTTTTCTGAGCCTTGCCGGACGTTTCGGCCAGCTGCGTCTTCTCCGCATTGAGTATCCAATCCCGGAAGGTCGCAATCTTTGGATTGTTCTGGGCATGCTCGGGACACACCAGGTAATAGGCAAACTCGTCTATCAAAGCTGCGTCCAGGAGCTGTACCAACTCACCGCTGGCGAGTTCCGCTGCAATCATTGCAGCGGGCAGCAACCCTGCGCCATGGCCAGACAGGATCGCCTTCAAAATAAGGCTGCTATCGTCAAACGACGGACCGCGGGGAGAACGGAACTCTTCCACGCCATTTGCCTGGAACCAAAGGCTCCATCCCTTGCGGTCGGCATCATGGACATGCGGCCAGCGGATGAGATCGTCCGCGCATCGAGGGGCGCCGAGGCGATCGACGAGATCAGGGGCTGCCACGGCAACCATCTCGACAGTTACGACGCGGTCGCTGCGCAAGCCCGGATAGCGGCCGGCACCATGACGCACCGCGACATCGACGCTGCCGCGGGAGAAATCGGCAAGGGTGCTGCTTGCGACGATTTGAAGATCGATTTCGGGGCTGATCTCCTGGAAGGAATGCATGCGCGGCAGGAGCCATGCCGATGCGAAGAATGGCGTGACGCTGACTGTCAGCATGCCGCTGTCGTTGGAGGCCATGACGCGTCGCGAGGCTTCGGCAATCTGGCGAAAGGCATTGCGGACCGCTGGCAGATAGTCCTGGCCCGCATCGGTCAAATAGATGCCGCGTGTCACTCGTTCGAACAGCTTCACCCCAAGATGTGTCTCGAGCGATTTCAGCATCTGGCTGACAGCGCCCGGAGTGACGCAAAGCTCGTCGGCCGCCATCTTGACCGAGAGATGGCGGGCGGCGGCCTCGAAAGCCTTCAGGGCATTGAGCGGGGGAAGGTGGCGGCTCATGATTTAGATTTTCTAAGTTATAAGGATGATTAAATCTGGTTTGTCGGCCGAGTATGATGTGCTTTATCACATTAAACTGTGCTTGTCTCGCTCCTCACGAGGAACAGGAGGCGCGATTGAAGGTAGATAGATTTGCTAATGTATTTCGCTCACCGCAGTCGGGAAAAATTGAATGACGATAGTTTCGGATGATTTCACTTTGCTCAGCCTCACGGAGATCGGAGACAGAATCAAAAGAGGGAGCATTTCCTCGCTGGCGATCACCGAGGCGCAGCTTCGGCGCATCGCGCGACTGGAACCGGACCTCCACGCCTATGCGCAGGTGATGGACACAAGCGCGCTGGAACAGGCGAAGGTGGCGGATGAGGAAATCGCCGCTGGACGCCATCGCGGCCCGCTGCACGGCGTTCCGATCGCCGTCAAAGACCTGTGCTGGATCGAAGGCGTGCCAACCAGGGCTGGCACACTCGTCCATGGCAATTTTGTTCCGGACGAAGACGCCACTGTCGTCAGACGCCTCAGGCAAGCAGGCGCGATCATTATCGGCAAGACGCAAATGACCGAGGGAGCGTATTCGGACTACCATCCGGCAATAACCCCGTCTGTCAATCCGTGGAGCGCGGACTACTGGACCGGGATTTCCTCGAGCGGTTCAGCTGTCGCGGCGGCAGCGGGCCTTTGTTTCGGTGCGATCGCGTCCGACACCGGCGGCTCGATCCGCTGGCCGGCGGCCGCAAATGGTGTCACGGGCCTCAAACCGACATGGGGGCGCGTCAGCCGGCACGGCGTTTTCGATCTCGCTCCCTCCCTTGACCACATCGGTACGATTGCGCGAAACGCCATGGATGCGGGGATCATTCTTGCCGCCATCGCGGGAAGTGATCCGAAGGACCCGACGGCGGCAGCGCAACCGGTGCCGGATTTCGCTTCCGCTTCGCGAAGCGGGGTCGGCGGTCTGCGGATAGGCTTTGATCCACGTTGGAACAGCGAGGACGTGGAGACTCAGACACAGGCCGCACTCGCCGCTGCCTCGGACGTTTTTTCCGATCTTGGCGCGCACATGGTCGAGATCAGGTTCCCGGACGTGAGCCAGGCCGTTGCCGATTGGGTGCCGAACTGCGCCGTGGAGGCGGCAGCCGTTCACGCGCGAGACTTTGCTGCGAACAAAGACTTGTACGGGCCTATCCTTGCCGGCGTCATTGAAAAGGGCAAAGCCGTCTCGGAGGCGGAGTATCAGCAGATCCTTCTCCGACGCGCGATTTTCCGCCGTGACGTCGAAGCCTTGTTTGCATCCGTCGACCTGATTTTGACCCCGGTTCAGCCGTTCGCTCCCCTGACACTCGCTGCCATCGCGACACTTGGTGAGCAGCCGGATCTGATCGCTAGGCTGCAGCGCTATAGCTGCCCCCTCGATATGAGCGGCCATCCGGCACTGACTTTCCCTGCAGGTGTCGCAAAGGACGAGATGCCGATCGGCCTTCAATTGCTGGCTGGTCAGTTCCAGGAACTGACCCTTGTGCGCGCCGGAGCGGCATTCCAGGGGCATACGGCTTGGCACCAGAGACACCCGGGAAAAGGGTGACGGAGACGAACGATCATGAACGCTCACCGCCAGCGCCAAGGCATCTTCTACGGATGGGTCGTCGTCGCCGCGACGTTTACGCTGACATTCGTAGGTTTTGGTAGCGCCTACACCTTCAGCGCCTTCATCGAGGTATTGCAGCAGGATCTCGGGGCATCGCGTGGCTCCGTTTCGCTTGTTTTTTCTTTGGCAGGGTTTTTGTACTTCGCCCTGGGCGTGATTTCCGGTCCCCTTGCGGATCGGTTCGGAGCAAGATCGCTTTGCCTTGTCGGCATGGTGCTTGTCGGCTTCGGCCTTGGCTTGGCGGGCCAGGCGCGCACCATCGCCGAGGTCTATGCCGCCTATGGGCTCGGAATAGGTCTGGGCGTGGGATGTGCCTATGTGCCGGCCCTTGGGGCCGTTCAGCGCTGGTTCGTCGCGCGACGTGGCCTGGCATCGGGTCTTGCGGTCAGCGGTATCGGCTTGGGCACGCTTGTCATGCCGCCGCTGGCGACTTGGTTGATCGCCGCTTTGGGCTGGAGAGAGGCCTATCTGGTGCTCGGTGGAGCGGCCGCGGCCTTCGGCATAGGCGCCGCATTGCTGCTCGAAAACGATCCGGGGCGACGTGGTCTTCGGCCGGACGGAGTCTTCGTCGAACCGGGCGTCGTGAATTCGGCGGCAAAGGAGGGCGTTTCGGTCAAGGATGCGATACGGACTCGGCAATTTGTCGGCATGTATGTCGCATGCCTGTTGAGTGCAGTCGGCGTGTTCGTTCCCTTTGTTCATCTCGTCCCGTTTGCAGTCGATCACCAGATCGCTCCGACGGTCGCCGTCCTCCTCCTGAGCGCGATCGGCGTTGGGAGCACTGCGGGGCGCTTCTGCCTTGGGGGGCTTGCCGATCGTTTGGGTCGCGACACTTTCCTGGCGGCAATGTACGCGGGCATCGCCGTGTCGCTTGCGGTTTGGGCCTCTGCGACCGGGCTTTTGGCCCTTGTTGCCTTCGCTCTGTTGTTCGGATTGTTCTACGGTGGCTGGGTCGCGGTGCTGCCGGCCGTGGTTGCCGATCATTTCGGCCGCCGCAATGTGGGCGGGATCATCGGGCTTCTTTACACGAGCGTCGCAATCGGCACGCTGATCGGCCCGAGCCTCGCCGGCTTTATCTACGACGCCAGCCACAGTTACTTCCCGGCCATTGCGATCAGCGGAGGCGCCAACGCGGTGGCCGCGCTTGTGGCGATCGTGACCATCGGTCTCAAATCAAGAACGGCTGCGGAAGGGCTTTGAACTGGCGGTGCAGTTTTTTCGTCCGTTTCGCAATTGGATATCGCTGCCATGCGTTCGCATTGCTTGCGATAAATTGCTAACGATACAACCAATGAGATATGGTCGAGGGTGAGGGAACGAATGCCGTTCCATCCCTTGCGCGTTTCGCTTGCCGTCACGCATGGCCCCAATCGAAGCCGGCCGAAGAATGGGCCTCGATACTTTGTGAGGGGGCGGTTGCGCAGGTGCCAGGAGCACGAGCCCAACACCCCCCTTTAGCGGGCGTAGTATTTCAGCCAGCCCGTCGGCCACGGACTTCGTCTCGGTGTCGGTCTCCGGCCGTCATCGCGAAGAATAGCGGCTACAGAATTCAGACGTGCGGCCAGGGCCTGCCGGGTGGGATTGCAAAGGACGAACGCAGTGAAGGATCTATCCCTAGAGCCAATCGCGACCGCCTCCGTTGAGAGGGAAGTCGACGCCACTCGTGGCGGTACCGATGCGATGCCCCTTCAGAGGATCGTTGCGGAACTTGGCTTGCCATCCGAGCCTCCGGCTGTCCTGATCGGCTCGGGGCAGAACTCGGTGGCCTACGAGCTTGACGGCAGGATCCTTCGATTGCCGCGTCATTGCGGCGCTGAACGCGACCTGGTGCGCGAAGCCGCGGCGCTTCGCGCGGTGCGGCCGCTTCTCCCGGTGCCGGTACCTGATCTTGAGGTGCGCCGCATCGACGGCCAATTCGTCTCGCTGCACGCCAAGATCTTGGGGGAATCGCTTTCGGACCTGACCGGCCTGAGGATAGGCGCACAGAGGGTTTTGGCCGCGGATCTTGCCGCCTTTCTAAAGGCTCTGCATTCGCTCCCCATCGACAGCGTGGAGGCCGAGCCTGCCGAGGCGTCTTCATCCGAGTGGAATGGCCTTTTGGCGCAATGCGAAGCAGTGGCCTTTCCTCTGCTTTCGCCTGATGTCGTTACCGGTCTGCGGAAGCGCTTTTCCGACTTTTTAGCGACCTGCGACGCGCTTCCGCAGTGCCTTATTCACGGGGATTTTGGGACCGGAAACATTCTCGTCGATCGCGGCAGACTTTCAGGCGTCATCGATTTCTCCGGCTGCGGCCCCGGCGACCCAGCTTACGATTTTGCGAGCCTCGCGGCAGGGCTTGGTGACCCGTTCGTCGACCTGGTGCTCGCGCACTTTTCCCCAGACACGGCGGCAAGGGATCGTATGGGTTTTTATCGAATGACCTTTCCGCTTCTCGACATTCTGTACGGCGTCGAAAACCGCGACCCGGAGACAGTCCGCGCGGGCGTGCACGCCTTTGCGGCGTAGTCCGCTCATCCTCTCACCGGGATTTGCTTCGGCCCACCTCATCCGAACGCGGTTCGATGTCCGCCATTGGGCGCGATGTGGACTTCGCGCCTCGGTTTACAGCATCGAAAAAAGCCGTTCGGCTCTCGTTTTTTTGCGCAATCGGGGAACAGCGGGCCAAGCCTATTCGTTGAGTGAGACGGGAGAATGTGTCGGAACGAGGAGGGGTTCGCGAAGCAATGTCGGGTGAGCCATCAAATCGCCCCGGTGCGTATATTTCGTTTCCCTACGACCGAACCATGCTGGCAGAGTTTCGACGGGCTTTTCCCCGGGCCAGATGGAGCGATGATAGGCGCAATTGGTTTATTCCGGGCAAGACTGCCGACCGCCGGTTTACCAGATGGATGGACGGCCAATTGTCGGAACGAGATCCGTTCGGTGAATCAAAGGGCAGGGACGCTTACGACTTCGATCCCATCGGCAGTCCGTATCTGGTGGCAGGCGATGACCTTTGCCTGCGGACACCTTTCTCCCGCACCATCGTTGAGGAATTGCGACAGGTGCCGTGGGCGCGTTGGGATGACAATTCCAGGACGTGGCATGTTCCGTTCCGCTCCTACGAGGAATTGCGGAAACGGTGGCCTGTGATCGAAGCGGCCGCCCGCCGCAATGAACCGGATGCACGAAAGCAACGCCGACTTGCGTCGCGGGGGTCCGCCGAGGAATTGGAAGCGAGAAGTCGCAGCGTCGAACGGAGAAGACGGCGATATCCTGTTCCTGCGGTTTTTCCACCGCGGCTCGGGCGTGCCGTCTCCACTGAAACCTACGGCGTCATAATATTCATCGGGATTTCACAGGAGATTGTCCCTCGAACTTTCTCCTGCTCGTATCCATTCATGAACAATAGCCTGATGGAGTTTGTCTGGGCCTCCTGGCGGCCCGCAACACTACCGGAATTGATCTCTGTATGGCCGGCACGCACCGGTCCCGATCATCGAAGCGGCTGGTGGCTTCCAGATCTGGAGGAATTGCGGGTTTCCAGGAAACAGGCCCGAACTCAAGAGCGCCGGCGCGCGGCATCCCGTTCTCATCGGGCGATTGCCGACGCGGGACGACCAAATGCACATTGATCGCTTTTGAAACAGGCAAAAGGTCATTCTCTGCTGACACGCCACACGACATTGCCGACATCGTCGGCAACCAGCAAACTACCCGTCTTATCGATTGCCACGCCGGCCGGGCGCCCCATGGCGCTGCCGCCTTTGCCGACGAACCCGGTGAGGACATCTTTTGGCCGGCCGCTGGGCTTGCCATTCAAAAACGGGACGAAGATGACCTTGTAGCCGCTGGGTACGCTTCGGTTCCAGGAGCCATGCTGTCCAACGAATGCGCCGTTCGAATAGGTGGGGCCGAGCGACGAGCCCCTCGAGAACACCAGTCCCAATGATGCCGTGTGGGCGCCCAGCGCGTAGTCGGCCTTGATGGCCCTTGCGACGAGGTCAGGACGCTGCGGCCTGACGCGGGTGTCGACGTTCTGGCCGAAGTAGCTGTAGGGCCAGCCATAGAAGGCGCCATCGCGCACGGATGTCATGTAGTCCGGGACGAGATCGTCACCGAGTTCGTCGCGTTCGTTGACCGCGACCCACAGCTTTCCATTCTGAGGGTTCCAGGAGAGCCCGTTGGGATTACGCAGGCCCGAGGCGAAGGGGCGCATGTGGCCGCTTGCCTTGTCGATCTCGAGCACGGCTGCACGGTGCCGTTCGACGGCCATGCCGTTTTCGGCAACATTGCTGTTGGAGCCGACCGTAACGTAGAGCTTGCGGCCGTCCGGGCTTGCGATCACATCCTTGGTCCAATGGTGATTGAGATCGCCGGCCGGTAGATCCGCGATCTTTTGCGGCGGCGCCGTGATCCGGGTCTGTCCGTTCGAATAGGGGAAGGCGACGAGAGCGTCGGTGTTGGCGACATAGAGCTTGCCCCGCGACAGCGTCATGCCGAAAGGCGAGTTGAGACCTTCGGCGAACGTGGTCCGCAGGTCGGCCACCCCGTCGCCATCGGTGTCGCGAAGCAGCGTGATCCTGTTTGCGCTTGGTGTGGCGGCGCCAGCGCGCTTCATGGCCGCGCTCATGAAGACCTTCTTCAGGCTGAAGCCCTCGTCGTGTTTGGCCGGAGCATTGCTTTCGGCCACCAGAACGTCACCGTTGGGAAGGACGCGCAGCCAGCGCGGATGGTCAAAATTCGTCGCAAAGGCGTTGACCTTCAATCCTTTGGCAGCGAGTGGATGTTCTCCGCCCCGCCACCCGGTCGCATCGGCGATGTTGACCGTCGGGATCACGGTTGGGCGTGGTTTTGGCAGAACCGGATCCGAACCGTATCCAACCTTGCCGGTGTTGCTCGCTGTCTGCCTGGCTGAGACGTTGGCGCAACCCGCCAGTAAAGCTGCGGTTAGGAGGATGACGACTGCCGCACACGGGAAACGGTTTTGCATTGGAAGGCCTCCGCAGGGATTGGCCCATCTCATCGTGAGACGCAACGGCGCCTCGCAACATTCCAACCACAAAACAGCAAGGGTTGCGACTTGTTCCCGGCGGTAGGAACGTTTGAAGAACTTTCCCCTGTCACAATGCCTGTAAGCGGCCTATAAGACACGAATGGTTCAGCGAGCTGGAAGTGCAGATCTCCCTCTTCATGGCGGCAGGGTTCCCCCGTGGCTCGGCGATCGCATGACGAAGCTCGGGACGATCATCGCCGAAGCCATCGTCATCGAATACGGCCGTGACGAGTTTCTGCGCCGTCTGGCCCATCCTTTCTGGTTCCAGTCCTTCGGCTGCGTCATGGGCATGGATTGGCACTCATCCGGCATCACCACCAGCGTCATCGGCGCTCTCAAGCGCGGTCTCGCTCCTCGTTCGCAGGATCTCGGGATAAGCGTCTGCGGCGGTCGCGGACGACATTCGCGGCAGACGCCAGACGAACTGATCGCCATCGGCAACCGCGTCGGCATCGATGGTGCCGGCCTTGCGGCCACCAGCCGGCTTGTTGCAAAGGTCGATAGTGCCGCGGTCCAGGACGGCTTCGACCTCTACCTGCACGGTTTCATCGTCGCTGACGATGGTAAATGGGTGGTGGTACAGCAAGGCATGAACGGCGATAAACGCCAGGCCCGGCGCTATCATTGGTTGTCGGAGGGCGTTTCCAGCTTCGTCGACTCTCCCCATGCCGCGATCGAGGGAAAAGGTCAGGGGGAAATCGTCAATCTCGCAGACAGACGGGCTGCCGCATCACGCCACGGGCAGCTTGAGCTTTTGGCATCGCTTGGGCCTGACCGAATTGTCCGGGAAGTCGTCGCTATGGATCCGAAGGTTAAACCGAAGGAGGCCGATCAGCCGTTGCTCCCACATCTCGTGATGCCGGCACATCACGACGTACGGGAGGAAAACGTCAACATGCGACGGCTGCATGCGACACTTTCTGCGGCTGCCGATCGCGGGCCGGAAGATTTCGAGCAGCTTTTGATGGTTCCGGGCGTCGGTGCCCGCACGGTCAACGCGCTCGCGATGGTGGCTGAAGTCGTTCATGGCGCGCCTTGCCGTTTCGCCGATCCGGCCCGGTTTTCGCTTGCGCACGGTGGCAAGGACCGCCATCCGTTTCCCGTGCCCCTCAAGGTGTACGACCACACGATCGCGGTCATGCGATCGGCCGTGACGAAAGCGCGGCTCGGACTTGGCGAGGAACTGGAGGCGCTGAAGCGTCTTGACGACCAGGCACGGCAGCTCGAAAGATACGCCACCGGCCCGGACCTCAAGGAAATTGTTGCCGGAGAGTTTCGCCACTCGCCCGAATGGGGCGGTCGCAGTGTGTTTGGATGGGAGGAGACTGGCGGATCGGCCGAGCAGAAGTCGCTGGAACCGACGCCGTCGAACGCTCACCGTCAGGCACGCTAGAAAATCGAGTGGCCGGCGCTGGTTCAGCGAGATGAGCTTCAGTCGAGGGGCGGGAGCGAGATATTCCTTGGGGAAGGATGCCTTAGCCGATCTTCTCTCCCACCTCCAATAGATAAGCGTCATAGCCGAACAACAAATCCTGGCTCAGGTCCTTGCCGTCGAACCGCGCTATAAAGTCGTCAAGGTCGGCCTGACGCGAGAAGCCCATCGCCATGGCAGACATGCTTTCGATGTCGCCCTCTTCGTCCTCGTAAGTCGCGCTCATCTCCAGGACACCCAACCGATCGAAGTTCGCTTGCATGTGGAATGAAAGCCAGACCAGGTATTCCAGCGGGTAGCCGGGATTCCTCCCGTATGTCACCACAAAGGGATAAGCTGAACGGAACCGGCTGGCCAGAACTTCGCCATCGGTGGCAAAGACGAGCAGATCGCTATCCTCATCGAGGTTGTGAAGTTCGATTGTCAAATCATGCTTGCGCAACGCAACGTAGCCGCCAAGTTGGTCCCACGGCAAGGAAGTCAAGATGATCTCGCGCCATCGTGTGATGGCGACATCGAGATCGGTGCGGACCAAGAACATGAAGAAACCCTACAGCGTCACGACACAATCAAGAGCTTTCAGCCTTGCATAGTGCACGCTATAGTCAATAGATATTAGCGGCGCCTAAATTCATGGTAACGAGGGAGTTATCGTGATCTGAGAGGCGCCGGCGAACATCAGCTTCGCCGGCTGGCGGATCTATCGCCAGTATCCCCGCCCGGTATCGACCGATGACCGTCCCACGACGTAGCCGATGGTAAAGGCGAGGGCGCCGATCAGCAATCCGAGAGTGGTCGCGGTGTGAGGATGATCTGCTGCGGCAGTCGCGACAGCGCTCGTCTCTCTCTTCACTGCTTCGGTGGCTGTCTGCGCAGCTTTGCGAACGCCAGCGAGAGGTTCTTCGGGTGTGCCGGTAAAGCCGGCTTTTAGATCGTCGTCTTTGGCCATCGCCTTCTTCTCCTATCGCGTATGCAGGAGAAACCGAGGACAGCGCCATCGGTTCCGAATCCTTGGAAAGATCTTTTTTAAAGCACCAATTTGCTAGCGACCTTGTGCCCAGAGTTCTTCGGCAAAGTCCTAGTGGGTCGACAAGATCCGGTTGTTCAACGCTCCTTGATACGTCTTCCTGGTCGCAATTTTGTTCTCCAGCGACTCGAGGATGTCCTCGCAGAAGTCGACGTCGTAGAGTTCACGAATGGTCTGGAGACCACCGGGCGTGAACACGTTTATCTCAAGCAGCTTGTCGCCGACGATGTCGAGGCCGACCAGGAACATGCCATCTTCGACAAGCTTCGGGCGTAAGGTCTCGGCGATCGCCAGCATTTCCTTTGTCACATGCGCCCGTTTTGGCGTCCCACGCGCGTGAATATTGGAGCGCACGTCTCCCTTCGCGGGAACGCGCCTGAACGCAGCGTAGACGTCGCCGCGCTGCAAAGGTCGCCCGTTCATGAGAAACAATCTGGTATCTCCTTCCGACGCCTTCGGAAGGTAACATTGCGCAATGAGATAGCCGACCTCACCCACCGCATCGATGATTTGATTGAGGTTGGATTCGGTGCTGCTTCCGACCCGAAAAACGTTCTTGCCGCCAGATCCCTGTAGCGGTTTGATGATTACGCCGTCTGAATGATCGTCGATAAACGCCCTGATCTCCTCGATGTCCTTGGAAATCAAAGTGGTCGGACGAACGATGGCCGGGAAATCCTGGAAGTAAAGCTTGTCTTGCGCCAAGGCCAGACCACATGGGTCGTTGACGACGATCGTGCCTCTTTCTGCGGCAAGCCGACCAAAATTTGCACCCGCATGCGCGGCCCAGGGGCGAGTATCGGCATCCAGCGACGGATCGTTCCGCAAGAACAGAACGTCCACCTCCTCAACATTGACAAGGGCTCTTTGCTGTTCGGGCGCGATCAAAGCGCGTAGCAGTGTTTCGGACTTCTTGGGGCGTGCGTCGCCAAGATGTGCCGCCCGGATCATCAATGCGTCGTCGGGCCCAAGTATGAAGTCACCCGGCGTGATGTAGAGGACCTCATGGCCACGAGCAAGCGCAGCAAGCGCCAAGGATGTTGTCGTATAGGATGGCCTTTCGGTTTCGATCGCGTTGACAAGGAAGGCGATACGCATGGGGGCTCCTGGCTTAAGACAAGGGTGCAACCGCCCCACATCCGGTACAATCGCCCCGAAGGCGACTTTAGGGGCCCGAAGCGTGTGGGGCTCGCGTTGGACCCAACCTGAAGACGACATGAAGGATCCGTTGCATTAACGCTCCTCGCTGCTACTGGTTCCTGTCAGTCTTGATTGTCTCCGCAGACGCGCCCTAACCCGATGGCCAGGGTTCCAGCTAGGTGATGTCTCTAATGTTCGGACCGGAGGGTCTGGCAAGTCTCGGACGAGGATTAAGTGCGGGCTCAGCGTCAATCTCCTGGCTATGTCCGCATGGCACACAGCCGCACTGGGGTGCCTGCACGCGGACACACCGACAGGCAGAGGGCGCTCAAGCTCCCTCTGCCTCTTAAATGGTTCAGCGCTTGTGATGGACGCTTTGCAGACCGTAAACCGGCGTCTGAATACCCTCCAATCGGGCCTTCAGTTGCAGTGACAGGTACTGCGAATAATGGCGCGATTGGTGCAAGTTACCACCATGGAACCACAGGGCATCCTGTTGCGTGGGCTTCCACATGTTGCGCTGCTCGCCCTCCCAGGGGCCGGGGTCCTTCGGCGTATCGGAGCCAAGTCCCCAGACCTTGCCGACCCTGTCGGCTGTCTCCTGGTCGATGAGATCGGCGACCCAGCCATTCATCGAGCCGTAGCCCGTCGCATAGACGATGACGTCGGCCGGGATCTCCTTGCCGTCAGCCAGTTTTATCGAGGTTTCGGTGATCTCTTCCACCTGTCCTGCGGCAAGCTTCACCTTGCCGTCGATGATCAGCTGCGACGCGCCGATATCGATGTAGTATCCGGACCCGCGGCGCAGGTACTTCATGAAGAGACCTGAGCCATCCGCGCCCCAATCGAGTTGGAAGCCCGCCTTTTCCAGTGCCGCGTAGAAATCGGCGTCGCGCTCGCGCATCTTGTCGTAAAGCGGGATCTGGAACTCGTGCATGATCCGGTAGGGAAGCGACGCGAAGATGAGATCCGCCTTGCCCGTCGTTACGCCGTTGGCCAGCGCCTGTTCCGAATAAAGCCCACCGAGGCCGATATCCATCAGCGTGTCGGACTTGACGATATGGGTCGTCGAGCGCTGGATCATCGTGACGTCGACGCCCGCCTCGTACAGCGCGGCACAGATGTCGTGGGCCGAATTGTTGGAACCGATCACAACGACCTTCTTGCCCTTGTAGCCATCCGGCCCCGGGTGCTGCGAGGAATGATGCTGGTCACCAACAAAGCGCTCACGGCCGTTGAAATTCGGAATGTTGGCCTTGCCAGACATGCCGGTCGCAAAGACGAGCTGCTTTGGCCGCAACACCACTTCCTCACCGTCGCGGTCAACGACGATGGTCCATTCCTTCGCGGCTTCGTCCCATTTTGCCGATTTGGCGGTGGAGCGTGTCCAGTAGTTCAGCTCCATCACCTTGGTATAGAATTCCAGCCAGTCGCCAATCTTGTCCTTCGGTGCGAAGACCGGCCAGTTCTTCGGGAAATCGATGTAGGGCAGGTGGTCGTACCAGACGGGGTCATGCAGGCAGAGCGACTTGTAGCGCTTGCGCCAGCTGTCGCCTGGCCGGTCGTTCTTTTCGAGGATGATGGTGGGCACGCCAAGTTGGCGAAGCCGGGCCCCGAGCGCAATGCCGCCCTGTCCGCCGCCGATGATCACGACATAGGGTTGCGTCTCATAGCCGAGCGTGCGCTCCTCGTGCTCGCGCTCCTCCTTCCAGGTTTTCGCGCCGACATTCTGGCCGTGCTTGGCGCCAAGCGGCCGGGTAAAGCCGGATTTCTCCTCGTGGCCCTTGAGTTCGGCCAGTGCCGTCAGCAGCGTCCAGATCAGGCCGTTCTTGATGCGCACGAGGCCGTAGCCGCGTCCCGTCGCAGTCTCGAACGAGATCCAGCTTTCAAGCACGCCATCCGCCTCGGTTGCTTCTTCGCCGGCGGCGACGCGCCAGTTGGAGGGTTTTGCAGAGGCAAGCTGTGCCTGAAGCATGTCGCGCACCTCGTCCCGGCCTTCGACAGTCTTGAGGTTCCAGGTGAAGGCGACGAGGTCGCGCCAGTAGCATTCCTCTGCAAAGAGGTTGACCGCATCGTCGATACGGCCGGTTTCGAGTGCAGCGCCAAGGGCATCAAGCTGTGCCTGAACGCGGGTGGTGGGGGTCTTCTCGAGCATCCTTTATCCTCCTGCTCTGTGATGACAAACGGAACGGCTCCTCAACCGTCCCGCAATGGGGACCGGCCTAACGCTTGAGGTCGATCAGTATTTTCAGGTGCGTACCGGCGGGATCGAGCAACTGGTCGAACCCTGCCGAAACAGCTTCGCTCAGTGAGACATGTTTGGTGACGATGCGGCGAGCCGGTATTTGGCCGCTCGCGATCAGGCGCGCCACGCGCGGCCAGTAGTGGGTCGGATAGGCCCAGGAACCGCGGATATCGATGTCCTTGAAGGTCACGTCAAACCAGTTCAGCGGGTTCTCGCCTGGATGAAGGCCGGTCTGCACGACGACGCCCTGCTTGCGCACTGCGCTCGCGCAGTTCTTGAGCGCATGTTCGTTGCCGACGCATTCGATGGCGACATCGCAGCCAACGCCGCCCTCGGTTTCGGCCTGGACAACATCGCTGACCTTTTCGATCTTGGGATTGATGGTGCGGACCTCGCGGAGTGCTTCCTTCGCCAGTGAAAGCCGCGTCTCGTTGAGATCGGAGAGAAAAATCTTCGACGCGCCGGCTGCCCGCGCTGCCATGGCAACGAGAATGCCGATCGGTCCTGCGCCCGTGACCAGCACGCTGTTGCCGGCGGTGACGCTGCCGCGATCGCACGCATATACGGCGACTGCGGTCGGCTCTATCAGCGCGGCTTCTTCGTCGGATAGCGCATCGGGAATGGGCTGGACATTGTAGTCGTTGAGCAGCGCCGCTTCCGCCATTCCGCCGGAGTGCCAGGATAGGCCGGCCAGTGCCAGGTTGGCGCTCAGGTGAAACAGACCACGATCGGCATAATAGTCTCCGCGGCGCGGCATGATCAGCGGCTGGACGGAGACCCTGTCGCCCGGCTTCACATGGCTAACCCCTTCGCCGATCGCCTTCACGACGCCGCCGAATTCATGGCCGAGGATCTGCGGTCCATGAGCACCCGTGAAGGGATGCGGTTCCTTCGGGATGAAGATCGGGCCATAGGCGTATTCGTGCAGATCGGTCCCGCAGATGCCGCAGAAACGATTTTCCACCAGTACCTCACCGGGGCCAGGGGCAGGCGGAGCGTCGACATCGTCAATGCGTAGGTCCTTGGCGGCGTGAAAGCGCAGAGCTTTCATTGTGTTTCCTCCTGTTTGTTCTTGCACAGGAGAGGCAGCAAGCAGCATGCCAGATCGCAACTGCGTCTATTTTGTTTGTGATATCAAAGGCTTGAAACGTGACGGGAGCGAAAGTCACCGAAAATGCAACAGTCCGGGTGCAACAGGTGTTGCAGGCGTTGCGTCAGTTGAGCCGCTTCAGACGGCGGTGGATCGTGGAACGGTTGACGCCGAGCTTTCTCGCAAGCGCCGAAACGTTGTCGCCGCAGTCCTTGAGTGCCTGGCGTAACGCATCATCCTCGCCGGGCAACGAGTGGATGGCTTCGGAGAAGAGATGTTCCGGCAGGCACTCGCTATCGATGAGACCATTTTCGGAAAGGGCCGCGGCCACGCGCAGAACATTGGAAAGCTCACGCAGATTTCCGGGCCATTCATGCGCGAGCAAGGCCGCCCGAGCCGTCTTGTCGATGCGGTAGGACTCGTGGTTCTCCTTCTCGACACGAGCGCGTAATTGATCGATCAGCCAGCTAAGATCCTGACGCTCTCGCAAGGCGGGGAGCGAGAGCGTGGCGGCGTTCAGGCGGTAATAGAGGTCTTCCCGGAAACGGCCCTGCTTAACCAGTTCCGCCAGATCGCGGTGGGAGGCGGAGACGACGCGCAGGCGGATTGGCCGGGCCTTCAGCGCCCCAATCGGCTGGATCTCATTTTCCGAGAGCACGCGCAACAGCCGGCTTTGCAGCGTGAACGGCATGTCGCCGATCTCGTCGAGGAACAGGGTGCCACCGTCCGCATCCTCGATCAGGCCGCGCTTACCTTTCTGGCTGGCGCCCGTGAAGGCACCGGGTGCGTAGCCGAACAGTTCGGATTCGATGAGATGTTCGGGAATGGCTGCGCAATTTACGGCGACGAAATTGCCATTGTCGCCGCAGCTGTCATGGATCGCGCGAGCAAGATACTCCTTGCCGCTGCCCGTCTCCCCTTGAATGAGAATTGGGATGCGGCGTGTGGCCAATTTTGCCGCGCGGGTCTGCACCCGTTCCATTGTCGCGTCGCCCTGGCTGAGATCGCGCAGGGCCCGGGGGAGGCGCGCTTCGGGCGCGGCGGGCGTGCGCAGGCTGACGACGGGCGCGATGGCGCTGGCGAATAGGACTAGGCCGCTCTTGGCTCTCAGCAAGCGTTCGCCGTTCGGACGTCCGCGCATGAAGTTTGGCAAATCGTCCACGTCGATATCGAACACCTCCGAGAGCGGAAGGCCGAGGAAATTGCGTGTCTGGAGGCCGCGGATGTTCATCGAGCGGGCGAGTGCGCCGAAGCCACCATGGGTCATACCGGTGATGCGGCCGCTGCCGTCGAGGGCGATGGCGGCGTCCGGGTCGACATCCAGGAATTCCGGGGAGCGGGCAAGCCGCAGGACCCAGTCGTTGCGGGTGCGGGTCATGAGGTTGGCAAGCTCGATCCGCCGCGCAGTGGCGGATACCAGATGCAGCGCCAGCTGCTGGCTTGCTTTGGCAGTGGGCGACCGGAGCTGGGAGATGTCGAGCACGGCGGTCAGGTCGCCAAGCGTGTCGAAGACCGGCGCCGCCGTACAGGTCAGACCGATATGGCTCGCGTCGAAATGATCGTCCTGATGGATGATGACCGGCTGGCCGGAGACGATGCACGCCCCGACGGCACAGGTGCCCGCCCGGCTCTCAGACCACTCCGAGCCGAGATAGAGGCCCGCCTTACGCAGCTGATTGTCGAAGGTCGGATCCCCCATGAAATCGACGGTGACGCCGCGGGCATCGGACAGCAACAGGACATAGTTCTGTTCGGCGACTTGGTTGAACAGCCCTTCAAGCCCGGAACGCCCGATGCGGATCAGTTCTTCCGCCTGTTCGCGATGCTCGCGCAGCTTCGATCCCGGAACGATATAGGCTTCCTGCGCGATCGTCGGATCCAGCTTGTAATCATTGAGGCAGCGAAGCCAGGATTGGACGACGGGCTCGTCGCGTGGGCTCGGGGCCCCGGAGGCGACTCGTTCTATCTCACGAATATGCGACAGCGACGTCGACATCGAGCGCCCTCCTGACGGGAAAGCTGACACACTCTCATCGACAACGTCAAGCCAACGGTGGACGGTGACGTGCGTCAGCCAAGCGCTTGCCGACGAGGCCTATCGAGGTCTGGGCTGCACGTCGTTGAGATCGGCAGCGTGCTGGCATTAACACCCCATTGCCTGAGTGCTTCCCATCCCATGCGCGATAGCCCTAGGATATGGGGTTCGCTGCCCCTTCCTCCGTCTGGAGGTAGCTGATCACGGCGTCGGCGATCATTCGGCGATGGCGGCCGATCGTGGCCGATTCGGAAAGATCCCTGCGAAAGATAGTTCCGAATGTATATCGGTTCGAAACCCGGAAGAAGCAGAAGGCACTGATCAGCATATGCACATCTATCGGGTCGGCCTTTCGCTTGAATGCACCCTCAGCGATACCGCGTTCCAGAATGCCCGCGATCGTTTCGATGACCGAGACATTCAGATCACGGATCGCTTCCGACCGCAGCATATGCGCTGCGTGGTGGATGTTTTCGATGCTGACCAATCGCACAAAGTCGGGATTGGCCTCGTCGTGGTCGAATGTGCTGGAAATTAGCGTACGCAACGCCTCTTCCGGGGCAAGGCTTGAAAGCTTCAGGTCCTCCTCGAGCGTGCGGATCTTGCGATAGGCGCGCTCAAGCACGGACAGGTAAAGTCCCTCCTTGCCCCCGAAATAGTAATAGATCATGCGCTTGGAGGTTCGGGTCCGTTCTGCGATCGCGTCAACGCGTCCGCCCGCAAGGCCGTGTGTGGAGAACTCTTCCGTGGCGACGACAAGGATGTCTTCCTTGGTGCGTTCCGGATCGTTCTTCCGACTTGCCTCAACCCGCCCCGCCATTCTTTTTGATCACTCCCCCGGCACTCGCCGAAATTTTCCAATGAAACCAAATCGAAACGGGCGAGCGCAGAGGCTCGCCACACCGCCTCCCGTGAGATTCATATTGAGGTTACGGGGGTCTTTCAAGAGAGTCTGCTTGACATACGTACTAGTTCGTACATTTTGTAGTGGCGAAGACGACTTGAGGAGGATGTGTTCGCACCGGTGCCCTAACGCCGCCCCGTGACGCCAATGTGATGCGCGGGCGCCAAGACGGCACTCCGCTTTGGGAGGAGCGCATGATCCGCATTATCGATTTCTATTTCTTCGCGCTGAAGGTGGCGATTGCCTTGCTGCTTGCCGGCATGGTCGTCCTCGTCTTCGGCAACGTCGTTTTGCGCTATGCGTTCAATCAGGGCATCACGGTCTCTGAGGAGCTATCACGCATCTTCTTCGTCTGGCTCACGTTTCTTGGCGCCGTGGTTGCCTTGCGCGAACACGGGCATCTCGGCGTTGATACGCTCATCAAACGACTGCCGCCGGCCGCCGCGAAGGTCGCGGTGCTTCTTGGCCATGTGTTGATGCTCTACGCTACCTGGCTGATGATCAGCGGCAGCTGGACGCAGACGCTCATCAACCTGCATGTCGGCGCGCCTGCGACTGGGCTTTCCATGGGCTTCTTCTACGGGGCCGGTCTCGCCTTTGGGGTACCCGCATTCCTCATCCTGCTTGCCGACGCTTTCGCCATCGCGACCGGACGCATCGACGTGACGACGGCGGAACTGGTGCGCGACAGCGAAGACGAAGTGGCGCTTGACCCACACCCCACGGCCACGCTCGGGCCGCTGCCCGTCAAACGCTGAGGACGAGCCGATGACGGTCACCATCTTCCTTGGCGCACTTCTCGGCCCCATGGCGCTCGGCGTGCCGATTGCATTTGCGCTGATCATCAGCGGCGTCGCCCTGATGCTCTTTCTCGGGCTCTTCGATGCACAGATCGTCGCCCAAAATGTCTTGAACGGCGCCGACAGCTTTCCGTTGATGGCCGTGCCCTTCTTCCTGCTTGCAGGCGAGGTCATGAACACCGGCGGGCTTTCCCGCCGCATCGTCGCCCTGGCGATGGCCATGGTCGGTCACATCCGCGGCGGCCTCGGCTTCGTGGCGATCTTTGCCGCCTGCATTCTTTCCAGCCTCTCTGGTTCAGCTGTCGCCGACGCGGCGGCCCTCGGCGCGCTGCTTCTGCCGATGATGCTGAAGAGCGGTCATGATCCGGCGCGCGCCGGAGGGCTGCTTGCCTCTGCATCGATCATCGGGCCTATCATTCCACCGTCGATCGGCTTCATCCTCTATGGTGTGGTTGGCGGCGTCTCAATCACCAAGCTCTTCCTCGCGGGCATTTTCCCGGGTTTGATGATCGCCGCGGCCCTTTGCATCACTTGGCTTATCGTCGCTCGCAAGGAGCAGTTCGAACTCCCGCCAAGACAAAGCGCCCGCGTGCGGCTTGGAGCGCTGCTCGACAGTGTCTGGGCGCTCCTATTGCCGGTGATCATCATCGTTGGTCTGAAGTTTGGCGTTTTCACGCCAACCGAAGCCGGCGTTGTTGCGGCGGTCTACGCCCTGTTCGTCTCGATGGTCATCTATCGCGAATTGACGCCAGGCCAGCTTTTCCATGTCTTCGTAGCGGCCGCGAAAATTACATCCGTGGTGATGTTCCTGGTTGCCTGCGCTGCCGTTTCCGCCTGGCTGATTACGGTTGCAGACGTCCCCGGTGCGCTTGCCGCGCTGGTCGAACCGCTTATGGACAACCAGACCCTTCTGCTCATCGCAATCATGGTCCTGATCGTTGTCGTCGGGACAGCGATGGACATGACACCGACGATCCTCGTCATGACGCCGGTTCTGATGCCGATCATCAAGCAAGCGGGGATCGACCCGGTCTATTTCGGCGTGCTGTTTATCATCAACAATTCGATCGGCCTGATCACCCCGCCAGTGGGCACCGTTCTGAATGTTATCTGCGGCGTCTCGAAACTGACGATGGAGGACCTGATGAAGGGCGTGTGGCCCTTCCTCATTGCCGAACTGATCGTCCTTTTCCTGCTCGTCCTGTTCCCAGAACTGGTGACCGTACCGGTCTCCTGGTTCGGGCACTGACGGCAACTTTTTATTGCGCTTCAACAGGCCGGCGGGATTACCGGCTCAATCTGGGAGGATAACATGTTGAACCGATTGACAAAAATGGCACTGGGCGTCGCCCTGCCGATCGTTTTGTTTGCAGCAGCGCCAACGCTTGCAGAGATACGCGACCAGACCATCAAGTTCGCGTCAGCCAACAACAAGGGTCACCCCCAAGTGACGGGCATGGAGAAGTTCGCCGAGCTCGTGAATGAAAAGAGTGGCGGCAAGATCGAGGTGAAGCTGTTCCCCGGCGGCACGCTTGGTGGTGACGTGCAGACCGTCTCCGCTCTCCAGGGCGGCGTTATCGAGATGACCGTGTTGAACGCCGGTATTCTTGCCAACAACGTCAAGCAATTCGGTGCCGTCGACCTTCCTTTCCTCTTCAATAGTGGCGAGGAGGCGGACAAGGTGATGGATGGCCCCTTTGGCGAGAGCCTCAGCAAGCTTTTGCCCGATACCGGCCTAGTCGGACTTGGATACTGGGAACTCGGCTTCCGCAATCTCACGAACAATCGCCATGCAGTGACCAAGCTTGAAGACATCAAAGGTCTGAAGATCCGCACCATCCAATCTCCGATCCCGATCGAACTCTTCAACACGCTCGGCGCGAATGCCGTGCCGCTGCCTTATACGGAACTCTACACCGCGCTTGAGACTGGGACGGTTGATGGGCAGGAGAACCCGGCGGCAAACATCCTGAATGCCAAATTCTACGAAGTGCAGAAATACATGACGCTGACCCGTCACCAGTACAATCCGCAGATCGTGCTCGTCAGCAGGAAATTCTGGGATGGCCTGAACGACGAGGAAAAGACCGTCCTGCAGGCAGCCGCGACCGAGGCCCGCGACTATCAGCGCAAGGTCTCGCGCGAGGCGGATACCGCAGCCCTTGAGGAAATCCGCAAGACAGGCATGGAGGTCAGCGAATTCAGTCCCGAGGAGACGCAGAAGCTGCGCGACGCCGTCAAGCCGGTGATCGAGAAGTTTAGCGCCGAGATCGGCGCTGACACCGTGCAGTTGTTGTTCAAGGAGATAGGTGCCGCGCGGGGCCAGTAACCGCGCGAATACTTCGGCCCGCCCGCAAAGTCGCGGCGGGCCGCAGGCTGGCTGCCCTTTGCAACGGGCTCAGAAGATGGAAACGGAAACAATGTCCGAAACGCTTGTAAGACCCTTGAAGGCGGGCCTGATCGGTGCAGGCATCCAGGCCTCGTTGACGCCCGCCATGCACATGGCCGAAGGTGCAGCTCAGGGACTCCGCTATGCTTATGAGCTTATCGATCTTTCCGAAATTGGTGCGACGGAAAATGATCTGCCGCGGCTGCTTGCCGACGCTGAGAGGCAGGGGTTTGCCGGCCTCAACATAACCCATCCGTGCAAGCAGGCCGTCATTGCCCATCTCGATGAACTCTCGCCAGACGCACACAGGCTCGGTGCCGTCAACACGGTCGTGCTCACGGGAGGGCGACGATATGGCCACAACACCGATTGGTGGGGCTTTGCCGAAGGCTTCAGGCGCGGATTGCCCGATGCAGATCTTTCCTCGGGCGTGCAACTGGGAGCAGGAGGTGCGGGCGTCGCAACAGCCTATGCCGCGCTTTCGTTTGGCCTGAAGCGTCTCATCGTTTTCGATCGCGAGCCGGAACGGGCGCGATTGCTTGCCGCGATGCTGACCGCCTTGTTTCCAGAAGCCGACATCACCGCCGGTACGGACCTTTCTGTTGCGATGCGATTGGCATCCGGGTTGATTCACGCCACGCCGACCGGCATGGCGAACTATCCCGGGATGCCGCTTGACGCCGAACTTCTCGATCCGCGGCACTGGGTCGCCGAGATCGTCTATTTCCCGCTCGAAACGCCGCTGCTTTCAGAAGCGAGGCGACGCGGATGCCGCACGCTCGACGGTGGAGGAATGGCGGTATTCCAGGCAGTTGGCGCTTTTCGCCTGTTTACAGGTCTTGAGCCCGACACAACGCGGATGCTTGCCCATTTCAAGGCAATGACCGGCTGATTCCCGAAAATTCCACCGAGGAGCAAGTGATGAAGACCTCGATAGCAACGGTTTCGCTCAGTGGCGACCTCAAGGACAAGCTGCGTGCCATCTCCAAGGCGGGCTTTGCCGGTGTCGAAATCTTCGAGAACGATTTCCTCGCCTTTGACGAGAGCCCGCGTCAGGTCGGCCGCATGGTGCGAGATTTCGGTTTGGAGATCAGTCTGTTCCAGCCGTTCCGGGATTTTGAGGGCATGCCGGAGCCGTTGAGAGCCCGAACGTTCGACCGTGCCGAGCGCAAGTTCGACTTGATGGAGGAGCTTGGCACGGACCTCGTCCTTGTCTGTTCCAATGTCTCGCCGGCTGCCGTTGGTGGCATTGACAGGGCGGCCGCGGACTTTAGCGAACTCGGCGAAAGGGCCGCAAAGCGGGGCTTGCGCGTCGGTTACGAAGCGCTCGCCTGGGGACGTCATATCAGCGATCATCGAGACGCCTGGGAAATCGTCCGACGCGTCGATCACCCGAGTATCGGGCTGATCCTTGACAGCTTTCATACGCTGTCGCGCAAGATCGAGATCAACTCGATCCGCTCCATCCCGAAGGAGAAGATCTTCATAGTCCAGTTGGCCGATGCCCCACTGATCGACATGGATCTGCTGTATTGGAGCCGGCACTTCCGCAATATGCCGGGCGAGGGCGATCTCCCAGTGACAGACTTTACCCGCGCGGTGGCGGCAACTGGATATGACGGCTATCTATCGCTCGAAATCTTCAACGACCAATTTCGTGGAGGCAACCCCAGTGCGATCGCTGTCGATGGATATCGCTCGCTGATTTATCTCGGGGATCAGGTCAAGCGCGCCGAACCGGATACTCGTTTGCCGGTCCCCATAATGCCCCCCCGCGTCGACGTTAGAGGTGTAGCGTTCGTGGAGTTCAGTGCCTCGGAAGAGGAAGCAAGCGAACTCGAAGCGTTGCTCGTTTCAGTCGGATTCACGAAAACAGCACAACATCGGACGAAACAAGTGGTGGTCTATCGCCAAGGCGCCATCAATTTGGTGGTCAACACCGAGCGCGAAGGCTTTGCCAGCGCTTCCTATCTCGTCCACGGCACGTCCGCCTATGCCTTCGGCCTCATGGTGGATGATGCTGCGGCGACTGTAGAAAGGGCACGGGTGCTTGGGGCAGAACCATTCGAGCAGCCGGTTGGTCCAGGCGAGCTCGTGGTTCCGGCGATCCACGGAGTGGGCGGAGGGCTCATCTATTTTCTGGACGACAAATCCGAGCTCTCCAAGATCTGGGAGGTCGAGTTTGAGCCAGTGCGCGACGGTGGCTCTGTCATCGAAGCCGGATTATGCTCCATCGATCACATCGCTCAGACCGTAAAATATGAGGAAATGCTGACCTGGCTGCTCTTCTACACATCGCTTCTTGATGCTCATAAGACGCCGATGATCGACATCGTCGATCCAGCAGGCATCGTTCGCAGCCAGGTCGTGGAAAATGACGCCGGCACGTTGCGCCTGACACTGAACGGCGCGGAAAATCGCAACACGCTGGCCGGCCGGTTCATCGCCGAAACCTTCGGTTCCGGCGTCCAGCATCTGGCCTTTGCCACCAATGACATTTTTTCGACTGCGCAGGCGTTGCGCGCCAATGGTTTCAAGGCGCTACCGATTTCGCCGAACTACTACGATGACGTTGAAGCGCGCTTCGGTCTCGACGTTCAACTCGTCGAAAGGCTGAAGTCCGAAAACATCCTCTATGACCGCGACGAGGACGGCGAGTATTACCAGCTCTACAGCCCGACCTTTGGCGAAGGTTTCTTCTTCGAGATCGTCGAAAGACGGGGCTATCGCGGCTACGGAGCCGCCAACGCGATTTTTCGCATTGCAGCGCTACGAAAGTACCTGAGGCCAGAGGGGCTGCCAAAAGGCTGACAGCCTAGCGATGGTAATTCTTTCCGTTGCTAGGGAAAGTTCGCGCCCGGTTCCCGGCCGATGGCATGCCCTATGCTGAAATCCTTTGGCGCACGACCCTTCAACCGGTCAAGCCACGTGCGAACGGACTCTGGCCGCGAGCAGTCGCCGCCTGGAATGCTCATCTTGGAGTGGTGAGATACTCGTAAGCTTTGAAACAACTGGTGGCGGGGTTCGATGCCGTTCAGGGAGTTGCACAGCGCGAAGGTTTCTCTGGCAAAGGCAGCCCGCATCGTTGCTGCAGCCGGATAAAAACCGGCAGCAAGGTCGCCGCCGGTTCCTCAACGCGAAGCTTAAAAGTTTCTTTGGAAGCGCACGACACCACCGAAGGCGTCCTCGTGTCCGCGAAACCCGCGAAAAGCGGTGTAGTCGAGCTCCGGCGTGATCTTGAAGCCCGGCGCGATCTCATAGGCAACATTGAGGGCTGCGTTCCAGGTGCCATCCTCCTCGAAGTCGATCTGGCTGTTGATGGTTGCCTTTTCGCTGACCTTCACGGAAGCACCGCCCCACATTGCCCAGTCGCCGTACCAGCTGCCGTAGTAGTTCGGCCGGCTCGGGTCGGACTGGTAGGCAGCCATGACGAACAATGAGAGCGTGTCGGTGACGTCGAGGTTGACGCGCGCCTTGAAGGCCCAGGCATCATAGCGCGTGTCATAGGCCGCCATGCCAAAAAGCGTCATCCGGTCCGCTTCGTATTTCACCCCGCCGAGGAGGTGGGGAATGCTGTCGGCCCGTAGGTCAAACCACTCGCGGCTTGCCACGCCGGACGCGTCGACCGCCTCCAGTTCCCAGGAGCCATTGCCTTCCTCTGCGCCCACCATGGCGGAAAAGCCGTTGCCGAAGTCGTGGGTATAGCTCGCCTGCATCGTGCGGTCGCCCGAGTAGTAAATGACGTCGTCGTAGATGACGTTGCCGGCACCCCAGGTCCAGTTGGCAAAGAGCGAATCGGCGATGCCGACCGAGAAGCCGGCAAGCTCGATAAGCGCTTCCGAAATGTAGATGCGCTCGCCAGATGCCTTGTGCTCGAAGCGCGTCTCCAGATAGGAGCGCAGCGTACCGAACTCGGTTTCATTGCGAGCGTCGAAGCGCAGTGTCGCCCGCGCCTTGCCGGGCAAGCCATCGAGCGAGCCGCCCCAGTAGACATCGTCGCCGGCCGCAACCTCGTGGCGCAGGTAGCCGCTGATCTTCAGGCAGGTTTCGGTGCCCGGAACATAGAAGAAACCGTTGCCATAGGCATCGCAGACGCGGACATATTCGACCGGTTCCGCGTCTGCAGCCGTTGCCGCTTGGGTGGCGGCCATCAGGCAGAGCGCCGCTGCGGCACCTTTCAGGAGGAGAAGTGCCGTAGCACTGGTTGGTTTGTACATATCGAGTTCGTTCCCTTGTCGGTTCTTGAAAATTGGCAAAGCTTCGCCGGCTCCGTCCGTGGCGTGCGGGACAAGCGGGTGCTGAGCGGGTCTGTATGGAATGAGAGAAAAAAGGGCCGGTATCGTTTGCGATACCGGCCAGTCGGGGGTTACCCGCGCGGCGGCCAGACTTCGCCGGCAAGGCCGGTTTTCGGTACACCGAGAAGCGGCGTCTTCAGGGCGCGGATGCCGTCGATGCTGATCAGCCAGATGATGTTGCGGTCGTACTCGGTAAAGACCGCGAAGCTGGCGTTTTCATAGGTGTATTCGGGCATTTCCTCAGGCTTGGGGAAGCGCGGCACGTAGTAGCCGGCGATCTTCGGATCCTTCGGGTCCTTGACGTCGAAGATCTGCAGCCCGGCATTGTAGAAGGCATAAGGCAGGATGCCCTGCCGGCTGTAACCGGGCTGGTGGGTCGTGCCGGACCGCTTCGGACCAAAACTGCCGCGCCGCTGGCAATAGTCGGTGAATTCGGCCTCTGCCGGGGGTGTCGGACGCGGGAAGGTGGCGACGACCTTCGGGTCCTTCGGATCCTTGGCGTCGATGACCAGCACGTCCTTGTAGGGCTCGTAGCAGTTGGAGTTCATCGGGTAGCCGTTGGCAAAGACATAGCCGGTGCGCTCGTACTGGCTGGTATCGGCATTGTCGAATTCGGTACCGGCAAAGCTTGGCGGGATGCTCAGATGGCCCATCATTTCCGGCGTGCCGGGATTGGTGAGATCGAAGGTGTAGAAGCCGAGGCCGCCCATCGCGCCGAAGCCGATCTTGCCACCTTTTTCCACCGGCTTCGGCAGGAACAGCGGCATGCGCGAGCCCATCCAAGACGTGCGGTTGCCGGCGCGCGGGTTCATCAGGTAGGCGTCCTCGCTTGCCTTGTCGCCGACGACCTGTCCGGGAACGGTGACCTGGCTGACGAAAAGAGGATTGGCCGGGTCCGTCATGTCCCAAGCCTGGTAGCCCGGCGAATGCAGGTAGTCCGGATACTCGGTCAATGCGTAGCTGTCGTCGGGCGCCGACGAGAGGTACATGTACTTGCCGCCAAACCAGGCGGGTGCGTCGAGCGAACCGGAGCCCTGCTGCTTGCCGATGGGCGCGTCCGGGTTGTTGATGTCGGTCGTGCGGGTGGCGATCAGCGTCCAGTCACTCGGCAGCGGCCCGTTCATCTCGTAGACCTTGAAGCCCTTGAGCGAATTGTAGTGGCGTAGCGTCTCGACGATGTCGGGCTGGGTGCGCTTGTTGTCGAGAATGCCGAAGCGGCCGATCTCGTAGGAGGCTACGACGACGTTTTTCTGGAGCTTTTCACTCCAGGCAATCGTCATACCGCCGAAATAGTCCTGGACCGTCTTGGCGTCCCAGTCTTCGCTTGAACCGTCCTGTCCCCAGACGCCGCCCTTGGAATAGACGACCTTGGCCTTGGCCGGGTCGGTGATGTCGAGCACGCGCATGTAGTCGCGGTCATGCAGGTACATGTAGCGCTTGCCGTCAAAATCCGCGACGTCGGGCCAGGCATGCCAGGGCGACGTGATGTGCGGGTAGAAGGCGATTTCCTCGACGTTGCTCTTGTAGGTTTTGTCGTCCCAATGGGTGAGCTGGCCGGGGAAGTTCGGCGATGCGCCGAGTGCTGTGGCGCGCGGCGCGTTGAACTTGCCCGTCGCCGGATCCATGCCGTAGTCCTTGCCCGGCGTCAGCGCCGGCGGCTGCTTGTCGTAGGTCAGTTCCGACCAGCGCTTGAGGTGGGGATCCTGGATGTTGATCTCCGTCGGTACTTCCTTTTCCCAACCCGCGGCAAGCGCAGTGCCCGCGGCCAGACACAAAATTGAGCACGTGATGATCAGCCTTCTCGGCATGTTGGTCTCCTCCTGGAATATCGGTGAACGGACGCGTCCAAGGCTGGCAGCGGCGCAAGCAAACGACAGCTCGGCGGCGAACACACCCCTGTGTCGCGTTCCGAATTCTTCTTTCGTCGTGTCAGTTGATCGCGAAGGCCTCCTCATGCCCGCGCAAATCACGCCGCTTCCGTTTGCTTAGGCGCCATGAAACAGGGTCGCTTTCCCCATAACAATCGCCTTAATCAGCATTAATTCATGCGGATTTCTTATGAGTTCCCGGGCGTGTTGATGGTTTGCGGGATCCAGATGACGCAACTTCCCCTTCCTCGACGGCGTAGACTTCGAGCGGATAGCCGAAATGCTCGTCCATCAGGATCCGAGCGCGTTCGGCGTTGCGGTCGAGTACGGCCTCCATCAGCTCGGTGTGCGGACCGATGGATTGCGCCTTATGCAGCGCGGCCATGGCCTCCGCGTAGCCGGTCGTCTCTCCGTGCGCCGCGCGCAGAACAGGGGCGAAGGCGAGGAACCGGTAGTGGCGTTGGAGCTGGTCGGAGATGGTCGAGCGGAAGTGCATCAGCCAACTCGATTGCGCAGCGCTCAAGAGGGCGGCGTGAAATGCCTCGTGCCGTTCCATCCAGGTATCCACGGCAAGGTCGGAAGAATCCTCGACGATCGTCTTGCAACGAGACAGACGGTAGTGCGCCGTGACGATCGCCGATTCCCATTCCGAGCCGCCGCGCTCCATGGCTTCCAGCAACAGAGGGATTTCGACGACTGCGCGGGCTTTTGTCAGATCCTCCAGCCCCTTGCGCGACACGGGTGCGACGGTGAAGCCGCGGTTGGAGATCGCCACTACCAGCCGCTCGGCCTCCAGCCGCGACAGCGCCTCTCGAAGAGGCGTCCGCCCGACATCATAGGTTTTGCTCAGAAGGTCGGGCCGCAACGGCGCCCCCGGTTGCAGACGGGCCATGAGGATCTCGGTTCGCAAAATCCTGTAGGCGGCCTCTGTTTTTGTGCTGTTTTCCTGCTCGTCGACCAAAGGCACCTCCAAAATTCACCGCCCAAATGTTCGGTGATCATATATGCGAGAATAATATATGATAATCGCCAATTGCTATAATTGTATACTATATCGTTGACTTTGTCGTTGGGCTGCGCTTCCTCATCCCTCGTGCTGTCACTGCGACAGCTGGAGGAGGAACACATGGCCACGACAAAATCGAAACTCATCACGGGCCTGATGGCAGCCGGTCTGGTGCTTGCCGGCATCGGTTCGGCGGCTGCCGATCCGATCCGCATCGGCATCGCCAATTTCGGCGAACACCCACCGCTCAACGCCGCCATCGCCGGCTTCAAGGCGGCGCTCGCCGAAAACGGCTTCGTCGAGGGCAAGGACGTCGTCTACACGGAGAGCCACACCAATTTCGACGCCTCGCTGGTGCCGCAGATGATCGCCAAGCTGCAGGCCGAACAGCCAAAGCTCGTCTACACCGTCACCACCCCGGTTTCGCAGATCGCCAAGAAGGCGCTCGCAGGCTCCGGCATCCCGGTGATCTTCACGGCCGTGACCGATCCGGTCGCCGCCAAGCTCGTCCCGTCCAAGGAAAGCGGCGACGACGGCATCACTGGGGCGACCGACAGCCAGGACATGGCGGCCGTGCTCGCGTTTACCAAGAAGCTTCTGCCGAACGCCAAGCGCCTCGGCCTTCCCTACAATCCGGGCGAAGCCAACGACGTTGCGCTGCTTGAAGCGGTGCGCAAAATTGCTCCGGAACAGGGCTTTGAAGTCGTCGAAGTCGGCGTCGACAACCTCAACGACATCCAGCAGCGCATCACCTCGCTCTCCGGCAAGGTGGACGTGATCTACGGCCCGACGTCCAACATGATCCAGCCGGCCATCGCAGCCGTCGCGTCGGCGGCGCGCCAGTCGGGCATCCCGGTAGTAAATGCCGTCGATACGGCCGTGCGGGAAGGCTTCGTGCCGGCTAGCTTTGCCGTCAACTACGAACAGGTCGGCAAGAACGCCGGCAAGATCGCAGCCGAAGTGTTGAAGGGCAAGGACCCGAAGTCCATCGCTCCGGTCTTCCCCGCCTATGAAGATCACCAGGCGCTGATCTCGAAGAAGGCGATGTCGGCCTTCGGCGTCGAGATCCCGGCTTCGCTCGCCGACTGCAACTGCATCGTCGAGTAATCCGACGCCAGCAACGGCGGCGGCCACGACGCCGCCGTCCATGAGCGCGCCGCGCGCGCCCTGTCCATTCGTATTTACATGAATTCCGGAAGCAAGGCTGCGGAGGCGGCCTCTACGGAATTGCTCAGAGGAGGAACGGATGCTCGAAATCCGATCTGCACGAAAGGTCTTCTACAAGGGGCAGCCCGACGAGAAGATCGCCCTCAACGATCTCAGCCTGACGCTTCCGACCGGCAACTTCGCCATCGTCATCGGATCGAACGGCGCCGGCAAGAGCAGCATGCTCAATGCCATTTCCGGCGCGCTCATGCTCGATTCAGGCAAGATCCTCATTAACGGCGACGATGTGACGGCACTGCCCGTGCACAAACGTGCGACACGGGTGGCCCGGGTCTTCCAGGATCCGATGAAAGGCACCGCCGCCTCGATGACGGTTGCGGAAAACATGCTGCTCGCCGAATTGCGCGGCAAGAAACTCGGCCTTAGCCGAGGCCTCAATGCCAGGCGGCTCGCGAGCTACCGCGAACGCCTCGCGGCGCTGAACCTTGGGCTGGAAAATCGGCTGGACACGCGCGTCGAACTGCTCTCCGGCGGCCAGCGCCAATCGCTTTCGCTGATCATGGCGACCTGCGACCAGCCGGATCTGCTGCTCCTCGACGAGCACACCGCAGCCCTCGATCCCCGCACGGCTGACATCGTCATGCAGGCGACGGTGCGCGCGGTCGAAGCCTTCAATCTCACCACCCTGATGGTGACGCACAACATGCAGCACGCTGTCGATTTCGGCCATAGCGTGGTGATGCTCGATGCCGGCCAGATCCGGCTCGAGATCACCGGCGCGGAAAAGGTCGAGGTCACGATCCCGAAACTCATCGGTCACTTCGGCATGAAGACCGACCGGATGCTGCTCGCAAGCTGAGACGGACATGGAAACGGTTTCTACGATATTTTCGAACTTCATCACGCTCGTCCCGGTCACGCTGGCGCAGAGCCTCATCCTTTCCTTCATCGTTCTCGGCATCATGCTGCCGTTCCGCACACTGAATTTTCCGGACCTGACGAGCGAGGGCGCGTTCCCGCTCGGCGGCTGCGTCTGCGCGCTGTCGCTCGCCGGTGGCGCACCCGGTTGGCTGGCGATCCTCGTTGCGATGGCCGCAGGCTTCCTGGCGGGTAGCTGCACGGCCTTCGTGCATCTGCGCTTCCGTATCCACACGCTGCTTGCCGGCATTCTGATGATGACGATGCTCTACTCGATCAATCTGCGGCTGATGGGCAAGTCCAACCTCTCGGTGTACGGCACGCCAACCATTTTCGATGGCGTACCCTTTGCCGAGCCGGGTTTCCCGGTCGCGAAGATCGTCGTTGCAGGACTGCTCGGCATTGCCGTCTATTGCCTTTTGAACCTCTATTTCCGGACCGAACGCGGAACGGCCATGCGCGCCGTCGGCTCCAACCCGGATATGGCGGAAGCGCAGGGGATCAGCATCTGGGCCTTCACCATCGGCGGGGTCGGTCTAGCCGGTGCCTTCTCGGCCACCAGCGGCGCGCTCATGGTGCAGTCGCAGGGGTTTGCGGACGTCAACATGGGCATCGGTACGCTGATCAACGGTCTTGCGGCGCTGATGATCGGCGAAGCCATTGTCGGCAAGCAGACGATCCGGCGCCAGCTTGCGGCACCCTTCGTCGGAGCCATCGTCTACTACCAGCTTGTCTCGCTCTGCCTTGCCGCCGGCATGCCGCCGACCGACCTGAAACTTGCCACCGGCCTCTTCGTGCTCGCCATGCTGGCGCTCCCAACCCTCAAGCGCGCCCGCGGCCCGATGCCGGCCCGCGAAACCGTCCGTGAATAGAAGGACTGCCCCATGAACATCGATATCCATGCTGTCGAGGCGCTCGACCGCGACGACCCGCTCGCGGCCTTCAAGAAGCGCTTTGATTTGCCCGAAGGCGTCACCTATCTCGACGGCAATTCGCTCGGCGCGGCGCTCTTTGCCTCCTATGCCGAAATCGAGAAGGCCGCGAAACTCGAATGGGGCCGCGACCTCATTCGCAGCTGGAACACGGCTGGCTGGTTCGCCCTGCCGCTGACGCTCGGCGACCGCGTCGGCCGCCTCATTGGCGCAGCACCCGGCCAGACGGCCGTGACCGACCACACCTCGGCCAATGTCTACAAGGCGCTGCACGCCGCACTCGGCCTCAATGCGGAGCGCAAGGTCATTGTCGCGGAAAGCGAGAGCTTCCCGACCGATCTTTACATGGCTGAGGGCGTGATTGCGACGCGGCCGGGTACCGTCCTGCGGCTTGAGGGCGTCGATGGCCCGCGGATCGAAGGCCTGATCGACGAGAGCGTCGCCGTGGTGCTCGTCAATCACGTCAACTACAAGACCGGCGCTCTGCGCGATATGGCGGCGCTGACCAAGCGCGCGCACGATGTGGGTGCGCTCGTCGTCTGGGATCTCTGCCATTCGGCCGGTGCGCTGCCGGTGGAACTCGATCGCTGCAACGTCGATTTCGCCGTCGGTTGCACCTACAAGTATCTGAATGGTGGCCCCGGTGCGCCAGCCTTTATCTATGTCGCCAGGCGCCATCAGGAAAAGGCCAGCCAACCGCTCAGTGGCTGGTGGGGCCACGCCCGTCCATTCGCTTTCGAGCGCAATTACGACGGCGGCGCGGGCATCTTGCGCTTCCTCTCCGGCACGCAGCCAATCTTGTCGCTGCGCACGCTTTCGGCCGCGCTCGATCTTTGGGATGAAGTGGACATGACGGCCATCCGCCGGAAGAGCATCGCACTCACCGACCTCTTCATAAAGCTCGTCGAAGCGCGTTGCGGCGCGCATGGCCTGAAGCTGGTCGGTCCAAGGGACGGCACGGTGCGCGGCAGCCAGGTCTCCTTCGAGCACGAGGGGGCCTATGAAATCATGCAGGCTCTGATCGAGCGGGGCGTCATCGGTGACTTCCGCGCCCCGGCCACCATCCGTTTCGGTTTCACACCGCTCTATACGAGTTTTAAGGATGTGTGGAACGCCGTGGACGTGCTGCATGACGTGATGGAGACTGGCGCTTGGCGCGACGCCCGCTTTGCTGTCCGTAGCGCCGTGACCTGATCGCGATCGCTTGTGAAAAATGGAAAAGCGCTTTCCCTGTCCGGGAAGGCGCTTTTTTTTCGTTTGGGCTGGCTCGAGACTTATCACATCTCGATATCAATTCATTCAACCTATGTGGATTGTTATATTAGACCGCTGATTGCATCCATTACCGGAACAGGAAGGCGCAGCCTCTGAAGGAATGGCGAAAAGGCAATCTCATGGCTCAGGATACGCATGCTCAGCTCTATATCGGCGGCAAATGGAGGGCGACCTCTGAGACGCTCGCCGTCATCAACCCCGCCAATGAGGATGTCATCGGCAAGGTGGCGGTCGCCCGCGAGACGGATCTCGCCGACGCAACGGACGCTGCCTGGCAGGGCTTTCAGGCCTGGAGCCGGACATCGCCGGCTGCCCGCGCGGCGATCATCCTGAAGGCGGCCCAGCTTATGCGCGAGCGCTCAGAGGAGATCGCGCGTTCGATCACGCTCGAAAACGGCAAGCCGCTTTCCGAGGCGCGGTCCGAGGTCATTCGCGGTTGCGAATTCTTCGAATGGGACGCCGGCGAATGCGTGCGTCTCTACGGCCGGGTTATCCCGAGCGCGCCGGGCATCCGCTACATCGTGCTGCAGGAACCGATCGGCCCGGTCGCGGCGTTCTCGCCCTGGAACTTCCCGATGAGCCAGCCCGCCCGCAAGATCGGCGGCGCACTTGCGGCCGGCTGCTCCATCATCATGAAGGCGTCCGAGGAGACGCCAACCGGCGTCGTGCACATAGCGCGGGCGTTCCACGATGCAGGCCTTCCTGCCGGTGTGCTCAACCTCGTCTTCGGCCACCCCGCCGAAATCTCAGGCTATCTCATCCCTCAGGACCGGATCCGCATGGTCGCCTTCACCGGCTCGACCGTCATCGGAAAGCACCTGACGACGCTCGCTTCGCAAGTGATGAAACCGGCGCTGATGGAACTTGGCGGCCACGCGCCCGTCATCGTCTGCGAGGATGCCGATCCGGTTGCGGCCGGCATTGCCTGCGCCACCCGCAAGTATCGCAATTCCGGCCAGGTCTGCACCTCGCCGACGCGCTTCTTCGTGCACGAAACGCTCTACAGGCGCTTCACCGACGCCTTCGTGGAGAAGGCGCGTTCGATCAAGGTCGGTGACGGCCTCGACGCAGGGACGCAGATGGGCCCGGTGGCCAACGATCGCCGCATCGCTGCCCTCCAGGAGCTTGTCGACGATGCGCGCGCAAAGGGCGCCCGCATCCTGTGCGGCGGCGGACGTCTGGACGGCAAGGGCTACTTCTTCGCGCCGACCGCGATTGCCGATCTGCCGGATGATGCCCGCGCGCTCAGCGAAGAGCCCTTCGGCCCGCTCGCGCTGATCAATCCGGTTGCCTCGATCGACGAAGCGCTTACGAAAGCGAATGCGCTTCCGTTTGGTCTTGCCGCCTATGGCTTCACCAACTCGGCCGCCAACATCGACCGCCTGATGCAGGGCATCGAGGCCGGCAATCTTTCGATCAACACGCTCGAGGCCTCCGTCGCCGAAACGCCGTTCGGTGGCGTCAAGGAAAGCGGCCTTGGCCGCGAGGGTGGCGCGGAGGGCCTGCATCACTACACCGTCGTCAAGAACGTCTCGCTGCGCACCGCCTGACGGCATCGCGCGCCGCAATGAATGGATGATCAGGCCGAAACCGCTGTCTGGGTGGTTTCGGCCTTCTTGCGTTCCATCAGCCGACAACCGGGACCATGTCGCGCAGCACCTTGCGCAGCAGTGTGCGCACCGCGAGCGTCGCGGGGGAGGGCGTGCGTTCGCGCGCCGTGATGACAGAGACATCGCGGGCAATCGACGGCTCGACCAACGGGCGGGCTGAGATCTTCCGACCGTTGAGGCCGGTAAAGGCATAGGTCGGCAGGATGGCAACCCCCGCCTCCCGCTCGACGAGCGAAAGGGCGGTGTTGATCTGGTGCACTTCGAGAGAAGAGCGCAGTGGCACGCCGGCGCTTTCGAAGCCGACCTCGGTCAGAAGACGGATATTGCTTTCGCGCGTCAGCGTGATGATCGGCTGGTCGGAAAGCGCGGACCAGGCCACTTCGGCCTTCGTGCAGATGGCGTGGCCCTCGGGCGCAAAAACCATCAGCTGGTCGCGCAGCACGCGTTGGATCTCAAGGCCGTCCTCGTCGCTGGCAAAGGTGCCGACGCCGAGGTCGCAGAGGCCACTGCGCACCCGGGGCGCGATCATGTCCGTCACGACGTCCTCGATCCTGAGTTTGAGGTTCGGATGGCTTTGAGCGACTTCCTGCAGCAGGCGCGGCAGCACGGTTGCGCCAAGGAAGGGCGGGGCGGCGATGCGCACCAGGCCCGTTCTCAGTTGCCCGAGATCGTGCACCGCATCGACGGCGCGCTCGATTTCCGCAAGGCCGGGCAGCGCGGCCGCCGCAAAGACCCGACCGGCCTCGGTCAGTTCGACGCGTCGGGTCGTGCGGTCGAAGAGCCGCGCGCCGAGCAGCGCCTCGAGGTCGCGGATCGCATGCGAGATGCCGGCCTGGCTGGTGCGCAAGCGTTCGGCGGCGCGGGAGAAGTTGCCGAGTTCGACCACGGCCTGAAAACACTTGATCTGACGGAGATTGAGCATCGCGGGATCCATACTGATTTCGGCATGAATATATACAGACTATGTGTCTTAATGAATAAAAAAATCCTGCGCTAAATGCGCCGAGAGAGACCGGAGCGGTTGCTTCACGCGCCACCGGACGGACATGCGACAGGGAGCGTCATGAAATACCAGCGTAAAGATGCAAAGGCCCATTCCCGTGCCACGATGCGCGGCATCTGGGCGGCGGCGAACACGCCGTTTACGGCCGATGGCGCCATCGACGAAGAGGGCTACCGCCGCAATGTCGAGCATTGGATTTCCGATCTCGGTATCGACGGCCTCTTCATTGCCGGCAAGCAGGGTGAGTTCTTTTCCATGTCGGTCGACGAGCGCAAGCGGATGTTCGATCTATCGGTGGAAGCGGCCGGAGGACGGGCGCAGACGATCATGTCCTGCTCCGACCAGAACATGGATGTGGTGATCGATCTTGCCCGTCATGCGCAGGCCTGCGGCGCCGACTACATCGTCGTGCATGCGCCGATCCTGCATTTCTTCAAGCAGCAGGACGAAACGCTGCTGCGCTACTATGAGGCCATCGCCTCAAAGGTGGATATCGGCATGGCGCTGTGGTCGCATCCCGACAGCGGCTATCTGATGAGCCCGGAACTGTGCAACCGGCTTGCCGACATCGAGACGGTGGTAGCGATCAAGTATTCGGTGCCGCGCGCCATGTACAAGGCGCTGACGGCGCTCGCCGGCGACCGCATCCTCGTCTCGACCGCTTCGGAAGAGGAATGGCTGGATAACGTCTTGGAACTCGGTTGGCAGCTTTATCTCTGCTCGTCGCCACCCTACACGCTCCAGACCAAGGCCGACCGGCGCATGGCCGAGTACACAGCACTCGCCTTTGCCGGAAAGGCCGAGGAGAGCCGCGCCGTCAGCGCGAGCCTGCAAGGGGTGCGTGACGCCTTCCGCAAGTCCAAGCCCGCGGAAAAGCCCCATGCGCACCAGAAGTACTGGCAGGAACTGCTTGGCCAAGTGGGGGGAGCCGTCCGCCAGCCACTGCTGGAGCTGACGGATGCGGAAAAGAGACTGACCAGAGCCGCCTTCGAGGAATGCGGCCTGAAACTGCGCTGAACGGGACAGGGAGGAATATCGATGACGAAGCTCAAGGCGTTCAATCTGCAAAAGTGGATCGACGAGCACAAGCATCTGCTGAAGCCGCCGGTCGGCAACCAACAGATCTGGAAAGACGCCGACCTCATGGTGACGATAGTCGGTGGCCCCAACAAGCGCACCGACTATCACGACGATCCCGTCGAGGAGTTCTTCTACCAGCTAAAGGGCGACATGGTGCTGAAGCTCTATGACGGCAAGGAATTCTACGACGTGCCGATCCGGGAGGGCGACATCTTCCTGCTGCCGCCGCATGTGCGCCACTCGCCGCAGCGGCCGATGGAGGGATCGATCGGCCTTGTGATCGAACCCACGCGGCCTGAGGGCCTGCTCGACGCTGTCGAATGGTACTGCTTCGAATGCACGGAGCTTGTGCGCCGCGCGGAGGTAGACCTCGAATCCATCGTCGACGATCTGCCGCCGATCTATCAGGCCTTCTACGCGGACGAAAAGCTGCGCACGTGCCCGAAATGCGGAACCGTGCACCCCGGCAAGACCCCGCCCGAGGGCTGGGTGACGCTCTGAACCCGGCAGCCAACCAGCAAAGGATCGTCATGTCGAAAGTCGAAGCCATCTGCCTCGTGGGCTGGGGCGCCATCGGACAGCGGGTGGCAGCACTTCTTAAGGCGCGGGCCGCGAACGCCCGGATTGTCGGGATCGCCGTGCGCGATCCCAGGGAAATCGAAGCGACCATGCCGGAAGGGGCGGTTCATGTTGCCGGTCCAGAAGCGCTGACGGCGACCGGCGCGACGTTGGTCGTCGAGGCGGCGAGCCGCGAAAGCGTCCAGCCCTTCGCCCGGGCGGCATTGGCGGCGGGCATGGATTTCGCGGTGTCCTCGACCTCGGCCCTGGTGGATGCCACCGTGCTCGACGAACTCGTGGAACTTGCGCGGCGGAACGGTTGCAAGCTTATCATACCGCCGGGCGCGCTCGGCGGCATCGATGCGCTCTCGGCGGCCTCACGGTTGGGTCTGGACAGCGTGGAGCACATCATCACCAAGCCCGCGAGGGCCTGGTTTGGGACGCCCGCCGAAGAGTGCTGTCGCCTAGGCGAACTTCAGGAAGCGGAAGCTTTCTTTGCAGGATCGGCCGCTGAGGCGGCGACGGCCTTTCCGCAAAATGCCAATGTGGCGGCGACCATCTCCCTTGCCGGCATCGGTATGGAACATACGCGTGTGCAGCTCGTCGCCGATCCCAAAGCAGTGGAAAACACGCACAGCATTATCGCCCGCGGCGCCTTCGGCACACTCGAAATCCGCCTTCAGAACCGCCCGCTCGCAACCAATCCGAAATCCTCGGAGATGACGGCACTGAACCTCGTTCGCCTGATCGAGAACAGGACAAGCGCGCTTGTCCTTTAGTCGGTAGCTGCCGCTCGACTGCTCGGCCATTGCCGTTCCGGGCAGATCTTTGTCCCGCCGGCAACCGCATGCGCCGCTTTATCCGTTGGCTCTATCGAAACCACCTTTGGCATCGTCGGTGAAAGGCATCACGCGTGCGGTGGTGCTTGAACGCCCAGACGTTGCGGGGGCAGTCGCTCCGACGCGGGTTTTCACGCTCTTCCTAGCAAGCCGTCGGCCGATCCAGGAGAGGTAGGAGGTGGTTTTTCCTGCTGTCAACGGGGGATAAGCGGGACAGAATCGCATTGCGCGAAAGCTACGCGATACAGTGATGCGCGCCAATGTGCCTGCTGCCGAACGAAGGCTGGATCAACTTCTTGCCCGCCAGGCTCGTCTCGAAGGAGAGCGAGATGGTCACCGCGAAGTTCGAACCCCGGCAAAACGTCTAGAACGCGGGTTGATGCCGCAGAGGAAGTAGCGATGGCCGGCGAGCGACGTAAGCCTGCGAGTGGCTCGATGCCTGTCTTTGTGAAGCCCGTTCCGGGAACAAGAGCGAGGCGCAGCCGTTCTACGGTCAGACCTGCGTCATCGAGCCCGCACATGGAGCAACAGATCTGACAGTGGCATCAGCGCAATCGCGCCCCTACCCGAATGGACGCAGCGCGCTGCAGCACATTGCCACACCCACAGTGAAAACACGCCCGTTTCTCGCACGATCTTCGGGCAAGGTCCGCTTGCGAGACGAATGCGTTGCGATAGAGTTGCTCTGCGATTCGTCGCCTGGAGGAAAGATGCGTCAGCAGACAAAGCCGTATATCGTTGAGATCAAGCAGTCCCGAAAGCTTAAACCCAACGGCGAAAAACTATCGATCTGGGGGAAACTGGATTTGAGTGTTGCCGAGGAGCACGTGGCATCCGAGAACCCAGTAGAGGCACCGGCCGCCATCGAAAGCGGCGACCGGCTCTAGCGCGCGATCGGCGCAAACCCTCAAAGAGCCATCTCAATTCCGTCGTGTCCGGTTGCAGTTCATGAAGAGAGGCGGTCGCGCGCTCTTCTGGAGCGGCCGCATGGATGATTGCCCGCTTGTCGTCGTCCAGCGCCTTACGCCAGAATTGAAGACAGGAAGTGTGAGCGGCCACGGTTCGCGTTCGGGCGCTATAGCAAGGTCGGCGCCTTCCGCCGAGCCGATAACAGGCGCGTTTTTGCGGCGCTTAATGGTATCGAAAGCTTCTGGCTGTATCGAAGCCCTATGCTTGGGGGTGGGTTTCGAAGTCGTGCTTTGGCAGTATTTCTGCTTTTGTTGATGCTGACGCACCTGGGCGTTGGATCGACCCACGCTGGTGATTCCAGCAACATTCGCAATTCCTGCTGGGCATCCGGCCGCATCTCAGAGAACGTGATCACCATAGCTTTGGCAGCCGAGCGGTGGTCCTGTGATGACCGGAAATTCTCGATTGATTCCGAGCGAGTACTGCTTCGCTTCGATCTCAGGCCGGGCGAGAGCCCTCCTCGATACTTTCTCTCCAGGCGGAGCGCACTTGAGGCGGTGCATCTCCTTGCAATCGACCAGGACGGCGCGGTGCGGCAAGCCTCCGTTTCTGCAGCAGCGTTGCCCAGCTCAATGGCCGGTGGGTATTTCAAGGCTCCCCTGCCTGTAGTGACAGATGCGACGCGGCAAGTCGTCGTCGCAATCGATTTGCCCAGCCATCGGATGACACTGGAGCGAGCATATCTTGCACCAGTGGATGTCGCAGTCGATAGCATCGACGATATGCAACTCCTGACGTTCGTCGCAGGCCTAGCTGGCATGCTCGCCATGCTTCTGATCTTCAATGCGGCGTTCTATCGGATCCTGCGCGAACCTTTTGTTCTCTGGCACTCGGCTTTGACGCTGTCGTTGCTGATGACCATTATGACCTCATCAAGTTTGTCAGTCGTATTTTTCGACCCGCCGGCCATGACTTTGAGCTGGATGACCACCTTGCTCTTCGGGATGACGGTCGCATCAGGAGCGATGTTTACGTACAGCTTCATCGAACCTGGACTGATGCATCCTGCACTACGGCGTCTGCTACCCTATTGTGCGGCATCGGCATTGTTCCTGAGTGCGTTTCACGCGGCATTCCCGTTCGTTGCGCGGCCAATACAATCGACCGCGTACACGGCTGCGTTTGCACCGATCCTCATCATTTTCATACTGTCGATGATCGACGCATTGCGCCGCGGGAGTCGTGCGGCAAAATTTCAGGCAGTCGGATACACGCCAATGATCGCGGTCGGCTTGATCCGTCTGGTGACGGGCGTCGTACCCTGGTTCGACAGCATCGACGCCACGCTCGCGTTTTATGCTGGCTGTCTATTCGAAGCCCTCTTCACCACGCTCGGCGTAGCTGATCGCTTCGTGACCATGAAGCGGGAGCGAGATCGCGCACGCATCGAAGCCGATCTGCTTGAACGGCTTTCCGAAACGGACCCATTGACGGGATTGCTCAATCGTCGAGCTATTGAGGGACAGTTCGCGCAGCTTCGAGCTGATGGCTTTGCAACACTGGCGGTCATTGACCTTGATCATTTCAAGTCAATCAATGACGTAAACGGACATGCCGTTGGAGATGCCGTGCTCAAAGCTGTAGCCAATGCTTTCCAGACAGGGCCGGACGTGCGGGCATACCGTCTTGGCGGTGAAGAATTTGTACTTCTCTTGCGCGGCAATGATGCCGCCACCCTGGCCGAACGCCGGCGACAGGCAATTCCGGGAATTGTCGCCAGTACCGTTCCGGGTCTCGAGCGACCTGTAACCGCCAGCATGGGAGTGGCGGATACCTTCGGCGATGAAGGTTTTGAGAAACTCTATGAACGGGCCGACAAGCTCCTCTACGAAGCAAAGAGTGCGGGCCGAAATCGAACTCGGAGCACCATCAAGGCAGAGACGGATCTGGAAATCTTTGTGAAAGAACAGGCCTTCGCCAACTAGAGCACTCACAGTGCTGAATGAACGGGGCCGAGGTTGGTTGCGGGCTTGGCCATGTCTCTTTCTTTCGGGCCGAAGTGGTTCCGGCCCAGTGCCGAACCGGCGGAAGACGGCCGCTTCAATGTTCGCGCTCGGCCGGACAAGCGGAGACGATCTACGGGCATACGAGGCAGTGCCCTGCGAAAGGCAAGCGGGTCCGCTCCGCGCGGCGACGGATGCCGGCCGCCACGCGGCGCAAATGCGGCCTTATAGCGGACGACCGACGTTTTAGATCGCAGCAAAACCGAAGGACGAGCCGTGACATTTGCGTCAGCACCGCAGAGAAGGTAGGGGTGCACCCCTATTGCAGCGATCGCGGCCGCGACCACTGCAAGATCCGAAAAACCATGCAAGGCAGACCATGAGCGACCAGAACGACGACTACGTGTACGACGATGTAACGGGTGAGTGGCGGCCAGCCTCCGAACTTGCTGCCGAGAAAGCAAGAGCCGCCGAGGTTCGCGATGCGTCAGGGACCGTCCTTGCAGATGGCGACTCAGTCGTTTTGATCAAGGATCTCAAGGTAAAGGGTGCCGGGCAAACGCTGAAGCAGGGAACGGTGATCAAGTCGATCCGGCTAACTGATAATCCTGAAGAAATCGATTGCCGCCATGAGGCGATCAAAGGTCTTGTTCTACGCACTGAGTTTGTTCGCAAACGCTAGACGTTCGAAGCGTAACAGGTGATCGGCAGTCCTGAAGCGGCGCCGACGTCTTCGGAAGCGCTCAGCTTGAGGGCCGAGGAGTTGTCGCCGCTTAGCCCAGCGGTTTGGTCGGCGTTCTCGGCCGTTGTAATGCCGACCCGCACTTCCAACGCATAGCGACAACGGAGCGCGACTAAGCGGATTGCGGCCCATGAGCTCGCAGTCGCGCTGGATGGCAGCCTGGTCCCAGGCTGCGGCCATCCGCTAGCTGCTTCTCTTGCCGCGCAACGGGAGGGCCGCCCTTTCGCCTACGGGAATACGAGGGCTGCACCATCACGGCTCGACCCTTCCGGCTCGACCCATGGCGAGTGCGTCTAGCTATGGACCGCGGCGACCAGGCGGCGGCAGGCCTCCACGAGGTTCGGTTGCTGAAGCAGGGCGCCGCCGATCAGATACATGACGTCGTTGCCGTAGGCCTCACGCATCTCGGGAACGCGCTCGAAGGTCATGCCGCCACCGGGTGCAGCGACGATCGCCTTCGGCCCCCTCATGTCGGCCGCGCAGGCCCGAGCAATCGACAGGCATTCCTCTCGCGTGAAACCGAAGCGGCCTCCGAAGTTCGGGTAGATCACCGCATCCGCGCCCATCAGGCGATGCAGCGTGCCGAAGAACGAACGGTGCGAGAAGCCGCAATCGGCAGAAACCACATTTGCGCCGGAGAAGGCCGGGTGCGAAACGATCGGCAAGCTGAAGTGGGGATCGGCCGCAAGTGTGCGCACGACATCATAGCCGGTCAATGCCGGGGCCAGCATCACGGCGCCCGCACCGGCGGCCTGCGCTTCCTTCGCCCGGTCAAGCACGGCCGAAGCCGGCCCGGTGACATTCGGCACGAAGCTTGTCCTGCTGCCGGTTTTGGCATTGGCCTCGCCGACGGCCTCGATGCAGGCCTTCAAGCGTTCACTAAAAGGCGACGTCACCTGATCGACGAGACCATGGTCGTCCTTGACGAAGTGCATGCCGCCAAGCGCGAAATCATGGGCGCGGCTCGCAAGTTCGGATGTCGAAAGCCCGACGGGCTTGATCGCCGACATCAACAGAGGGCCTTCGCCCACGCCGGCGCGGGCGCGAAGCCCGGCAATGCCGTGGCGGGGTCCTGTGCAAAGCCCAAGGATACCCGGCGAAAGACCGATATCCTCGACCTTCAGGCCGGGCTTGATGGAGCTGTTGCCGAAGATGACGTTCAAGAGCTGCAGAAAGTCGCCGCCGACATCGTCGTCGGAATAGGAGATCGAGGCGAGAAAACCCGGCCGGCCGACCGGATCCGGCTTCAGGTCTTCCAGCTTGCCGAGGATTTCATCCTCGACGTAGCCCTTGGGAACGGCGCTGCGCGGAATTTCGACGGTCTGCTCCAGAGCGATATCGAGTGCGCGCGCCTTAGCCTCGTCGGCGTCAGCGGCCTGCACGTAGTAGGTGACGGTGAAACGCGGAGCCACTAGAGCGCCTCCGCCTTCTGAGCCGAATGCACGTGGTCGATGCGGACCTCCATCAATTCGTCCTCGCCGATCTCCAGCGGCTTGCCGACCAACTCGCTGATGGCGCCAACGAGCGCGCCGGCGTCGAGGCCATACTTTTTCATGAGGTAGGGCTTCGACGCACCATGGGCGAAGGTGTCATTGAGGCCCAGCCGCTTCAGGCGGATGCCAAGACCTTCTTCGGCCAGAATTTCCGCAACGAGCGAGCCGAGGCCACCGACGATGGTGTGGTTTTCCAGCGTGACGATCCCCTTCTTGCCCCGCGCGGCCTTCAAAAGGCCTTCGCGATCGAAGGGTTTCAGGGTCGAGGCGTGCAGATGGGTGATGCCGATGCCGCGTGCCTGAAGCGGTTGGGTGGCGCGCAGTGCTTCCTCGGTGCAGATGCCTGAGGAAACGACGAGAATGTCGTCGCCCTCGGACAGAACCCGCAGCTTGTTGAACGCGAAAGGCGTGGAGAAGAGACGCGGGACCTCGCCGCGAAGCACACGTACATAGACAGGGCCATCGATGCTGTCGGCCACTTCAAGCACGGTCTCCACCTCGGTCGCATCACCGGTCTCGAGGATCGTCATGTTCGGTACAGCGCGCAGAACGGCAATGTCCTCGATCGCCTGGTGGGTGATGCCGCCGGGCGTGGTGATACCGGGCAGGAAGCCCATCAGTCGCACCTTGCGATTGGAATAGGCGATGGAGTTGATCAACTGATCATAGGGGCGGCGATAGAGGAAGACCGAGAAGGTGTGAATGAACGGCCGGTAGCCTTCCATCGCCAGCCCGCCGGCAAAGGACAACATATTCTGCTCGGCCATGCCGAGCGAGAGGAACTGCTGCGGATGCCGGTCGCGGAAGCCGTCGACCTCGCAGGACGAGGTCAGGTCGGCGGAAAGGCAGAGGACTTCGGGTCGCGCGGTCGCGAAGGTCTCGAATGCCTTGGCGTAGGGACGATTGACGATCTCGACCATGTTCAGGCCCCTTTCATAGCTTCGACGTCGACGCCGAGTTCGGCCGCAAGTGCGGCCTGCATTTCAAGCCGTTCTTCCGCGCTCTTGAAGCGAACGTAATGAAGTCGCGGGAAACGCTTTTTGAGGAACTCCATGCCCTGGTAGGGCGAGGTGTTGGCGAGGATGACCAGCGGCTTGCCGGGCTCGGCGCTTCCGGCCGCGGCCCTGAGCGCTTCCAGGTCGTGGCCGTCGACCGACCGGCAGGTGACGCCGAAGGCGCTTACCCGGGCGGCGAGATTGCCAAGGTCGAGCACCGACGACATGGCGCCGTCGCATTGCTGGCGGTTCACGTCGACGACGACGCGGATGTTGTCGATGCCGTGGTAGCTCATCGCGGAAAGGCATTCCCAGGTCTGGCCTTCCTGGAACTCGCCGTCCGACATGTAGACCCAGACCTTGCCCGGCTCCTTCTTCTGCAGCCGCGCCCAGGCGACGCCCGAGGCCATGGAGAGACCCTGCGCCAGCGAGCCCGTGGTCACTTCCATGCCGGGGCTGTGCTCGGCGCCGATCATCTCGACCGAACCGCCGTCCTTGTTGAAGTGATCGAGCGCGTGCTCGTCCATGCGCCCCATCTCGATCAGCGCCGAATAGATGACGAGCGCATAGTGGGCGGGCGAGATGAAGAAACGGTCGAACGCCGGCCCAACCGGTCCGTGATAGCCGGCGCCGGTAAAGGCGTCCGGATTGTGCGCCGAAGGAACACCGCGAAACGGCAGCGGCACCTTCGGCAACGTCGGCTCGCCGAGCGTCAGAAGCTCGTTATAGAGCAGAGCAAGGCTTTCGGCAGCCGAGCAGGCCTGGCTGAGGTAACCGCCATTGTTCTTCATGGTGTGGAAGAACACCCGCCGGCGGATGCCGAGCGCGATCTCTTCCGTTGAAACCCGGTTCGTGAGTGTCATCGTCTCAGCTCCGTTCTGGGAAAAGCGCCTTGAGGCCTTCGGGCGATGGTGTTGCGATGCCGCGCTCGGTGATCAGGCCGGTGATGAGTCGGGCGGGCGTGACGTCGAAGGCCGGATTGGCGGCAGGGCTGCCCTCCGGCGAAATGCGCACGCTGGCAATCGAGCCGTCGCTGGCGCGCCCCTGGACGAAGCTCACCTCGTCGGCGGTTCGCTCCTCGATCGGGATTTCCTTGATCCCGTCGCGGACCGTCCAGTCGATCGTCGGCGAGGGAAGGGCGACATAGAAGGGGACGCCATTGTCGCGCGCAGCTAGCGCCTTCAGATAGGTGCCGATCTTGTTGCAGACATCGCCATTGGCCGTCGTCCGGTCCGTGCCGACAATGACCATATCCACATCGCCGTGCTGCATCAGGTGCCCGCCGGCATTGTCGACGATCAGCGTGTGCGGCACACCGTGGCCGTTCATTTCCCAGGCGGTGAGATAGGCGCCCTGATTGCGCGGGCGTGTTTCGTCGACATAGACATGCACCGGAATGCCTTCCTCGACAGCCATGTAGATGGGTGCAGTCGCAGTGCCATAGTCGACGGTCGCAAGCCAGCCGGCGTTGCAATGGGTGAGGATGCGCACGGGTTCACCCGGCGCCTTCTTCGCAGCAATCTCGCGGATGACCTTCAGGCCGTTTGCGCCAATGGCGCGATTGAGTTCGACATCTTCGGCCGCGATCTCGGCGGCACGATCATAGGCCGCCTTGGCACGCCCGCCTTCCGGCAAGGGGCGCAGATGGTCGCGCATGGCGTTCAGCGCCCAGCGCAGATTGATGGCGGTCGGGCGTGTTTCGTTGAGTTCCTCCCAGACGGCGTCGAGATGGGCGTTCGACGGGTCCTTGGCCATCGCAATCGCAACACCGTAGGCGGCCGTGACGCCGATCAGCGGTGCGCCGCGCACCCACATGTCGCGGATGGCGACGGCGACATCGGCGACCGTTTTCAGCGTCACGACGCGGAACTCGTGCGGCAACCAGCGTTGGTCGATGATATCGACGGAGCGTCCGTCCTCGTTGAGCCAGATCGTATGGTAGTGGCGTTCTCCGACTTTCACGCTGATGTCTCCTTCTGAAGGCGCTCCGCGAGTGCGCGGATGTCCTTGAGGCTGTGGATATGATGCCGGTTGACGGCGAGGTGACGCCCGAGCTTCAGCGCCCTGGTTTCGCAGGCAGCACGGCGATCGGGGTCGACAATGGTTTCGAAGTCGGCGTTGTGGGCGAGCCCCAGGATGCGGCGGTGCATCTCGACGCCGGCAAAGCCCAACATCTCGCGCCAGATCTCGTCGATGACGATATCGAGCGCCTGTTCGGCACCGAACGGATCGTTGCGCGCCTCAAAGAGGCTTGCCTGGTAGAGAATGCCGTTACGCTCCGTGCGCCAGAGATGGGCGAATTCGGTGCGGAAGGTTTCCCAGATGACTTCGACCGTATCGAGCAGATAGGTGCGCATGCCATCTCGGGCACTGGGCGCGTTTTCGTGTCCGCTCTGCGAAAAATAGCTCATCCAGAAATTGGCAAGCAGCATGCCGACGTCGAAGCTGATCGGTCCGTAGAACGCGAACTCCGGGTCGATGACGCGGGTCTCGTCGTCGGTCACCATAACAGAACCGGTATGCAGATCGCCATGGCAGAGCGTTTCGGCTTTTGCCGAGAACAGATGTTTCAGCCGCTGTGCTTCGACCTTGAGGTCGCGGTCGGCGCGAAGCTCGGCCACGATCGGATCGAGCTGGGGCGTGGTGTGACGATTGAGATCGGCCTCGAAATAGGGATCGGAAAACACCAGGTTTTCGGTGATGTCGCAAAGCTCGATATTGTCGGCGAAAAGCGCAAGGTCTGTCTTCTTCTCGCGCGTGGCCATGGAGAGGTCGGAGCCGCGAAAGAGCGTGCGGGCGACGAAGAGGCCGAGGTCACGCCCGATTTTCGGCAGTTGCCGCCCGTCGATCAGCGCGCGCCTCAAAATGACGTGCGGCGTCAGGAACTCCATGACGATGAGCGCCTGGGATTCGTCGAAGAAATAGATCTCCGGCACGAGACCGGGGTCACGCGCTGCCTGGCGCTTCAGGGCATGATATTCGAAATAGGAGCGCTTCAGCGGCAGCGGCCAGCTTTCGCCGACAAGGCGCACATAGGGCAGCGCCTGCTTGACGATGGCAGCGCCCCTGTCGCCAGAGACGATGAAGACCAGATTGAGGTTGCCGTCGCCGACTTCCTTAACGCTCCAGCGCGAAAAGTCCGGCCCGATTTTTTCTTTCAGGACGGTGTTTCCGCCGAGTTTTTCCGGCAACGTCGCAGCGCTCAGCGCCTCGAAGACCTGCTTGTCCATATCGTTTTCCTCCAACGCATGGCGCGGGCCTCCACCGCTCGCAGCCATGCCGTGTGTGGTCACAACTAAGGCGGCATTCTAGCAAATGTCAATGGCCTTGACATTTGACGGAAGCCTATCCTAACCTGCCTTCATCGGGAGGAGAGAATGAGCGAACAGGCAGTGTTTCGCATTGAGGGCGTGCGCAAATCTTTCGGGCCGGTACCGGTTCTTCGAGGGGTGGATCTCGATCTCAAGGCTGGGGCGGTTACCGTTCTGATGGGCGCCAATGGCGCCGGCAAATCCACGCTCGTGCGGATCCTGAGCGGCGTTTACACGCGCGACGCCGGCACGATCACGCTCGCCGGCATGCCCTTCGAGCCGACGGCCCCGGCCGAGGCGATCCGCGCCGGCGTTGTCACCGTGCATCAGAACATCAATGACGGGGTGGTCGCCGATCTCGACGTCGCCACCAATCTAACGCTCGACCGCTTGAACGGGCGCGGTGCGCGGCTGTTCTTCAACCCGCGTCGGGTGCGCCGAGAGGCCGCCGCGGTCGCCTCGCGCATGGGGCTTGCGATCGATCTTGCCGCCAATATCAACGACCTGACGCTTGCCGACCGGCAGATGGTGGCGATCGCCCGTGCCATGGCGCATGAGCCGAAGGTGCTGATCCTCGACGAGCCGACATCGTCGCTGTCGAGCGCGGAGGCCGACCGGCTTTTCGATCTCGTCGACCGGCTGAAGGCGCGCGGCGTCGCCATTCTCTATATCTCCCACCGCATGTCGGACATCCGGCGGCTGGCCGACAGCATCGTGGCGCTGCGTGATGGCCGCATCAGTGGCCGCTTCGAAGGGCCGGAACTGGACTATGAGGGTGCGGTCAACGCCATGCTCGGTCGCAAGGTCTTGGCTGGCGCCGTTGATCTGCGCGACGGCGGCGCTCCGGTCTTTGCGGTCAGCGGCCTGAAGTTGTCGGAACAGGCGCGCCCCTTCGATTTTACGCTCCGTGACGGGGAAATCGTCGCCGTCACCGGGCTCGTCGGCGTCGGCAAGACCGCGCTTGCCGAAACTCTGTTTGGCGCGCGCGCTCCGTTTGCCGGTGAGATGACGCTCGACGGCGCGCGTTACGCGCCGGCAAGCACCGGAAGGGCTATCGCCCGCGGCGTCTTCCTCGTCGCCAAGGACCGCGCCGAAAGCGGCATCGTGCCCGACTTCAACATCTACGAAAATATCAGCCTGCCGTTCCTGAGCCGGCTCTCGCGCTTCGGCATATCGAGCCGGCGGGCGGAAAAGACCAAGGCACGCCAGCAGATCGCCGCCCTCGGTGTCGTCTGCCGCAGCGAGCGCGACGAGTTGCAGACGCTTTCGGGCGGGAACCAGCAGAAGGTGATGGTCGGGCGCTGGCTTTCCGAGCCGTCGCGCCTGCTCATCCTCGACGAACCGTTCCAGGGCGTCGACATCGCCGCACGCCGCGACATCGGCGAGAAGCTGCGCGCCTCGGCCGCGGGCCGCGCCACGATCCTCTTCGTGACCGAACTCGACGAAGCCTTCGAAGTCGCCGACCGCATCCTCGTGATGTCGGAACAGACCATCGTCGGCGAGCACCGCAATGCCGACATCGATGTCGAGCGGCTCCTGTCGGAAATCGCCGGTCAATTCTATCAACAGGTCCATGCGTCATGAGCAGTGAACAGAGCAATTCCGCAGCACCGGTTGCGGTCCCTTCGAGCGCATCGGGAATTCGCGAGGCGGCCATCAAATACGGCTTCCTCCTGCTTCTCGCCGGGATGGTCCTCTATTTCTCGCTCGTGACCGGCGGCTTCGCCTCACCGCAGAGTGCGGTCTTCATCCTGCAGTCGGTGTCGATTACCGGCATCCTGGCGCTGGGCGTGACGGCCACGCTTGTCGTCGGCGGCTTCGATCTTTCGATCGGCTCGGTCGCGACGACGGCGATGATGGCCTCGTCCTATGTGATGGTGGTGATGGGCGGCGACGCACTGACGGCGACGCTCGTGTGCCTTGCCATCGGCGTCCTGGTCGGTTTCGTCAACGGCGTCATTATCGTCTACATGCGCGTGCCTGATCTGCTGGCGACACTCGGCATGATGTTCCTCTTGCTCGGCCTCCAGCGCATCCCGACGGAGGGTCGGTCGATTGCCACAGGCATGACGCTTCCCGACGGCTCGGTCGCCGGCGGCACTTTCAGCCCGGCCTTCCTGGCACTCGGCCGCCACCGCTTCGATTTCGTCCTGCCCAACCTCGTGCCGGTTTCGGTCGTGGTGCTGATCGTGCTGGCGATCGTCATCTGGTTCTTCCTCGAATACACCCGCTTCGGCCGCATGATGTATGCCGTCGGCTCCAACGAGCGGGCAGCCGGCCTCGCCGGTGCGCCGGTCAATGCCTACAAGATTTCGGCCTATATCATTTCCGGCGTCTTCGCCTCGATCGGCGGCATCCTGCTTGCCGCCCGTCTTGGTCGCGGAGACATCGCGTCGGGCAACAACCTGCTGCTCGATGCGGTTGCCGCAGCGCTCATCGGTTTTGCCGTGCTCGGCGCCGCCAAGCCGAATGCTTTCGGCACGGCGATCGGCGCGCTCTTCGTCGGCATCCTGCTGCAGGGCCTGACGATGATGAACGCGCCCTATTACACCCAGGATTTCATCAAGGGCGCGGTGCTCGTCGCTGCCCTGATCTTCACCTTTGCGCTCTCGAAAAGAGGCAAACGCTGAAGGGGTGCCCTTCAGCGGAAAACAAAAAGTTCACCAGTGGAGGAGACTGACATGAACATGACTCGCAGAAGCCTGGGCCGCTTGACGCTTGGGTTGATGGGGGCAGCCGCCTTCGGCGTGCCGTCCTTTGCAGCCGACATGCCAAAGCCGTTCGATAAGGCCGGCGATGTCAAGATCGCGCTTGTGCGCTACCTTTCGACCGGCGACTTCTTCCAGTCCTATCTCGCAGGCGTCGAGGCGCAGTCCAAGGCGCTCGGCGTGCAGCTTCAGGTCTTCGACAGCCGCCAGGATGCAGCGCTCCAGGCCGACATGGTCGACCAGGCGATCGCGCTTGGCGTGCAGGGCATCATCATCCAGCACGGCCTGACCGAATCGATGAAGGAAGCTGCCCAGCGCGCGGTTGACGCCGGCATCAAGGTCGTCGCCTTCGACGTAAACGTCGAGAACGAGAAGATCCCGCAGATCGAGCAGTCCGATCGCGACCTCGCCCGCCTCGCGCTCGAGCAGGCCGTCAAGGACAATGGCGAAAGCTTCAAGGCAGGCTACGTCTATGTCGCCGGCATCGCGCCGCTCGACCGCCGCGACGAGACCTGGAAGGAATTCAAGGCGAAGTATTCCGGCATCGAGGAAGCCGCACAATTCGGAACGATGGACAACCCGATCGCCAACTCGGTAGCCAACCAGGCCCGCGCGGTGATTTCGGCCAAGCCCGACATCACCGTGATGTTCGCGCCCTATGACGAGTTCGCCAAGGGCGTGAAGATCGCCGTCGACGAAGCGGGCCTGTCTTCCAGCGTCAAGATCTACTCGGCCGACATTTCGACGTCCGACATCGCCGCCATGCGCGAAACGGGCTCGGCCTGGACGGCGACGGCCGCCACCAACCCCGCCGTCGTCGGCCAGGTCTCGGTCCGCTCGCTCGCCATGCTGCTTGCCGGCGAAGACCCGGGCCGCCAGGTGGTCGTACCGCCGACGCTGATCACCCAGAAGGACCTGAACGATCAGGACATCAAGAACATGGAAGAGCTCGGCGTGAAGCTGCCGCAGTTCGCCCATGCAGATGTTGCCATGCCCGCATGGATGCCGAAGCCTTAATCTCCCAAGGCGAAACGAAAGGGGCGGTCGATCAGACCGCCCCTTTTTTTGTCCTGGTTACTCTAATTCGCTTTCCGCCTTTGGCGGCACCCAGGCTTCGATCGCCGTCTCGGGATAGATCTGCACGGAGCCCGGCTCGAAATGGCTTTCGATCGCGTAGCCGAGGCTGGTCAGGTCTGTGCGATACCAGCCGACGATCTTGCCGCGCCATGAGGCGCGGCCTTTCTTGGCGGCATAGTCACCCATTTGAAACGCGGCATCTGCGGGCCATCGATCGACCATTTCGTCTCCATCCGAACAACTCTGGCGGGAGACTGCAGTGTGGCACGTTTTTACGCTTAGACGGAAGCGCTCAGCGCATCGCCGCTGCGATATTGCCGCCATCCACAGTCGTCACATCCGCGGTGGTTCGTTCTGCGAGCGCGTGGTGCACGAAGGCGCGCGCTACGTCCTCGGCCGTCACTTCGAGACCGAGCAGGTTTCCGCCCATGTAGTCCTTGACCGAAAGGCCGCGGGCGGCTGCACGATTGGCGATCATCTCGTCATTGAGCAGGCCCGAGCGGATGCGATCGGCGTTGACGGCATTGACGCGGATATGGTCGGCACCATGCTCAAGCGCATATTGCCGCGACAGAAACAGCGTCGCCGCTTTCGGCAATCCGTAGGCGCCGAACTTCGCGCCCGGGTTGACTGCCTGCTTGGAGGCGTTGAAGAGCAGCACGCCGCCGGTCTTTTGTTCCTTCATGATGCGCACGGCATTCTGCGCGACCGTCTGATGCGCGAAGAAATTCAGCTCGAAGCTACGGCGCAGCAGGGCGTCGTCCATCGTCGCAATCGGGCTTTCCCAGGCGGCGCCCGCATTGGAGACGACGACATCGACGCCGCCGAAGGTCGCGACCACCCGGTCGAAGGCGGCGCGCACCGAAGCGGGATCCGTGATGTCGCAGGCGATGCCAATCGAGTTGTTGCCGGCCGCCTTTGCCACGACCGCAGCCTTGTCGCCGTCGAGATCGAGCACGACGGCATGCGCGCCCTCGGCGACGAAAGCCTTGACGATGGCAGCGCCGATGGCGCCGGCGCCGCCGGTGACGAGCGCGACCTGGCCGGTAAACGGCTTCGGCTTGGCGCCTGCGAGTTTCGCCTGTTCCAGCGACCAGTATTCGAGATCGAAGAGATCCGGCCGGCTGACCGGCTCGAAGCGGCCAACGGATTCTGCGTCGCGCGCAGCCTCGATCCACATCTCGCCGACGTCGACGGCGATCATCGCGTCCTTGTAGGTGCGGCCATGGCCGAACATGCCGAGCCCGGGCACCAGCGTCAGGCGCGGCATGGGATCGAGCATGATGCGCTTGACGTCGTCTCGTGCGTCGTTGCTGTGGAAATACCCGGTGTAGTCGGCGGCAAAGGCGGTGACCCGCGCGTCGATCACGGCCCGGTAGCCCAAGAGATCATCTTTAGCCGGCGCCGGAAGCACCATCGGGCCGGTCTTGATGCGGATGGAAAGATCGGGCGTCGAAACGCCCCTGGCTGCCATCTCCTCAACCTGCTGCGCATTGACGAAGTCGAGGATATCGGGCGAGGTGCGGAACACACTGACCATGCGGTCAAAACGGCCTTCGCCCTTGTCGACGGCAACGGCGCCGCGCAGCATTGGCGCGATATCGGCAGGGCTTGCAAGCACTGCGGGCAGGGCGGCGGGCGTAAACGGATTGTGCCCCTTCGCTTTCACATGCTCTTCGGCAAGCGTGACATAGTGGATCATCCGATCATAGGCTTCCTTCGCCGTGTCGGCGAAGGTGAAGATTCCGTGCTTGTCGAGGATCAGCCCCTCGACTGTCGGATCCTGATCGAACACGTCCGCCGCAGCCTTCGCCAGCGCGAAGCCCGGCATGATGTAGGGCACGAAGCCCATCTTCCTGCCGAAAAGCTCGGCGCACATCTCCCGGCTCTTGGCCTGATCGGCGATGGCAAGAATGGCGGTCGAATGGGTGTGGTCGACGAACTTGTGTGGCAGGAAGGCGTGCAGCAGCGCCTCCACGGACGGGTTCGGCGAGGCCGGGTCGATGAGGTTGGCGCGCAACAGCGTCACCATGTCCTCGTCCGAAAGCCTTTCGAGCTTGCGGCTCTTGAGCAGGGGGGCGATCTTGACGGCTGGCAGGCCAGCGGGCTCGATCGTGCCCATGTCCCAGCCACTGCCCTTGACGCAGAGCACGGCATGCGTGTCCCCGACGAGGTCTGTGATTTCGGTTTTCACCGAGGTGTTGCCGCCGCCATGCAGCACGAGCCGCGGCTCGCCGCCAAGCAGTCGCGTCGTATAGGTCCGCAGCGCCAGATCGCGGCCAGTGCCCTTGGCCTGATAGCCCGCAACGACCTTCTCCGCCTCGTCGTCGCGCCAGAGATTATCCATAAGTTCAGCCTCCCGATAAACCGGCCCGGCCGGTATCGGCGGACCCAAATTCGAGGCTCAGGGGGCGCCTGAGCCGCTTCTGCCAAGCCCTTCGCGGTTCCAGCGATCGAGGACTTTGCGTGCCATCGACTCGGTGATGACGAGATGCGAGGCGAAGCCGCCCTTCAAGGCCGCCATCAGCGGTTCGAACTTGCTGTCCTCCTGCACGACCAGCATGCGCTTCTTGATCGTGCGGATGGAGCCGAGATCGGCCGAAATGCAGCGGCGATTGTGCTCGCAATCCATCCATTGGCCGTCGCGATCGATGAGCTGTCCGGCAATGACGCCGGCCGCGCCCTTTTCGCCCATCGCATGCATGTCTGCAGCCGAGAGCGCGCCGCATTTGACGAGGTGGCTGTCATCCTCGATGCCGCCGACCGAATAGAGCGCCAGACCGCAGTCGGAGATGGTCGCGAGCTGCTCCTTGATGACGGGTTCGCCGCGCAGTTCTTCGGCGAGCCGCTCGGAGGAAAGCACGAGCGGCGCATAAAAATTAATCCCTTCGGCATTGAGGCGGCGGGCGATTTCCGTCGTGCATTGATCCGGGCGGTAGGAATAGGGCGCGCCGAGGTTGCCGCAAAGTTGCACGACCGTGACGCCGCGCAGGTCCGCAAAGGGCATGACGTCGGCGATATGATAGACGGTGCGGCCCCAGGCAACACCGATCCGGTCGCCCTTGTTGATCAGTTCGAGAAAAACGGAGGCCGCAACGACGGGCATTTCGGCGGCCGGGTCCATCGCCTGCCGATCTTCCGGCACGAGCCATGCAGTCGTAAGCCCGGTGGCGTCTTCGAGCTCGCGGGCAAGCACGTCCTGCGAAAACAGTTCTGTCGACGTGGTGATCGTGACGATGCCCATCTCGCGGGCCTTGCGCAGATACATGGCGATCGAGGCGCGGGATATCTCCAGCCGCTGCGCCACTTCGTCCTGGCGCAGGCCGTGCGTATAATAGAGCCAGGCGGCCTTGTGAATGATCTGGTCTGTGGCTCGGATGGGCATTGGCGGAACCTTCGCAAGATGGATCTGACATATTTCATCTATACTGACAAAAGTCAACGTCGTTGACGAATGTCGCCACCTCGCGCGCACTGCAGAAGCTGAACCTCTATTTGAGTGATGGTCTTTACGGCGTCGCTTCTCGCCGCGAACGCGCTTGCAGCCCACAGCCGGTTGCAAACGGAATCCATATGTGAACATACTATTCATATAAGGATCCGAATGGAGATCGAGCGGCATTGCCCTCGGGAACCGTCGAACGGACCCGCAGTTGCCGACCTATTGCATCAGGGACTGACCAATGGATGATTTCATGCCCACTGTCGGGGTGTCCTCGACCCATCCCGGGGACATGCCGGAGGAGCACGCCGCGCTTCCCGTGTGGAACGCGGAAAACTGGTTCTATGAGGACTGGCCAGTCGGCCAGCGTATAAGGTCATTGCGTCGCACGATCGCCGAGAGCGACAGCCACCTCTTCAATACGCTCGTCGTCGACATCCATCCTTACGTGCAGGATCAGATGTTTGCCGAGCGCGAGGGCATCTTCGGCAGGCGTCTCGTTGCCGGCGCCTTCGTCTTTTCCGCAGGCCTCGGGCTGGTCGCCACCAACTGCGTCAACGCCTTTTCCTACGGTTATGACAAGCTGCGCTTCATCAAGCCGGTCTTCATTGGCGAAACGATCTACACGATCCGTACCAACATGGACAAAACGCCCCGCTACAGGGAGCTCGGGCTTATCCGGGCCAGCTACCAGGTCTTCAAGGGCGAGGGGGAGCTGGTGCTCTACTGTGAGCACCTGCAGACCGTGAAATACAAAAACCCCGCCGACTTCGTCGGCAAGACCGAGAAGTAAGATACCGATGACCGAAACCAACGAACTGCCGCTCTCTGGCCTTGTCGTCGTCGACATGAGCCAGTTTCTCTCAGGCCCCTACTGCTCCTTGCGCCTCATGGATCTCGGGGCGCGCGTCATCAAGATCGAGCGCCCCGACGGTGGCGACCTGTCGCGCCGGCTTTATCTGAGCGACACCGAGATCGGCGGCGATTCGACGATCTTTCATGCCATCAACCGCGCCAAGGAAAGCCTCGCGATCGACCTCAAGAACGAGGCGGATCTTAAAGCCTTGCAGACGTTGCTCGCCAAGGCCGACGTGCTGATCCAGAATTTCCGTCCCGGCGTCATCCAGCGGCTCGGGCTCGACTACGAGGCGGTCAAGGCGATCAACCCGAAGATCGTTTATGCCTCGATCAGCGGCTATGGCGAGGAAGGCCCCTGGGTGAAGCGGCCGGGGCAGGATCTGCTCGCGCAATCGCGCTCCGGCGTCATGTGGCTGAACGGCGATGAGGGCCAAGGGCCGGTGCCCTTTGGTCTGGCGATCGGCGACATGCTTGCGGGCGCCGCAGCAGCGCAAGGTATCCTTGCAGCCCTCGTCCGTCGCGGCATTTCCGGCAAGGGCAGCCTGATCGAGACGAGCCTGCTCGAGGCCCTCGTCGACTTCCAGTTCGAAGTCCTGACGACGCACTTGAATGACGGCCGCCGGCTGCCGACCCGGTCGGGTTTTCGCAGCGCCCATGCCTATCTGTCGGCGCCCTATGGGGTCTATCCGGCCAAGGACGGCTATCTCGCCATCGCCATGACGCCCATCCCGAAGCTTGCCGATCTCTTGCAAATGCCACAACTCGACGCCTATCGCGACGATCCGGCTTCCTGGTTCTCCGAACGGGACGAAATCAAGGCGCTGATCGCCAAGCGGATCGCCGAAAACACCATCGACCATTGGCTTGGCGTGCTTGAGCCTGCGGACATCTGGTGCGCCCGGGTTCTAAACTGGAACGAACTGCTCGAAAGCGAAGGCTTCCGCGTGCTCGACATGCTGCAGACGGTGGTGCGCGAAGACGACGTTTCGATCCTGACGACGCGTTCGCCGCTCAGGGTCAACGGTAAGCGTGCGCAGGTGGACCGCGCAGCACCACGCATCGGCGAGCATAGCACCTCGATCCGAGAGGAGTTCGGCCTGTGAGCGTCACATTGAAGGGCATGACCTGGAGCCACCCGCGCGGCTACGATCCGATGATCGCCTGTTCGCGGCTTTGGCAGGAACGCACCGGCATAACGGTAGAATGGGACAAGCGCTCGCTACAGGATTTTGAGACCTATCCGGTCGAGGAATTGGCGCGGGCCTATGATCTTATCGTCATCGATCATCCGCATGTCGGCCAAATCACCAAGGAGAAGTGCCTGGCGCCGCTCGATGTGGAAGGCCGCCAAGCCGAGAGGAAGGCGCTTGAGGATGCGAGCGTCGGGCGCTCCTATCCGAGCTATACCTGGCAGGGCCGGCAATGGGCCTTTCCGATCGATGCGGCGACCCAGGTCCAGGCGTGGCGCCCGGACCTGACGGACCGCATGGAAAGCTGGACCGACATGCTGGCGCTCGCGCGACAGGCAAGGGTGGCGCTGCCGATGCGCCCACCGCATTCCCTGATGAGCTTCTACACGCTCGCCGGCAATCTCGGTTCCCCCTGCCGCAGTGACGCTACCGGGCCGCTGATCGATCCGGATGCGGGCATCAACGCCTTCGAGCGCCTGCGTGAACTGACAGACCTGATCGATCCCTCCTGCTTTTCCATGGACCCGATCGCCGTGCTGGAGGCAATGAGCGATCCGGCGTCGAAAGTTGTCTGTGCACCTCTGATCTACGGCTATGTCAGCTACGCGATGCCGGGCTTCCGGCCGTCGCTCGTGACGTTCGGCGATGTTCCGGTTGCCGGAACCAATGGTCCGGCAGGCTCGGCCCTCGGCGGAACGGGGATTGCGGTCTCGGCTTTCTCACAGGCGCGGGAAGCGGCGATCGATTTCGCCTATTTCGTTGCGAGCGGCGCCGTCCAGCGCGGTCCTTATGCCTCAGGAGGCGGGCAGCCCGGCCACGCGGCCGCCTGGGATGACGACGCCGTCAATGCCGCGACATCCGATTTCTATCGTGCGACGCGCAAGACGCTGGAGAGCGCCTGGGTTCGCCCACGGCACGATGGCTACATGGCGTTCCAGCAGGCGGCATCCGATCGCATCAACGACGGCCTCACGGGCAAAGAGGCGGCGCGAAAGGTCGTCGACGATCTCAATCGGCTGTTTGCAGAGAGTTTTGCTACAGCCTGATTTCTGAGTTCCGGGATGCCCAGGCGTCCCGGAACGGATTTAGGGCAGGGCTTGCTAGGCGAGATTCCAGATCCGGCGCGCGTTGTCGGCAAGCAGCTTGCGCTTTTCCTCCGCGCTGCAGCCTTCCAGAAGCGCGTGGGTGGCGCCGACCCAGGTCGAAAGATTGCCGCCGAGCGTGCAGACCGGCCAATCGCTTCCCCAGACCACCCGATCCCAACCAAAGACGTCGATCGTGTGCTCGACATAGGGGCGCAGCGTCTCGACCTGCCAGGCCTCGTCTGCATAGGCGACGACGCCGGAGATTTTTGCCGTGACGTTCGCACGCTGGGCGATCTCGCTCATGTGCTCGCGCCAGGGATGGTCGGCGCCGGCGCGAATGTCGGGCACGCCGCAATGGTCGAGAATAAACGGAACGTCGGGCGCCAGATCGGCAAGCGCAATCGCCTTTTCGATCTGGTGCGGCAGGACGCAGAGGTCGAAGGTGAAGCGACGGCCGCCGAGCCGGCGGATATTGTCGCGAAAAGTCGCTCCTTCGGAGAGATCATCCGGCATCACATGCAGCACGCGGCGGAAGCCCTTGACGAGGCCGTTTGCTTCCTGGCGTTCCAGATAGGCCGAAAAGCCATCCTCTTCAGGTCGGCAGGCGGCAATAGCGCCCTTCAGCAGGCTATCCGCCTGGCCTGCGAGCCGCGCGACCTCGGATGTCTCCTTCTCCATCTCTAAAGGATCGACATCGACCTCCATGTGCAGGCTGGCCGTAATGCCGAGCCGCCGCGCTTCGCGCTCGTAGGTGGCGTAGAGAAAGTCCTGGTTGAGGGCAGGCACACCGGCGAGCCAGGGATAGGCGAGCCTCGACCTGTCGATGAGGTGAAGATGGGTGTCGATGATCAAGGCGCGCCTCCTCCGAACGGCTTCTCACATAAGAATGATCTATTCAGATAAGAAGTACGACCGTTCCCAAGTGCCGTCAATCTGTTGTGGAGGCCACGTCCGAACCGGCCAACGTCGACAGTTGCTCGGCGGTTTTCAGCAAAAGGGCGATGCTTTCAGTGATGTCTGGCGCCGAGGGCGCGTTGACGAGCGCGATATAGGGAACGGTCAGCGCCGCGATGCCGCGGCCATCAGGCCCCAGGATCGGCGCCGAGAGGTTATAGACGCCGGCTGTCTGCGCGCTCGCCATCATTTCATAGCCGCGCTCGCGGATCTGATCGAGGCGCGCGTAGAACTCAGGCCCGCGCGGGACCTCGTCTTTGCTCCTGGCATGTTCCGCGATCATCATTTCGCGCTCTTCGGCCGAGCGGAAGGCAAGCAGGATATGGCCGGAACCCGTGTCGAAGAGGCTGATATGCGACCCGACCCGGATCGAAATGCCCCAATAATCAGGCGCTTCCTGCTGGGCGATGACGACGGCGGAGCCGCGATCGAAGACGGCGAGGTGGTTTGCCTGCTTCGAGCGCTGGGCCAGATCCCGCATCAAGGGCGTGGCGTAGGAGGCAAGCCTGCGGACCGGCGCATGCAGTTGCGACAACCCGAAGAGCTTCAATGTCAGCGAATAGCGATCTCCGTCGATGCGCGTGACATAGCCGCGCCGCACCAGCCGATCGAGCATGCGGTAGAACTCGTTCGGACTCCGGTTCAGGCGCTTGGAAATCTCGGCCTGCGTCAGTCCGCCGTCGACGCTGGCGAGCAGCTCGAGAATGTCGAGCCCCTTATCAAGGGCCGGTGCGCGGTAGCGATCTGACTCTTCGGTGTCCATGAAGCCTCCTTGGTGAATATTCATATCCATATACGCAGACGAAGGCGCCCACAAAGGAAAGTTCTCCCTTGACGCCTCATAAAAATGTTGTTTGTATATGAATTAGTTTCTCACAAATGAGAACGTCGCGTCAGGAAGAGGGCGTGCACATGGGAGGAGTGGATATGAAAAGGCTGCTTGCCGGCGTCTCCGCCGGCGTCGTTATGCTTGCCTGTGCAGGGGGAGCGGCGAATGCCGCAGAACTGCCCGGCAAGTTCGAGGGCGTCACGATCGACGCCAAGCTGATCGGCGGACAGCAATACGAAAAGCTCTACGAGCGGATCGGCGAATGGGAGAAGGCGACCGGCGCCAAGGTCAACATCCTGTCGAAGAAGAACCACTTCGAACTCGACAAGGAGATCAAGTCGGACATCGCGACTGGCGGCGTCAGCTGGTGCGTCGGCTCGAACCATTCCTCCTTCGCGCCGCAATACCCCGACATCTACACTGATCTCCTGGCGCTCCTGCCGCCGGAGGAGATCGCCAAATTCGTGCCGGCGCTGATCGACGCTTCGACGCTCGACGGCAAGCTGGTGATGTTGCCGCGCGCCCAGTTCGACGTGTCGGCGCTCTACTACCAGAAGAGCCTCTACCAGGACGAAGCCAAGAAGACCGCCTTCAAGGCGAAATACGGTTACGACCTCGCGCCGCCGGACACCTGGGCCCAGGTCAGCGATCAGGCCGAGTTCTTCGCCGCCCCGCCGAATTTCTACGGCACGCAGTTTGCCGGTAAGGAAGAGGCAATCAACGGTCGCTTCTATGAAATGCTGGTCGCCGAAGGTGGCGAATATCTCGACAAGGACGGGCGCCCCGCCTTCAACTCGGAAGCCGGTGTCCATGCGCTTGACTGGTTCGTCAAGCTCTACAAGGACAAGGCCGTACCGCCGGGCACGACCAACTATCTTTGGGACGACCTCGGCCAGGGTTTTGCCTCGGGCTCGATCGCCCTCAATCTCGACTGGCCTGGCTGGGCGAGCTTCTTCAACGACCCGAAGTCCTCCAAGGTCGCCGGCAATGTCGGCGTGAAGGTGCAGCCGGCCGGTTCTTCCGGCAAGCGCACCGGCTGGTCGGGCCATCATGGCTTCTCGGTCACCGAAGATTGCGCCAACAAGGAAGCGGCCGCTTCGCTCGTCTGGTGGCTGACCAACGAGGACAGCCAGAAGCTGGAATCGGCTGCCGGCCCGTTGCCGACCCGGACTGCCGTCTGGGAATACAACATCAAGCAAGCCGAGGGCGACGCCTACAAGACGGAAGTGCTGCAGGCTTTCCAGGAAGCCGCAAAGCATGCCTTCCCGGTTCCGAAGACGGCCGAGTGGATCGAAATCTCCAACGCCGTCTATCCGGAACTCCAGGCCGCCATCCTCGGCGACAAGACGTCGAAGGAAGCGCTTGATGCCGCCGCTCAGAAAGCGACCGGCATTCTCGAAGACGCGGGCAAGCTCTGATCGTTACCCATGAGGCGGCGCCGATGCCTTGAAGGCGCCGGCGCCGCCTCAGCCATTTCATGCAATCCTCAGGACTGCCCGATGAAGCTCAAGAAATTGTCAGCACCGGCCCTGCTTCTGCTTCCGGCCTTTGTCGTGCTCGCGGCGGTGATCGTGTTGCCGCTCCTTTTTTCCTTCTATTCGAGCTTCACGCCGTTCCGCTTGACCAAACCGGAGACGCTGTGGGTCTTTGTCGGCCTGCGCAACTACGCGACCGTACTTGGCAACGCCGAATTCTGGGTCGCGTTTGGCCGCACCGTGCTGTTGCTGACTGTGGCTCTGAACGCCGAGATGCTGCTCGGTCTCGGCCTGGCTTTGCTTGTCAACAAGGCGACCCACGGCCAGCGCCTGCTGCGCACCATGATGATGTTTCCGATGATGTTTTCGCCGGTGCTCGTCGGCTTCCAGTTCAAGTTTCTCTTCAACGACAATATCGGCTTCGTCAACAATGCGCTGCAGTCGCTGGGACTGACGGATCAAGCAATTCCCTGGTTGATCGACGGCAATCTCGCACTGCTCTCGATCATCATCGCCGAAGTCTGGTCCTCGACCGCAGTCTTTGCGATCCTGATTCTGGCCGGCCTGCTCGCCATGCCGAAGGATCCGGTCGAGGCTGCCCATGTCGACGGCTGCACACCCTGGCAGACCTTCCGCTATGTCACCTGGCCCTATCTGATGCCGTTCGCCTTCATCGCCATGACGATCCGCTCTCTCGACGTCGCGCGCGCCTATGACATCGTCAAGATCATGACCGATGGCGGCCCGGCCAAGCGCACGGAGCTACTCTGGACGCTCGTCGGCCGCACGGCCTATGCCGATGCCCGCATGGGGCTCGCCAACGCCATGGCCTATGTCGCGATCCTCCTGTCGATCGTCTTCACCGTCTATTTCTTCCGCAAGCTCGCTGCGGCGCGCCAGCAGATCGGAGCCGAGTGGTAATGGATATCAACGCTTCGCACCGCCTGCGCCGCCGCCTGTTGAAGACGGTGCACCTGATCGGCCTGTTTCTCGCAATGGCCGTGATCTGCCTTCCCGGCCTCTGGATCGTGCTGTCGTCGCTGCGCCCGACCGTCGAAATCATGGCGAAACCACCGGTTTGGATCCCCGAGAGCATTTCGCTCGATGCCTATCGCGCCATGTTTGCGGGCGCCGGGCAGGGTGGCGTTCCCGTCTGGGACTATTTTCGCAATTCGCTGATCATCTCGGTGACCTCGACGGTGATTGCACTGGCGATCGGCATGGCCGGCGGCTACGCCTTTGCCCGCTATCGTTTCAAGGCGAAGTCGGCGATCTTCCTCGGCTTCATGCTGACGCGCGCCGTGCCTGGCATCGCGCTCTCGCTGCCGCTCTTCATGCTCTACGCCCGCACCGGTATCATCGACACGCATTTTTCGCTGATCCTGACCTATGTCGCGCTCAACGTGCCCTTCACCATCTGGCTGATCGACGGCTTCTTCCGCCAGGTGCCGAAGGATCTCGCCGAGGCCGCCCAGATAGACGGTTGCACGCCGTGGCAGGCCTTCTGGCAGGTGGAGTTTCCGCTTGCCGGTCCCGGCATCGCATCCGCCGGCATCTTTGCGTTCCTGACGTCCTGGAACGAGTATGCGCTTGCCTCGCAGATCACCCGCTCGGTCAATTCCAAGACCTTGCCGGTCGGGCTTCTCGACTACACCGCCGAATTCACCATCGACTGGCGCGGCATGTGTGCGCTCGCCGTCGTGATGATCATCCCGGCGCTGACCCTTACCTTCATCATTCAGAAGCACCTCGTTTCGGGCCTCACCTTCGGCGCGGTGAAAGGATAATCGTTCATGGCTCCTGTCACCCTCAGGAAACTGGTCAAGCGCTACGGCGCGCTCGAGGTCGTCCACGGCATCGACCTCGAAGTGAAGGACCGCGAGTTCATCGCGCTCGTCGGCCCGTCGGGCTGCGGCAAGTCGACAACGCTGCGCATGATCGCAGGCCTCGAAGACGTCAGCGATGGCGCGATCGAAATCGGCGGAAAGAAGGTCAACGACCTGCCACCTCGGGCGCGCAATATCTCCATGGTCTTCCAGTCCTATGCGCTCTATCCGCATATGACGGTCGCCGAAAACATGGGTTTTTCGCTGAAGATCGCCGGACGCTCGGCAGACGAGATCAAGACGCGGGTCGATGAAGCCGCTGCCATCCTCGATCTTAGCCATCTTCTGGAGCGTCGCCCGTCGCAGCTTTCCGGCGGCCAGCGCCAGCGCGTCGCCATGGGCCGCGCGATCGTGCGCCAGCCGGATGTCTTCCTGTTCGACGAACCTCTGTCGAACCTGGATGCGAAGCTGCGCACCCAGGTGCGAACCGAGATCAAGAAGCTGCATGCCCGCATGCAGGCGACGATGATCTACGTCACCCACGACCAGGTCGAGGCGATGACCTTGTCAGACCGCATCGTCATCATGCGTGACGGCTATATCGAACAAGTGGGCACGCCGGAAGAAGTGTTCCAGCGCCCGGCCACAAAGTTCGTGGCCGGCTTCATCGGCTCGCCGCCGATGAACATGGACGAGGCGATCGTCGACAACGGTACGCTCGTCTTTGTAAGCGGCATGCGGCTGCCTATCCCGCCGCGGTTTGTGAACGCGCTCCGTCCGGGACAGAAGGTCACCTTCGGTCTGAGGCCTGACGACATCTATCCGAGCGGCCATGGTCTGCATGCCGGCGACCCGGCCGCCGTGCACGAGGTCGAGCTACCGGTGTCGATCACCGAACCGCTGGGTAATGAAACGCTGGTCTTCATCCAGTTCAACGGTCGAGACTGGGTTTCGCGCATGCTCAATCCGCGCCCGCTTGGCCCGGGCGAGAAGGTGCGCATGAGCTTCGACCTCTCGCGCGCCCATCTCTTCGACATCGATACCGGCAAGGCTCTGGAAGGCTGACATGGCAAAAATCGAGAAAATTGAACTGCGCATGGTCGACCTGCCGCCGAAGGTGAAGCGGACCGATGCGATCCAGAGCTTCGTCAGCCAGGAAACCCCGATCGTCACCATCACCGACAGCGATGGTGCGACGGGCACGGGCTACAGCTACACGATCGGTACCGGCGGTTCGTCGGTGATGCGGCTTCTCTCCGACCACCTGGTGCCGATCCTGATCGGCGAGGATGCCGATTGCATCGAGGCGATCTGGCACAGACTAGAATTTGCGACCCACGCGACGACGATCGGCCCGATAACGGCGCTGGCGCTGGCGGCAGTTGACACAGCACTTTGGGACCTGCGCGCCAAAAAGCAGAAGCTGCCGCTCTGGAAGCTTGCCGGCGGCGCCAAGGAAAGCTGCCCCCTCTATACCACCGAGGGCGGCTGGCTGCACATCGAAAAGGAAGCGCTGATCGAGGACGCGCTTGCCGCCAAGGCCAAGGGCTTTTCAGGTTCGAAGGTGAAGATCGGCAAGCCGCACGGCTCGGAGGATTACGATCGCCTGTCGGCAATGCGCAAGGCGCTCGGCGACGGCTTCGAGATCATGACCGACTGCAACCAGGGTTTCACCGTCGACGAGGCGATCCGCCGCGCGTCCAGGCTGAAGGAGCTCGACCTTGCCTGGATCGAGGAGCCGCTGCCGGCCGACGATCTCGACGGTCATACCCGGCTGACGCGCTCGACGCCCACACCGATTGCGGTTGGTGAATCCATGTACTCGATCCGTCATTTCCGCGAATACATGCAGAAGGGCGCCTGCTCGATCGTCCAGGTCGACGTTGCCCGTATCGGCGGCATCACGCCGTGGTTGAAAGTCGCGCATGCGGCGGAAGCCTTCGACATTCCGGTCTGCCCGCACTTCCTGATGGAGCTGCATGTCAGCCTCGTCTGCGCCGTGCCGAACGGCAAATATGTTGAGTACATTCCGCAGCTCGATGATCTCACGACCAAGGGCATGGAGATCCGGAACGGTCGCGCATTGGCGCCGTCCGAGCCAGGCATCGGGATTTCCTGGGATTGGGATGCCGTGCGCGCCCGCTCGATCGACGAGTTTACCCGCGAGTTTCGGGGCTAGGATAGGGAGGTCATCATGCAGCGAATGGGAATGGTGATCGGTCTGGAGGCGTCCAAGGTCGCCGAATACAAGGCGTTGCACGCCGCCGTCTGGCCGGAGATCCTCGCGCTGATTTCGCAGTGCAACGTCACCAACTACTCGATCTTCCTCAAGGAGCCGGAAAACCTGGTCTTCGGCTACTGGGAGTATGTCGGCTCTGATTTTGAGGCGGACATGGCCAAGATGGCCGCACATCCGAAGAACCAGGAATGGTGGTCGGTCTGTATGCCCTGCCAGAAGCCGCTTGAGACGCGCCAGGAAGGTGAGTGGTGGGCGATGATGGAAGAGGTCTTCCATCACGACGGCAAGGTCTCCCACAATGGCTGAAAATTTCGATCCGGGCGCGCTCAGGCAGTGGTGGCCGAAACCGGCAAAGCCCCGGCCGATCGTGATCTTCGGCGCCGGCAGCATCGTCGGCGACGCACATCTGCCGGCTTATCGCCAGGCCGGCTTCCCAGTCGCGGGCCTTTATGATCCAGACCGGGAGAAGGCCGCGAAGCTTGCCGGCGCCTGGCGCATTCCCGCCTTCGAACGGGAAGAGGATGCGCTTGCGGTCGCTGGTGCAATCTTTGATCTGGCGACCCCGCCGGCGGCCCATGCCGCCATCCTGGCGAAGCTTCCGATCGGCGCCGCTGCCCTCATCCAGAAGCCGATGGGCTCGGACCTTGAAGCCGCGACCGCCATTCTCGAGCTCTGCCGGACGCGCAAACTGAAGGCGGCGGTCAATTTCCAGCTCCGCTTCGCGCCGATCATGCTGGCGCTGAAAGACGCGATCGCGAAGGGATACCTCGGCGAGGTCGTCGATTTCGACGCCTGGCTTGCACTCTCCACCCCCTGGGGCTTTTGGCCGTTCTTGAAAGGCTTGCCGCGCATCGAGATCGCCATGCACTCGATCCATTATCTGGATCTCGTGCGCGGCCTGCTCGGCAACCCCTTGGGCGTCCATGCGAAGACGATCGGCCATCCGAACCATGAGGTTGCCCAGACACGGACGGCTGCGATCCTCGACTATGGTGATCGAGTGCGCTGCGTGCTCTCGATCAATCACGACCATGATTTCGGCCGTAAGTTCCAGGCCTGCGAGTTCCGCATCTCGGGCACGTCGGGTGCTGCTTATGTGAAACTCGGTGTCAACCTCGACTATCCCAAGGGCGAGCCCGACGAGCTCTGGATCCGGCCAACCGGGGCTGTCGAGTGGGTGTCGGTTCCGCTTGAAGGCGCCTGGTTCCCCGACGCCTTCGCCAACCGAATGGCCAATCTGCAGCGTTTCGCCTCCGGCGAAGACCCGGAGCTGATCGGCTCGGTGGAAGACGCCTGGCAGACAATGGCTCTCGTCGAGGCCGCCTATCAATCGAGTGCGTCGCCGGCAACGGCGATCGCGCCACTTCCGGGACGCTGAGATGTCGGAACAGATCATCCATTTCGAAGACTACCAGTTGGGGCATGAGCGCCTGACGACGGGCCGGACGATCACCGAGACCGATTTCGTCGTCCATGCCGGCCACACCGGCGATTTCTTTCCGCACCACATGGATGCGGAGTTCGCCAAGACCCTGCCGGGCGGCCAGCGCATCGCCCACGGCACCATGATCTTCTCGATCGGCGTCGGCCTTACGGCATCGCTGATCAATCCGGTTGCCTTTTCCTACGGCTATGATCGTCTGCGCTTCGTGCGCCCGGTTCATATCGGCGATACGATCCGTACCCGCGTGACGATCGCCGCCAAAGAGGACGATCCGAAGCGGCCGAAGGCGGGACGCATCGTCGAACGGTTAGAAGTCATCAACCAGCGTGGCGAGGTCGTTCTCGCCGCCGACCATATCCTGGTCGTTGAACGCAAAGCATGAGGGATCGAGAATGACAGCGGATCTTAAAGGCAAGGTCGTCCTGATTACGGCTGCGGCTCAAGGCATCGGCCGCGCTTCGGCTTTGGCCTTTGTGAAGGCCGGCGCAAAGGTGCACGCGACCGATATCAATACCGATGCGCTTGCGGCACTTGCAAAGGAAGCCGACGTCGAAACGCACCGGCTCGACGTTCTCGACACGCAAGCGGTCGAAGCGCTCGTGGCAGAGATCGGCGCCGTCGACGTCCTCTTCAACTGCGCCGGTTTCGTGCATGCCGGTTCGATCCTGGAGATGAAGGATAGCGATCTGGAGTTCGCGCTCGACCTCAACGTCAAGGCGATGATCCGCACCATTCGTGCGGTCCTTCCGGGCATGCTTGTCCGCAAGGACGGCGCGATCATCAACATGGCTTCGGTCGCTTCCAGCATCAAGGGCGTACCCAACCGGTTTGCCTACGGCGTCACCAAGGCCGCCGTCATCGGTCTCACAAAGGCCGTCGCAGCCGATTACGTGTCTGAGGGCGTTCGCTGCAACGCCATTTGCCCGGGCACCGTCGAAAGCCCGTCGCTGCAGGACCGCATGCGCGCCCAGGGAGACTATGAAACTGCGCGTGCCGCCTTTATCGCCCGCCAGCCAATGGGACGGCTCGGCACCCCGGAAGAGATCGCCGACCTTGCCGTCCATCTCGCGGGCGCCACCTATACGACCGGCCAGGCCTATGCCATCGATGGCGGCTGGACCATCTGACAACAGACAAGCAGGAAGCAGAGATATGAAACTTCTTCGTTACGGCCTCCCGGGCCAGGAAAAGCCGGGCATCCTCGATGCGAACGGCACCTTGCGTGATCTTTCCGGCCACGTCGCCGATTTCTCAGGTGCGGCGCTCGACCCGGACAAACTCGCCGAACTCGAGGCACTCGATCTCGCCGGCCTTCCGGCTGTCGACGGCAACCAGCGGCTCGGCCCTTGCGTGGCCGGTACCGGCAAGTTCATCTGCATCGGCCTCAACTACTCCGACCATGCCGCCGAGACGGGCGCCACGGTTCCCTCCGAACCGATCATCTTCATGAAGGCGACGTCGGCGATCGTTGGCCCGAATGACGACCTGATCATTCCGCGCGGCTCGGAGAAGACCGACTGGGAAGTGGAACTCGGCGTCGTCATCGGCCGCAAGGCCAAGTACGTCACCGAGGCGGAAGCACTCGACTATGTCGCCGGCTACTGCACCGTGCACGACGTCTCCGAACGCGCCTTCCAGATCGAGCGCCAGGGACAGTGGACCAAGGGCAAGTCCTGCGACACCTTTGGTCCGACAGGCCCGTGGCTGGTGACCAAGGACGAAGTGGCGGACCCGCAGAACCTGCCGATGTGGCTGAAGGTCAACGGCGAAACCATGCAGAACGGCTCGTCGAAGACCATGGTCTATGGCGTTGCCTACCTCGTCTCCTACCTGTCGCAGTTCATGTCGCTGCAGCCGGGCGACATCATCTCGACCGGCACGCCGCCCGGCGTCGGCATGGGCATGAAGCCGCCGCGTTACCTTAAGGCCGGCGACGTCGTCGAACTCGGCATCGAGGGCCTCGGCAGCCAGAAGCAGTCCGTGCGCGCGGACGATTGATCATAAGACTGGAGTGACCATGACCCGCATCACTGATCTGCGCGTCTTCGACCTGCGCTTTCCGACCTCGCAGAGCCTCGACGGTTCCGACGCGATGAACCCGGACCCGGACTATTCCGCGGCCTATGTCATCCTCGACACCGATCGGGAGGGACTTGCGGGCCATGGTCTCACCTTCACCATCGGCCGCGGCAACGACATTTGCTGCATGGCGATCAAGGCCATGCGGCATCTGATCGTCGGCCAGGAGACATCAGACATTCTCGCCCATCCCGGCCGGTTCTGGCGGCACCTGACCAGCGACAGCCAGCTGCGCTGGATCGGTCCGGAGAAAGGTGCGATGCATCTGGCGACCGGCGCCGTCGTCAACGCCGTCTGGGACCTGCTTGCCAAGGAGGCGGGCAAGCCCGTCTGGCGGCTGGTCGCCGACATGTCGCCGGAAGAAATCGCCGACATCGTCGACTACCGCTACATGACGGACGTGCTGACGCGTGACGAGGCGGTCGCAATCCTCAAGAAGGCCGAACCCGGCAAGGCTCAGCGCATCGCGACGCTCGAGAATGAAGGTTATGCCTGCTACACGACATCGGCCGGCTGGCTCGGTTATGACGACGATAAGCTCCGGCGTCTCGCCCAGGAGGCGATCGACGAAGGTTTCAACCACATCAAGATGAAGGTCGGCCGCGACCTTGCCGACGACATCAGGCGACTGACAATCGCGCGCGAGGTGATCGGCCCGGACCGCTACTTGATGATCGACGCCAACCAGGTCTGGGAGGTTGGCGAGGCGATCGACTGGGTCAAGCAGCTTGCCTTTGCCAAGCCGTTCTTCATCGAAGAGCCGACGAGCCCCGACGATGTTGCCGGCCATCGCAAGATCCGCGAGGCGATCGGTCCGGTGAAGGTCGCGACCGGGGAGATGTGCCAGAACCGCATCGTGTTCAAGCAGTTCATCGCCGAAGGCGCGATCGATATCGTCCAGATCGACAGTTGCCGCATGGGCGGCCTCAACGAGGTGCTGGCGGTGCTGCTCGTTGCCGCCAAATACGGACTGCCGGTCTGGCCGCATGCCGGCGGCGTCGGCCTTTGCGAATATGTCCAACACCTGTCGATGATCGATTATATTGCCGTATCCGGAACGAAGGATGGTCGCGTCATCGAATATGTCGACCATCTGCACGAACACTTCCTCGACCCCTGCGTGATCGCGAACGCCGCCTATATGCCGCCACAGCGGCCCGGGTTCTCGATCGAGATGAAGCCGCAGTCGATCGCCGACTACAGGTTCGGCGGTTAACGCAGAAGGTTTTATATAAGAATAACGTCTTCAAGATTCAAAAGCCGGAGCGATATAGAGCCGCTCCGGCTTTGTTGTTTCGTCCGATCATCGGTCAATTTCGGCGCCCAGCCCTTGACGTGATGCGTTCATTTATGAATGATCTATTCATTCATTGTGAATTCCGGAGGGGAGTCCGGGAAGAGGAGGAAATTGATGAAGACCTTTGTTCTGGCTGCAGCCGTGGCTGCGCTGTCCTTTTGCGCCGTCGCCAACGCGCAGGAATACAGCCTGAGGTTCTCGACCTCGCAGGTGAATCCGAACGAGCCGATCGTCAAAGCCATGAAAACCTATGCCGAGCGTGTCGGCGAACGTTCGGGTGGCCGCATCGCCATCACGGTCATGACCGGCGACCAGCTCGGCGCGCAGAAGAAGGTCAACGAGATGGTCATGAGCGGCGCAAGTCTGCTCAGCGCCACCGACTATGGCCAGCTCGGCCAGTTCGTCCCGGATCTCTCCATTCTGGCCGGCCCCTATGTCTACCCCGATCTGGCGGCGACCGACCGTCTCTTCGCCTCGGACCTCTACAAGGAGCTCTCGGGCAAGCTTGAGGCGCAGGGCATCAAAATCATCATGCCGAACGGCCTCTTCGGTTATCGCCACATCATCGCCAACAAGCCGGTTCGCTCGCCGGCCGATCTCGCCGGCGTCACCATCCGCGTGCCTTCGTCGCCGATCATGATGGCGACCTTCGGCAATTATGGCGCACGGCCGACCGAACTGCCCTGGGGCGACGTCTACAACGCGCTTCAGACCGGCGTCGTCGATGCGGCCGAAGGCCCCTTCGGTTCGATCGCCGGCGCCAAGCTGAACGAAACCCGCAAGGTCATCTCCAAAACCGGCCACCAGATCATGTTCACCGCCTGGGTGGCATCGAGCCAATTCTTCAACGGCCTGCCGGAAGACCTGCAGAAAATCCTGCTCGAGGAAGGCCAGACGATCGCCAAGGAGCTGACCGAAATGACGCTCGAAACGGATGACGCCTACGCCAAGCAGCTTGCGGCTTCCGGCGTCGAGATCGTCACCGACATCGACATCCCGGCCTTTATCGAAGCCTCGCGCGCTGCCTACGAGAAAGTGCCAAACATCACGCCTGGCGTGTACGACCAGGTGCAAAGGGCGATGGCGCAGTAAGCAGGCAATTGCACGACGCGGCGATAGAGACGCCGCGTCGTGCTGGCGTCGGGCGCGTTCAGGATGCCGCGACAGAAAACCATCAGGCCGGCCCAAGCGCCGGCCCTGTTCCGCCTTTCAAAATGATTGGGGCCATCATGGAAACCTCACCTTCGCCGGAAGAGACCGCTCCTCTCTTCAGCCTGCGGCGCGCCGATGAAGCGGTCGGCGTTGCCGCCCTTCTCGTCATCGTCTTTTCGATCCTCTGGGGTGTCGTCAGCCGCTACATCTTCCCGCAGCCGGCTGCCTGGACCTACGAGCTGGCGATCATGGCTTTTGCCTACCTCGTGTTCTTCGGCGCCGTCGCCGGTGTTCGTCTCGGCACGCATGCGGCGATCGATGTCCTCGTCGCGGCGCTACCCAACGGCTGGCAGCAGGCGATCGCCTGGTTCAACTACCTGCTGCTGGCGCTATTCTTCATCGTCATGACCGTTCTCTTCGGCTGGCAGGCCTGGACTTCGCGGCACGTGCACACGATCGCGATGGATCTGTCTCGCAGCCTTTCCTACGGGCCGCTGGCGCTGGCTTCGGCCGGCATGTTCGTCCAGCACCTGATCGTCGAAAGGCCATGGACCGTTCGCCTGCACCGCAATGTGGAATCGCTGATATGACCCTTTTTCATCTTGCCGGCCCCTCGCTGCTGGTCGTCGTCCTCTTCCTCCTGTCGACGCCGATCACCTGGGCGATGGCGATCGGGGCGCTTGCCTTCTTCTTCATCAACATGGACATGATCCCGCTTGCCAACTTCGCACAGGAGATGGCCGAGGGCAGCCAGTCCGTGTCACTGCTGGCATTGCCGCTCTTCGTGCTTGCCGGCTGCATCATGAATGCATCGGGCATCACCCGGCGCCTGCTGACGCTCGCCGACGTGCTGGTCGGCCACATGACCGGCGCACTGGCGCAGATGTGTACGGTGCTCGGCACGCTTCTCGGCGGCCTGACAGCGTCTGCCAACGCCGACGCTGCGATGCTCGCAAAGACGCTCGGCGTCGAGATGTCGGAACGGGGCTATAGCCGTGCCTTCGCCGCGGTCATCACCTCGTCGGCGGCGATCATTACCAGCCTGATCCCGCCTTCGATCGGTCTCATCGTCTACGGCTTCCTCGCCGAAACCTCGATCGGCCGACTGTTTGCTGCAGGCGTCGTTCCCGGCCTCGTGCTTGCGGCAGGTCTGATGGTCACCACTTATTTCATCGCCCGCAAGCGTGGCTACAAGCCGCTCCGCAAGGAACGCGCCAGCAGGGCGGAGGCGAGCCGGGCGCTGATCGACGGCCTTTGGGCGCTGTCGATCCCGGTCGTCATCTTCGCCGGCACGCGCTACGGCATCTTCACCACCACCGAGGCCGGGGCGGTTGTCGTCGTCTACGTGCTCTTCGTCGCCATCTTCGGATACCGCGAGTTCACCTTCCGGCAAATCCCGGAGGTCCTGGCAGAAGCGGTGCGCGATTCCGCCGTGGTGATGATCATGATCTGCGCGGCCGCCTCCTTCGGCTTTTATCTCGCCTGGGAACAGGTGCCGCAGGCCATGTCCGGCTGGCTAGGTGGCGCGACAGACAACCCGCTCCTCATGCTGCTCCTGATCAACGTTCTCCTCATCGTCATCGGCACGGCGATCGAAGGCTCGGCGGCGCTCATCATCCTCACCCCGATGCTGATCCCGATCATCGACGGCGTCGGTATCGACCGGGTGCATTTCGGCGTCGTCTTCATCACCAACCTGACGATCGCCGGCATCACGCCGCCGGTCGGCGGCCTGATGTACATCTCGTCGATGGTGTTGAAGGTACCGATGATGGCCTATGCGCGGGAGGTCCTGCCTTATCTCGCAATGATGATGGTGCTGCTGGTGATGCTCAGCATGTTTCCGCAGCTCTCGCTGTGGCTGCCGAACCTCGTCTACGGAACCGCGGCGGTTCAGTAGCGCGATCCAGAGCGGCTCCGGCGGCCTTTGACTTGGGCGCCGGACTAAGCCCTGGCACGTCGCTCCGACCCACCGTTGCGACAGATCACGAAAATGAATCGATCACCCCGGATCGATTCAAAACTCTCGTTGGACCTATGCGCGCCGATCGCCGAATCTTCGCGCATGACGATCGTTCAGCCCTACCAGATCTATGTCGAGCGAAGGGACGCGGCCAGAAACATGGCGCGCTACTACTCCATGCAGATCTCCATGTCCCTATTGGGCGAGGCGTGCCTGACGCGGCGCTGGGGACGGATCGGAAGTCACGGCCAGATGATGGTGCACCACTTCGCGCGGGAGGAGGAGGCGGTCAAACTCTTCCTCGAGCTAACGCGTAGCAAACGTCAGCGCGGCTATCGTCCGAGGATGTGATCCGGAAAGGTGCGCGACTTCACCGCGGCTTGAAGTCGACCAGAAGCGATTTGAGCTCGATTTCGCGGACGCGCCGCGCCGCTTCATCGGGGCTGACCCAGGCGACCAAACGCTCGCCTTTCTCCTTGTATTTTTCCGCCAGCTTGGTGACTTCGATCTGGAAGATGTCAACGATACAGGGCACCACGTCGCCGTCATCGAGCACCTTTAAGTAGGTGTAGCTGCCAATCGGCTTCTTGCGAACTTTCCCGCGAACACCGGCCTCCTGCAAGGCTTCGATCGCCGCGGCCTCGTGCGGTTCCTTCTGTTTCATCGGCCAGCCTTTTGGAATGAGCCAGCGGCCGCTGTCGCGCGACGTCACCACAAGGATCTCGATCGCGCCGTCAGGCACGTAACGATAGCAAAGTGCTGCACATTGCTGGCGAAACGAACCCGAAAACAGTTTCTCGGGCGAGGCAGCCAGCTTCTGCAACAGCGTCTTCGGTTTTGGTGGTTTCGGCGCCTTTGACTTCTTGATCGCTCTCAAGCTCCTCGATACTTGGCGCCAATTTGCGGACATCTAGGACATCCGCCCCTCATGTCAAAGGAGAAAATGGAAAGAAACGTTCCGGCAAGAGGCTCACGCCTTGGCAGATATTGCGCTCAATTCCTCAAGGTCGAGATCGCGCTCCAGTTCATGCAGCGTTTCATCGTCGATTTCGCCGGCGCGATGAAGCCGGATGAGTTCGCGCCGCCCCGCTTCGAGCACGACGTCGAAATGGGCGTGGAGGATCGGCGTGTAATGCTCCGTGCGCGCGGCATAGTCGACGATCGAAACCGCTCGGCGCTGATAGCGGTCCAGCAATTGCGGATGGATGAGATTGCCCGCCGCGTCATAGGCGCGGCTTTGAATGGTGATGAGCTGCGCCTGGGCCATCGCCGCCTCGGCCTGGCTTAGGGTGAGGGGTGCCTTTTCAGAGGAAGGCTCGACGAGCCTCGCCCAGGCGATCACCCGCCCGAGCGTCGTTCCCTGCATCAGCACCGTTCCAAGGATCACGGCAAAGGAGGTTACCAGGATGAAGTCCCGGCCGGGGAAGCCTTCGGGCACGCTCAGCGCAAGCGCGAGCGTTACCACGCCGCGAACGCCGGCCCAGGAAAGCACGGTCGCACCGCGCGCGCCGACCGGCGTGTAGCGCTTGAGCCCCAGCCTGTTGCCAAGCCAGATTGCGAAGTCGGAACCGAACACCCAGAAGAAGCGGGCGACGGTGAGCGCGAAGAGTACCATGAGGATCGGCCATCCCAAGGTCGCTGCAACGGTCTCGAACCCGCCGCCGCGCTCGACCACGCCGCGAAGCGACAGGCCGATCAGGATGAAAACCGCGGCCTCCATCAGGAAGACGATGACGGTCCAGAAGGCCGAGCCGCGCATACGGGTGGCGGCCGAGAGCACGGTGTGCTGGTGCCAACTGGCGACGAGGCCGGTGGTAACTGTCGCGATCACGCCGGAAACATGCAGGAACTCGCCGAGCAGGTAGGACGTCCAGGACAAAAGGGCCGTCGCGGCGATGATCAGGTACTCATCTCCGAGGCGGCGGGCAAGCAGCACCCACGCCGTACCGATGGCGAGGCCGACAAGGGCACCGCCGATCGCCAGCAGGAAGAAGTTGCCGACTGCCTCGCCGGCGCTAAAAGCCCCGGTGACGCCGGCGGCGATCGCGAAGCGGAACAATACCAGTCCGCTTGCGTCGTTGAGCAGGCTTTCGCCTTCGAGCAGGATCTGCAGCCGTCGCGGCAACTGCACGCGCTGCAGCACGGCCCGTGCCGAGACGGCGTCGGGCGGCGAGACGATCGCCCCGAGTGCGGCGCATGCGGCCCAAGGCAGGGACGGGAAGATGAAGTGCGTCACGACGGCAACGACGGCCGCGGTAAAAAACACTGCGCCGATCGCAAGCGAGGCGATGCCGATCAGGTGACGGCGCAGGCGGCCGACCGCGATCGTCCAGGCGCCGTCGAGGAGCAGCGGCGGCAAGAAGATGACGAGCACCAGCTCCGGGTCGACCGCGATGGCCGGCAGCCCCGGCATGAAGGCGAGCATCGCGCCACCGCTAAGAAGCGCCACCGACGGCGGCAGGCCGAGCCGATGCGCGACGTAGTGCAGCGCGATGATCGCGACAAACATAGTTCGAACAGATGTATCGGCTCCACCGGTCTCCGCCTCCATCGCTCAACGACGCGGCCCATTACAGAACACGTTTTTTCGAAACGCAATTGCGCGTGCAGCAACAGTGGCGTGGAGCCTTGCCGAAGGTGAAGGATCGCAGAAAAGAAAAAAGGGCCAGCGGAAGACCGCGGCCCATAAAGGTGTGAAGGTCAAAAACCTCCAGAGGGGAACAGCTGCTGCGGCGGACTGGGAGGAGACCCGCCATGTGCATCAGCTGTGTGCTTTATGCCTGATTTTTGATCAGCTGGAAAACATTTATTGTGCAATGCAGCTATGCATAAACGCAAGACGTGCACCGCGGTCGTCGGCCGGAACTGCCAAACGGTGCCAAAATGAGCGTTCGTCGGGAGGAGGGGGACGTCGCCAAGGACAGTCGCCCCGGCAGACAATCGGGACCGGCACACGTGCCGGCCCCGATGAGATAGTTGCTACACTAACGGTCGTGAGCTTGACCGCACAGCCATTTTACGACCGCTTTTACGATCGAACAGCCGGCGACCCGACTTCCGGCCTTGTCCGCAGCCGGTCCACAGGTTGTTCACAGGGAAAGGAGGCGCTAACGCGTTGAAGCGCAGTTCAGTTTTCCAAACTGTGAGCTACTGCCCCTGAAAAGAATGCACCGTATCAGGTCAGCGATACCTTACGGGTTTCCGCATCGATCATCGCAGCGGCGATCGCCGCCACAAGCAGCAAGCCTGCAAAGGTGCCGATCGCTAGGCCGAAGCCCTTCGCCACCAGCAATCCGATGAGCGAAGGCGCAAGCAGGCCACCGAGCCGAGCCATGCCGCCGGCCGCCCCCATGCCGGTCGCGCGCGAGGCGGTCGGATAGAGTTCCGGCGTATAGGCATAGAGTGCGCCCCATGTGCCGAGCAGTGCAAAGCTCATGATCAGGAGCGCAGCAGCAACGACCAAGGCCGCATCCGCCACGACGAACAACAGGCAACTGAGGGCGGAGAGCAGGCAGAAACCGACCAGCGTCGGGCGCCGTCCCCACTTCTCGACGCCGTAGGCGGCAAGCGCATAGCCCGGGATCTGCGCCAGAGCGATGAGAACGAGGAACCCATAGCCACGCACGAAGCCGAAGCCTTCTCCCGCAAGCCGCGGCGGCATCCAGGTAAAGACGCCATAGTAGGAGACCGAGACGAGGAACCAGACCGAAAGGATCAGAAGGCTGCGGCGACGCAAGTCCTTCGAAAAGATACTGATATCGGCGGTCGGTACAGGCAGGGCGATCGATACGGTCGGCTCGAGTTGCGGTCGAGCGTTGGCTGCCAGCATTCGATCGACGATCGCCTTGGCCGCCTCCGCCTTGCCCGCGCGCAACAGGTAAAGCGGCGATTCCGGCACGAGAAAGCGTAGTCCGACGCCAATGACTGCCGGAATGGCCGTGACGGCAAAGATGTAGCGCCATCCGTCCGTAAGGCCGGCAAGAGCGATGAGCCATGCCGCCAGTGCCACGATCAGCGTGCCCACGGCCCAGAAGCCTTCGAGCATGACCAGCCATCGACCGCGGCTGCGCGCCGGCAGGAATTCCGACATCATCGCATAATCGACGGGAAGTGTGCCGCCGACCGCAGCGCCGGTGAGGAAGCGCAGGACAAGCAGGACCACGAAATTCGGAGCGAAGATCGACAGAATGCCGAAGACCGCGTCGCAGGCAACGGTTACGAGCAGGACCCGGCGCCGGCCGATCCGATCGGCAAGCCTGCCGAAGCCGACGGCGCCGATCAGCATACCCAGAAAAAACAACGTGCCCGTCTGCAACGCTTGGGGAACCGTCAGCCCGAATGTTGCGGCAATGGAGGCGGCGGTGAAGCCGACGGCGAGCACCTGCATGGCATCGGCCGTCCAAACCAGGCCGAATATGCCCATGAGGCGCCGCTGATAGGGGCCCGTGCCCGCCCGGTCGAGCGCTTCCTGTATCGTGATCGTCGTCATTCGACCCTGCCTTGAGATTCGACATGTGGACACTACGTCGACCGCGCCTGCTTGAATATTGCAGAAATGCCGCAGATGTCCGGCTGAGTGCGGCCGCGACGATCGACCAATCTTCCAGACACCTGGCACGGACCGGCAATTTCGACTTGCGCGACATGCACACGCGTGCAAATATGCACGCGTGTGCAATGGAGTTTCGCCGATGAACGATCACAAGCCGCGCTATTCGAACGACCTTTCGGGGCGGGCCCTGTTGTGTCGGGATGTCATTCGCTCTGCCGGCGCTCTGGTGCTCGACGGCTTCAAGGCAAGTGCCGAGCGTGGCTTTTCCCTAAAGGGCCCGCAGGATTTTCTGACGGAAACCGATGCGGCCTCCGAGGCCCATATTCGCGACGCAATTGCCACCCATTTTCCGGCCGATGCGTTCCTGGGCGAGGAGGGCGGCGGGACCGTTGCCGATCGCGTCTGGGTCGTCGATCCCGTCGACGGCACGGCAAACTTCGCGCGCGGAATCCCGCACTTCTGCATCTCCATAACCTATGTCGAACACGGACGCGCAGAGATCGGCGCAATCTACAATCCGGCCCACGACGAACTTTATTTCTGCCGCCGGGGAGAAGGTGCAACGCTCAACGGCAAGGTCATCACGGTCTCGTCGACGGCGACCTTCGATGCCGCGTCGGTCGAAATGGGCTGGTCGCGGCGGGTGCCGGACGAGACCTATCTGGAGACGATGCGGCAGATGCTGGAGAAGGGCGCCAATGTGCGGCGCGGCGCTTCGGGAGCACTTGCGCTCGCTTATGTCGCCGATGGGCGCTCGGACGCCTATGTCGAGCTGCACATGAACTCGTGGGATTGCCTTGCCGGACTGTTACTCGTTGCCGAGGCGGGCGGCGCCGTGTGTCCCTTCATGGAAATAGGCAGCCTGCTCGACGGCGGGCCGGTGCTCGCATCGACGCCGGCGATTGCCGGCGGCGTAAGTGTGGCTTCAGGCATCCCGGTCCAAAAAAGGGAGCAAGCCGCCAGGCTCCAGCTGGCCTGAAACCGCGGTAGCCTGAACACGCATGCCACCCGTTCGCATACACAAGGGGAAATCCAATGGACGCACCGGTCTACACCCGGCCCGCTATCAGTCTGATCGCCAGAGAACTCGGGCCCCACAGCGCCGATCTCTATATCGGCGGCAGTGACGGCGCGCGTGACCTGGACCTGCTCAAGCGTCACGGGATCTCCATTGTCGTCAATTGCGCGATCAACCTGGACATCAACCTCGTGCGCGAAGAAGAAGTCAGCATCAATGATGACCTTTGTGCAAGCGGCTATGCGGCCGTCCGCTATTACAAGCTCGGCATGATCGACGGTGATGGCAGCCCCGACACGATGATGCTCGGTGCCTACTACATTCTCGACGGTGCGCTACGCCAGACGATGCCGAAGCGCGCAACCTACCCCTTCGCCGATGGCGGCAACATCCTCGTCAATTGCCGCGGCGGACGCAGCCGCTCGGTGTCGCTGGTGGCGCTGTTCCTGCACAAGCAGCAGCCGCATCTGTTTCCCACACTCGACGCGGCCGTCGCCCACATCCGCGAGCATCGCGAACTGCGGCCGGATGAATGGTTCGAGACGCCGAAGCCCATGCTCTATGAGGCAGCGCGCCGCGCTTCGGCCTGGATCGACCTCGTCGAGGCCTCCCGTCTGGAGGTGAAGGCCGATGTCTGATTTGCCTCGGATCGCCATCATCGCCGACGCCCATTTCCATGATCTTGAAGGCGATTTCGAGTTCCCACGGATAGAGATCGACGGCGAAAAACTGGCCGTCAGAAGCTGGACCGACACGCGCGAATCCACCCGCGTCTTCAACGAAAGTGCCAAGGCGCTGGACGAGGCCTTGGCGGAGGTCGCGCGCCGCGGCATCCGTCACGTCGTCCTTTTGGGCGACTACACGGACGACGGGCAAAGACAGACAACGGCGCGCCTGCGCACCATTCTTGATGGGCACGAGAGCACCCATGGCACGCGCTTTTATGCGCTTCCGGGCAACCACGACATCTTCGGGCCCAAGGGGCGACACCACACCAAACAATTTCTTGATCGGAACGACGTGAGGGTCCTCGTCACGAGCGACGTAGGAAAGGCAGCCCCCGGCAGCCACACAACGCCGCGCATGTATTGCGAGGGATATCCGACGGGCCTTGCCCCCGTGGCTACCCATGGGTACTTCCGACGGCCGGACTATCTTCATTGGGAAACCCCGTTCGGGGCGTCTGACCGCGTCGAGGATCGGCTCTACCCGGTCTCGTCTCCGGACGGCCGGAATTGCTACCGGCTGATGGATGCCTCCTATCTGGTCGAGCCCGAACCGGGTCTCTGGCTGCTGATGATCGACGCCAACGTCTTCGAACCACGCGACGGCCTGTTTGAGGAGGGCGATGAAGCCGCTTTCGTCGACAGCACCGGCGCGGGCTGGAACGCGCTTATCAGGCTGAAACCGTTCATCGTCGACTGGATTGCCGACGTGTCCGCGCGCGCAACGAAACTCGGAAAAACGCTGCTCGCATTCTCGCATTATCCGGTGCTCGATCCCTTCGATGGCGCAACGGGAGCCGAAAGCGTTCTCTTCGGCGAGACCAATATTGCCCGCAGGACACCACAGCAGGCGGTCGCAGATGCACTGATGACCGCCGGCATGACGCTGCATTTTAGCGGGCACCTGCATGTCGAAGGCGTTACGCGCCGCGCGCGCGGCTGCCGCTCGCTGATCAATGTCGCCGTGCCGTCGCTCGTGGCCTTTCCGCCGGCCTTCAAGATCGTCGAACCGTCTCAATCGGCGTCGTCCATCGAATTCGTCGAATTGTCCGCGATGGCCGTCGATCCACGCGTGCTGCGCGCCTATCGTCGCGAAGCGGTGCGAGCCGGCGAATATCCGGACCCAGCCTTTGCCGCAGCGGATTACGGTTCCTTCCTGAAGGCACACAAGCGTGCCCTGGTCCAGCATCGCTATTTTCCGAAGGAATGGCCCGGAGATGTCGTCAACGAAATATCCGGGCTTTCGATCGCTGCGGTCTGCAAGTTGATGCCCGACGCCGGCGCCATGACGAGCGCTTCCGGGCAAGGAGCGATCGCCATCTCTGAGGACGCCGCCAGCCTCGATATGATCGAGGTGATCGCCGATTGGTATTGCCTGCGCCAGGCCGGCGTCCTTGCGCTTGACAAGATACCTGAGCGGCGCCGCGCGCTTTATCGCCTGCTCGCCAAACACTTCGGCCGTCCGCCCGGGACCGGCTGGGACGGATCGACATCAGGCTTCCTGGCGATCTTCTTCGGGGCCTTCGACGCCTTCCTCGATCGTGCCGAAGCGGGAAGCCTGCACATCCGCCTCGAGAGCACCTCCGACACGGAAGAGGCTGCCTGACCATGGACCAGTTGCTCTCCACGGCCTCTTCCTCCGCGCCGCCGGCGACTTTCATCGAGTTGCGGGAATCTTGCCGTCTGGGCCGACGTCATCTGAAGGGTGGGCGCCTGGAAGTGGCCAAGTTCGTGCTTGCCCATCCGTACGACGTCGCCTTTGCGAGCGCACGGGAAGTGGCCGTGCGCAGCGGTGTCTCGACGACGACAGTCATGCGGCTCGTCAGCGACCTCGGCTTTGAGACCTATGCATCCTTTCAGCAACTCTTTCGAGCGGAGTTGCTGCGCGGCCGGCAATAAACAGCATTGGGGAGGGGGCCATGAGCACTGCGATCGTCAGCATCAACCTCTTCGGCGCGGTGGCGCTCCTCCTGTTCGGCCTTGGTCAGGTTCGCGACGGCATGCAACGCGCTTTTGGTGCCCGTCTGAAAGCCGGACTGGCGGCCGGTACGCGTGACGGTCTTCGTTCGTTTTTCAGTGGCCTCGTCGCAACCATCGCCCTTCAGAGCTCCACCGCCACCGCTCTCATGGTCGCGTCCTTCGTCGAGCGTGATCTCATCGTGCCGCGCATGGCGCAGATCGTGCTGCTCGGCGCCAACGTCGGCACGGCGATGACGGCCTGGATCGTGGCTTTGGGGCTCGGCTGGCTCTCACCGCTCTTGCTGCTTTGCGGTTTCGTTGTCGGGCGCGGCAGCTCGAGCACGCGCAAGGGATCAGGCGCAGCGCTCGTCGGCATCGGGCTGATGTTGCTGTCGCTGCATCTGATTGGCGGTGCGACCGAACCGCTGCGGACCTCTGCCGCCCTTTCGGCTTTCTTCGGGATGCTCGACAATGCCTGGCCGGTGGCGCTCGTCATCTCGGCAGGATTCGCAGCGCTCGCGTCATCGAGCCTGGCAGTCGTTGTGCTGATCCTGTCTCTTGCAACGTCCGCCAGCCTTTCGACCGGCCCGCTCATCGCCCTCGTTCTGGGAGCCAATCTCGGCGGTGCTGTGCCCCCGGTTCTAGCCACATTCAAGGCTGCGGCGAGCGCCAGGCGGGTTGCCCTTGGCAACCTGATCGTGCGTGCCGTCGGCTGCCTGGCCGCTCTGGCGCTCGCCGGGTACATCGCCCCGCATATCGACTGGCCGCCTGTCTCACGCGGCAATCTGCCGGTTGATGTGCATCTCGCCTTCAATCTCGCACTGGCGCTTCTGGCGGCTCCCCTCGCTCGGCCTCTATCCCGCCTGACCATGCGCCTGTTGCCGGACGAGCCAACGGCGACGGACGGCCCGCTTTTCCTTGAACAGAACGATCTCGGCACGCCGGTCGCAGCGCTTGCCGGCGCAAGTCGGGAAGTGCTCGGCGTCGGCGACCTGGTCGAGCGCATGCTGGTCGAAGCAAACGACGCCCTGCAGCAGACGGACCCTTCCAGGCTTGCCGCGATCAGCACGCTTGAAGGGCGCGTGGATCGCGTGCAACACGAGATCAAGGTTTACGTCTCGCGCGTCGGCCAGTGCGAAATCGCCGAGGAACAGCGCCGCCACGCCATGGATATCGTCGACTATGCCATCAACCTCGAGCATATCGGCGACATCATCGAGAAGGGGCTCCTTGCCGAACTTGCAAAGAAGATCGCCCGCGGCCTGGCTTTCTCCTCCGATGGCCACGAGGAACTGTCGCGTCTCTTCGCCATCACGATCGACAATCTGCGCATGGCCCAGGCCGTGTTTGCCACGCGTGACAACGCGATGGCGCGGCGCCTGGTAGAAGCCAAGGAAGATGTCCGCAGGCTGGAGCGGCAGTCGGCTGAGCGGCATCTGCAGCGCCTGCGCGATGGTCGCGCCGAAAGCATCGAAACCAGCTCGCTCCATCTCGACATGCTGCGCGATCTCAAACGCATCAATGCACACATCGCAACTGTCGCGCACCCCATCCTTGATCAGAGCGGGTTGTTGATCGACAGCCGTATCCGGCCGGCGGCCACTTGAGCATTCCGGTCTAGCGTCGGGCGGTCTTGCGCTCGACCATCGTGACGGGAACGACCTGAAGTCGCGTTTCCATCTCGTCGGCTTCCAGCGCTTCGAGAACATGCTCCGTCAGAGCGGAGAAGGACTGCGCAACGGTGGTGAGTTCGTAGCTCTTCCACCCTGCCTGCGGAATATCGTCGAAGCCGACGACGGAAAGATCGGCCGGCACGCGGCGGTGCATTTCGGTGCGGGCAGCGTCGAGAAAGCCGAGAGCCAAGAGATCGGTAACGCAAAATGCGCCGTCGATCGCCTCGTCGACGAGCACCTCGCAGCCAGCCTGGTAACCGCTTTCATAACTCGTGGTACCGCCCGACCAGGCGACCACCTCGACCCCGGCGGTCGCCATTTTCTTTTTGAACGCAGTGGTGCGGCGCACCTGAGCAGGGGTTTGGCTGCCACTCGAGATCACCGCAACCTTCTTGCAGCGCGCCTCGATCAGGCGCAGTGCTGCAAGGTCCGCACCGCGGGAATCGTCGCTCAGCACCATGCTGGTATCGGTGCGATCGATTTTCTGGTTGATCAGGATCAGGCGCACGCCGTTGGCAATGCACTGGTCGACGATCGATTCCGGCGGCTCTCCGGAAAGAACGATGATCGCTTGCGCCCGGAACTCGAACAGTAGCTCGATCAGCGGCGCGATATCCTTTCGCGCATCCGCGGCATTGAGCAACAGGCATTGCAGACCGCGACGCAACAGGCCGATGCTCAAGAGATCGAGCTGTTTTGCATGGAAGGGTGCGCTGAGATTGGCACCGACGACCCCGATGAGATTGGAGCGGTCGTTGTTCAGTCCTTGCGCCAGCCGGTTGACCCGGTAACCGAGCTCCCGGGCGGCTTTGAGAACCTTGCGCCGCACAGCCTGGGATACGCTGGCTCCGGGCGTAAAGGTTCGCGAGACCGCCGAGCGTGAGACGCCCGCGCGTTTTGCAACCTCTTCGGCCGTCACAAAGCCCCTCGCCATGCCTTTCTCCTGCAGAATCAGATGCTTTTCATCAGGGCCACAAAAGCAGGCCCATTCCAACGAAAAAGTTCGAGCCTACCCGCTCGGTGAACCAGCCAATGATGCCGGTGAACGGTCACCATCGCTCCATCTATATCGGCTGTTTCTCCCCGCTGAAGTCATTCGCCCAACCTCAATGATCACGTGTTCCAAAAACAATACAACAGTGTCACAAAAGAGTCATCAAAAACAATAGCTTATATCATTGCGCACGTGTGCATTTTTTTGTTGACAACGGCGCCTCGCCATTGGATCATGCGTTCCATAGACAGAGCTGGATTGGAATTTTTGTTCTGTCTATGTTCGTGGTGATGGCGGCGCGGTTGAGGAGCTTGCGCCGACATCTGGCAAGCGCTTGCGCCTGCCCTGCGAACGGGGAGGATTGAGTAACCGACAGCCGCGCCTTTTGCGTCATTGAGCGGCTTCTTGCGTAGGTCAGCGCCACGCCCTGGCGGCTGATTTCTATTCCCCGTTGGCACTTTGAAAGTTCCGCCCGGCATCGATCGCCGGGGCAGGCAGCGCATGTTGAATTCCAAGGGGAAGAGCATGGCCTTATTGAGTGAGACAGCCAAAGCGGCAACATTGCCCGGCAGCGCAATGGCGCCGACGGCATGGCAGCGCTGGCGCTATCGGATGAAGGTCGCGTCGCGGGAGCCGACGACGCTGATCGGCGTCCTGACGGCACTTCTCTTTACCTATCTCATCGTCGTGCCGATCATCTCGATCGTGCTCGATTCCGTGCGCGTCCAATTCGGCCACGAGCGGCGGCTCGGCAAGGACTTTGGTGAGCTTACGCTCTACTACCTTGATCGAGCCTTCCTGTCGCCGGTCTCGGTCGATCTTTTCTGGCGGCCGCTCTTCAACACGCTATCGGTTGCGCTCGGAGCGATCAGCCTGTCTTTGTTGATCGGTACAGTGCTCGCCTGGTTGATCAGCCGGACAGACATGTTCGGACGGCGCTGGTTCGCAACAGCGCTGATCGTGCCCTACATGCTGCCGGCCTGGACCTTTGCGCTTGCCTGGACAACGCTCTTCAAGAACCGCACCGTCGGCGGCCAGCCGGGCTGGTTCGAGGCCATGGGGCTAACGCCGCCCGACTGGGTCGCCTATGGGCGCTTCCCGATCATCGTGATCCTGGCGCTACATTATACGCCTTTCGTCATCCTGCTGTTTGGCTCTGCCCTTCGTCGCTTTGATTCCCAGCTCGAAGATTCCGCCCGTATCCTTGGAGCCAAGCGCTACCAGGTGGCGATGCAGATCATCCTGCCGCTGATGCGTCCCGCACTTTTGTCCTCGATGGTGCTGATCTTCGCCAAGTGCCTCGGCGAGTTTGGCGTGCCCTATGTGCTCGGCCTGCCGGTCAAGTTCGAAGTGCTTTCCACCTCGCTCTTTCGCAGCATCGCGTCGCGCCAGACCGGCGTTGCCGGTGTCGTCGCGGCCTCGATCATGCTGATCGGCATCGTCACCCTGATGATCGATGCGCGTCTTGTTCGTGAAGCCCGGCGCTTCGTTACTGTTGGCTCGAAGGGTTCGATGAACCGCCAGAGCCGGCTCGGCAAGTACCGCCTGCCGGCGACCGGTTTTGCCGCACTTATCTTTCTCTTGAGCGTCGGACTGCCGCTTCTGACCCTGTTCCTCTCCACCATTATGAAGCTGCCGGCGCAGTTCACGCTCGACAATTTCACGCTCGACTACTGGATCGGCCGTGATCTCCACACGGTGGCACTGCAGACCGGGGTCCTCTTAAGCCCCGATCTATGGGCGGCTGCAAAAAACACGCTTGTCATCGTCGGCCTTGCGTCCTTGACCTCGGGCATTCTCGGACTTCTTGTTGGCTATGTGGTCATCCGCACGCCGGTGAAGGTCCTGTCGGTCTATCTTCGGCAGGTCACCTTCTTGCCCTATCTGGTGCCGGGTATCGCCTTTGCCGCCGCCTATCTGTCGCTCTTCGCCGTGCCACGCGGACCGATGCCGGCCCTCTATGGTACCGTCACCATCCTGGTCCTGGCGCTGATCGCCGACCAGATGCCTTACGCCTCGCGCGCCGGTATCTCGGCCATGACCCAGCTTGGCAAGGATCCGGAAGAGGCAGCCCAGATTTCCGGCGCCGGCTGGTTCCGGCGGATGATGTTGATCGTCATTCCAATCCAGAAGGGCTCGCTGGTAACAGGCGTGCTGCTGCCCTTCATCTCGGGCATCAAGGGCCTGAGCCTCTTCGTCATCCTCGCCGTGCCGAGCACCGATGTTCTGACCACCTATTCGCTCCGGCTCGTCGACTACCACTACACGCAAGCCGCCAATGCCGTCGTGCTGATCATCGCGGCGATCGCCTATCTCGGAACCCTGGCAGCCCAGAAGCTGACCAAGACCAATCTCGCAGAAGGACTCGGAAGCTGATGCCCACCATCAATCTCAGCGGCGCCCAGAAGAACTACGGCGTCAATTCCGCCAATGCCGTCTCGAACCTCGATCTCGAAATCCGCGACGGCGAGTTCATGTGCCTTCTTGGACCCTCTGGCTGCGGCAAGACCACGACGCTGCGCATGATCGCCGGCCTCGAAAACCTCTCGGACGGCGAGATCCGCATCGGAGAGCGGGTGGTCGACTCGGTCAGGGCAGGCGTGTTCATCCCGCCGGAAAAGCGTGAGATGGGGTTGGTATTCCAGAGTTACGCGCTCTGGCCGCACCTGACAATCGAACGCAACACCGACTTCGGTCTCCGGCTTCGCAAACTGCCGAAGGAAGAGCGTGAAATGCGCGTCGAGAAAGTGATGCAGGCGCTCGACATCGCCAAGTACCGCGACCGCTACCCGTCGCAACTCTCGGGCGGCCAGCAGCAGCGCGTGGCGCTCGCCCGCATGCTGGCGGTCAATCCGGGCGTTCTGTTGCTCGACGAGCCGCTGTCGAACCTCGACGCCCGGCTCCGGCTCGAGATGCGCGCCGAGCTCAAACGCATCCACAAGGAGTTCAAGACGACCATCGTCTTCGTCACTCACGACCAGTGGGAGGCAATGACGCTGGCAACGACGATCGCCGTCATGAACGAGGGCACGCTGCAGCAGATGGGCACGCCCAACGATATCTATGATCGCCCGGCCAATCGCTTCGTCGCGGAATTCGTCGGTAGCCCGCCGATCAACATCCTGAACTTCGGATCGGCCGCCGCATCTGAGCTGTCGCGCGCAGCCGAGGCCTATCTTGGCACGCGCCACCCGTCGTTGCGCGGCATTGGCTCGATCGGCATCCGACCGGAAGCGATCGGCTATTCGGTCAAAACCAACGATGTGCCGGCCGGCAGCTTCTCCGGCGAAATGACGGTGACAGGCGTCCTGCCGACCGGCGGCAGCTGGATCCTGGAGCTCAGGAACGGCTGCGACACGCTGTTCTTGACGACCAATGCCCTGCCGCGCGTCGAGACCGGAACGAGGGTTTCGTTCTTTGCGCCGCCTGAGGCGCTGCACGTTTTTAACAAGGACGGCCAGCGGATCGCCGAAGCGGACGCGCTGCTGCGCAAGTCCACGCTGAACTAAGGCGCTTCAGTGCCGAACGACAAATCGAAACATAATCTGAGGGAGGAACAGACGATGCAATTTCTAAGGACTGAAAGGACGCACCGTGCAATCAGGCGCGCGCTGCTGGCAACGACCATCGTCGCCTTCGCCGGACCGGCGCTGGCACAAGAGCCGTTCGACCTGAACGCGCTGATCGAGGCCGCGCGCAAGGAGCCGCCGATTACGGTTTATGACAGCACCGGCAAAATCGTCGAAATGGCCAAGGCCTTTGCCCAGAAATATGGCGTCGGCGCCGAGGGCTCCAAGGTCAAGGCGACGGCCCAGCTTGAGATGATCATTCGCGAGGCCCGTGCCAACAACATCCAGGGCGATGTCTCGATCATCAGCGACGCACCGGCCGCGATGGCGCAACTCATCCCGCAGGGCTTTGCCGAAAGCTGGCTGCCGCCGGATCTCGCAGCCAACATCCCCACTGAGTATCAGGACCCGCTGACCGTCGTTACCAGCGCCAATGTCTGGGCCTACAACACCGAGCTCTTCGACAAGTGCCCGGTCAGCAACATCTGGCAGCTGACGGGACCTGAGTGGAAAGGCAAGGTCGCCATGCAGGATCCGCTCGGCAAGCCATCCTATGTCGACTGGTTCAACCAGATGGCCAAGCACGGCGACGACAAAGTGGCGGCCGCCTATAAAGAGCTTTACGGGAAGGATCTCGAAACCGACGACGGCAGTGCGACGGCCGCCTGGGTCAAGGCGCTCGCTGCCAACGCTCCCTTGCTGACGGACGCCGATGCGGCCGCTGCTGATGCCGTCGGCGCGCCGGGTCAGTCGCAACCCTTCATGGGGCTGATGAGCTCGGCAAAGTTCCGAGACAATGCCGAAAAGGGCATGAAGCTCGGCCTTTGCAAGGACCTGAAACCCTGGCTCGGCTGGATGTATCCGGGCGTCGGGCTGATCACCAAGGGCACCAACAGCCCGAACGCCTCAAAGCTCTTCATCCACTACGTGATGACCGCCGAAGGCATCGCGCCGCAGGCAGAAGACGGAAAAATGTCGACCAACAAGGACGTTTCGCTGCCCGCAGACGAGCCGTCGGGCATCGGCGCCGTTCTTGATCAGGTCATGCCCTACCAGATGGCAACGAGCCTCGACGACTGGGACGCGCGCGAGACCTGGCAGGACCTGTGGCGGCTCAGCTACCAGAAGTAATCGCCTGAACATGTGAAACGGTCTCCTTGGGAGGGGAAACCATGAGCAAAGGTAAGAACAGGGTTATGATCATGGGGGCGGCATTTGCCGCCCTTGCGGCCGCATTGGCCGTCGAGGCAAACGCCGAGGAGGCGTTTGATCTCAATGCGCTGGTGGAGGCGGCGAAGAAAGAAAAGCCGATCAATGTCTATGACAGCACCGGCAAGATCGTCGAGATGGCCGAGGCCTTCACCGCCAAATACGGGGTGAAGGCGACCGGCGTCAAGGTCTCGGCCAACAGCCAGCTGGAGATGATCATCCGCGAAGCCCAGGCCGGCAACGTCCAGGGCGATGTCGCCCTGATCACCGACGCGCCGGCAGCGCTCGCCCAGCTTCTGCCGCAGGGCTTCGTCGAAAGCTATCTGCCCGGCGACATGAAGGAGAAGATACCGGCGGCCTTCCAGAACCCGCTGGCGATTTCGACCAATGCCAATGTCTGGGCCTATAACACCGAGGCCTATGACAAATGCCCGGTCGGCAATATCTGGGAGCTGACCGAGGCAAAATGGAAAGGCAAGATCGCGCTGGTCGATCCCCTGACCAAGAGCACCTATACCGACTGGTTCAACCAGTTGGAAAAGCATGCCGACAACGCCGTGAAGGAGGCCTACAAGGTCCACTTCGGCAAGGATCTCGAAACCGCTGAAAAAAGTGCAGCGGCCGCCTGGATCAAGGCCCTGGCACAAAACGGCCCGCTGGTAACGGACGGCGACGATCCGGTTGCCGAAGCCGTCGGCGCCGCCGGCCAGAAGGAGCCCTTTTTCGGGCTCCTGAGCTCCGCCAAGTTCCGTGATAACGAAGGCAAAGGCTACAAACTCGGGCTCTGCACGGAGCTGACCCCCTGGGTCGGTTGGACCTACACCAAGCTCGGCCTGATCGCCTCGAAATCCGCGAGCCCGAATGCCGCGAAGCTCTTCATCCACTACGTGCTGACGGAAGAGGGCATCGCGCCCCAGATGAAGGACGGCAAGCTGCCGACCAATGTCGACATCAAGATGCCTGAGGACGAACCGTCGGGGATCATGGAGGTAGCGGACCGCCTCTTTCCCTATGACGCGGCCACTGGGCTTGACGATTTCGACCGGCGCGAGGAGTGGCAGGATTTCTGGCGCATGAACTACAGCAAGTAAAATCCCGGCCGGCGCGGCCTCACGAGGACAGGTCGCGCCGGCCGTTCCAGTATGAACAGGAAGAGAGCATGACCGACGCCAATCTCGCCACGAGCCGTAACCAATCCGATAGAGACGCCATGCGCGACTACTCGCGGCGACTGATGACGATCGCCGAAGGTGCGGCCCGCTCGGCCGCCGGCCCCTTGCTTGCTGCGTTTCGCTCGGAAATGGTCGTCGACTACAAGCGCGATCTCCACGACGTCGTGACGGTCTACGACAGGCAAGCCGAGGCATCCATCCGCGACTACATCTTCGCGCACGAGCCGAATTCGGCGATGCTTGGCGAAGAGGGCGGGCAGGTCGGTGAGGGCGACATCCAATGGTATGTCGATCCGATCGACGGGACCGCGAACTTCGCACGAGGACTTGCCTTCTGGTGCATATCGATTGCGGCGGTTGAAGGCGGATCGGTTGTGGCCGGGGTCGTCTATGACCCGGTGGCCGATCTCCTGTTTTCGAGCGACGTCGAGCGTGCCTATCTCAATGGAAAGGTCATTGCCTCCAAAGCCATCGGTGACGAAAGCCGGGCAACGCTGATCACCGGCTACCCGGTCTCGCGCGACTTTCGCCTGGATGGCCGCAACGAGGCACTTGCCCGCCTCGGTGATCTGGTCGAAACCTTCTCGACCGTGCGTCGCCCTGGAAGTGCAGCTTTGAGCATCGCCCATGTGGCGGCGGGTTTTGTCGATGCGGCCGCGGGCTTTGGCGTCAACGCCTGGGATGTGGCCGCAGCGACGCTGATCCTGAAGAACGCAGGCGGCCGTTATGCGCCGTTGTCGCTTGGCAAAGTGCCGGAAGGATCCGCCGACTACCTTTGCCCGGGGTATCTCGCCTATGGCCGGGGTGGCGACTATCCAACCCTGAACCGTGTCGCCGCCGCAATCTCTGCCGGGCGCAGCGCGAAGGCGCCGTCGCCATGAAAGCCCATGAGGAAACCATGCTCGACAATCTTAGCGATGCCTCAACCACGGAAAAGACCAGCAGCGAATTGCCAAGGCTCAGTCTCGTCTATCCGAAGCATCCGACCTATGGCGTCGACATCTTCATTTCCGGCAAGGAAGGTGCGAGCGACCTCGAACTCCTGCGCAAGAGCGGGATCACGACGGTCGTCAATTGCGCGGTCAATCTGGACTTCAATTTCGTCGACCAGCCGAAGTTCGTCTCGGATCACCGCAACAGCATCCATGGACCGGGCGAAATCCGCTACTACAAGATCGGGCTTATCGACGGGGATGGGAACCCGGACACGCAAATGCTGGCCGCGCACTACATCCTGCGAGCGGCCCTGGAGCAGGTCCTACCCGAAAAGCCGTCCTATCCCAGGCGCGAACGTGGCGGTGTGCTCGTCAACTGCCGCGGTGGCCGATCGCGCTCAGTCGTCGTCGTGTCGCTGTTCCTGCATTTGACGCTGCCTGATCAATTCGAAACATTGGAGCGCGCCATCGACTTCGTCCGCGAGAAGCGCGAGATCCCAAAGGACGAGTGGTACAAGGCGCCCAAACCGGTTCTGGCGGCCTCGGCCGAGCGAGCCGCGGGATGGGCACGTGCGATTGAGAGCGGGAAGGCCTGACCCGAGAACGCAGTTCAGATACCGTCTGCAGCATGGGCCAACGGAAACCTGCTCTCAGTACCGCCAGGGATGCCGACGTCTCGACGTCAGCCAGCCGTCGACGCATTCTCGGCCGCCCCTCCGGTCGCGACAAGCCGGTTCTTTCGCGCATGCCAACGCGTTCGAACGCCCAAGCGGAATCGAAATCGCTTTATTAGGCGGAGCGCCTTGACGCGCGCGGCCGGCGCCACCCTTGACGCCGGCAGGATCGTGATTGAGTAGAATGAAAGGCCCTATTGTTTGGGCAATATGCCCTTGTTTACGAGCCATGTTTCGAAGGTGCCGGGGCACCCTTCGCTGGTCCATCGTCCCCGATAGGAAAAGCCGGGTGCTGCGCGCGCCGTCCCGACGAAGCCGTCATATGCGCTTCTATCGGCCCCACCTATTTTGAATGCCTTACCGGGATGTTTCCTCTTTGCCTTTGTGAATTTCATCGTCCGCCCCTTACGCAGTACAACCATGAAGTCGAAAGCGTCGCACAGCGCACGGCGCAGTCAAGGATTAGGCAATGAGCAAAAGGGGTTAGTCGCCGCACTACCTCAGCAGTCCAGCAACCTCTGAGTGAAGTAGACCCAGAATCCGCCTCTCGGGCACGCCAAAATCGCTTCCAACCGGCAAACGTGGCAGCTGGCCGGTTGTGCCGAAGTGACGCGCGTTTAGCGCAAAATATCTTCAAATAACCTCGTTTCGCGCCTGTGTCAGAGCTCTGAAGAGCGTCTGAGAGAGTGCATACCGTTAACTCGGCCCGAAATTAAAGGATTGGCAAGGCTCCCTGCACGAAGAGGCGACTACTCTCCATCTGGTTGCAAAGAAACTGCCATGAATATACTGAACCTGCCACTGATCAGGCATTGCGCCTTGGCCCTGCTGAAATGCCGGTCCGGGAACTTCGGCCTCTTGGCAGCGCTTGTCGCGATCCCCCTCATTGCCGCTCTTGGCGTTGCGATCGATTTCGCAGCCGCGGTCAACCGAAAGGCCGCTATGCAAAGCGCGGCCGATGCTGCGGCACTGGCGGGAGCTGCAGCAGGTGTCGGTTCGGAGCAGAAGATCGCCGTGGGTTTTCTCGGCGCCCATCTTGGCAGCAACGACACGCAAGATCTGAAAGAGCCCCCCAGCTGGAACCATCAGGTCACGGTCGAGCGGGATACGGTAGCGGTGGCCGTCAATGAGGACTACGAAACCGCCATCATGCATATGTTCGGCTTCCGGACGGTTCCGATCTCAGTCATCGCGAAAGCCGCCCGAGGGTCCGGCAGCTCGGCCTGCATCCTGATCCTTGATCCGGGCAGGGCCGATGCGCTGAAGATCATCAATTCGAACTCGGTCACCAGCGAATGCGGCTTCAAGGTGAACTCGTCCCATTCGCAACGTGCGTTCTACGCCGAAAACCAGGGGAAGTTCGCAGCACCGCTGATCGCCGTCACCGGCCAGTCGAAGCTTTCCGGCCGCCTGATTTCGCCGCCGCCGGTCGACGGATCTCCTGTCGTGCCCGACCCCATGGCCGGCATGCCCGAACCGGTGTCGCCGAACGACGCCTGTACCTCCCAAAGCCTGAAGACGATCAACAGCCAGGGCAAGTCGTCGCTCGAGCCCGGGATCTATTGCGGCGGGCTGACCGTGAATGCCACGGACGAGTTAACGCTGAAGCCCGGAATCTACGCGTTCCGCCGCGGCGCGTTGACCTTGAACACATCGGCCAAGGTCATAGGCAAGGGCGTGCTTTTCTATTTCGAGGACGCGCAATCGCCGCTGTTTTTGAACGGTGCGGCAATCCTGCAGGTATCGGCGCCAACCAGCGGCGCGCATGCCGGCATCCTGATGTTCCAGGGCCGGCAGGCGAAGGACAGCAGCGTCCAGTTCCGCATCAACACGTCTGCTGGAAGCTTCTACAATGGGGCGATCTATTTGCCCTATGCGGTGGTCGACTGGAACGTCAGCGGAAGCCTCAATTCGGAATCGAAGTTTACCGCACTGATTACCAGGGTTTTGAACCTCTACGTGTCCGGAACGGCCTTCTTCAAGAAGCCGGGGGAAGAGGGCAAAGATTTCGTGCCCAACGGCTTCGGCAGGGGAGGCGGCGTGCGGCTGGTGGAATAGCGTCGAAACCAGCCCGTCGTAATTGCGTGCCCCGGTGGCTTCGCTCGTGCGCTCGATTTTTCGGCATTGCCAATCATCGCGAAGATGGAAATGCTCAGCGGCGAAGCAACAAAAGGCATTGCGCTTGGTGCGGGGCCGCAGATGGATGGATATGGCTGAACGACGATACGGCGAAGCGCCGCCCAAGACCGACAGCACGATTGCAAGCGCCGACTGGTACGGTCGCCAGATCGAGCGCGAGCGATACGACAACACGCTGTTCGTCGATCTCGACCTGACCGAGGCGCAGACCGTCGGCGTGGTCTTTCACGAATGCACCTTCCGGCGAGCCCGGTTCAATGCATCGTCACATCAGGCGAGCGCCTTCGTCAACTGCACGTTCGTCTCCTGTAAGTTCTTCGATAGCCGCTTCAAGGAGTGCAAGTTCGTCGGAAGCATGTTCGACGCTTGCGAGTTCGACCAGATGCAAGTGACGGGCGGCGACTGGTCCTTTACCGGATTGCCAGGCGCGGCTCTCGGCCGCGCATCCTTCAAGGAAACGCGAATGCGGGAAGCGGATCTGACCGGCGCCTCCTGCAAAGGCGGCTCGCTCAGGGACGTCGATCTTTCCGGTGCCTGGCTGCATGGGGCAGATTTTACCACCTGCGACCTCAGGGGCAGCGACCTCACCGCCTTCGATCCGGAGAACCTTCGCCTCAAGGACGCGATCATCACGATCGACCAGTCGATCATCATCGCCGAGGCTCTGGGTCTCGACGTCAGGCGAAAGTGACGCTGCCGGCGACGTATAGGACCCAACGGGTGCCTGCCGCGGACATGTCTTCGACGGCGCTATGGATCGCCTCAAAGGCATCGCTCCTGAACTTGCGCTTGGTCGCCATTGCAAATCTCCTAGAGGGGCACCGGTCCCGATTTCCGCGTCAAGCTCGGCCTGCGCCGATAGAGTTCGGCGAACTTCCGGAAGGCCGGGAGGTCACTTGCCGGAAGATGGGGGAGGCGGGCCGGAGGTAAGGCCGGATTGCCCGAGAGCACCAAGAGATACCATCACACAGAGCTTTTACCCGATAGCATGCTGCAATGCCGCGGTGTCGACACCAAACGAAACCCACGGAAAGATATTTCCGCTGGCTACAGCCATCCGGACCTTTTGAACCGCCAGTAGAGAATAGAGCAGAGCGTCGCAATGACACCGAGGACGGCAAAGTAGCCGTAACGGGTTGCCAGTTCAGGCATGTGTTCGAAGTTCATCCCGTAGATTCCGGCAATGGCTGTCGGTACGGCAAGAATTGCGGCCCAGGCTGCAAGCTGCCGTGTGATGGTGCCCTGTCGTTGCTGCTCCAGGAGATTGGAGGCCTCGAACACGGACGTCATTATCTCGCGAAGGCCGCCTACCAGGCCTTCCACACGTCTGACATGGTCAAGAACGTCTTTGAAGAATGGCTTGGCATTGTCGTCGATACAGGGCAGCTCGAGATGAGTTAGCTTACCCGCCACCTCTCCCATCGGCCCGAGCACCCGCTGGAAGCGAATGACGTGACGGCGCATCCGGAAGATGCGCCTGATCTGCTCGGGCTGCAGGAAGGACACAAGTACGTGTTTCTCGAGCTCCAGAACTTTGTCCTCAAGCGTTTCGACCACCGGCAAATAGCCGTCGACAACGAAGTCGATGATGCCGTGCAGGACATAGTCCGGTCCGTGCTCAAGAAGCTGGGGCGACTGTTCCAGGTGTTGGCGCAGTTCCTTGTGGGAGCGGGCAGAGCCGTGGCGAACAGAAATCAGGTGGTGCTTCCCCACGAAAATGCAGGTTTCACCGTAGGTGATCTTGTCACCCTCAAGGTGGGCCGTCTTGACGATCACGAACAACTGGTCGCCGTAGATGTCCACCTTCGGCACCTGATTGCCGTTGAGGGCGTCTTCGACGGCAAGTGGGTGAAGAGCGAACATGGCCTGAAGGTCGGCCATTTCCTGCTTTGTCGGTTCAGTCAAACCGATCCAGGCGAAGTCGCTACCTGATGCTTCGAATGGTTTGGCGGCAAGCGGGATTTCTTCGGCGCGCTTGCCCGAACGATACATGTAGGAGGCGACGACTGGCATTTTTTGAAGTTCCGGGAGTTGATATCGCAGCGTGAAGCATCTGACCTAAGGTTAGATCGTGACTTTCTCGCCAATCTCGACCACGCGATTGGCTGGCAGCTTGAAATAGGACGATGGATCGATGCCGAGACCTGCAAGTGCAATGTAGAGCTTGTCTTGCCAGCCGGGCAGACCTGAGTTCGGGTCACCAATAAGGGTCCTGCGCCCGAGATAGAAAGAGGTCTGCATGATCTCGAACTTGAAACCTGCCTTCTTGCACAGTGACAGCGCCTTCGAGACGTTCGGTTCGTCCATGAAGCCGAAGCAAAGCTCGAGCCTTGTAAACCGGTCTGACAGTTCAGTCATTGAGACGCGATCTTCCTGCGCGACATACGGATGCTCGGATGTGCGAACCGTCAAAATAACATTGCGTTCGTGCAGGACATGATTGTGTTTGATGTTGTGGAGGAGAACGGCGGGTGTCTTATCGCCTACGCTGGTTAGAAAGATTGCCGTCCCTCGAACGGTCTGGGGCGCATGCGTGGACTTCTCTATCGAGCGGATGAATGTTTCCAGCGGGATATCGTTGCGCGCGGTCTTTTCGCGCAGCATTGCGGATCCCCGCGTCCAAGTCCACATCACCACCATGATTGTCAGTGCCAATGCCACCGGCACCCAGCCGCCATCATGAACCTTGAACAGATTGGCAAGCAAGAAGACGCTCTCGATGACGAGCAATGGCGCTAGAAGCAGTGCAGCCAGAACGGTTGAGTATCCCCAGACGGAGCGGAGAAACTGAAACGCCATCACTGTTGTCACAACCATCGCGCCTGTGACCGAGATTCCATACGCCGTCGCGAGAGACTCTGAGTCCCCGAACGAGAAAATCAGCACGATGACCCCGACGAACAGCAGCGCATTTACGGCAGGGACATAGATCTGGCCGGTGTTGGTCTCGGACGTAAATTTGATCAGCAGCCGAGGAAGAAAGCCCAAATGGACCGCCTGGCGAGCGAGAGAAAACGCTCCCGTGATGACAGCTTGGCTAGCGATGATTGTCGCCATGGTCGCGAGAATGACCATCGGCAGCAGCGCCCAGTCTGGATAGAGAAGATAGAATGGGTTGTTGACCGCGTCTGGGTGGCTCAGCACGAGCGCGCCTTGGCCAAGGTAGTTCAGCGCCAATGCGGGGAATACAAGGATAAACCATACCGTGCTGATCGGTTTCCTCCCGAAGTGGCCGAGATCTGCATAAAGGGCCTCGGCTCCCGTGACCGTCAGGAAGACGGCGCCAAGCACGATCAGACCTGCCCAGCCTGCATGCGTGATGAACCACAGGGCGTTGATCGGGTTCAGAGCCTGCAGGATGGTCCAGTCGTCGCCGATGTGGATGAGACCGCCCCACGCCATCGCGAGGAACCACACAACCGTGATTGGCCCGAAAAACCTTGCGACCGCTTCCGTACCCTTGGACTGCACGGCAAACAATGCAACCATAATGACCGCAGCAAGGGGAAGCACGTAGTCCGAAAAGGCTGGTGTGACGAGTTTCATGCCTTCGAGCGCCGACATGACCGAGAGGGCAGGGGTGATCATGGCATCCCCGATAAACAGGGCCGCCCCGATTAGGCCCGCGAAAAACAACACGGGCATGAAACTGCCGGTCTTCTTCAGCAAGAGCGCGAGAAGCGACAATGTTCCACCTTCACCGTCATTGTCGGCGCGTAGGAGGAAAAGCACGTATTTGAACGTCACGATACACGTCAACGTCCAAACCATCAGGGAAATGAGACCGATGACTTCGTCAGGCTGCGCCCCGTCGCTCAAGAAGGGACGAAGGGCCTCCCGAAAAGCATAGAGCGGACTTGTTCCGATATCGCCATAGACAACGCCGATGCATCCAAGCAGTAGAACGAGAAAGCTCTGCGTTCCCGATCGAGGTCCGACAGCTTCGCTGTGAGCATTGGGCATAAGGTCTCCTGAAACACCGTCGGCATTAGCGATGGCAGATATATGCTGCATTGCGAAAGTCCAGGCAATTCTCACAGGAACCGCTCGAGAATGTCGAGTGTGAATAATCGGCCGTTGGACAAACCTAACTCGCGAAAACATCAGGGAATGGTTTGCGTTCCCACCCGCATCGGCTGAGATCAGTGTTCCGCATTGCTGAGGCGAACCAGTTGCGCTTTTCTCTTGAGAATACCGAACGATGACCGACGCAGTGAATGTCGATTGTGAAGTCTCTGGGCCCCCCATCGCAGACCGAGTTAAGCAAGGTTGCCCTTGAGGCAGAGTTTCGCACGCAACCTAGAATTACACACTTATTAAGAGAGTAGGTGTAGGCAATCTCGGGTGAGTTTGGGCGCTTCACACGAGTTTCATCTGCCATGAGTTTAGTTGTCGGCGAGACAAGTGTCGCGCGAGTTGATGAACGCTGGTCGGCAACGGGGTATTGGCTGATCTGCATCTTTATCGTCGGCCTACTCATCGGGTTCGATTTGTCCGGTGAGCGTATTCACAACGCTGACATCGACGACAGTTTGCGGGGTCTGCAAATCAAGGCATTCCTTGAGGATGGCGGGTGGCTTAGGCCGGCAATACCGCGGATCCTGATGCCCGAGCCGTATATTTCGCCTTGGTCGCGAATAGTTGACCTTCCCTACATGCTCATAGCTTTCTCTCTTCAGTCCGCCTTGGGAGCGGAAGACGCGCTCGCGGTGGCCTTCCAGGTTTGGCCAGCCGTAATGGCAGTCTTTTTCACCATTGGGGTTGTTGGGGTTTTGAGCCGGATAGCGCCACGAGAAGGTGAGCTTTCGCCCGGAATGCTATGCGCCGTCCTCGTCCTTATGGCCTACGCGATCTGGGAATTTAGCCCTGGCCGCATTGACCACCATAACTTGCAGATGGTGCTGTTGCTTACGTTGATATACGGGGTTGGCAGGTTCGATCGCATAGGCGGGGAGGTCGTCGCGATTTCAGCGACGATCTCGCTCTTGGTAGGCCTGGAGACGTTGCCCGTTATCGCGCTGGTGTTGGGAGCCTTGGCACTAGCGTGGGCCGCGGGTTTGGACGGCACCCGAACGATGCTTGCCTCAACCGCCATCACATGCCTGGTTGCGGTACCCATCCTGACCTTTTTGGTAATCGGTCCTTCCGGGTTCTGGCGTGTGGAGAACGATGCTTTCTCCGCACCATTTGCATTCGCACTGCTTGGCTTTGGAGCGATCGCAACCGTGACCTTATGGCTGGTGCCGGAGGCTTCGAGCGCGGCGTTCAAGTTTGGACTTTTGGCTACCGCCGGTTCGATGCTATCGGCTGTGCTGTTGTTCGCCTATCCACAGCTTTTGGCCGGCCCATATGCAGCCATCGACGATCTGGCCCGGATATATTGGTTTGATCGCATCGACCAGGAAAAGAGTGCCCTGGAGTTTTTCCGAACAGGGGACTACGGCTCACTTGCTCTACTGGGTATTTTCAGCTGCGTCCTGGCTGTTAGCTTGCAGCGCGCGTTGAACGCCCCCCGAACGGCAAATCCGCAATTCGCTATCATCCATGCTGTCGCCGTAGCGCTCCTCCTGACCGCGTTGGTCTCCAACCGGTATTTGCGCTTCTCTGCTGCCGTCGTTCCGTTGTTGCTGCCGGCTGCGGCGTCGGTAATTCGCGAAGACAGCCAGGTGGCGGTTAGGCGGTTGGCTGCGTTTGGCGGGATGGCTATTGTGATGGCCACCTCATTCTACTTCGTCGTGCCTTTTGAGCGTAAGACTACGGATGCTTTTGACCACCTGCTCTGGAATGATTGCAAGGGGGCGGATTTCTCGCTGCTTGCTACCCTTCCACCTGGACAAGTGATGACGCCGCCGGCACTGGGGCTTGAGATCGCCCGTAGGTCGCAGGACAGCCTTACGGTGTCGAGCGTTCCCTTTCACCGGGCCGCGCCAGCCATCGGACGGGTTCTTCGGGCCTTTATGTCGAGTAGCAACAATGAGCGGAATGCTCTTTTAGCCGGGTTCGACTATCTGGCCGTTTGTCGGGCGCCGTTAGGGCTCGTGGGAAGCGAGAAGATGCCGTTGTTCGATGCCATCATGACAGGCAGTGCTGGGCCGGGCCTTCATCCCGTATCATCAGTCAAACAGTCTGACCTCATCGTACTGCGGATTGAAAAGTAGCGTGCGCCCAGGAGTATATGTTTGGTTTCGCAGGCCACGTTCAGCCGGGCCACGACAGGATCCGGGGCCGGCAGAAATCACGTCGAAGCGGTGAGTCGAAGCGGTGAACGGTCACGCGGAAAGTTCACCATTCCGGATCGCTGCGGGGCTGGAATGGACGCCACTGCCGTTCCGTTCCGCTCACGGTTTGAATTGTAACGATACTTATTGTCACTTCCCACTTGCCGCCAATCAGTGCAGTGGTTCATCACGTAGTTTGTTTGGTTGCTCCGCGACCAGCTTTGAGAGAACCGGCAGTATGAAGAAACCGAACCCTCTGACGCACTTCCCGCGGACGAACATTTTCCGTCCAGGCGATGTTTTCGTTCTGTTTGGTGAGCTGTTCGATCGGGGTTATGCCACCCATCTGGTCGACCAAGCCAAGAAGGCCGGCATGGAAATTGTCGGGATCACGGTTGGCAGACGAGACGAAGCCAATGTTCTGCGGCCACTGAACGACGAGGAACTTGCGGCGGCTGAAGCCCGGCTCGGAGGCAAGATCATCAACGTGCCGATCATGGCCGGTTTCGATCTTGACGCGCCTGAAGGCGAGCCCACGCCGACCGACCTTCTCGCGAAGATGACGCTCGAGACGTGGCAAGACGAGAAGCTCGACTGGTCGCACATCGAGAAATGCCGAAACGTCGGCGTCGAACGGTTCAAGAATGCCCTTTCTGAAGTCATGGGGATCCTCGATGGCATGATCGCTGATGGCAGGAATGTCTTCTTCGCGCACACCATGGCCGGTGGCATCCCGAAGGCCAAGGTGTTCATGGTCATCGCCAATCGCGTCTACAAGGGACGTGGCGCGCGCCACATGTCGTCGCAAACGCTGCTCGACAGCGATTTGGGCAAGCTCATTCTTCAGAATTTCGACGAGGTTTCGGCCAACACGTTCCGACACCTGATCGATCTGAGCACAGCCATCCGGGCGCGCATCGAAGCTTCCGGTGGCCAGGTTCGTTATTCGGCGTTTGGCTACCACGGTACGGGCATTCTCGTTGCTAACGAGTACCGCTGGCAGACCTATACCAATTACACGCAGGGCTACGCCAAGATGCGCCTGGAGCGCATCGCTGAGGAAGCCTGGAACAAGGGCATTAAGGCGACGGTCTACAATTGCCCTGAGATCCGCACCAATTCGTCCGACGTGTTCGCCGGCATCGAGCTGCCCCTCATCCCGCTTCTGCTCGCGCTGAAAAAAGAGGGCGGTGGCGAATGGGTCGCGCAGCAATGGCAGGCCTGCCAGGATTTGTTGGCAGATGGCTTCACCGTCGATGACGTCTTGCGGAAGATTTCCGATATGCAGACGAGCGAAGTGATGCGGCCGTTCTACGACTTTTCGTCCTGGCCAATGCCGAATAATCCGGGACAGTCCGACCTGACGATCGGTACGTCGAGCGAAATCACGGCGATGCACCGGGACGGCAAGGCGCTGATCTCCGATCTCTTGAGCCGGCTGGTGGTCGAAGCGGTTGGGCAGCTCATCTTTGGTGAGAGCTCGGCGCCATCGGGCCCTGTCCTGTGGCTCAACCACGACATCGTCGCGCGCACGCTGATCGAGACGAAAGGGTCAGCCCGCAACGCTCTCGAAGCGGCCTAAGCGCGACGCCGCAGGCGGCTACTGCTTGTCTCCTTGAGTCGCATCCGATTGCGCGTCTAATCAGACGCGCACGCGAGGTCGATGACCGTGACGTCAAGCAGTCTTGGCGGTACTGGTCGTTAGTTGAACCAGACGACGCGTGACGATTGCACCCGCTCGGCCGACCTCTTGGGGTGGCCCTCGGCGTCCTCGGCAAACAGCGTCTTGCGTGCCAGCCGATCCATGTTCGCGAGCGCTTCGGCGATCGTCGTGTCGGCTGCGATCGTTTCTCTCTTAAATCTTGTAGCTCAAGAAGTTTGCCGGCGTAGGGCGCGCCGAGAGAGAGGATGTGCGCCTTTGTTTCAGTATCGATCGTTCGGATACAGGGTTTGGTTGAAAGTCGTGTCGTCGCCGGGTTGTCTGGGCGTTTGCCTGTGACTATGTGTGTGACAGCCAAAAAAGGATCAAACTCAATGCGTATTGCCACATTCTTGCTCGTACTCTCCGCGCTTGCCGGATGCTCCCAGACCGGCGGCGGTACGACCAGTGTCAGACAGGATTACTATGGTGGCGACGGCGGTTTTTATGCGGGCGCGGTTGCACCGCGCTGAAGCCGCTCCGGCGGCGCTGTAACTGCACTGCCGGCAGCTCTGCGAACTCTGACAGGGGGTGGGCCCGCTCAGGCGATTTTGACAAGCATAAGGGGCCCATCGCCTGATCTTCGGCCGTAGTGGCGCCGAACGTCGCCAAGCCGCCAGAGAATGTTGGCTAAGCGACCCTCGTCGAGAAAGCTCTCCTTCCATCAAGCCAACTCTCTGCCCTTCAGGTCCAAGCTCTGTCCGATTGTTCGGATTGCAAGGGCTTGCGCTTTGACAATGGCGCGGCCCGTAACGCCGTGATCTCCCCTGGAGCAACGTGCCGACCAACCGCTTTCATTCCCGACGGCCGGATGACGTCATCGCTCATTGCTCCGGAAAGCGTCCGTCTCAAGGACGCGATCATCATCGCCGATGCGCTGGGCCTCAACGTCAGGCGAAAGTGAGCGTCAGAAGATGCCACTGTCCCAGCATCGAGCTAGACGCGGGTGTCTGTTGACATCCGACCAAGCGTCCCTGCTATTCAACGGGGGAGGGCTATTGTCGCGAGGAAGGTATGGAGCTTGATCTGAAGGTTTGCGCTTTGCCGCTCGGATGCCGGCTTCGACGCTTCCGCAGGCTCAGGCAGATCAAGCAGGAAACGTTGGCGGCGGATCTTGGCGTGTCGCAGGGTCTGCTATCGCGATGGGAAGCCGGCCAGCATGAGCCTTCAGCAAAGGCCCGGGCCCGGGTCGAGACGCTGCTCGAGCGGCATGAGAGCGTCGGGATAGACCTGACATTGCGTCGGCTCATCGAAACGGCGCCGTTTCCGGTTCACCTTGTTTGCGACGACACCCATGCGCTTTTGAGCGTCTCACCGGCCAGGCAAGCCCAGTGGCGGATCTCTGCCGCGTCCTTTTTCGGCGTCTCGCTATGGCGATATGCGACGGCGGAAATCATCGAGAGAGAGCTTCAACTGCAAGAACTTGGCTGGTTTGAAGAGGTCTGGTCGGGAGCCGTCCAGTTCACGACCGGCGGCAGCGACGACCCCGATATGCCGATCCCCCCGAGCATCATCCGATGGGAACGAATAGGCATTTCCGACGGGCGCGTCGGCCGCCTGGTAACCAGTATCGATCCCATCTGAGACGCGAATATTTCATTCGTTGTCCGAGCTGTTCTGCCCCTGCTAGCCTGCCATGACCGCCAGTTGCCCCGAAACCGCCATACCAAAAAATTCGGCGGGCAGGGCGTCTGCGCTCACATCCCATCGGTCACGATAAATCCGCCAAGAGCACTCCGAACAATGACAAATTCGCGTCGCGCCATTACGTTTTCACTTCTCATCATCTGTGCAACGCTATCGCTGGCAGGGACCGACCTCGTCTTGCCGGCCGTTCCGCAATTGCCTGAAATCTTCGGCACTGACCGGGCGACCGCGCAGCTGGTGCTTGCCGCCTATGTCGGCGGCGGCGGTCTCGGCCTGCTTCTTTATGGGCGCCTGGCGGACCACTTTTCGCGCAAGGCGCTGCTTTTCTCTTCGCTCGCCGGATTTGCAGCCGCCTCGCTCGCCTGTGCCTTCTCGCCAAATATCACGGCACTTATCGCGCTGAGGGTCGTTCAAGGCGTGGCGTCTGCGGCGGCTCCGGTCTTTGGCCCAGGGTTGATCCGGCAGCTGTTCGGCGACAAGGCGGCGGTGCGCGCCATCGGGTTTCTCGGCAGCGTAGAATCGCTGGTGCCGGCGCTTGCGCCGATCTTCGGCGTGCTGCTGCTTTCGCATTTCGGATGGCAATCGTCATTCGAGCTGCTGGGTGTTTTGACGATGCTCGCTGCGGTCCTCATACTCGTGCTTGGGCTGCCCCGTGAGGAAGAACCCTCCGACACGCTCGGTAGTTATGGGCAACTGCTCACGGATCGCGTCTTCATGCGATACGCGCTCAGCCAGGCCCTGACGCTCGGCGGACTGCTCACCTTCGTCTTCGGCGCGCCGACAAGTCATCGTCGCGTCGATGGGCGGCTCTCTGAACGACTTCATCATCATGCAGGTCATCAACATTTCCGGGTTCATCATCGTCGCCAATCTGACCGCCCGGATTGCCGAACGTTTTGGCGCTGAAAACGTCATCCTGACCGGCACCGTCATGGCTGCCTTGAGTGCCCTTGCGCTGTTCGCCTACGGTCTCATGGGCGGTACCAACACGCTGATGTTGCCTCTATTGTTTACGCCCATGGCGATTGGCTTGGGTCTTCGCGGCCCCATTGGCTTCTATCGCGGCATTCTTGCTTCGGGTGCCAATAATGCGCGCGGATCGGCGCTGATCGTCTTTTTCATCTTCATGATCACCACGCTTGGAACCGTCATCGCCGCGCCAATCATCGCAGCCGGGCTCGCGGCGCTCGCGTTCGTCGCCTGTGCTATCCACCTCCTGTCGGTGGCCCTCCTGCTCCTGCTTCCGGCAATGCCGGAGCCAACGCGCGATGCTGCCGGCGTACCCACGCTGTAGGTATCCGAACCAGATGAGGATCCCTTGAACGGCTAAATCGACGAATCTCCAAAGACGTGCCGGTATACGCCGTAGCGCATGCCACTGATATCCACGTGTCGCTCAAGCGCGCCTCCAAGTTTTCTCGCGACCGCTTGGGAAGCCAAATTGTCATCAGTGATCAGGCTTATTGCCGTCCTCCAGCCAAGTTTGCTGGCTGCGAAGTCGAGAACGGCATGCATCGCCTCGGTAGCATAGCCTTGCCCCTGGAACTGGGGGTAAATGCCCCATCCCAATTCAGGTTCAAGCTTGTCCAAAGGAAGCTGCGCTCCGCAGTAGCCCGCCATTTCACCTGTTTTACTATCCTCGACAACGAAAAAGCCAAAGTCGCGCAAGTGCCAATGACCGATGAACGACAACATCCTTCGCCAGGCATCCTCACGCTTGATCGGACCCCCGACGAAGGCGGTGGTGACGGGGTCCCCCCAGAATCGAGCGAAGGCCTCAAAATTGTCCTCGCGCCATTGGCGCAATATCAGTCGTTCAGTTGCTATAGTTTGCACGATGTTCTTCTTTCAAAGGTAGCCATTCTTCCTTCCGCATTCGCCGGATACCATGCCGATCGCCGCGGCGACCGGCTCCGGATGAAAGCTGCAGTTCTGCCGGCATACTGGCGCGTTAAGAGAGTTCTGAGATCGGGTTTGCAGCGACTTGGAAACATGACAGTCACGGCGCGACGCGCTACATTGTCGTTGCAGTCCACGCCACAGGTCACGGTATCGGGAGAATTATTATGCAAACGCATAAGGTCGGATACTTGATTGGTAGTCTCGCCAAAGACTCCATAAATCGCAAGCTCGCCCGTGCACTGGTGAGGTTGGCTCCTGCACACCTTGAAATGACAGAAATATCGTTCAGGGAGCTCCCGCTCTATAGCCATGACTATGATGCCGATTTTCCGCCGGTCGCGAGAGCTTTCAAAGAAGAGTTGGCTGGGGTCGACGCCATTCTCTTTGTAACCCCGGAATACAACCGTTCAATCCCGGGTGGCCTAAAAAACGCCATTGACTGGGCGAGTCGCCCCTACGGAAAGAACTCCTTCACACGCAAGCCTTCGGCTGTCATCGGGACATCGCCGGGCTCGATCGGAACCGCGGTAGCGCAACAAGGACTGCGCAGTGTTCTTAGCTTTTGCAATTCACCGCAGATGAACGCCCCAGAAGCCTACATTCAATTCACTCCGGGGCTGATTTCCGACGACGGAGAAGTGACGGTGCAAACGACCGAGCAGTTTCTCCGTGGCTACATGGAAGAGTTTGCAGCCTTCATTGCGCGCGTGCTCTCTGTCCTGCCTCGCAACGCTTGAACAAGCGGCTGCCACTCGCGTCTCCTCAAGCCGTATGCAAGGGCGTCGAACAACGCTCGAAGTGGCTCAGGCGTCCTCACGATGGGTTCTGCCATGGCCACATCGAGGCTGCGGTCGAAATCGATTCAACCAGCTATCGCGAGGAAGTGAATTTTGATCAATGCGTTAGATGGCATATTTGATACATCACATCCAGTTCCATAATTCAGATTATGCGATCTGAACTTGTAGTGGCTATTTAGTAATGCGACAGTTGGGCCAGTTAGAGATGCGACAGTCTCGCCTCTCG
>NZ_LMJM01000051.1:0-167 GCF_001429005.1 Ensifer sp. Root954
CGAAGACCTTCACCACCATCGAGACGATGACCAACGCGGCGACCGCCCGCGCCTTCATCGCCGGCAAGCTCGGCGAGGCTGCCGTCGGCCATCACTTCGCAGCCGTTTCGACCGCGCTCGACAAGGTCGCCGCCTTTGGCATCGACCAGGCCCGCGTCTTCGGCTTC
>NZ_LMJM01000051.1:266-208700 GCF_001429005.1 Ensifer sp. Root954
AAAGAACATACCGGTCCTGCTCGGCCTTCTCGGCTTCTACCACCGCAACGTGCTCGGCTACCCGTCGCGGGCAATCCTGCCCTACGACCAGCGCCTGTCGCGTTTCCCCGCCTACCTGCAGCAGCTCGACATGGAATCGAACGGCAAGGCGGTGACGCTCGACAGCAAGCCCGTGGAATATTCGACCGGTCCGGTCGTCTGGGGCGAGCCCGGCACCAACGGCCAGCACGCCTTCTACCAGCTCATCCATCAGGGCACCGACGTCATTCCGGCCGAGTTCATGATCGCCGCCAACGGCCATGAAAAGAACCTGCGTCACCAGCACGAGCTACTGATCGCCAATTGCCTGGCCCAGTCGGAAGCGCTGATGAAGGGCCGCACGCTCGCGGAAGCCAAGGCGCAGCTGACAGCCAAGGGCATGGCGGACGCGAAGGCCGATAGGATCGCGCCGCACCGCGTTTTCACCGGCAACCGCCCGTCGCTGACGATCGTCTACGATCAGCTCGATCCCTTTGCGCTCGGCCGCCTGATCGCGCTCTACGAACACCGGGTCTTCGTCGAGGGCGCGCTCTTCAACATCAACTCCTTCGACCAGTGGGGCGTCGAGCTCGGCAAGGAACTGGCAACCGGTCTGCTGCCGGTCGTCGAAGGTAAGGAGAGTGCTGCCAGCCACGATTCTTCGACGGCAGGTCTGGTCGCGGCCCTGCTGAAGGCCGCTCGATAGCAACCGAGATTTCGGGCCGATCGCGCCCTCCATCGCCTGCTACCGTCACAAGATCTGGCCGCTGCTGCCGAATTGTCATTTCGGGATCTTTGCGATCGCTGCATGCCTTGCAGCTTTCACGGTTTCCGGCAGAAGCCTATTATCGACCACAACCTGCTTTGTAGCCTCGTCTCCGCCCACAACGTGGTCGACATCGCCCATCAATGCATCGAAGCCTTGTTTCGCAACGAGGACACGATCATTTTTGCGACTTCTGCCGATCGGGGAGTTCCCCATCCCGGCATTCGCGTGGAAGTCGGTGTCCGTTGCACCTGGCAGCAATGCGGTCACTGTGACTCCGCTTCCCCTAAGTTCCTCCCGCAGGGATTCTGCGAACGAGAAGCCGAACGCCTTCGAAGGTCCGTAGGTGGTTTCGAATGGTGTTGGTGAAGTCGCCGATATCGACGACACGACGAGGATACGGCCTTTCCCCCTTGCCACCATATGTTTCACGACGTGTTTGGCCAGATGCACGGTTCCGGTCACGTTGACCGCAATCACGCGAAGTTCGTCCTCGAGTGGAGTGTCTGAGAAGGCTCCTCCGACTGCTATGCCGACATTCAAGGCACACGCTTCGATTGGTCGGCCGAGGTCGATGACAAAACGCCAGAAGCCTTCCACACCCTCATAGGTTCCGGCGTCGGCCTGAAAAGGGAATGCCTCGCCGCCTTCCTGGCGAAGCTGCACAGCGGCCTCAAGTATTCTCTCGCTTGAACCAGAGATTGCGACATCGAACCCATTTTGCGCAAATTGCTTGGCAAGCTCCAAGCCGATACCTGACGAAGCACCTGTCACCATCGCAAGCGGACGACCGTTCATTTTCAACTCCAATTCAATTCCACGGGGAGATTTCATCGCTAGGCGATCACGCGGACAACGAACGGATCACCACTTTCCGAATCTAGGGGACGGGGCATCTGACGTGGAGAATGGACGGGTTCAACATGGCGATGAGCCGAGTTCATCACTGAATCCGGAACAGACGGCGGTAAATCCCGCCTGGGACTAATTGCACGTCAGCCCCAATAGCGCGTCAAATCTGACCCGCGCAGCATTTTTCGGAACTGACGTCCCAACTCCAAGACCCGGTTTGCGGTCGCGCCGTGTTGTCGCTGCCAACTACTGGCTGGCAAGCTCCGGCAATTCCACCATATCGTCGAACAGAACTTCTGGATTAAGTGCAGCAAGCGCCATCCGGTGGCGGTAATTTCGCGCATGGCTGCCGCCGGCAAAGGCAAAGACCCTCATGCCCGCTGCCTTTGCCGCTTCGATCCCGGCCGGACTGTCCTCGACGACGACGCAATCCTTGGGAGCAAACCCCATTTCCCGACAAGCGTAAAGGAACAGATCCGGTGCCGGCTTGCCCTGTGTCACCATCGTAGCGGAAAAGATATTCGGTTCGAACGTATCGATGAGACCGGTAACGGTCAGCGACAAGCGGATGCGTTCGGGCAGGCTCGAAGAGGCAACGCAGGAGGCCGCCCCCAAAAGTTCTACCGCTGTCCGAACTCCGGCAACCGGCCGAAGCTCACGCCGAAACCTTTCGTACAGCCGCTGGCGCATGTCGTGGAGAAACGCCTGATTTGTCGCGAAACCGTAGTCTTCATGGAGGATCGCCGACATGCTTTTAAGACTGCGCCCAAGAAAACGTTCGTTTGCCTCTTCGGCTGATATTGTCACGCCGGCCGAGGAAAGCAGTTCCACCAACATCTGCAGAGAGATCGGTTCGCTGTCGACCAAAACGCCGTCGCAGTCGAAGATCACCAGCCTATGCGCTGCGTCCGCCATCGCACTTCACCCCTCCAATTTGCCGTTCAGATAGTGTTGGAGCGTAGAGCGAGTTCCTTCAGACTGGAGCGAATGCAGGGCCTTGGCAAACCGCTGTCTGAAAACATTGGAAGCAGCAACATCACCGAAAATATCCTCGAGTTTGAGGAACGCATACGGATCGGTCTTCGCCTCGATCGCCGCAGCGCGGAGGCGTTCGATGTTTGGGTCGTTGAAGGCGATGGCCTTGCCGCTGTCGGTAGTGCCGGCAAAGTAGCGGCACCAAAGCGCCGAAACGAGCGAAAGACCGCGACATCTTTGCCCCTCGCCAGCCGATCGGCGGTCGACGGCAGGATGAATTTCGGCTGGCGATTGGAGCCGTCCTGCGCCAGCCGCGGGATCGTGTCGCCGATCTTCGGGTTCGAGAAGCGCGTCTCGATCAGCTTGTAGTAGTCGCCGAGGTTGGTGTTCGGCACCGGCGGGATGACCGGAATGATCTCGTCATGCTCGAGCTTGGAGAGAAAGGCGCGGATCAGCGGCTCTTCGATTGCCTCGGGCACGAAATGGATGTCGAGAAGCGCCGCGGGATAGGCGATCGCCGCATGGCCACCGTTGAGGATGCGGATCTTCATGTGCTCGTAGGGTGCTACGTCGGGCACGAACTGGACACCCACCTTCTCCAGAGCCGGCCGTCCGAGCGGAAAATGTCTTCGAGCACGCATTGCTTGAACTCTTCGCAGAACACCGGCCAGGCGTCCTCGATGCCGTAGTCGTCGGCGACGATGGCGATCTCGCGCAAGCCGGTTCCGGCGTGATCCGGTCGACCATGCCGTCCGGAAAGGCGACATTGGCTTCGATCCAGTCGGCAAAGACGCGGTCATGAAGACGGGCAAGGCCGGAAACCGCCGCATGAGTGACCTCGCCATTGCCGGGAATGTTGTCGCAGGACATCGCCGTGAAGGGCGGGACGTTCTTGTCGCGGCGGGCTTTCAGGCCGGCGACGATCAGCCCGAACACGGTTTTCGGTTCGGGATTGGCCGCATCCTCCGCGATTGCCGGATGCTTCGGATTGAACGCCCCCGACGCCGGCTGGCACACAAATAGGGGCCAGCCGCATGTCTCTTGGCGTGCTGTAGCCCTTCACACCGGGCCGAGCGCTTCGATCGCGGAGGCAGGCCTGGAAATCGCCAGCATTTTACCCGGCTCTAAGCGACCTGATGACCACGCAGGTCGCGGCCGAACGCCTTTCCTCTCTTCGAGTCGGTTGGGCACGTGGCCGCGGTCGCAAACACCGTGTGCTGGCTTCCTCAAGCGATACGGACCATCCGAACGAAGCGCACTGCAAGCCTATCGCTCTGGAGTAATGTGCTCTTGCTCCTGGCCGTTACACTCTGGTGCATCTATGGGCTCGGGATCGGGGCCGTCCCTGTATGATCGCGAACGCATGCTCGATAGTTCTGATCAGCATCATCATCTTCTTGAAAGTTAGACACGGATAGCGCCTTCGTTGGAGCGGCACCCGAGTGGAAACGACCCTAACCGCGCGCAAGCAAGTGGTGGGTCCGAGCGGCTGCGATATCGGCGACCACCGAAAGCGCGATCGCCGAGGCATCCCTAGCTTTGCCAAAGATCCCAATGGGCGCTTTGATGCGAGCTATATCCGCCTCGGCGACGCCAGATTTGCGTAGCGCAGCGACGCGCTTCTCATGCGTTCTTTGGCTTCCAAGCGCGCCGATGTAGAACGGTCTCGAAATCAGTGCCGCACCCAGGATCGGCAATTCACGATCAAGATCGTGAAGGAGAAGCGCGACGGCTGAGTTCTCATCGATCATCGAAAGGAAGGGACCGGGGTCCTTTTGCGGGTCTGCGGCGTGAACCTCGAAACCGGCCGCTTGGGCAACCCGCACCGTCATCGTCATTTCGATGGCACTTCCGCAAACGAGCAGGCGAGCGCGCGGACGGTATCCGGTTACAAAAGCGCCGCCTCTCCAGCCGCTTCGACTGTCGCCGACGACTTGGTGAACAACAGCTTCCAGCTTTGGATCGTATTCGAGCCCCGCGGGGCGTCGAGCCGCCAGTTCCGTCAAAATCCGGCCAACAGCGTCCGTGCTGCGCAAAATATGGATCGACAGACTGATCCCGCCACCGCACGGCAAAACAATGTCGAAGAATGGCGATCCCTGCCCCAGGCGCAGTACTCGATCATGTCCCGCGCGAAGGGTTTCAACGGCCTCGGCTGCTACAGCCGGCTCGGTGCAGCCACCTGAGACGAAGCCACAATAGAGACCGTCAGCGCGCACCGCCATCTGAGCTCCGAGCGGCCTAGCACTGCCACCCGTTATCTCCACCAGGGTCACTAAGGCGACTGGCATACCGTCGCGCGCCGCTGCATAAGCGTACTCGAGTATTTCGATCGGGTCGTCGGTCAAGAACGCGATTTTGGGCGCTGCGTTCTCGAAATTGCGACTATCAGCCTTTACCCTCCCCGCTGAGCGTTCCGTCATCATTTTTCGCCGAACAAGCGATCAATCTGCCCCGCCACTTCGGCAATGCTCTGAGTGGCGTCAATACGTCGGAGCAACTGCCGCGACTCATAAAAAGGCAGCAACACCATGGTCGCGCGGGTGAAGTCGTCGACTCTCCTTCTAAGTGCTTCGCTATTGTCGTCCGAGCGGACTTGAACGCCTGAACTCTTGGACTGGGCAACTCTCTTGGCTATTCGCTCAGCCAGTTCGCCAATCGCAATGTCAAAGACCACCACATGGTTCAATGGCTCGGCCATTTTTTGTAGAAGGACTTCGAGGGCGCGCGCCTGTTCCAAGGTTCTTGGGAAGCCGTCCAAGATGAATCCTTGCGCTTCGGCTTTGTGCGAGAGGGTTTCCTCGACCAAACCTATCACGACCTCATCGGGGACGAGTTCGCCGCTGTCTACGGCTTCTTTGGCTTTCAGGCCGAGAGGTGTCCCCTTTGCGATTGCTTGACGTAAAAGATCGCCTGTTGAGATATGAAGTAGACCGTAGTCTCGGACGAGGCGCTCCGCTTGCGTTCCCTTGCCCGCTCCGGGAGCGCCGATAAGGACCAAATTGACCATCGTCAGATTCCTTTGCACATATATTCTGTTTTCGGGGATGTCATGCTGGCCGTCCTCAGAGGCATTGTCGCCGTCAGCGCCTCCCGCGCACATCGACTTCAAACGGTGATGTCCAGCAGAAGAACGCGGTGAACGAAATTCCACGCCCAGCATCGATGGCCACCGCCGAGATTGTTTCGACGGCGGCCTTTGTTTAGCTTGTCAAAGCGTCGCTCATGACAAGTGGTCCCAGTACCCGCCTGGCCGCGTCGCCAAAATGATTGGGTCGCCGCGAGGCACGATTGACATTCACATGGATGAAGAAGCCCTCTGCCGCCGCGATCTCGTCGTCGTTGCGGAAAAGTCCGATCTCGTATCGAACGGACGAGTTACCAAGTTTCGCGACCCGAATTCCCGCAGTGATAACATCCGGGAATGCCATCTCAGCATGGTAGCGGCAGCCAGTTTCGACAACGAGAAAGATTTCTGAGCCGCCGCTTATGTCCAACACTCCGTTCTCGATCAGAAATCCGTTCACTGCGGTGTCGAACACGCTGTAGTGAACGACATTGTTCATGTGCCCGTAGGTGTCGTTGTCCGACCACCGTGTCCCTATCGTCCGAAAGACTTGGTAGGCCGACCGTTTGCTGGGCTCTATCCGTTCCTTCATCACCAAGCCGCCTTGTAAATGAAGAGTGCGTCCGCTTCGCTCACATCGCGTGGGTTGTTCGCCAGCAGCCGCGTTTGCTTCATGGCGTCACGCGCCATTGCTGTCAGGCTTTCCTCCCCAATGCCGACGTCACGCAGACGAGACTGCAACCCGAGCCCCGCGGAGAGTGCCGAAAGCCGTTCGATAAACGCAGCACAACGTCCCTGAACGCTTTGCTCAGAGGCGAGGTCCGGAAAGACGTCTGTGGCTACCTCGGCATAAGCCGGAGCAGCTTGAGGAGCATTGAAGCGCAATACATGCGGCAGCACGAGCGCGTTCGAGAGGCCGTGCGGAACGTGGAAGGTCCCGCCGATGGGATAGGCGAGCGCATGCACGGCGGCGACGGGCGAGTTTGCGAACGCCTGCCCCGCGAGCATCGACCCGAGAAGCATTGCGCCTCTCGCTTCCCGATCCTTGCCGTCGAGTACAGCCGTTTCAATGTTTGATCCCAGAAGCTGCAGGGCTTGCCTGGCGAGCAATTTCGACAAGGGGTTGTTGTTCGCGTTCTTGGACGTGTAGGCCTCTATCGCATGCACCATCGCGTCAACGCCCGTGGCGGCTGTGATGTGAGGCGGAAGGCCCACCGTAAGGTCCGCGTCGAGTATCGCCACATCTGGCAGGATAATCGGCGACGAAACACCGCGCTTCTCATCGCCCCCAACCGTGATGATGGAGACCGGTGTGACTTCCGATCCGGTGCCGGCTGTCGTTGGAATGAGCGCCAGAGGGAGCCGCGGTCCCTTTGCGTTCCCAACACCCCAGGCTCCGTCGACGTCTTCGCCGGAACCGCAGAGAAGGGCGACCACCTTCGCCACATCGAGGGACGAGCCGCCGCCGAAGCCGATGACACCGGTCACTCCAGCCGCCTTCGCAACGTCCGTGGCTGCGAGAAGCGTTGTAAGCGAAGGGTCTGCTTCGACGCTGTCAAATATGATCACGTCGATTCCCGAGTTCGCCAGGGATTTCAGGGCAAGGTCGCAGAGGCCGAGCCTGCGGAGTCCTGTGTCGGTGACAAAGAGGATGCGGTCACCGAGCTTGTGCTTCACTAGACCGCCGATTTCGGACGAAGCACCAGGCCGAAAAACGATCTGGGCGGTCGTGCTGAAAACAAAGGGATTCATGCAAAACTCCATTCTGTATACTTAGTTACGCCGCTGGAAGCCTCTCACGAAGCTTCACTCGCAGGATCTTGCCTGATCCGGTGCGCGGAATTTCATCCACGACGTAGATCCGATCGGGAATCTTGTATGCGGACAGACGTGCCTTGCAGTGGCCGATGAGGTCATCTTGGTCGAGCGTGGCTGCAGTTTTGAGTACCACGCAGGCGACCGGTACTTCTCCCAACATGGCATGAGGCATGCCTATGACTGCGCAATCCATCACTGCATCGAGGAGAAGGATCGTCTCCTCGACTTCCGCCGGCGCGATGTTCTGCCCACCGCGAATGATCAACTCTTTCAGACGGCCGGTGATCGTCAGGAAGCCGTTCTGGTCGCATCTCGCCAAATCCCCGGTGTGATACCATCCGTCTATGACAACCTTCTGCGTCTCCTGGGGCTTGTTGTGATAACCCTGCATCAGGTTGGGACCCTTGCAGATTAGCTCGCCTTCCATATCGACAGGCATGTCGAGACCTGTGTTGGGGTCGACAAGCCGGACACTTAAACCCGGCAGGGGCAAACCACAGGAACCCGAAACACGCCATTTGCCTGGCCAATTCATGGTAACCATCGTCGAGGTCTCGGTAATGCCGTAACCGTCAAGCAGAGGGACACCGAAGAAATCCTCGAAATCGTTGTTCAAGCTGCCTGGCAAGATTGCTCCGGCGGATACACAAAGCCGAACCGAAGATAGGAGTCTTTCGCCGCTCGTCTGGCATGCCGATAGGAAGTAATGGAAAACCGTCGGAACGCCCGGCATGAACGTGAAGCGGCCTGTCCGAAGCAAGTCCGTGGCTTGAGAAGTCGAGAACTTCTCCATGATGTACTCACTCGCACCAGTGGCGATGATTGAGAGTACTGCGATGTTCAACGCATATGAATGATAGAGGGGTAGCGTATTCAAGACGACGTCGTTTTCGCTCAACCCTGCGATCGGCGCCCAACACGATGCAGTGACCCACAACATCGATCGCGTCGATAAAAGCACTCCTTTGGGCTGCCCCGTCGTTCCCGACGTGTAGACGATATAGGCAGGCCGGTCGATATCCCGGTCGTCCTCAAAAGACGTAGTGGAAACGTCCAACTGAATCTGAAAGTCAGCGTTATCGCTCTCAGTCACAACTAAGGTAGAACGGCCCAGCCGCCGCACCAATTCTTCCGCCATCGCTCGCTTTTCCGGCGGGACCACCAAGAACGCGCAATCGGCATCTGTGACTCGATAGCTAAGTTCTGCTTCCGTAGATTCAATGCTGACGGGAACTGCGACGCCTCCAGCGCGCACGGCCGCAAGACACGCGACGACCCAATTGACAGAGTTCGGCAGAAAAATCGCCACAGCCTGTCCCTTTTCGAGACCCATAGCGATGAATTGAAAGGCCAGGTTCCGTGTCTCGCTTTCCAGACCTCGATAGGAGACGGACCGCCTCCTGTCCTCGAATGCCAGCTTTTCGGGGTACAGGCCGGCATTCCGCCGGAGCATCTCTCCGACGGGCGCGATAAGCTCAAAGTGTATCATGTTTCCTCCTCCCGCTCCTTCGGTTAGACCATGCAGAAGCCGCCGTTCACGCTGATAACCTGCCCCGTCACCCAAGACGCCGCCTCTGAAGCCAGGAACGTAACCATCGGAGCAACGTCATCAGGTTTTCCGATCCGGCGGAGCGGATAGGCCTTGACGATCTTGTCGAGGTTCCGGGCTAGGAATTCGGGGTCGGAATGGGACGTCTCGATCAAACCGAGCGACACGGTATTGACGGTGATATTGTTGCGGCCAAACTCCCGGGCCAAGGACTTTCCAAGCGCTATAGTGCCGCCCCGCGCAGCCGCGGCGAGCGCCAAATTGGCCTCCCCAATTCGCGAGCTGTCACCCACGAGATTAATGATGCGGCCGGAGTTCTGTGCGATCATTGATGGCGCAACCGCATGGCAGCAGTTGATCGCGCCGTAGAGGCATACGTCGATCTGCTTCTTCCAGTCCTCCGGAGTCGATTCCACGAACCGCTGGTATTTGACGTAGCCGGCATTGTTGACCAGCACGTCAATCGTTCCGAAATCCGCATGCGCGGCAGCGACCATCGCCTTGACCTGTTCGTTGTCACTGATGTCGGCTTGGTAGGCTTTGGCCCTTCCGCCAGCGTCCTTGATGGACCTGACAACGGACTCGGCCTCCGCTTGCGAGCGGCTATAATTGACCGCCACAATCGCGCCTTCGGCAGCGAGTGCGCGAGCGATGTCACCGCCAACGTCTCGCCCGCCGCCTGTAATCAGCGCGACCTTGCCATTCAGATTGGTTTGCACTGCGATATCTCCTTGAAGTCTTTGCTGCCCTCGGCAGCCCGATTTGCGGCCACACGATGTGGCGGCTTAATACGTCGAGGCGTGTTGGCTACCGCCCCAAGAATCGCGGCGACCGCTTTTCCTTGAAAGCCTTGCGCCCTTCGACATAGTCATGACTGGCGCTTGCCTCGTCGATCAACCGCTCGGCGGCGTTTCGATTTAGTTCGCCGCGCGCGCAGCCGTTCAGAATGAACTTGGCGCCCTTGATGGTAAGGGGAGCGCTCTCGGCCATTTCCGCAGCGCGATCACGGGCCGCGGCTTGCGCTTCCATCGCGATCTCATCGACGAAGCCAAGCGCAAGGGCCTCCTCGGCATTGAACCGCCGCCCCGTGTAAAGTATGCGCTTCGCCTTCGTGACGCCGACGAGTGAAAAAAGCTTACGCGTAGCGGAGACGCCGTAGACGATAGATAGACGCGCGGCCGGGATGCCAAACACGGCGCTGCTTTCCGCGATCCGGAAATCACAGGACATAGCGAGATGCGCAGCTCCACCCAGGCAATAACCCCGCAAAACTGCAATCGTCGGCTTCGAAACTCCGTAGATCGCATCACCCGCGGCATCGACGGCTACTTCGTAGCGCTTGCTTTCTTCAAGTCCCTCGCGAACTGCCTCGAACTCGCTGATGTCGGCTCCCGCTGAGAAATCAGCGCCAGCGCCCGTCAGGATGATCGACCGCACTGCGGAGTCGTGATTAAACCGTTCAAATAGATCCGCAAGCTGCTGCCACATCTCGTACGTAACAGCATTACGATGCTGAGGTCGGTTCAGCGTGACCAACGCAACCCCACCGGCATTCTCTACTAAGATGTTACTCATGTTCCCGCTCGCATAACGTCCTACTGCGCGCTAAGTCGCATCGGCATCTCGATTGTTTGGGGTGCCCGGCCCACGGATAGCCGGACACCGCTTGGCTTAGTTTTTGACCAGCGGGCACTGGCTTTCCGACAAAGGCCTAAAAGCCTTGTCTCCCGGAATAGTCGTAACAAGCTTGAGCAGATCCCATTCGCCGGTAGATTCTGCGGGCGTCTTGACCTGGTAGACGTACATATCGTGCACGAAACGGCCGTCCTCCCGGATCTTTCCGTTCTTCGCAAAGAAGTCGTTGACCGGCATCTCCTTCATTTTTGCCATGACCTGTCGAGTATCGGTCGTGCCCGCGGCCTGGACAGCCTGCAAGTAGTGCATCGTTGAAGAGTAATCCCCTGCGTCTCCCATATGGGGGGGACGGCCGACGCGTAGTTCAAACTTCTTGGCAAACGCTCTCGTTTCGTCGTCCCGGTCCCAGTAGAACGCGTTTGTGAGGATCATGCCCTGTGCGGTCTCCAAGCCGAGGGAATGTACATCGGTGTCCCAGACGAGCAGGCCTGCGACGATCTTTCCCGACGAGGTCAGGCCGAACTCGGCGGCCGATTTGACAGCGTTGACGAATGTCGTTCCTGATCCTGCCAAGGCAACGACTTGCGCAGGGGACGCCTGGGCCTGCAACATGAACGCGCTGTGATCCGAAGTCTCGATCGGATAGCGCACTGCTCCCGACACCTCACCACCGTTCGCCTTAACAATCTGCGTTGCATCAGCTTCGAGCGCGTGACCGAAGGCGTAGTCGGCAGTCAGGAAGAACCAGTTCTTCAACCCCTGTCGGATCAGCTCGTTTGCGGTTCCGTTCGCGAGAGCGTAGGTATCGTAGGAATAGTGAATGCTGTTTGGCGTACAGCTATCATTGGTCAGGCGGGACGAACCCGACCCGTTGACGATCGCGATCTTGTCCTCGTCTTTTGCAACCTGCGCGACCGCAAGCGCGATTCCCGAGTTGATCAAATTGTTGATCATCGTGACGCCTTGGGACTCGTACCACTCACGCGCTGTGGATACCGCGACCTCGGGCTTGTTCTGATGGTCGGCGACGACAACCTCTAACGGTCGATCCAGAACTTTTCCGCCGAAGTCCTCGACGGCCATCTTCACCGCCGCGATCGCCCCCTCGCCGGCTTCATGTGAAAACTGACCGCTAACATCGGTGAGCACGCCAATCTTTACAGGGCCCGCGCTTTGCCCCGCAGCTGGCATGGCTACAGTCCCGAACGCGGCAGCGCACGACAGCAACATCCTCAAATGTCTCATGATCCATCCTCCCAGTTTCGGCGTCTATGCCCTCAAAACGCCAACTTCGTAAACTTGCGCTATCATACTTGAACTCGCATGATCCTGTATCTTGATCGCTAATTCGTTGGGCGCATGATAAGTGTAAGCAGAAAATTTAAGTCAGCGCAAGCTTGCATTATTAGACTTGATGTGTTTTCCTGAATTCGCCTTCTCAAGCAAGCTGAAGGTTGCGGGCCGACTCTTGATCGCCCGCCGGAGGAGAAAAAAATTCGGTAAGGGAGGACTCGTGCCGGATAACGCACCCATCATCGAGGCGCGCGAACTGACGCGCGCATTTGGCGGCTTCATTGCCGTCAGCAACGTCAACCTGAAGATCAACGGCGGGACGATTCACGCGTTGATCGGACCCAATGGCGCAGGCAAAAGCACGCTCTTCAATCTATTGACGAAATTCCTCTCGCCGAGCAGCGGACGGATATTTTTCAAGGAGAGAGACATTACGAATATGGCGCCGGCGGAGATCGCTCGTCTCGGCCTTGTTCGGTCTTTCCAAATCTCATCGGTCTTTCCACACCTCAGCGCACATGAGAACGTCAGGGTGGCACTGCAGGCTCGCGAGCGCGAAACCTTCGCATTCTGGAAATCCAATAAGAACCTTCGACGGTTCAATGATGAAGCCACCGCCCTTCTCGAGAGCGTCGGCTTGGCTGATAAGGCTCGGACGAAGGCGAGCGAGCTGTCTTACGGACGAAAGCGCGCACTGGAACTGGCGACAACATTGGCGCTGGACCCGGACGTGCTACTCTTGGACGAACCCATGGCAGGCATGGGGACAGAAGACATCGGCCGAACGGCGGAACTCATTCGGACAGTCGGACGAGGGCGCACCGTTCTCATGGTCGAACACAACCTGGGCGTCGTCGCAGATCTTTCCGATAAGATCACAGTTCTAAGGCGCGGTGAGGTCATCGCCGAGGGGACCTATTCCGAAGTCTCCGCAGACGATGAAGTCCGCAAGGCGTATTTGGGAGGAGCCCATGGCTGAGATCCCGCTCCTAGCAATCGAAAACCTTGAGGCATGGTACGGCGAAAGCCATGTGCTGCATGGAGTCAACTTCGACGTCAAGAAAGGTGAAGTCGTCACGCTCATCGGCCGCAACGGCGCGGGAAAGACGACGACACTTAGGAGCCTTATTGGCGTAGTCAATAAACGCCGTGGCACGGGCATCTACAAGGGCGTCGACCTTTTGACGGTTGCGCCACACAAAGTCGCGCGTCTCGGTATCGGCTACGTGCCTGAAGAGCGCGGGATCTTTTCGACGCTGAGTGTACTTGAAAACCTGCTGTTCCCGCCCGCCTGGCAGGCAGGCGGGATGGAGATAGATGAGATTTACGGTCTGTTTCCAAATCTGAAGGGACGCGACAACACCCCAGGAACGCGCCTATCAGGCGGCGAACAACAGATGCTGGCAATCGGACGCGTGCTGCGGACAGGTGCCGATCTCATCCTGCTCGACGAGCCGACCGAGGGCATCGCACCTGTCATTATCGAAGAGATTGGTGCGGCACTGCGCATCCTCAAGGACAGGGGCATGACCATCATCCTGGTCGAGCAAAACCTGCGCTTCGCTGCCTCCGTTGCCGATCGCCATTTCGTCCTCGACCAGGGGAAAGTGATCGACGAAATCCCGAACAGCTCGCTCGATGCCAACATGGATCGGCTGAACCGGTATCTTGGAGTTTAGACCATGATCGTATTCTCAAAACAGGTGGAAGCCGATGACTGAGATCTTCGGGGTTCCGACACCCGTCCTTGTCGGCCAGCTGCTGCTCGGCCTCATCAATGGCTCCTTCTATGCGCTATTGAGCCTGGGGCTGGCGATCATCTTCGGCATGCTGAATGTGATCAATTTCGCTCATGGCGCGTTCTACATGCTTGGTGGATTTGCCGCCTGGTTCCTGCTTTCGACGCTGGGCCTCAACTATTGGGCGACCCTTATAGCAGCGCCCCTGCTGGTGGGCCTAGTCGGCATTGTGGTAGAGCGGCTCTTCCTCAGGCGACTGTATCGGATGGACCATCTCTACAGCCTGCTGCTGACCTTCGGGGTAGCACTGATGATCGAGGGACTGTTTCGCCATATCTTCGGTGCGGCAGGCAAGCCCTACCCGGTTCCATCCGCACTTTCCGGAGGAATCAATCTCGGCTTCATGTTCCTGCCGATCTATCGCGCCTGGGTGATCGCGATCTCCCTCGTGATTTGTCTCCTGACCTGGCTAACCATCGAGCGCACGAAACTCGGCGCCTATCTGCGAGCAGCGACAGAGAGTCCATCTCTAGTACAGGCGTTCGGGATCAATGTCCCACTGATGCTGACACTGACGTATGCATTTTGCGTCGGCCTCGCGGGATTCGCCGGGGCCCTTGCAGCCCCCCTCTACCAGGTAAGCCCAGGCATGGGGTCAAGCATCATCATCGTTGTCTTCGCGGTTGTCGTCATCGGCGGCATGGGATCGATCGGTGGAGCCATCATTACCGCACTGGCCCTGGGTGTCATCGAGGGCCTGACGAAAACATTCTATCCAGCAGCGTCCTCGATCGCGGTGTTCGTCGCCATGGTCCTGGTCATACTTATACGTCCGTCCGGCCTATTTAGTCGCGAGGCATGATCATGAGTTCGACCCTATCTCCTTCCATGCCGGCGCCCACCTTCGCCCGCAAAACTGGACCTATACTTCTCGCCGGCGTCGCGCTGCTGATGCTATGCGCCCCGCTGGTGATGTATCCGCTGTTCCTCATTAAAATCCTGTGCCTCGCGCTGTTCGCGGCAGCTTTCAACCTCGTACTCGGGTATGCAGGCCTACTTTCATTCGGACATGCCGCCTTCTTTGGTGGCGGGGCTTACATCGCGGCGCATGCCGCCAAGGTTTGGCACCTGCCGTTTGAACTCGCCGTGCTTTCCGGCACACTTTTCGCTGCCATCCTCGGCTTCGTGTTTGGAGCCTTGGCCATCCGTCGTCACGGCATCTACTTCGCAATGATCACGTTGGCGCTTGCGCAAATGGTCTACTTTATGGCCGTGCAGATGCCGTTCACAGGCGGAGAGGATGGGATTCAGGCGGTTCCGCGCGGGTACCTGCTTGGAACAATCGATCTGCGGAACATCACCGCCATGTACTATACGGTGCTCGGCGGGACCGTGTTAGGCCTCGTGGTCATCTGGCGAGCAGTGAACTCCCCCTTTGGCCACATCCTGGCTGCGATCCGTGAAAACGAGACCCGAGTGACGTCTCTCGGCCTCAAACCTGAGCGCTACAAGCTAATAGCATTCACGCTCTCAGCGAGCCTGTCAGGTTTCGCAGGATCCCTCAAGGCGATTGCCTTCCAACTCGCCTCGCTCGTCGATGTGACTTGGCATATGTCGGGCGAAGCCATCCTCATGACACTGCTGGGCGGCATGGGAACGCTAATTGGGCCCATCGTCGGAGCGTCTATCATCGTCGGCTTGGAGCATTTCCTGTCGACCAGCGGCCTGCCGATCACTTTCGTCATCGGCCTGTTCTTCGTCGTCTGCGTGATGGTCTTCAGGCGCGGAGTGTTTGGAGAACTTAAAGCGGCCTTAGAGCGCCGCTCAAACTAACCATAAGTCTCGTTATGCAAGCGTTATTGGCCGGGGTCTTGTGCAACCCCGGCTCTTTTGTTTATCAACCACGGATGCAGGAACGCGCTCCGAAGAGATAACCGATGGCGGCAGCCATAATCAGTTGCACGACGCTCGCCAGGTCCGGCGATATGTGCGCGCGGCCTTCTGCAGCCGGCGCAATACTGGGGAGCAATCCACCGAAAATCGCCCAAATGGCCACCACCACCGCTGCAAAGACAACCGCCGCAAGTATCGGCAGGCTCGGGGAAGCAGCCGTGCCCATGGCTGGCGCTGGCGAGGCGGGACGATGCGCAGACGCCGCGCTCACATCGGAACCGTTTGCTGCAGGCGTAGTGCCCTGCTGTTTCTGCTTCGTTTCAACAGGATCGGATCGATCGGTCGATTCACGCACCCCTTGGCGCGCTTGGATTTCTTGCGCAAAACGTTTGAAGAATTGGCCGGACATCTGTTTCGCCGTCACGTCGATAAGGCGCCCCCCAAGCTGTGAAAGCTTCCCACCTATCTGCGCGTCGACCGTGTAGTGCAAGACGGTTCCGTCTACGACCGACTCGAGCCGCACATTCGCGACGCCCTTCGCGAAACCGGCGACGCCGCCCTGCCCCTCGCCTGTGATCTTGTAACCGTTCGGCGGATCGAGATCGGACAATGTAACCGCCCCCTGAAAGCGCGCTTTTACGGGACCAACCTTGATAACTGCGACCGCCGCCATCTCCGTATCCGAGGACTTCGTAAGCTCTTGGCAGCCGGGGATGCACACCCTTAGCACCTCAGCGTCGTTAAGCGCGCTCCACACCTCCTCCTTGGTTGCTGCGATATGCTGTTGACCCGTCATATCCATGGACTTTCCTCCTCATATATCTTTGCGATCGCCCTTCCTGTCAGGGCCAGCAGGTCGCTTGACATTCGTACATTAAGTCTAATAATGCAAGTTACAATGACAATAATGACCCACTGAGGGCGAATATCGGAGGAAAGCCCAAATGGCATGTTTCCCACCAACTGCACACCGCACCGCGGTCACATCGGCCCAGCACTGTCGCCGGGTTCTTCACTCCTTGGTGGAAGCGTCCATCCGCAAGGCGACGATATGAAACCGGCGCAATTCGAATACCTCGCCGCATCGACCATAGCCGAGGCCGCTGAAGCACTAGCCGCTGCGGACGGTGACGGCAAAATTCTCGCGGGCGGCCAGAGCCTGATGCCTATGATCAATTTCCGCCTGGTAAAGCCAGCCATCCTCGTCGACATCAATCGTATCGCCGGTCTCGATCGGATCGAACTACAAGGGGATCGGCTGCGCATTGGAGCCACGGTCCGCCATCATATGACGGCTACTGACGCTCTGGTTCAGACGCATCTTCCGATCTTGCACGACGCTATGCACCACGTCGCGCACATGACCGTACGTAATCGCGGGACGTTTTGCGGGAGCGTTTGCCACGCAGATCCCGCGGCTGAAATGCCCATGATGACACTCCTTCTCAATGGCACGATCACGGCCTGCTCCATCCGAGGTGAACGACATATCCCAGCCTCAGAGTTCTTCGTCGGCTCACTCATGAACGCCCTTGAGCCAGACGAATTCGTCACTGCAATCGAAATCGACACGCTGCCTGCCGACACGGGATGGGGCTTCGAAGAATTCTCCAAGCGTCACGGGGACTTCGCGCTGGCTTGCGTCGCTACAACAATGCGTAGCGTTGACGGCGTGGCCTGTGACGTCCGCTTCGGCATGATGGGCGTCGGTGAGACGCCGCTGCGCCTGTCAGAGATCGAACAACTCATCGAGGGGAAGACGATATCCGACCACCTCCTAGCCGACATCGCGGAAACCCTGAACGGCGCACTGCACCCGAACACGGACATACATGCTTCCGCGGATTATAGACGGCATCTTGCCGGAGTACTTGCACGACGCGCCATTCGCAGCGCGTGGAAACGGGCACATCCTCAGGAGAGCAAGGCCGATGACTGAGAGAGCAATCACCGTCACCGTCAACGGTTTGAGCTACACGAAGTCGATCGAGTCGCGCTTGCTGCTCAGCGACTTCCTGCGCCATGAGTTGGGGCTAACCGGCACGCACGTTGGTTGCGAACACGGGGTGTGCGGGGCTTGCACGGTCATTCTGAATGGGCGGAGTGCCAGATCTTGTCTTACGCTTGCAGTGCAGACTGACGGCATGCAGATCGAGACCATCGAAGGACAGGGGGACGTGGAAAACCTGGGCCGCGTCCAAGACGCATTCCGGCAGCATCACGGCCTTCAATGCGGATTCTGCACACCCGGTTTCATTATGGCCGTGACCGACCTCCTGCGACACCACCCACTCGAGACCGACGACCAGATCCGGGAGGCGCTGTCAGGCAACATCTGTCGCTGCACGGGCTACGAACACATCGTCGACGCCGTCCGCGAACTGGCAAAAGAAAGAGGACCCCTGAAATGAAGATGCACTTTCTCGCGGGCGGCCGCTTGCGCATGCGCCGATCCATCTACTTCTCTGGGGCCGCAAAAGAAGAAACGATCGAGTTGCCGGTGCATGCAACGCTGATACGGCACTCTCAAGGCAACGTACTTTTCGACAGCGGATGCAACCCCGGAGCCGCAATCGATCCACAGGCGCGCTGGGGCGGCCTAAGCAAGGTCATGACACCGATCTTCGCACCCGAGCAAACGGTTGTGTCTGAACTCAAGCGACTTGGATTGACACCCGGCGATATCGACGTCGTGATCTGCTCACATCTTCATCCGGACCACTGCGGCTGCAATGCGAGTTTCCGGCGCGCCACGATCCTCTGTCACGAGGCGGAACTGGACGCCGCGAAAGCTGACGGCGCTGAGCAACAGGGCTATCTGAAAAGTGAGTGGGAGCAACCCCAAGGTTTCCAGACATTCAGGGATGAACACGACGTTTTCGGCGACGCGCGTGTCGTACTTCTTCCGATGCCGGGGCATACCCCTGGGATGACTGTAACTCGGCTGACGCTGGAACGAGACGGAACGTTCATTCTCGCTTCAGACGCGGCCCCTCTACAAAAGAACATTGACGACGGGATCGCGCCCAAAAACACGTGGAACATGGATCTAGCCGAACAGGCGCTTGGACGGCTCAAGACGTTCAGGGACGGTGGCGACACAGTCATCTCTGGGCATGATGACACGCAGTGGCAAACCTTGCGAAAAGGTACGGAGTTCTACGAATGAGCCAGCACGACCACTCCGTCGAGCTCCGCCCCAAACTCGTTGGCCAAAGGATAAGGCGCACCGAAGACCCGCGGCTCCTAGCGGGCGTCGGACAGTATGTAGATGACATGGCACCGGCGGGAATGCTCCATGTCGCGTTGCGGCGATCCGATCAGCCGCACGCGCGTATCGTGGGGGTCGATATTGGAGACGCCTTTTCCGTTCCGGGCGTCGTGGGGATATACGACGCAACGGACCTCGAAAACGACATCAAACCCGCCATTCCCACGTCGCGAATGCCCGGTTACTACGCCACCCCGATCTGGCCGCTGGCACGAAAAAAAGTGCGTTATGTAGGGGAACCGGTGGTCGCCGTCGTTGCGGAAAGCCGCTATGCCGCCGAAGACGCCTTGGAACATATCAACATTGAATACGAACCCCTGCCATTCGCCATCAGGCAGGTTGACGCAGTCAAAGACGATGCTCCCTTGTTGCACGAGGAAGCTGGGACGAACACGATCATTCGACGTGAATTCAAACGTGGCGACGTCGACGCCGTATTCGAGGGCGCAGCGGTCACGGTCAAAGGTCGTTTCCGCATGACGCGCAAGACCGCAGTCGCAATGGAGAACCGATCCTATCTCGCCGAATGGGATGCCCGGAAGCAGTCTCTGACCCTCTACACATCCTCTAACATCCCTGGCGTGATACGCGACGTGTTATCTGAATGTCTGGGGCTTCCCGGCACCCGCCTCCGAGTGGTCGCTCCGGACGTGGGCGGCAGTTTTGGCGGAAAGGGATCCCTGTATGGCGAGGAAATGCTGGTCTGCCTCCTGGCCCGGAAACTCAAACGGCCGGTGAAGTTTATCAGCGATCGCCTTGAAGATCTCTCCGCGACAAGCCAAGCGTTCGACGAGTTGATCGACGCCGAACTTGCGGTGACGAAGGATGGGATGTTGATCGGGTTGCGAGCCGAGGTCATCGGCGACGTCGGGGCGTACTCAATCTACCCTTGGACTGCCGCGCTGGAGACAGTCCAAGTAGTCAGTTTCCTACCCGGTCCCTATAGAATGGAACACTATCGGGGCCGCATCAGAGGGGTTCTTACACCAAAACCACCCACTGGCCCCTACCGCGGCGTTGGTCGTCCCTCGTCCACATTTGCGATGGAACGCCTTGTCGAGATGGCGGCACGGAAGCTCGGAATGGATCCTGTCGAGTTTCGTAGAAGGAACTTGGTCCGGGCCGAAGAATTTCCGTATCGCACCGCTTCGGGCATCATTTGGGACAAGTCGGCATTCCAGGAATGCCTAGCAGGCGCTTGCGATCACGTTGACTATCCCAATCTGGTTCGAGAACGCGACAGGGCGAGAAAGGAAGGCCGCTGGGTTGGGATTGGGCTTGCGAGCTACGCGGAATTGACCGGGATTGGATCGCGGATATCGGTGGCGCCTGGTATGCCCATCAACACAGGCACGGAAACGTCGAAGATCGAAATTGACGCCACCGGGGCCGTCACTGCGGCCTTCGGCATTTCGTCTCACGGCCAGGGGCTGGAGACGACGCTCGCCCAGGTGATTGTTGACGAACTTGGGTGCAAGCTCGAAGACATTGTGGTCAGGCACGGCGACAGTTCGCTGGTTCCGATGTCGAGCGGAACCTACGCTAGCCGTTCGGCGGTGCTGGGTGGAGGCGCGGCGACCTTGGCGGCTCGCGCGGTCAAGGCAAAGGTGCTGCGTGCCGCAGCCTATCTAATGGAGCAGAGCGCCGAAGATCTCGATATCCAAGACGGTATTGTCACGAGCCGCGCCTCGAACCTAACGATGACACTCAAAGAGGTAGCATCGGCGGTTTACACCCAGATGGGGCGTATACCCCGTGACCAGAGGGAGGACCTGATTGCGTCGGAGACATACGATCCCTATCTGGGCACGGCTTGCTCATCAACGCATCTTGCCATGGTAGAGGTTGATCCGGAGACCTACCACGTAAAGATCCTGCGGTACGTGGTGGCCGAAGACTGCGGCAAGATCATCAATCCGATGATCGTCGATGGCCAAGTGCATGGAGCCGTAGCGCAGGGGATTGGTGCCGCCCTGCTGGAAGAGATCATTCATGACGATCAAGGACAAGCAGTGGCCGCCAGCCTCGCCGACTACCTTGTTCCGGTGGCGAGCAGTATCCCCCCGATTGGGATCGTGCATATCGAGGCGGACCTCCCCAACAATGTCGGCGGCTTCCGAGGTATGGGCGAAGGGGGCACCATCGGCGCTCCGGCTACAATCGCGAATGCGGTGTCTGATGCGCTTTCGCATCTCGGTATTTCGGTGCAAACGCTTCCTGTGACACCTGAACGAATATTCCAGATGCTTCGCGACCGGATATAAGACAACCTTTCGCCGCCCAGAGGCGGACCACTATAGATGCCTATTCGGATTTTCGTGTGGGATCGGATCCGCACGGCACACGTTCCGGCACGAAGCGTCCGAATAGCCTATAGATCAAACGGATACCGAAGAACGTAGTCGGTGTCCTTAGCCGCAATTGGCTTCTTGCATTCCGAGCAAACGACGACCGCCGAGAAATCCTGCCCGCACGCCTTGTGCCGCAGCCGCATCGGCGGCTTGCCGTCCGCCAGCCATCGATCGCCCCAGGCCATCATCACCAGCATCGGCTTGTAGAGATCAAGGCCCATCTCCGTGAAGCGATATTCAAACCGGTCACCCGAATTGTACGGAACTTTTCGAAACACCTCCGCCTGCACCAGTCTCGCCAGACGATCGGCTAGAATATTGGTCGCAATGCCCAGGTTTTCGCGCATCTCCTCGAAGCGCCGAACTCCGTTCCAACCTTCTCTGAGAACCAAAAAGCTCCACCGATCGCCGATGATCCCGAGGGTTCGCGCTACCGAACATGGCCTAACCCTTTCCAGCAACGTCGCGTCCGAACTTCGACGCGACGTTGGCCGGTTCTCGACCGGTGCATAGCCGGCGCCTGGTCCGTCGCGGGGGGCAACCTCCCGTGCGGTAAAGGGCTCCAGGCATTCACTGCAGGCAGTCACCGGATGACACTCACAACCGCAGTTTTTGTGGATCAATTGGAGTGGCGGCTGCTTATCGCCTGCCAACCATTTGTCGCCGAATTCCATCATAGACAGCATGGTAGGAAACAGGTCTTTCCCTCGGACGGTCAGGAAATACTGTTGCCCGGGCTCTCCTGGCCGCTTTCCCACGCTTAGAATCTCGTTGGCCACCAATGACGAAAGCCGTGACGATAGCGTTTGTCGGGGTATGCCGAGCCTTTGTTGAAATTTGTCGAAGCGGCGAACCCCGAAATAGGCCTCGCGGAGAATCAAGAAGTTCCACGTGTCGAGAACGATCTCCATGGTCCGGCGCACCGACGACTGGCGCTGCATCAGCCGGCCCGGTTTACCTTCGTCCTTAGGAGGTTGATCGAAATTCAGCGGGGTCGTGTCTGTCTTATCCAAAGGAATTTCAACTCTTCACAAGGGCACGTTCGCCAACGATTGGCTGTGACATTGTAAGCAAAGAAGTCTAACAATGAAAGTCGTCTCTTGGAGCTCCCGCTGGGCACGGCGGCGGTTCTGATCTCTCCGCCGCCTTGTTTCCCTTATGCAACCTTCAAGGAGTGTCTTGGCAGTATGGCCGGCTGGGTGTCTGGCTGGCTGAGAAGCGTAAAATGGGAAAGACGCATCCGCAGATCACCGCTTTCTCTTGCAAGGTGAACGCTGGCGGCGCTCGTCTCTTCGACCATGGCGGCGTTCTGTTGGGTTAGTCGATCCATTTGCGTGATCGCCGTGTTCACTTCGACGAGGCCGATGGACTGATCTCGCGCACTATTCGCGATCTGTGACATATGTTGGTTGATCCTGGTCACATAGTCGCCGATCTCGCGTAACGCAGCTCAGGTTTCGCCCCGGGTGGCCGAGAATGCGGGGCGCACCAGACCAGGAGCGGCGAGCACCCCCACTCCGAGCGCTGAACCGATGATGAACCGGCGACGGCTGACCAGCGCCTTCTGCATGAAGTCATTCATGTCCATTTCAGCATTCCTCCTCTCGAGCGCCCAAAGGACGCAGGTGTTCGTTGCCAACTGTTGAGCGACAGCGGCGAAAAAAACTAGACGATTTTTACACTCGTAAATTTCCTACCCCTCCTCGGGCAGGCCATGACATCTAAATCCAAACAGGAGAACGGCCAATTGCTAAATGGATTTAGCAATTGGTTTAGCAAAAAATATTTCGACAGGGCGGCTGTCGCCGTGCCGTTTAAAGTCTCATGGCGCCGCCAACAAGCGTAGCTCAACGAAGCTTTGCAGGAATCAAAACTTTTGGCACGTCAACTTCTGGGAAATCGTCTATCAGCGCGAAGCTTGCGGCAATCATGGCGTCCACGTCTTGGCGAACCATCGTAACGTCGTAGGGCATCTGTGCGGCGAAGGGATCCCAGTCGAATGCCGCGATCTTAGTCAAATTCCAGCTATCCCTTGGCAGGTTCGCTAGGAACGCTGCGGCGCCTTCAAGGCCGGTGATGCCGTTGACGAAGAGACCCGCCGGCAGACGCCCGAGTTCCGCGTACCGTTCGGCAAGGGCCGCTTCCGCAATCCGCGGCGAGTACCCTTCGCAACGGAAAGCGCCTTCGCCGATTTGCACGCCGTGTTTCCCGAGTGCGGTTTTGAAACCTTCGATGCGTTCTCGTGTTGAGTTATCATCGCGAACACCCCCGAAGAAAAACCAGTCATCAACGGGGAGTCCGGCCTCGAAGAGTTTACTGATCATCAGTTCGGTAATGGCCAGGGCAGCTCCGCGGTTGTCCGACACGACTGACGGCGCTTTCGGCCCCGGAAGGTCAACATTGATACAGGGGATGCCCGCAGCTGCGCACATGTCGTTCAACGGCGAAGGATCGCGCACACCTGCGATAAACAAAAACTCGACCTGTTGCGCTAGCAGCGTTTCCGTTATCCGCGCCTCTATGGATGGCTCGCGCTGTGTGCTGACGACTATCGGACACAGGTTTCGCTCGCGAGCTTCGGCCTCGAAGGCCTCGGCCAGGCCAGCAAAGAACCGATTGCGGTAGTGCGGCAGAACCATGCCGCAAAGGCCGGATCTCGAGAGGCGCAAGGCCCGCGCCTTCTGATTGGCCGAATAGCCGAGTTCACCAGCGCATCTGAGGATGTGCGATGCAGTCTCCGGCTTGATGCGGTGTTTTTTCCACTGGCCATTCAACACCAGGCTTACTGCGGTCGTTGATGCGGAACTCGCCGCAGCGATATCATAAATGGTCGGCCTGCGTTTGGTGGTCTTCATAGCTTCAACCGTAATTCGATTTAGCGGTGGTCGTCGATTTCGCCGAGACTATTCCGCGTCATCACCACAACTGATTGATTTCATCATCACATTTGAGAATTCACTAGGTCAATTCCGTCAAATGCGTCCGCTGCTCGGGTAGGCTGCGACGGAGTTTGCCGAACGTGGCTCTGCGCGAAAGCCTCTCGAGAAGCGATCGCCTCTGAGCGCTATCGGGAACACAAACTGGTTAGCCCATCGCGGGCCGGATAACAAAATCGGGCAAGTGCATCCAACACTATAAGTTGTATAATTAGCCAATGCTAAATCTGGAACCAAGGAGATGGTCGATGAGGTACTTTTGTGCATTTGGACTCTTAGGGTTGGAAATCCTCTCGGCGGCGACCGCCAACTCTCAGGAAATCCTCGTTAATCGATACGATGTGCTGGTTCAGCACGACAAGCTGAACGTGTTCCAGAAAACAGGGCAAGAACTCGACACCGACGAAGGCAGAGCCCTCGTTGCCGCCGCGTGCGCATACTTCGGCTGTGATCCCAGCAAAGTCAGTGCCGGCATCGCGGGGGCGGCGAAGCTGATTGTGCCAGGCGGCCAGCAAGACATGAAAGGTCTGATCCAGACACCCGTCGGGTATACGATTTGCTATGCCGCACCCGCGAACCCGAATATGGGGTCGGGCGACAAGGGCGTAGAAACTCACGGCGACACTACGTTCAATACGACTTTGCTTCGCGTTGCGCCGGGCGTTAGCGACCTGGATGGACTTGCTTGGTACATGTCGGTGCCATTTAAAGCTGGAACCGATACCAGGGTGAATGCCGTTTTCGATGTGACGTGGGTTAAGGCAAGCCCCGGATGGCAGCAGAAATATCCTCAATGTCGCAAAAGAGGCGAGCATCCATGGCTTGCCAGAAATAACGAAACGCAGCTGAACGTGCCTTGCACACTCGGAACCGCTGTCTGTGAGTAGGCCTGACCTAAGACATAGGACGTGACTGTCATCACCAGCCTTGTTCGGTTCTTCACGCACGCCTGGAGTAGGCTATGTCTCAATCAACGTTGCGAACCATCTGGATGACAGCAGCGCTGCTCATATTCGTGTTCGTCTTCAACATGTACGGAGGAACTCAAAAGGCAGAGTTTTCTCTGGGCATCACGCTTCCCATCGAATTCAAGGCCGCCGAGAACATTACGCCTGTAGGCTACGCTCTCCATGGCCTCCGAGCGATTGCCCTGTTTTTCTGGGCGATACCTTTCCTAGCCTGGATACACGCGCGAGGCGAATCTGGATCGGCGGCCTCCGCCTTCCCGTTTCGCTTGCTGGACATCGCGCCCGCTAGCAAACCTGGCGTTGTCGTTCAGGTTTTAGCGTTCCTGCTTTTGATCTTGTTCCCCTTGGGTTCAGCGTACCACTTCTGGCAAATACTCGAACGCAGAGCGATGGTATGTCGTCCGGACCCTGCAACTCCCTGCCAGGGGATTTGGAGCAGACCAGAAGTTCCAGCCGGATTTTGGGATCATACCTACCGGTTGACTGAAGGCGCATCGAACAATGGCCCAACCTATGAACCCATCATCGAACCGGTACTTGCCTCGGTCATGTTAATCGTAGCTATCGGCTTTGTAGGTCTGCTGCTGAGGGAAATGTATCGGGCCCAAAATCGACCGGCCACTGTCGGTCATACCTGAGTCGTTGTCGCGACGAGTCAATCCAAGTGATGTTTTCGTGTGGCACTCACACTTCTTACGATCAGGAGGCTGAACCGGCTCCTGATCGTAAAAATCTCCTCACAAACCCTTTTCTTTTGGAGGAGCCTCCGTCTCGGATGCGCGAAGAGCTTTTCTACGAGGAGGATTTTGTCTGTGCCGGGCGGGGCGATCACCCTGCCCTCGCCGGCGCACTCGATCTCGACAGCTATCTATCGCTGCGGCATCTTCAGGTATCGACCAGCGGCAATCCGCATGGCTACGTGGATAGCTTCTTGGCGGAGCGCGGGTTGAAGAGAAAAGTCGCTGTTACCGTCGGACACTTCCTGATGGCACCGTATTTGGTCGACTCCTCGGACCTAGTGGTCGAGATCCCGCCGTTCCGAGTCGTTCAAGCATGGCACGCACGCCATGATGCGGATTCCGGTCACGAATGGCTTCCACGCGTGCTTCGTGAAATCTCGCAACAGACGTGACGTTGGGGCCGATGTCACTTCCACGCGGACTGAAGCGATAAGCGATAGACGGTCCCCACAATGGCTGAAAAAACCACCGCACCGATAGAACGGTGCGGCGTCGTTGGACTACTTGCTTATGTCACGCTGGCCGGTCTCCGGTAGCAACGCTGTGCACAACAGCGACAAGAGCGCAAGACCGGCTACAAACGCAGCTGTCGGATATGCGGACTGATAATGATCGACGAGGCCGGCAGCCAACAACGGAGCCAGTCCGCCGCCAATGATGCCCCCCATGTTGTACGCGATCGCCGAACCGGAAAAACGGACATCCGTTGGAAACAGTTCGCCCGTGAAGGACGGAATCACCCCGTATACCGCCGAATAGGCTACCATCAGCAAGCACGAACCCGCCAACATCGGCAGGAACATACCCGTGTTGAACAGCAGCCAGAACGGATAGATGCTGAGGAAAATGAATACGAAGCCCTGCATCAGGCACTTCCGTCGACCCAGACGGTCCGACCTGGCTGCCGCATAGGGAATTGCGAACAGGTGGGTTGAGACCGCGAGCATCGATATCAGCAGGATTTCCGCGCGGGTCATGCCGAGCGTCTTCGTCGCGTAACTCAGGCTGAACACCGTGAAGGTATAGAACGTCGCGAAATGGCAGATGTTCGCACCACTCGCTAGAAGCAGCATCTTCGGATGATTCCTGAAAAGTGCCGAAATTGGCAGCTTCTTGGTCTCGTTGGCAGTGCGTTTTGCGTTGCGCGCCTCGAACATCGGGGACTCCGGCACGCGGCTACGCACATAGATTCCCACCGCCAAGAGGAGAAGGCTGGCCAAGAAGGAAATCCGCCAGCCCCAGGACATAAAGTCGGCTTCATCCATGAGGTAGTTCGTCCCAAGGAACATGGCGGACGAGAAGACAAAGCCGAACACGGGGCCGATGTTGTTGAGACCTGCATAAAAACCGCGCCGCTTTGCCGGCGCATGTTCCAGCAACATGATCACTGCGCCCGAGTATTCTCCCGCATAGGCAAAACCCTGAATGAAGCGGAAGACACACAGTAGGAGCGGCGCGATGAAACCCGCGCTCGCATAGGTCGGCAGAAAACCGATGGCAGCTGTGCTCAATCCCATCGCGACGAGAGTGAGGAAAAGCAGCTTCTTTCGCCCCAGCTTATCGCCGTAGTGACCAAGGACGATCGATCCGATGGGACGAGCGACAAACGAAATTGCGAACGTGGTCAGCGACAGCAGCAGCGACACGTTCGGATCGGTCGATGGGAAGAAAAGCGGAGCGAAAATGAGTGCGGCCGCGGTTCCGAACAGGTACAGATCATAGGCTTCGAGCGCCGTTCCGAAGATACTCGCGAACATCACGCGACGCATTACACTCTCGTCAAACGCCGCCGTCGCGACGCCGCGACCGTCTGCCGCCGTATTAACTGACATAAATACCTCCCTGCCGGACGAAGGTACGCCCGGTTTTTTTTAGAATTGGCGATTGGAATAGCGGCGCAACCTCCTCCCGGTCGCGCCGCTTCATAGCTCAGGCATCCAAGGCGAGCATTTCCCGAACTTCCTGCGGAGTTGCAGGTTCTCGTCCTGCAGCGCGGATGACGCGCACCGTCTCGCGGATAAGCACTTCATTGGTCGGATGACCAAGCTCTGGGTAGGGATAGTCACCGATGCCCATCGCCAAATGGCCGCCTCGACGGGCAATGGTATCTGCCAGGGCGAGGAGATTGCCTCCAAGAACGTTCACCGTCCATTCTATCGGCCGGTCCGAGGGAAGGAACATGAGGTGCGCCTCCAGTCCCTGAACCGTCCCTGGATGACCTGTGATAACCCTGCCGTCCGTCATGTGGAACAACATGTAGCCGGGCTCTTCGATCAACCCCATGTCCATGAGCATAAGGGCCCGCCGGGTAAAGCCGACCGACCAGCTGACCATTTTGGGCTTCACACCCGCCCGTTTCAGTTCGCGAGCATAGTGCATCAGGGAGTCAGTCGTGTTCACATAGATGCGCTCTGCGAACGAAATGCCACGCTCCTCGCCATCGTAGGCTTCCAGGTTTGCGCTCCCAGTATCGATGGGAGCGATGTCAGGCTTCGTGATTGGATCTTGCGCAAGTCGAACTACGTTGTCGATGCGGCTGCGAGCGTCGGTATCGTTCGAGAAGAAGCCGAGGGTGGGTAGAATGAGGATGTCCGACTTCGCCCTGACCTTCCGGATAATCTCGTCATACGCTTCGAACGTGTTGAGCGGCTGGCCGTCTACCATGCGTGCGTGAAAATGGAGGATCGACGCACCCTCTTCACGTACGCGCGCAGCCGTCTCGGCGATCTCATTGGAGGTCCAGGGGACGTTCTTGTTGTGGTCACGCATCGCATATTCGTTGATGCGAGCCTCAAGGATAAGTTTCTTCATCTCACTCCCCCGGAATTCTATTTCTCTGTGCCGCGAAGAACGCGGATGAAGTAGTCATCGTCACCAACCTGCCCCCCCTTGAGGAGAACCTCGAGCCCATCGAGCCCGCCCCCCATCAGTTCGCAGAGATGCCCGTGCTGCACCCGGTCGAAGACTTTGATGGTCAGAGATTCCGCGTCGCTGTTGCGAACGGCATAGCTTGAACTGTCGCCGCCGGCGAAGACCACGCGTTGGATGCCCGCTTGCTTCCGCGCTGCGATCATGAGCTTGGCATATACGAAGCCAATGAGCTGTGGTGGGATGTCTTCAAAGCGCGCCCGATCCATGTCATTTCCGCGGGCAGTGTAGACGATCGTAGGTCGATTGGCCGCCAAGTTCGTCATGATCTCTGGCTTCAGAACGTCGATCTTTTGATTGACTGCTCGCTCGTCGCCCAACTCTAGCGGATCAAGGTGGATGGTCGCCCAACCTGACTGCGCTGCTAGGTCGATCTGGCGACCCGTCTGGATGGCGCAGCTTCCTGACAGCACCAGGAGATTCGACGATGGAGAAATTGCAGTTCGAACTTCGATGAGTTCCGAACGCTCCTTCTTGTCCGCAAGGTGCTTGCCTAGATGCTGGGCCAGTCCCTGAGCGGCGACCGCGAAAACCGGGCGGCTTTGGTGACGCTCCCACAACGCACTAGCGATATTTTCAAGATCGCGGTTTTCGACACCATCGAAGATAACGCCTGCGCCTTCGGCAAGGAGCTCCCTGAGACGATCCACCAGAACATCTCGATCTCGGATTTCCGGCAGAAGGATGTTCGCAAACCGTATAGAACATAGGGTCTCCAGATGCCGGCGCAGATCCGCCTCCTTCATCGGAGTGCGAGGATGGTTGGACATGCTCGGGTGCCTGTCCAGGCGAACGATCTCGGCCCCGAACTTGGCATAGTGGTTGCCGAACGCAGTGTATCGACCGAAATCGGGCGTAGCCGCGAGTACAACGAGGTCAGAACCGCTGGGAGCGATGGTTTCCGCGACGTAGCCAAAGTTGCCGACCTGCGCGGCCGAGTCAAACGTTGAGCAGATCTTGTATTGAAGGAAGGTGCAGCCCAAAGCGCGAAGCGCTTCGTAGGCCGGGCTCACCTCCTCGGCAATCTGGGTGTTGTTGAGCGCCCTTGCAGTTCCGGCAAAGCCCACCACGTCCAGGTGTGCCGCTGCTTCGCGCAGCGCATCGATGGGCGGCATCTTCAGGTAAAGCCGCGCCCTGAGGCCGCTCCTATGAAACTGAGCGAGGTTCTCCGACGACCCCGTAAAGTCGTCGCCATAAAAGCCAACGAGCGGCCTCTTCGCGTGCATGTTTTCTCCTCCCGGTCGCGCTGGGATACGACCTCCAGCACTTGACATTACTCATAGGGAAGGATCATATCGAGGTCAAGATCATACCTCATACCTTTGGTTTGATCGAAGCTATTTTTCGGGAGGTCATCAATGCGATTGAATGGGAAGACGGCAATTGTAACGGGTGCGGCGCGAGGCATTGGCAGGGCCATCGCTGTAGCTTTTGCCCGTGAAGGCGCAGAGGTCGTAGTGTGCGACCGCGATGCGGAGGCTGCGGAAGCCACCGCTCACGAAATCGGATCGGCGGCACTTGCGGTGCGCGCCGACATCTCAGTCGACGAAGACGTGAATGGACTTGTAAGTCAGACACTTAGCAAGTTCGGCAAGATCGACATCCTCGTCAACAATGCCGGGGTCGGAGCTACCACGCTGTTCCTCGAAAGCTCCAGGGAGGAGTTCGAAAGGGTTGTCCGTATCAATCTGACCGGCACTTTCCTGGTATCACAGGCCGTCGGCCGGACTATGGCGGAGCGTCGAAGCGGGTCGATCGTAAACATCGCCTCGCTCTCCGGTCAGAAAGGCGGGGTGGGTCGGTCCGCCTACGGCGCTTCGAAGGCGGGCGTCGAGCTTCTCAACAAAGTGATGGCGGTTGAACTCGCTGACTACGGGATCAATGTAAACGCCATCGCACCTGGGCCGATCCTGACCGAAGTGTCCCGCACTATGCACACGATTGAAACCCGGGAGGCATACCATCGGCTTGTTCCACAACGTCGCTACGGAGAGCCCGAAGAAATCGCGGACGCGGCCGTATTCCTTGCCAGCGATGAGGCTCGCTACATCACCGGGCATACATTGAACGTTGACGGCGGGTTCCTCGCGGCGGGCCTACTGTTCCCGTTCGATCCCAAGAGCTCAACCAAACTCGCCGACGAACGATAGGCGCTCTCGCAGGCACATCAACAATTGGTTGGTGTTGCCGGCGCCCAACATTTCTCTTAGGTGTATTTGGCGGGGTGGTATAACGTATAACGACCACCCCGACTCTACTGGGGAGTGGAGTTGGGATGCTGAAAGGAACGCCAAGTGCTGGACGGAACTAAGAAATATCAGACGCGAGTCGAATTCGCGTTGGATTATATTACCCAGGAGATCGCCCAGGGCAATCTCAAGGCCGGCGACAAGCTCCCCAATGAAAAGGACCTGGCCGAACAGCTCGGTATCAGCCGAACTCCGATCCGCGAAGCGATGAAGACGCTTGCCGTCGCTGGTCTGATCGACATCCGGCACGGTCATGGAAGCTACGTTCGTGGGGAACAGGGTGCTCCAGCGTTGCCGCTGAATCTCTTCCAGCTTTATCTTCAGGATTCCACTCCCGAGATGCTTATGGAACTGCGGGATATTTTCGACCGCAACTGTACCGAACTCGCGGCACAACGTCGAACAGATGCCGACCTTACCAAAATGCGCGAATGTATCGACAGACTAAAGGCCCTGACGGAACAGCCAGACGCTTCCTTGGACGACATGTTGAAGGCCGACCTGGATTTCCACCGCGCGATTTATGAGGCGACGGGGAACAAGCTTATCGTGACGGTCGCCGACTTCGTCCTCAATATGGTGGCCCCTTGGGTCAAGAAGTCACTGGACGTGAGTGGACGAATTCGCGCCGTGGATCTGCATGAGCAGATGTATGCGTCCATCGTCGACCAAGAAGTTGGGGTACCAAGCCGCTTGAGCGTCGACGCCAACATGAAGCATTTCAAGCAGTCTCTTGACCAAGAGTAGAACACAAACATTGGCGTACGGCTCATCACCCTCTTCGATTCTCACGCCGATGTAAGAGTGGCGTCCCGGCTTCGGCCTAACCCAGGTCTCCGGCATCCTGGTCGACTGCATTCTGGCCTGCGATCGACTTAGGGAAGTGCCGACAGCGAACAGGCCGACACCGCGGGTTCGATACTCAATCCAAGCAGGCACTATATCGCTCCGCCGGTGGGAGTATCGGTACGACGCAAGATCGCCGCCATCATGAAACGTGGCTGGCTCCAGAACCCATCCCTGGGCCGTCGCTGATGCTACTCATCCGCCCGGCCCCTCACACCTCGCCCTTGAGAGTTTCCTTCTGAGTTATAAGGCGCGCGGAGTGATGCCCCGACACAAAGACCCAGAGCCAGTTCAGGGCGACGGCCATTCTGCTGCGAGTTCCGATTAGGAAGTAGATGTGTGCCAGACCCCATATCCACCAAGCGATCCAACCTTTTAGCCTCAGCCTTCCAAAATCGACAACCGCCGAGCTCGGACCGATGGTCGCCAAGTTACCAAGGTGCTTGTATTTGAAGGGCGGCGGAGTTTGCGACTGCAGCCGGCGCGCTTTGATAACCGCTGCAACGTATTTTCCTTGCTGCTTGGCCGCCGGAGCAATCCCCGGAACCAGATTTCCTTCCGCCGTTTTGACGGAGGCCGTGTCGCCCACGACGAAAATCTCCGGATGCCCATCAACGGTCAAGTCCGGCTGGACAACAGCCCTGCCTGCCCGGTCTCGTTCGGCTCCGATCCAAACGGCAGCCTTGGACGCCTGCACTCCGGCGGCCCATATTACGGTCCGGCTGGCGACGAATTCTTCTCCGATAGAAATTCCGTCTTCATTGCAAGCAGTGACAGGTCGGCCCGTCCGCACTTCGACGCCCATCCCCGTCAGTGACTTCCGCGCGTACTCCGACAGTGTTTCCGGAAACACCGGAAGGACGCGCGGCCCAGCCTCTATAAGGAGGATTCGCGCGTCCGTCGTGTCGATGCTCCTAAATTCCTCGACGAGCGTACGGTGCGCGAGCTGAGCGATAATGCCCGCCATCTCCACACCTGTCGGTCCCGCTCCGATGATGCCGAACGTGAGCAACGCCTTGCGGGCATCGGGGTCCGTCTCGAGCTCGGCCTTTTCGAACGCCAAGAGAAGGCGTCGGCGGATCGTAGTCGCGTCTTCAAGCGCCTTCAGGCCCGGAGCGAAAGGTTCCCAATCATCACGGCCGAAATAGGCATGGCGCGCTCCAGTGGCGAGGACCAGGGTGTCGTAGGGGACGGCGTGCCCGTCTTTCATCTTCACAAGCTTATTTTCCACGTCGACACCGACGACTTCACCGAGCAAGGTTCGGACATCCTTGCGGCCGCGAAAAACAGCTCTGATTGGCCAAGCGATTTCCGACGTAGCAAGCACCGTTGTGGCGACCTGATAGAGCAGCGGCTGGAAGAGGTGATGGTTTCGTCGGTCTATGATCGTAACGTTGGTTTCCGGACATTTGAGGTCCTTAGCCAGCTGTAGTCCGGCAAATCCGCCCCCAACAATTACGACCCGATGATCCATCTTCTCTCCGTTTGTTAGTTTGAAAGACGCGCCTACTGGAAGCACGTCTTAATCGTCCGAAAACGGACAGGATCAGTCGCTGATACGTTTGCTGACGATAATGGACGGCGGACGGACCAAGAGCGGCAGGAGGTGCTCCAGCACTCTCCTCACGTTCGGATGCTCGCCGTGCCCAGCGGCCGCAGCTTGGCTCGACCAGCCATCAAGGATGAAAAACGTGTTCGGATCGTCGGCGCGTTGATAAAGGTCGTAGTATAGACAGCCGTCTTCTCCCCGAGCCGGGCCTATGAATTCCTGCAACAGTTCCTTGACGCGGTCGCGGTTCGGCGTCTCGCATTTGAACTCTACGATAAGGTGCTGCTCGTCGGACTTTGTGGATGTCATCTGCCGGCTCCTAGTTGAACACGATAACGGGCTTGATCACCCGCCCAGCTTCCGCGTCCGCGATCGCTTCGTTGATTCTTTCGAAGGGATACTTCGTGATCAGCTTTTGGAATGGGAATAGTCCCGCCTGGTTTAGCTCCACCATCTGCGGGATGAAGAGTTGCGGAATCTGATCGCCAAGGATCGCGCCCTGGATTTTCCGGTTAAAAACCATGAGGTCGAGCGGGATCGGAATGTCTTTGCCGAGAGCGTCGAGGCCAAGGAGCACCACATGCCCCCCTGCCCGCGTACACTTAATGGAGTTGAGGATGACAGGGACGATCCCCACGGCATCGATAGCGAAGTCAGCGCCGCCGCCGGTGAGTGCGTGGATCTGCTCGACCACGTCAAGGTCTTTCCCGTTGATCGCGTGGGTGGCACCGAGTTCGATGGCCATGTCCAGTCGCTGCTGATTGAGGTCCACGATGATGATCTTGCTGCATCGACGGACCTTAGCGGCCATTATGGCCGCCAAGCCGACAGCTCCTGCACCGAAGACGGCAATCGTCGAACCGATTTCCGGTTTCATGGCATTGATGACCGTGCCCGCCCCCGTCGCCATCCCACATCCCAGCGGCGCGGCAATCGTCAGATCGAAATCTTCGGAGGGCAGCCGCGCTGCGTTATTTTCGGTGGCGAGGATATGCGTCGCGAACGACGACTGGCCCACGAAGTTACTCCCAATCCCAACCTCGTCGCACAGGAGCGCCTTTTTCCCGTTCGGTCGGAGGCCAGTCAGGTTGTACTGGGTATAGTTCTGGCAGTTCATGGGGTGAGAACGACGGCAGTCCGCGCAGAACCCGCAAGAACTCTGGCTCAGTGCGATCGCATCTCCGATCTTTAGGCTCTGCACATCCGAGCCCACGGCTTCGATGATGCCAACGCCCTCATGACCGGGGATCACTGGAGCCGGAGGGCCAAAGATGCCGTCGCGCAAAAGCAGGTCCGTGTGGCAGATGCCTGTCGCAACGGTCCGGACGAGGATTTCGTTGCCTTCGGGGTCAGCGAGTTCCAGCTCTCGGAATTCTAAAGGAGCCCTGGGTTTGACGGCGACGGCCGCGGTGATCTTTACCATTTGCACTCTCCTGCTTTCTCCCATCCAGTTGACGGGAGTAGGGTATATCGAGCTTGATTCTGACCTCAGACGCGTCCCGTGCGCATCCCGTATATGATTGCGGCGAGCGCGATGATCACGCCTTGGACGATGAGCTTGCCGGGCTCCTGGATGCCAAAAACCGTCAACATCGCGAAGAGGAAGCTGAAAGCCACGACGGCGACGAAAGGTCCGGCGACGCCACCCCTGTCTACACCGAAGGTCACGCCGCCGAGGATCGTGGCGGCAAGAGCATTCATAAAGGTGTCGAAACCCGGCTTGATCGTGCCGACGGCCAACGCCGAGACCTGCACCAGCGCTGCAACTCCCGTCAAAACGCCAGCCATGACGTGTGCTGTGAAGATCGTGCGGGCGAGCGGGATGCCGGTGGTTTCAGCTGCGCGGGGATTGTCTCCGACGGCCCTGAAATAACGGCCGACGATGAGGAAGCGAAACGCGGTGGCGACGATAAGCGACATCGCCATCCAAATTAGAACGGAATACGAAAGACCGTAGACGTTTCCGCTCGTCAGTACTCGTAGCCAACTTGGTGTGGAGCCGGGTGCCCTACCCGCGCTCATATACTGGACCATGCCGATAAGGATCCCCGAGACGCTGAGTGTAGAAATCACCGCGGAAGCACGAATGTAGGCTACCAGAACGCCATTGACGAGGCCTATGACCAAACCAACGATGATTGGCATCAACACAACGATGAACGGCGGGTAGTTGTTGAGAAGTCCAGAGCTGGCGAGATAGATCGCGAACGCGAACACACCGCTAACCGACAAGTCGATCGAGCGTACCCGCATCACAAGCGACTGGGCGAGCACCGCGATGCCGAGGGGCGCTGATTGCTTCAGGATGACGAACCAGTAGTTCGGGTTGATCAGCGTGGCGCTGACCGCGGGGGCCACTGCGATAAGGATCGCAAGCACGTAGTAGGCGGGCGGCAGACCAAGAATCCATAACACCGTCCGCTTGACGCTGAAGGGAGTCGACGACGCTTGAGTGTTCGTATTGGCTGTAGTCATCGAGGCATCCATCTTCAAAGTCCGATTGTTTTGCGGCGCTGGGAGACCACCAGTGCCAAGAGCAGCGCGCCCTTCACGACCGACTGAAGGAAAGCCGACACGTTAGCGAGGTTCATCACGTTATTTACGATGCCAAGCATTGCCGCGCCGACGACAGTTCCGAGAATGCTTCCGATGCCCCCAGCAAGGTGGACACCGCCCAGAGCAGCGGCAGTGACGGACTCAATGCCAAAAGCGGCTCCTCCCTTCGGGTCACCCGAGGCAAGGCGTCCTGCGAGGAACATCCCCGCGGCACACGCGAACAGTGACGACAGCACATACGCGGTCACAATGGTGCGCTCTACGGGCACGCCGTTCATGCGTGCGTTGAAGTCGTTGCCACCGGATGCGAATAGGTACAGCCCGAAGGGACGCCGGTATAGAAGCCAAGCTGCGACAAGCGACGCGACAACTAGCCAAAGAAGCGAGTTCGGCACGGGACCAATCGAGCCAGCTACGGAAAGGGAAAGCCAGTCGGGGACCCGGCCACCGGGGATCGGCAAAACGATAAGCGCGAGCCCCTGCCCGATACCCATAGTGGCGAGCGTCATAATGATTGGATGAACATTAAGCCTTGCGACTCCGAAACCGTTGACGAGGCCGAAAGCGGTGGCGATCGCAATACAGAGAAGAATGCGGACGAACGACGGCAAATCGAGTGTCATTATCGCGGTCGTCACGCTGATAATCGAACCCACGGAGACATCGAGCCCACCCGTCAGGATCACGAAAGTCTGCCCCAGGGCAGAGATGACGAGTGTCGTGGACTGCGCGAGAAGATTCGAAAGGTTTTCGGCGGCTAGAAAACCGGGAAGAAAGATGATCGACGCGAGGATCATGACAATTAGCGTGCCGATCGATAGACGGATCGCGCCAGCCCGATATGGAACCTTGATCAAATTCGCTACGGTGTTCAATTGCTTCTCCTCAATGGATCGCAGCGTGCGGAGCATGCGAAGGGTGCGCGCCCAGGGCCGTGCCGAGGATGCTTTCCTCGCTCGCCTCGTCTGCCGCCAGATGTCCGACAATCTTCCGATCGTGCACAACGAGGATGTTGTCGCAGAGGCCGATAAGCTCAGCGAGCTCCCGCGACGAAACGATGACAGAGCCGCCGCGATCGCTGAAATCGCGCAACAGACGGTAGATTTCGGCCTTTGCACCCACGTCGACACCGCGGGTTGGCTCCTCGATGACAAGGATATCGACGCCCGACAGCAGCCAGCGCCCCAGAAGCACTTTTTGTTGATTTCCACCGCTCAACTTTCCCACCGGCGCGCCGGGATCGGCTGCAGCCACGCGCAGCGACTTTATGACGTCCCGCACCTTGGAAACCGAGCGCCAGGCGACGCTCGCCATTCTCCGGTTAAGGTGTTTGCCGAGCGCAATGTTGTCGTAGATAGGCAGCCGGAGGAACAGACCTTCCAGCTTCCGGTCTTCGGGAATAAAACCGATGCCGGATGCTATGGCCTTCGGAAAGCCGGACCCCACGTCGACCCGGATCATCTCGTTGGCGGGACCGCGGCGGCTGATTGCAGCGCTCTTGGCGTCCTCGATTCCTACGACGGCACGCATGATTTCCCGCTGCCCCTGCCCTTCGAGTCCGGCCAAGCCAATGATCTCTCCCTTACTTACGGAGAACTTGACCGGTGGGCCGTTTGCATTGAGGCGTAGCTCTGAAACCTCAAGCATCGCGGCTCCTGTCTCCGTCGCACGCGGTGGGAAAAAATTCTGAAGTTCGCGTCCGACCATTGTTGCGACGAGGGACTGGAGGGTGAAGTCAGAAGCCTTCGCCGTTTTCACCCAAGTCCCGTCTTTCATGACGGTGATGGTGTCACAGAGTTCGAACACCTCATTCATTCGGTGCGAGATATACACGACAGCCTTGCCCTGGCTTTTAAGATCGCGGATCACCTTGAAAAGGTGCTCGACATCGGCCGAATTTAGAGCAGCGGTAGGTTCGTCGAAGATGAAGACATCTGCGTTGGAGGTAAGACCTTTGGCAATTTCGACGGCCTGCTGTTGGGCGACTGTCAGCGTCTCCACTATGGCTGCGGCGTCGAGTTGCGGAAATACATCAGCGAGAAGATGTCTCGATCTCGAGATGACTTCCGCACTGTCGATCGAACCATCGGCACGGCGCGGCTCGTGGCCAAGAAACATGTTCTCGGCCACCGTTAGGTTCGGAATCAGTGTGAACTCCTGAAACACTGTCGACACCCCGGCCAGGCGTGCTTCTTTTGGGGTGCGGAAGTGCGCCTCTTTGCCTCTCAGGCGCACGTTCCCCGAAGTCGGCTGGTACACGCCTGCGAGTATCCGCATGAGGGTGGACTTTCCCGCCCCGTTTTCACCCATCAGTGCGTGCACCGATCCACGCTCGAGCGAAAACCGGACGTCGGAAAGAACTTTGGTCGCGCCGAACGCTTTGTTGATGCCGACCATTTCGACAAGCATGCTCATGAATAACTTCCGCTTTTGAGTAGAGTACGGGCGCGGTCCTCCCGCGCCCGGCTTTCATCAGCCTTTGAAGTATTCAAGCAGCTTCTCGTTCGGCATCTCGGTCGGCGCCCAGTAGGCGTCCGTGAGGTCGGAACGGTAAAACTGTGAAAGAGTATCGTCGCTGATCGGCTTTGGACGGTTCGTCCAGTTGCGCTGGATCGGCTTACCTTCCAGGAGCGCGAACGACGCCCTGAGTGCGGCGGTGGAGAGCGCGGGCGGGCAAATCGGCCCGATCGAGGAAAGCTTCTCATCATTCCAGCGGCGCATCCAGCCGTTCAGCGCTTCGCCCGTGATCGGAGGGATTGTCGAAGCACCAGCCTCCTGGAGCGCATCGAGAACGCCTAGTGACATGTTCGCACCATCCGTCCAGACGCCTGCAACATCCGGGTCCGACAGGTAGAGGCTCTCGGCGATTTTCTTTGAGTCTTCGTAGGACCAACTGCCATGCTGCGTAGACGTAATCTCGAGGCCGGACTTGCTAAAGACTTCCATTGCACCGCTGTAGCGGTCGGCATCGATCGGGTGTCCGGCGACACCGCGGAGAACCCACACCTTGCCCTTGTTGCCGAGCTTATCGACGAGGAACTGAGCCATGACGCGACCGAAATAAAAGTCGTCGCCTTGAACCTGGATCGTGAAGTCTTCGGTGTCGACGCGGCCCAAGTAGACAACGGTCGGGATTCCCGCCGCTTTAGCTTTTCTGATGCCTTCCACGGCTGAGCCCGTAGTCAGTGGCGCGATCATAATCGCGTCTACCTTCTGGGCGATGAGGTCTTCGATGTCAGCAACCTGTTTGGACGGATTTAGGTCTGCGCTCCGGAACTGATAGTCGGCGACCCGATCCTTGTTTTTGGAGATCTCGTATTCGGCCTCGAACGCAGTTTGGTAGGTGTGGGTGGAGCCCGCGAGGCCGTAGTGGCTGTGGCCAATTTTCCACGGACCGGGCTTGGCAAACTTGCCAGCTTCCACGATCGGATTATCCCCTTCTGACGGCCACGTATCGGGAAGGATGCTGATTGTGTCCGAAGCGCGCAGTATCGACGGAACGCCGAACGCTCCAGCCGCTACCAACGCTCCACCAGCCTGCAGGAATGTACGTCTTTTCATAAGTTTCCTCCTCATAATGCCGGAGCGGTAAAAATTGTCTGCTTACGCGAGAGCTGTGATCTCGCGTTCATCGCCAGACTCTCCTCAGAACGGCGATGACAATGCTTATAAATCATCAGACAATCTGTCAATCATCTGAACCGATTAGATTCCAATGAAATCATAAATTGTTCTATTATTCTGATATTATTCACTTTTTTATGCCTATAGCCTGGATTTGTGATATAAGACAATCTTAGCCCGAGCAATTAAACTCGAAAGGGTCATCCTGTCATTGGGGATCGCGACCGTACGCCGCCGCGATGGCGTCGTGATTCAACGCTGAAAGAGCTTTCCGACACCCAGACTGAAAGTCGATGGCTTCCCTCGCGGGACGCAAAAACCGCGATTTTAATCAGGCAATCTGTCACCTTCAATGCGAAACTGGGTCGCGCATAGTTCGCAGTTCCACAGAAATGGACGAGGAAAAATGAATAAGAAGCTAATTCTACGCGCGAATTTACGCTTTTATGAGCGGAGACCCTTGAACGAGGGAGTGCACATTTAGTGACGCTCTCTGATTAATATTGACTGATTGTCTGATACTTCGTAATTCTGCATCGGTCCGCGCTAAACGGCGTCGTGGGAGGGAGTCAATTTCATGAAGCAAGCATACGCAGCCATATCGCGCGAGAAATCCAAGCCGCTCGTCCTGGAATGCATCGGTATAGAGGAACCTCGTCCTGACGAGATTCTCGTTCGCATCGTGGCATCAGGCGTTTGCCATACCGATATGGTTGTGCGTGACCAAGGGTACGATGTGCCTCAGCCAGTGGTGCTCGGCCACGAAGGTTCCGGCGTCGTCGAGGCGGTTGGCTGCAACGTGAAAGCGCTCGTGCCCGGCGATCACGTCGCACTCAGCTACGCATATTGCGGGACATGCGACAAGTGCCTCGCAGGAACGCCATACTATTGCGAGGACTTCTTTGGCCGGAATTTCCGGGGAACGCGGCCCGACGGAACCTGCCCGCTACACGATTCCCAGGGCACTCAGATCAGCGGCTGCTTTTTCGAGCAGTCGTCGTTCGCGACGTACTCGATCGCATCAGAGCGAAATGCCGTTAAGATACCTAAAGACGTTCCGCTTGATTTGATCGGCCCGCTCGGCTGCGGTCTCCAGACAGGAGCGGGAGCGGTCCTAAATTGCCTCAAACCGCCACCAGGCTCTTCCATCGCCATCTTCGGCGCTGGAGCGGTTGGAATGGCCGCCGCAATGGCTGCAAAAATCGCTGGTTGCGGCACCGTCATTGTCGTGGACCTTAATGCTGAGCGCCTGGAGCTTGCAGTCCAATTGGGCGCGACGCACACGGTCAATGCGCGGCGACAGGACAGCGTGAAGGCGATCAAGGAGATCGCTCCGAACGGTGTCGATTTCAGCCTTGAATGTACCAGCTCACCCAAGGTGTTCCGCCAGGCGGTCGATTGTCTCGGCGTTCCGGGAACTTGCGGCCTCGTCGGCTCGTCGGCCCTGGGAACCGAAGCGTCGATCGACATCGGCAGCTTCCTTTTTGGTCGAACGCTGGTCGGCATCGTCGAGGGCCAGAGCATTCCAGCAGAGTTCATTCCCCAGCTCATTGACCATTGGCGAAACGGCCGCTTCCCGTTTGACAAGCTCGTCCAATTTTATGAACTCGACGAGATCAACCAGGCGATGGCAGATTCAGAAAGCGGGCAGGTTATCAAGCCAATACTGCGCATGAAGCACTAGGCACTGAACCGCCGCACGAAGAAACCCTCCATCGCAGTCCTGCGAGGGGTCGATGGTAAGCGGACTTTGTCTTTCGTGAACTAAGTAGACATGCCTCCCAAGGCACGGGCGGAGCTAGAAATGGCTTCGCCCGTAACTTGTCTCGTACGCTAGGGATTTTCTCCGATGGCCTCGGCTGTAGTGGGAAGCACGGCGCGCTGGAAATATTCAGCGCCGCCGTCCAAGTGAGGGCGCCATCCGCGAACGCGTCAAAGAAATCTTCGGCCGATCTCCACGACAACATGTTCGTTCGCCATCCCTGACCGACGACGTTCACCTCGACTTCGTATCGCTCTAGGCGCATCAGCTGAGCGAAAGCGGCAAGACGGGACCCGAACCGCATACGACTGCTAAAGCAATATAGAGCACGAAGAACCCGGTTCACCGTATCCCGGGTCTTCGTTTGCAACGATGGATTTGCCAAGGATCAAGCAGATCCGCGGGATACATTGGACCTGGCTGGTGATCCTCTGCCTTCGATACTTGCCCGGGCTGCGAGATCAGCCCAATCTACTTCCGCGTCCGGCGTCGCGTCGGCAGTGCTTTTCCCGAACCATGCACCAACCTCTCGGTCTTCGTTGGATTTCGGTTCGCCGGACGATGAGATTTCCTTCATGCAGTCCTCCGTGGTCTCGTGCGCTGATCGGGCGGTTCTTCATGCGCGGGGTCGCAACCCAAGCAAATCCATGTAGTAACGACGACCTACGACCGAGCGAACGATAGCTCAGGCAGGGATACCGCCCATGCAGACGTACTTCATCGACAGGAAATCATCCAATCCGTACTTCGAGCCCTCGCGGCCGAAGCCCGATTGCTTCACGCCGCCGAATGGTGCCACTTCGGTCGAGATAAGGCCCGTGTTTACACCGACCATCCCGTACTCGAGAGCTTCGGTGACCTTCCAAACATTCTTGAGGTCATTCGCGTAGAAGTACGCAGCCAAACCGAATTCGGTATCGTTCGCGAGTTCGATGACCTCGTCTGCCGTCTCAAACTTGAACACAGGCGCAAGCGGAGCGAATGTTTCCTCGCGAGCGACCTTCATATCCTTGGTTGCTCCGGAGAGAAGGGTTGGCTGCACAAAGGTACCCCCTCTTGCATCGCGCTCGCCACCCACGACGACGGAAGCACCACGGCTCACTGCATCGTCGATGTGATTATACAACTTTGCAACCGCCTCTTCATTGATAAGCGGACCGATCGTCGCGCCCTCGTCGAAACCATCGAGAACCTTTAGAGCAGAGACACGCTCGGCGAGCTTTTGCACGAATTGATCGTAAATGCCGCTTTGAACGTAAAGACGATTGGCACAGACGCAGGTCTGACCAGCATTACGGAACTTCGACAGCATGGCCCCTTCGACGGCTTCATCGAGATCGGCGTCGTCGAATACTATAAACGGTGCGTTGCCGCCGAGTTCGAGACTGAGCTTCATGATCTTCTGAGCGCCCTGCGCCATTAGAATACGTCCGACCTCCGTCGAACCGGTGAAGGTCAACTTCTTGACGATCGGATTCGAGCAGACCTCCTCGCCGAACATGCGCGCGCTGTTTGTGGGCAGGACGCTGAACAGGCCATCTGGAATGCCGGCGCGCTCGGCGAGTATTGCCAAGGCAAGCGCCGACAGCGGAGTCTCGGCTGCGGGCTTGAAGACGATTGCGCAACCGGATGCGAGTGCGGGCGCGATCTTACGGCAGACCATAGCGGACGGAAAATTCCAGGGCGCGATCGCCGCTACGACGCCAACCGGATGCTTGATGACGAGGAGACGCTTGTCCGCCTGATGGCCGGGGATGGTGTCGCCGTAGACGCGCTTGGCCTCCTCCCCGAACCATTCGATATAGGACGCGCCGTAGGCGACCTCACCACGGGCCTCGGCCAGCGGCTTTCCCATTTCAGACGTCAGGATGATTGCAAGGTCTTCGGCGTTCGCAACGACCTGATCGTAGAACTTCCGCATGATAGCAGAGCGCTCCTTGGCGGAGACTTTCGCCCATTTCTTCTGCGCTGTCTTGGCGGCATCAATGGCCGCGCGGACATCGCTGAGCCCCGCGCTCGGCAGTGAGGCGAGAATGTCCATTGTCGAGGGATTCTGCACCTCGACGCGGATTCCCCTTTCACCGTCCTTTTGCCATGCCCCACCGACCAACATTTCCTCGCGAACAAGAGACGGGTCCTTCAGTCGGCCCAGAAGGGTGCTGGAAATAGCCATGGTATTCCTTTCGGTAATTCGGTTCAGATCTGGTTTCGGATGTGCGGGGAGCGCGCGTAGATCGCGACCATTGGCACGATGAGCAGTCCCACGACCGCCTGTTGGGCGGGGAAGCTCAGGCCGAGGCCGACGAGAAGCGAGGTCAGGACCGTGAGCACCAGTACGCCGAGGACGGTGGCACCGTATCCTCCCGCTCCTCCAAGGAGCGAGGTCCCGCCTATGACGACCGCTGCGACTGTGGTGAAGAGGTAGGGATCGCCAACGCCCACGAATCCGCCACCAGAGAACCCGAGAAGGAGCATGCCGGTAATCGCCGACATTGCCCCGCTGACGCAATGGATGGCGGTCCACACCTTGAATTCCGAAATGCCAAGCCGCGCTGCGGCGGTCCGGGCACCGCCGATCGCATAAATGCTGCGTCCGAACCACGTGTTGTACATCGTCCATCCCAGTGCAACTGCGACGACGGCCCAGATGATGATCACTGGAGGAATGGGCAGGCCTAAGAAGGTGCCGTTGAAGGCCGAGATGTTTCGAAGCCACTCGGGAACCGGTGTGAAGACGGTCCCTCCGAACTGAGTGCCAAGAGACGTGTATATCTGCACAGCTCCCACCGCCGCGAAGCCAACACCCAACGACATGATGAGCGCCTGTCCCTGCAGCTTGAAGCTCAGCGCCCCGTTAGCTGCCCCGACACAAGCGCCGAGTACGACAACAACCAGCATTGCAAGGGGCGCAGGCAACCCCGCCACCATCAAGCTGGGAAGGAGAATGTTCGCTCCGCCAATAATATATGGAATTGACAGGTCGAGTGCGCCAACCAGCGCGCAAAGGGTCTGCCCTATCGAGGCAAGACCCAGGAACGCCGCGAGAAGAAGGATCGAGCGCGCGTTTTGTGACGAAACGAATCCCGGAACAAGTAATGCCCCTGACAACAGTAGGCACGCGAGAAGAGCGAAGCCGATCGAGATGCTCTTGTGCGTACGAACGGGATTCGACGGTTGAACAGCGCTGATCTCGTTAGTCATGAGCCTGGAAACCATTGTACTTGTCCCTTCATGCGGCAGCGCGGCGGCTGATGACGAAAACGTTGACGAGGAGCGATCCGATGAGGATGAGCCCGAACGCCATCTGCGTGACGAAACCTGAGACAGTGCCGAAGTTGAACGTGGATAGCAGGTAGGAAATCAAAAACATATTGATCGCTCCGAGGGTCGATCCCAGCGCACCCCCCCTACCACCAGACAGGCTCGCGCCGCCGAGAACAAGCGCGGTCACCGCCTGCAGCGTGTAGGTGCTGCCCTGAGTGGGATCACCCGACGAGATCAGCGCCGTGTAGCTGAGGCCGGCCAATCCAGCGAAGATGCCACCGACGACATGGGCGATGATGCGAACTGCGTCGACCCGCACACCACTGGTGTAGGCCATTCGCTCGTCGGCACCCGTCATACGCAGGTTCCGATAAAACATTGTGCGTCTCAGGAATACCCATACCACGTAGGCAGCCACGAGGAGCAGCAACACCGGAGAGAAGACGCTCGTTCCCGCACCCCAAGACAGCATCCAGTCCGGCGCAATGCCGCCCGGACGGGACATGACCATGAGATTGATACCCGATAGAACAAGGAAGCTCGCCAGCGTGACTATGATCGGAGCCACGCGGACATAAATGATCACGAGTGCTTGGAGAAGTTGATATACGGCCCCGAGGCCAATGGCCCACGCGACTACTGCGACAGGATTGGTGATACCGTTGCCGACGAGCCAGGTGATGAGCGTAACGTTGATGAAGCCCATGAGCGGACCGATAGAAAGGTCGACCGCTCCCCGACCCGCCATGACGATTGGCGTGAGCGCGAGGGCTGTAAGGATCAAAGGCGTGGCCACCAGAATTGCTCCGGACAGACCGTTGTTCGTGAACAAGCCTTGAGCGCGAAAGGCGACCGCGATCAGAAGCACGACGAAAAGCCCGGTGGGGACAAAAAGCGAGCGATCCTGGGTGACTTGACGGATGATGGTTCCGGACATCATGCGGTCCTTTCCAAATCGAACTCTACCAAAGCGTTTTTCGACTTCCCGAACATCGCGGCGAGGATGGGTTCTTCGCTAATTTCATCACCAGAAAGGGATCTGAAGAGCTTTCCCGCGAAGAAAACGTCGACGCGATCGGCAAAGCCGATGAATTCCTCAATCTCACTGGAGAGATACACGACGCTGCCGCCCTTGTCGGCAAATGCGCGAAGCTCGCGATAGAGATCCCTCTTGGTTCCAAGGTCTACGCCGCGCGCCGGATCGTTCAAGACGATCACCTGCGGGTCGTTAGCGAAGGCTCGACCTATAAGTACCTTCTGCTGATTGCCGCCCGATAGCGACGTGATCTTGTTCGAAGGGCTTCCTATTTTGATGCGTAAGCGTTCGACCTCACGCTTGAACATCGGTTTTAGCGACTTCTTCCGAATTATGCCCAACGGACCGAGGTTTCGCTTGTAAACCCCAATTGCAAGGTTCTCGAAAATGCTTTGCTGCGGAAATATGCCCTCGCGCTTACGGTCCCCGGAAACATAGGAGATACCCGCGTTCGTCGCATCGCTCAGGCAAGTGACCGGTACCATTTTGCCCGTGTCAGCGGAAAGGACCTGTACCACACCGCCGAATGGCTGAACGATCCCGGCGACAGCGCGCACGAACGCGTCCTGGCCTTGTCCGTCAAGCCCCGCGACACCGACGATAGCTCCCTTTGGGAGTTCGAAATCAAACGGGCCTGCTGTTTTGTGGGTAGAAAGACCGCGAACTGTCAGAATTGCCGGACCTGTCTCGCGCCCCCGTGTCGACGCGTAGTCCTTGGCATCGCTCGCGCGACGGTCGGCCGGGGTCATCATCGCAAGGAGGTTTTCCTCGGTGATTTCGTGTTTGTCCAATACGCCAACTGTGACGCCATCCCTCAGGATAGTCGCCCGGTCGGCAATACGCACGAGTTCGGCAATCCGGTGGGTCACGATTAAGATCGTCGCGCCTTCGGTGCGGAGGCGGTCAATCTCTTCGTGCAAACGGATCGTTGAATCGAGATCGAGCGCAGCAGATGATTCGTCGAGAATTAGAACGCGTGGCTTTCTCAAGATTGCGCGGGCGATCACGATCCATTGTTTCACGCTAAGTGGAAGGCTGCTGACAACCTCGTCGAGATCGACAGACTTGCCAACAAGGCGGATGAGTATTTGCTGCGCCTCAGAGCGCCTGTTGTCGGCGCCCGTTTCAGACTTAAAGATGCCGTCACGGCCGACATAGAGGTTGTCGAAGACGGACGCCTCTTCGGCGACGAGCACTTCCTGGAATATCGTCGTGAGACCTATCTGTTTGGCCTCGGTAGGTGAAGTCACGCGTTCGCCGAGGATAGTCACGCGCCCCGCGTCGGGCAGGAGCACACCCGACATGATTTTGGCCATGGTGCTTTTGCCGCTTCCATTTTCGCCGACGATCGCGTGGACTTCGCCCGCATGGGCTTCGAAGTCACATTTTTTGAGGGCCCGGGTCTCGCCGAAAGACTTGGCGATGCCGACCATCCTGATTGTAATTTCTTTGGTCATGAGGGTTCTCCCCCGTAGTGGCCGCGCACAGCGGTCGTTCCTCCTGCGAATGGCGCTCCACCCGGCGGCCACAGCCGCCGGGTGGATACTCGCTTACTTCGCGACAGGCTTCCAAGGATCAGCAGGAAGCTCGAAGTACTGATCAGCGATACCCGCCGGGAACCAACCGTCGGCCTTCGGTTCAACAAAGTCCGTAGAGTTCAGATCGCAATCCTCGGGAAGCGTCGCCTTCACGTCTTCGATTGAGTAAGGCAGCACGGGCCGCAGGAATGACTGTACCTTCGGCCCCTGCCCCTGCAGCGTACGGAGCATGATCTCCCACATCTGCTGCATCTCGCGACGCGGCGGCCAGATGTGGAAGCTGGCATCGACCCAGTCGGGGTTCTTCCGCCAATAGCAAGCAGCCGATGCTTCACCACCAAGCGTGATCGGCACCATGGGTCGACCCGACTGCAGCATGGCATTGAGAACGCCGTTTTCCTGTGCACCCTGAGTGAGGATACCATCGATCTGGGTCGGGTTGGTTGCCAGGAACTTCTGGACTTCGACTTGAGCAACCTGATCAGTCCACTTACCTGCGACTTCTCCGACGATGTTGATGTCCGGGTACGTGGCGAGAGCCTCCTTGGCGGCCTTGTCAAAGCTGTCCGACGATGCAAAGCCCGGTATACCCGATACCAGAAGGACGTTGCCCTTCTTCCCGATCTTCTCTGCCAGCCAGGCCGCCATTTCCCGGCCGCCCTGGGCATGGTTGGCCGCTCCGTTGATCGCGTAAGGCGACGTCACGTAGCCGGAGAACGAAAATACAGGAACCCCTGCCTTGTAGGCGTACTCGATCGTCTGATTCAGCGCAGTGACGTTGGAGCAGCAGATGATGATCGCGTCTACCCCGTCGTCTACCATCTGACGCATCTGCTGGATCTGCACCGCGTCCTTGAGATCCGACTGGGTTACCACCACTTCAGAGATCAGTCCGGCCTCCTTCGACCGCGGCAGCAAGTCGCTCATGATCGCGTCAAGCGCAGCAGCGCGCCACGTGTTGCCTGCGTAGCTGCTCGCGTAGCCAATCCTCCAAGGCGGCCCCTTTTTGGGCTTGAAATCCTTGTAGACGCTTGCGCCAAGCGGGATTTGCGGATCGACCACCGCGTAGATCGCCTGCTCGGACCCTGGCAGTTGGTCCACCCCGTCGGCATGGGCCGCGCCGGCAAACGCGCAGGTAGCGACCAGCATCCCGAGGGTATGTTTCAACAAATCATTCATTCGATATCCTCCTCCCAAAGGGGCTTCAGGCGACTTTCGCGCGTGCGTCAGATGACTGCTGAATCTCGTCGAGGATCGGCAGCAGATACTTGCGGAACTCGGTGTAGTCTTCGGTGACCGGGAAATGCCCGAGCTTCTCCATCGTCCAAAACTTGCTGCCCTTGACGAGGTCCGCGGCGATCTTGGTATCCGCCGGCGAGGTGTTCGGATCGTACTCGCCCGTCAGGAAGTAGAGCATGCACTTCGACGTATCGATCTTGCTCGCTTCTTCCGGAGAAACGTTGTGGTCGTAGTAATAGTAATAGAGGTCGCCCGCGAAGATGCCCGGGCCGCCACAGCTGTATTCCCACTGAATTTCGCGGACATTGGATTCCGGCGAATAAGGGGAAATGTTCAGCAACATTGCCGCACCGATCGATGTGCGGTTGACGTTCGGGTTGTCGAATTCCTTGCGGATGCCCGCCATGCCGACATCGACGTATTCGGCGGCCGAGCGCAGTGCGCCTTCAACCGAGATCGTGGCGCGGAAGTTGTCGGGGTAGTTCGATGCGAGGTCGATCGCGAGATGGCCGCCCATGGAACTACCCATGTAGACCGGGCGATCGAGACCAAGAGCCTTCGAAAACACGAGTTGGAAGTCCATCATGAACTTCTTCGTCATGTTGTATTCCTTCTCCCACCAGCGGACGCCGTAGGGCGGGAGTGATTTGCCGTGGTAGGGTAGGTCGAACGCGATGACACGGAAGTTCTTCGTCACTTCCTCGTCGCAAAGCATGTGGCGGTACTGCCTTCCGTCGGAACCGGCCGTGTGGCCGACGAGCAGCGGAATGCCCTGCCCGGCTTCTTCATAATAGACGCGGTATTCGATACCTTCGATCGTGAGATAGATGTAACGGCCAGTGATCGGATCATGCTTGGTCATGCTGCTACTCCTTTCGGACGGGCATTGCGCATCAGGGTCGTCATGCGGTTCAGAGCAGGCAGATACGCGAAGGTTTCGTTGTTGTTGCTGAGGTGAAGCCCGTGCTTGATGTTGGAGGACTGTAGGCACTGGTAGAATGGCAGCGGCTTGAGCTGCAGCAGAGCATCCCACTGTTCCGCTGAGCCACGGATGACGATCTTGCACTTGTCGTCGTCATAGTTGGCCACTTCAACATTCACCAGCTTACCGTCTTCAAAATGAAGAGCGACGCTGCGGCCAGGAAAGTCGCATTTGATGATGCCGTTCAGGTAACGGGTTTCGCGTTTGAATTCGAAGTCCTCGTGCGCGAGTCGGGTGAACTTCTCGAGATCGATAGCCAACTTCGGCTCCTCCCTAATTGATCGACGCGGACAATTCCGCGATCACAGTTTTGGTCGCCCCTCCCAGGGCGACGACGAATTCAGATTCCCATTTCGTTGAACACTTCCTGGGCGTGGCGGAAGCTATCGATTCCGGCAGGTACGCCCACATAGATCGCTACCTGCAGAAAGATTTCCTGGATTTCTTCCTTGGTCAGACCGTTGTTAATCGCACCCCGGACGTGCCCCTTGAGTTCGTGCGGGCGGTTCAGAACCGAGATCATTCCCAGATTGAGGATGGACCGCGAACGCCTGTCGAGACCGGGGCGGTTCCAGATCGTGTCCCAGCAGTACTCGGTGACTAGCTGCTGCATGGGCCATGTGAAGTCGGTCGCCTTTCCAAGTGCGGCGTCGACGTATGCATCCCCCATGACTTCACGACGCGTCGCAAGTCCATGAGCAAATTGCTCAGACGGCACCGGCCGTTCTCTGCCGCTGGTCTTTAGTTTCGCTGCTTCCGTTGCGGTCATTCCATAAAGCTCCCTAGCATTCGGTTAGATGACATTGACAGATTGTCAGACAATCTGTCAAATCATTTTAACACCCATTGACGGCGCTGATGGCTTATTTTGCGTGATGCTTCAGGTACTGGATGACCCGGGTATGGTCTTCTGCAGGCCCGAGGTCTTTCTGAGCCGCATCCCATGCGTCCGCAGTGCTTGCGAGAGTTTCCAGACGAAGCCCGAGCGTTTTCGCGAGGTCCGCGGCGATACGGATGTCCTTCGCCATCAACCCGAGAGCGAAGCCGGATCCAAACGTCTCCGACAAGACAAATTGCTTCATCTTGACCTCGGTTGCGTTGTTCTTGCCCGAGGAAGAGTTGAGGATGTCAACGACCGTATCGGCCTCGAGTCCAAATGAACGGCCAAGGATCACAGCCTCAATCGCCGCCAGTACGCCAGCGCCGGAGACGAAGTTGTTGATGGCCTTCATCGCATGGCCTGATCCGATGGGTCCCGTCTTAAATATCGGCGATCCCAGGGGTTTCAGGATGGCTTCCGCCTCGGCAATATCAACCTCCGCCCCTCCCGCCATGATGGTCAATGTGCCAGAGACGGCCCGCCTGACGCCGCCAGATACGGGAGCGTCGATTAGCCTGAGACCCCGGGCAGCCAGCTCGCCGCCGAGTTCCCTGGTATCGTTCGGAGCCGATGAACTCATGTCTATGACGAGGGCATTGGGCTTTAGCCCTTCGTAGGCGTTTCCCCTTAAAAGGGCGTCGCGGACGACCTTGCCATTCGGAAGCATGGTGATGACGCAGTCAGTACCAGCCATGGCATCGGAGATCGATTCGGCGGCGCGGCCGCCTGCTTTCGCGAGATTTTGCCTAGCGTCTTCCGAGAGATCAAATCCGGAGACGTCGAAACCTGCTGAGATAAGATGTTGAGCCATAGGCTGGCCCATCGCGCCCAGCCCGATGAAGGCTATACGCGGGGTGTTGACTGTCGCTGACAATGTTTCCTCCGAGTTCAAACAAGCGATTGCAGCGCCTGTCTTCTTCAGAAGCGAATAAACGGATTATCAGACAATCTGTCAATCACAAAATTAAGATTCGTTGGCCGCGTTCTTTCGCAAGTATTCCAGCGCCACCTTTGCAGCCTGGTCGATATGATGCTTACAGGCGGCGGCAGCCAGCGGACCGTTACGGTTCTTGATAGCCTCTGCAATCTCTTTGATTTCCGCGATGCTGTGCGCCAACCGTCCCGGTTGTGTCATCGACGTCATACGGAGAAGATTGATCCTGTTGTGTAGTGAGGTAAGCATCTGTCTGACGAACGTGTTTTTGCCGCCATCCATCAAACAGTCATAGAAAGCATTCTTCGCGTCGATCAGACGGCTACCTACCCCGCTCGCGGCGGCGGCTTCGAACTCAACTACGGCAGCCTGAAGTGTCGCAATATCCGCGGGCGTACCGTGTTCTGCAAACTGCTGCCCTGCAAATCCCTCCAGAAGCGCTCTAACTGTGTAAAGTTGGGCCGCCTCCTCGTAAGTGATCGTGCTGACTACCGGCCCCTTATGCGGATAGCTTGTGATGATCCCCTCAGCCTCAAGTTGGCGGAGTGCTTCCCGAACTGAGGTCCTGCCGACACCTAGCATCTCGCACAGCTCACGCTCGACTAAGCGTTGGCCCGGCTTAAACCGGCCGGTTGCAATCGCCTGACGAAGAGTCTCTTCGACCTTTACGCGCAGGGAAGCACTTTGTCTCATAATCTGTAGATCTGTCTGCATCACCATCACCAACAAGCGGCCGCACAGCCGCATAACCGTCTTTCTGAATACATATGGCGGCTTTCCCCGTGGATATCAACTTGGATTGTCTGATGATCCGCGGTGGCTAAGCACTATTTCCAGCACCACATCGGCGCAGGGACTGATCGACAACCTAGTTTCCAGCATCTTTCGATGAATGCTCTTCATCGCTCCGTAAAACGGCATGCTGCATACGAAAGTCGACGGCACGGTTATATTCAAGCGCGTCCCATGGCCGCAACGGCGTCAACTACAATCTTGATTTGGGTAGCGAGGCCCAAAGAAGCGGTTTGATCAAATGGGATGGTCGGCACGCCGCGAGGTTCGGCATCTCACAAGACCATTACCGCCGACCGCGATCGCATCGCAGGTTAAAGTAACTCAGGAAGCGACAAACCAACAATGACAGAACGGATGAATGCAATACTTGCACCCGGCAGAGTGGCGGTAGTGACAGGTGCCGCCAAGGGACTTGGCGCAAGCGCTGCTCGAGCTTTTGCAGCCAAAGGTATGGATCTTGTTCTCTTTGACAAAGACGAGCAGACGCTGATGGCGCTCGCGAACGAATTTAGCGTGAGAGTGCTTGCGATCATCGGAGACGTCGCTGATGAGGCGGATTTGGGCCGGTTACGTGATGAAACCCTCGAACGGTTCGGCGATGTCGCGATCCTCATGAACAACGCAGGTATTATAAAGGGCGCTGGGCCATGGGACGCCCCGTCGGCGTGGAAGCGACAGCTAGACGTGAATTTTGGAGGGATCCTAACCGCCCAGCATCTTTTCGTACCACAAATGATTGAGGCTCCCCGTCCTTCGGCGGTCATCAACCTCGGGTCCAAGGAGGGCATTACCACTCCTCCCGGCAACGCCGCCTATTCAGTCGCGAAGGCAGGAGTGAAGGTTCTGACGGAGCAGTTGTCCCACGAACTGCTGAAGGTCACCGATGGTCGTGTCTCTGCCCATCTGCTTGTCCCGGGCTACACCTGGACACCGATGAACTTCCCCGGAGTGAATCCGGTCACCGACGAGAAGCCTTCGGCTCCGTGGACTGCGGAACAGGTAATCGAACGACTTTTCCAAGGGCTGTACAACGACGAGTTCTACGTGATCTGCCCGGACAACGAGGTCACCTCGGCAATTGACGCCAAGCGTATTCGATGGGCCGCCGATGACATGATCGAAAACCGACCGGCATTGTCCCGGTGGCATCCGGAGTGGAAGGCCGCGTTTGCGGCGTGGTTGAAGGCGTAGATCGGGCGCGGACAGACGAATGGCCTATGAAACCCTACGTGGAAACACTATATTTGGCATTCCCAACTGGACCGGCCGTCGGGCGGCCGTACACCGTACGGATCCGACGGCGCTCGCAATCAGAAAAAATTTTCGGTTGCATGGCAATATCTACCATCCCATGAGCATATGTAGGTAGACAACGCATTTCTTATGATCGGAGTTCGATATGCCCTCAGAGGGCATTGTGTGGAGTGAAATTCAGTGGGATCAGGTTCTACCGCGCGTCCTCCTCTTCGCGGTTCGTCTTATGAAAAAGAGACCTTTTGCGGGGGCCGGCACTTCCGCAGAGGATTTGGTGTTTGACGCCGTCGGAAAAACAATGAGCGGCGCAAGGCAATGGAGACCAGAGGAAGTGGGTCTGACACAGCACTTGATGGGCGTGGTGTCGAGTGACCTCTACAATCTTGTCCGCAAGTCTGCGGCTTTTAAGAGCGAGAGCCTTGACGAGGCCGCAGTTGAATCGTTGGCGTCCAACGAGCCAAGCCCAGAAGAAACGACGATCGACCGCGACGAGATCAGTGCTTTCCTCTCCTTCCTCAGGAACCGCGATAGCGCACTGGCCGACGTTGCTTCGGCCATGATCCTACTGGGTGTAGAACGTCCACGCGAGTTGGCAGAGAGTTTGGATATCACGATCGAGAACGTTCACTCGATCAAAAAGAGACTGCGACGGGCGTCAGAGGACTACCTTGCGCAGGGTGAGAGAAAGTAAGATGGCACATCTCCTGAACCTCAGCATTGGGCACCCGGCGGACGCAGATAATTTCCGCGTTTTGGAAATGGACCACAAGGATGTCGATCTGGAACTGGCTCAAAGCGGCATCGCGGTCAATGAATTGATTTCAAGGGTGAAAGTGAAATCGGCTGCCATCGACGGGTATCTGGCGACCGTGGAGCGGGAAGATTCACCACGTGTCGTGAAAGGAAAGCTCCGGAAATTCGTTATTATGGGAGCCGGTCCGTTGGTGGTTGCCCTCGGAACCGCCGGAGCACTCCGAGCGGGGCTTGTTACCTCGGAAAACGCCATGATTCTGGCGGGTATCATCCTCGTGGGATGCGCGGTGATCATGGGAATCGCGGTTTGGGCAGCCCTTAACGTTCTTCTGGAGTCGGCGTTCAACAACTGGACGAGAGCTAGGCGCGCCGACGCAAAACTCCTGGCAACCGAAACCGCTATACAATCGTACGTAGTGCACTACCCGGAAACAGCAATGTTGCTAACTACCCACTTGGCGAAATTCCACATCACGTTCCTCCAAAAGCCATAGAGGATCACTTGTCTGACCAAACACTCTGCTTCTGCGCGATTGTATGCGTACTGATTTTCAACTTGTATATCCTACACTTCGCGCGGGATACTGGGTTGTTTGGCTTTCAGGGACTGAAAGAAAAAAGCAGGCACTGCGTGAAGATGTATCGAAGTTGCGCCGCGTGGCATGAGCGCATCTTCGTGGCAGTGACGTGCGCGTTCGTACTGTCCAGGTCAGGCTTGGCAGCAGTCCTGACCTTGGCGTCCGCGACGTCACTCCTCGTCATCGGGGCGGCGTGCAAGTACGAACCGCTGAAGGACATAATCGAGTTCGTGAAGTGGGTGGCCGAGTGGTTCGCACCTCAACCGCCTGCCGCGCCTCAGCAACTTCCCGGCCAGGGTGCGGTACATCCAAACTGACGATGTGGCCGAGCGTCACTCACGCCGGCCAGTTCGCGTTAAGCAGCTAATGCCAAAAAAAGGTCCCGCGAAATTCGCGGGACCTGGAGTTCGGACGGCAGGGTTTCCGTCCGCTGGGAGCTGAATTGACTGACTTAGGTGAGCTTGCCGACGGTCTTTTCCAGAATGGCCCACAGTTCTTCGCCATATTTTTCGCGCCAACCGGTATAGAAACCACCATCCCGCAGCTTCTGGCGGAATGGCTCGGTATCTGGTTGATTGAACACGAGGCCCTGTTTCGCCAATACGTCCTTGAGGGACTCCGATAGCTTCGCCATGTCCTGACGCTCGTCGAGCGCGGCCTGGTTGATGTTGCGGCTGACCACTTCCTGCACATCCGGCGGCAAGCCTTCCCAGTTGCGCTTGTTCGCGACGCAGAAGAATGCGTCCCACATGTGGCGGGTCAATGCGCAGAACTTCTGAACCTCGACGATGTTGGCCGTCTTGATATTCGCGAGGGAGTTTTCTTGGCCGTCGACGACTTTCGTTTGCAGCGCTGAGTAGAGTTCGTTGAAGTTGATCGACGCGGGAGCGGCTCCGAACGTCTGGAACATGGAAGTCCAAAGCGCCCCCACAGGCACGCGGATCTTCATGCCCTCGAGGTCCGCAGGCGAGTTGACGGGATGGGTGCTAGTCGTGATGTGCCGGAACCCGTTGTCCCACATCTTCTCCATCGGCAGGAGGTTGACCTTTTCGATGAGCTTGCGAAGCGCGACCCCAAGTTCGCCGTCCATGGTCTTCCAAACGGTATCATAGTCCGGGAAAATGAAGCCGAGGCCGTAGATAGACGCTGAGGGAACCATCGTTGAAAGCACGTTAATGCCGGAGTTCAGGAACAGATCGATGCCGCCTGCCCTCACCTGGGACAGCATATCAGTGTCGCTGCCGAGTTGGTTGTTCGGATAGACCTGCAGTTCCACCCGTCCGTTTGTTTCCTGCTGAATGCGCGCTGCGGCCTCCCTCGCACGCGCTGTGATCGGGTGGGTTTCGGCCAGGTTGAACGCGAACTTCAGTGAGTACTCAGCAGCGGCCGCACGCTTCACCGAAAAGCCGAGCGTAGCGGCTCCGAGACCGACAGTGGTCGTCATAGTGAATGCGCGTCTAGTCAAATTTACCATTTCGTTCTCCTCCTAATGAATTTTGCGAATGTTGATGAATGACGTCGGATTACAGGAACCCGATCGAGAGCCACGGAACAGCAGCGACGACAGCGAGGCCAATGGCCATGGCGATGATGTAACCAACGATCGGCTTCATCCCCACATCCGGGCTCACCCGACTGATTGCACAGGCGGCGTAGTAGCCAACCCCGAACGGCGGAGCGAAGAGCCCGATACCCATCGCCAGCACCACCACCATCGCGTAGTGCACCTGGTGGATCCCGAGTTGATGGGCAACCGGAAACAGGAGCGGCGCGAACAGGACGATCGCGGGAATACCCTCAAGCACGCTGCCAAGGATGATGAAGATGACGATCGAGACAATCATGAACGTCACCGCACCTCCGGGGAGAGCAGAGAGGCTTTGCGCTAGAGCCGTCGAGAAGCCAGATTGGGTCAAGCCCCAAGCCATCGCGGTGGCCGCGCCAATGATCAGAAGGATCGAACCCGAAAGGCTAGCCGTCTCCACAAGCATCGGCTTGAGCCGCCGCCATTCGAACTGACGGTAGAACAGAAGGCCGGCAATGACTGAGTATGCAATGCCGATCGTGGAGACCTCCGTCGCCGTCGCGACGCCCTCGATGACGGCGGAGCGGATGACGAACGGAAGCGCGAGCGCCGGAAGAGCGGCGAGAAGCAACTTTCCGATCTGCCGCCGGCTTGCCTTCTGGACCTGGCTGGTATCGTCGTTCCGGCAGCGCCACCGAACGAGGAAGCAAAGGGTAATCGCCAGAATAAGTCCGGGAAGAAGACCGCCCGTAAACAGCGCGGCGATCGATACCCCGGTCGCGGACCCCACCGTAATCAAGACGATGCTGGGCGGGATCGTTTCAGTCTGGGCACCCGTAGCCGAAAGAAGCGCGACCAGATCGCCTTCGTCAGCGCCGCGCGCTTTCATTTCGGGGAACAGGACGGGAGCGACGGCAGCCATGTCAGCGGCCTTCGATCCGGAAATCCCGGATACAAGGTACATCGCCGCGACCAAGACGTAGTGGAGCCCGCCGCGAACATGACCAAGGAGGCTGGCAAGGAACGCGACCATTGCACGAGCCATACCCGTCATTTGGATCAGCTGACCGAGAAAGACAAACAGCGGGATTGCGAGAAGGATCAAGTGACTGACACCTTCGTCAATCCGGCCGACAATGATCAACGGCGGAGTTCTGGTTGTAAGAATGAGATAGCCGAATGTGGCGATCGCGAACGAGAAGGCGATTGGCACCCCACCGAACACACAAGCGGCCACGCCCCCGACGAAGAAGATCAGAAGGTTCAAATTCCCGAGCCCCGCGAGAACGGGTTTCATTGCCCAGAAAAGGCAAAAGATGGCGGCAACGGCGACGACTGCCGCTAGGGCAAGACGGAGATTAGAGCTCTGCAGGAGCCGCAACACCGCGAATACGAACATCAAAGCAAAACTGGTTGGCAATGCAGAGGCACGCCAAGAGTTCTGAATATCCATCGCGGGCGTCCAGATGTAGGACTCTTCGATGGCATACTCGAAGGAAGCGGGCAGGATCAGCACAAGAAAGGCAAGTGCCGCGGCAACTGACACGAGTTCGACAAAGCGTCGTGTGTCACCCTTTAGCGCGGTCACCAGCGCCGTCATGCGCATGTGCTCCTGCCGCTGAAAGGCGACCGCCGAGCCAAGCATGGCAAGCCACAGGAACAGGATTGAGGCGAGTTCGTCGGACCAGACCAACGGCATGTGGAAGACGTAGCGAGCGACGACGGCGGAGAACAGAAGAAGTATCTCGCAGAGCACCAAAAGTGCTACCGGGACCTCCAGGCACTTTACCAACGCGCCCTCGATCCGCCGTGCCACGGCTGCCAAGCTCGACGTCTGCTCGCCTACATCTTGGATGGTTCCGTGAACAGTCATGGCAGCCTCCCCATTCGGGCAAGCGTGCTCGTTTGCGCGCTGACGCAACGCAGTCGTTTGTTCCTCAACGATTTATCCTCCCAGTAGTCACCGACAGCACCCTGAGGGCGCAAGCCTCCCCCCGGAATGCCGCTCGGCTTCCGGCCCGTAGTGATGTTTGAAGAGCGCCTTCCCACAGGCGTCACGCGCTCACTCCTCAGCGCGTAGGTATAAGGTATGATGTCATACCCATGAACGCAAGCGCTTTTTTAGCGGACCGCGATTGGCAACCGGCGGCAAGTCGAGGAAAGTGGGGGCTCGGAGAACGGGCCATCGAAACGCCAGTTTCGGCGAGCGATGCTGCCACCGCCCCAAATGCTACGAGCGGCTTGTTGTGAGCAATGAAGTGGCCGATGGGCCGTAAAGAGGGTCCGCAACAGCTCGGAGGTAGAAAAGAGCAAGCCGTGGCAGTCGGAGGCCAAAAGCTCCACCGATCGTCGACTTGTTGTCGAGATCCCCAATTATCGGTGCCGAGCTGACCTTCAGCGATGACTGCGAATGCACCGGACATACGCCGGACATAGGTCGCGGTCTGGGCGGCAATCATTCGCTGCCGCGTTCTGGAGCGACACGCAGATCAGTCAGAACATGAGGAGCACGGACTGAAGACCTTGGTAGCCCATACCGTCACTTCGCATCTTTCCGTGCTCGCTTGTGAGCTGCCGGTTTCCGCGACGTCGCTAGGCTAGGCTTCGTCTGTTGGCGCGACTTGTTGAAGGCGGCGATCTTCCCGGCCACCTCCTGAAACCAATACTCGATACGCATTTCGCAAAGAGCCTTGTGCGGTGGAAGCGCCGCAGCGGCTCGTCGCTCGAGCTCCGTTCTCAATCTGGCCAACCATGGGAACTCCGGCGCCAACTCGTCATCATACCCGCCGCGATACCGTTCATGAAGAGAGGCGAAAAGCTTGTCATTTGGCGAGCCATCATCGATCAACAGGTCGGCAAACGTGTCGACTCCCAAGTGATGAAGGACTGCGACACCACCATAGTTCTTCTTGTCCAACCCTGTTTCGATCAACTTCGATGAGTGGTCAGTCGACGTGCGCAACGATGACAGCAGTTCACCGGCTTCTAGCGCCATTTTGCGATCAAGCGCCTTTTGGGACGCCTTCTCGACTAGCGCGTGAATGGGCAAAAACTCGGGGTTCTCCACTTCATTATACACCAAGCTGCCATACGAGCCCGCCATCATCCCGAACAATTCATGCGCAGGGGTCAGCTTCCCTTCTGCGACAACATCGTCGAGATACTTTTGGAAATAGTCTTCGGTCGGCACACCATTCAGTAGATCATCATCGTAGCCCCTCAATCGGATAATGGTCCCCGCTGCGTGCAAAATCTGCCCCGGATGAACTACCTCACGCCCCGAAAGCTGCCGGACGAGTTCGTCTCTTGCCGTCTTGTAGTCTGTCGCAGTTAGCTCGTACCAGCTCCACAGGCGACGCCACGGAGGTGCGACGCGGTGCCCGACGACGGCCGGATGCTCACTTAGGAAGGCATTGACAGCCGGAACATCCACGGCCCCGCTAGAGAAGAGGTCCGCCAAATGGGCTGGTGGAATGATCGGATCATTCCATGCAACCAACTCATAGCGTTGCCCAATGTTCTGCCCGTTCACCTCGTCCGGATCGTCCTGCCGACGTCCAACCGACCGAATATCTGTTCGCAGTGACCGCAGCGAACCGTCATCCAAAGTCCCACTCCGGAATTCCATTCCAACGGCCACCATATAGAGCAGCAGGGCACGTAGAGCCTGAGGATTGGACCGCAGCCTCGGATCAGTCGCAGTTACCAACCGTTCGAAATCGAACAGGATCGAACGAAGACTTCTGAAATTCTGCTTCTTCGAGGCCTTGAACGTTAAGAGAAGATCATCCCGCGCAGTCTGAACAGCTGTAACAACTTCTTTGCAGTCGAGGTTCTGGAGAAGATTGTCGAGCACGTTTTGGGGATCGGAACCAACGCGTATCGTTTTCCCGACCAGTTTTTCCTTCCGCCTGGAATAGTCCTGCCTCTCATGAGAGGCTATATCAGCCTCGCTCGCGACAACAATAACCCTTAGTTTGTTGTGTTCTACGTAACGATTGATATAGCCCATCACCTCCACCAGAGGCAGGTGCGAGCGTTCAAGGTCGTCGAAAACAAGCACGCGTCCGTCAAGCTTCAGAGTTAGATCTTGCAGAAGGGTCGCGTTCTCTTTGGCGTCGGCAGTTACCCCAAGTGCGCCGACAGCTCGAGAGAGGACGGTGTTTACAACCTTCGCCGCCTTCCCTCCCAGGATCGGGTGTGCCTTTTCGAACATCTGCGTCGTGATCTCAGCGAGGTCTTTGACCCCGAAAAGTGTCACGTGAATGAGCGGATCGACGGCTAGAGCATCGGCCTTGCGAGCCTTGGCCAGCCGTTCCTTGAAATAATTCGCGATGAAATAGCTTTTCCCCGACCCCCAAGGCCCTTCCAACAAAACGGCAGAATCCGGCTCTGCCTGCTGATCGAGATAATAATCCAAATACTCGGTCGCGCTTTCCTGTCCGCTCAAAGCCGTCCCCTAATTACATTAACGAATGCATGGACTTATTGGTTCTTCTTAACGCTGATAAATCACTTCTGGCGAAATTGCGAGTCGCATTGAAGCAATGCCCACCAGTGCAAGGCGAGGTCGTGTACGCAACGTGCCCGGTGTGACACACCGATTGTCCCAACGCCACCTACGCGCTAGACAAACACTACGGATTGCATTGGAGGTTGCTTGGGACGAAGCCGTTCAATCGCAATCGTGGGAATCCTGACCGCTGGTCTCCTCATAACCGCGGTGCGTCGTCATCTTTAGCCTTCCATGCGGATTTTACATGTACGTGCCATCGGAAGTCCTTCGCGCGATCGAAAATGTCTGGGCGATGCCGTCCCTGCAATCAATCGAGCTCAGAAAAACGCCAGAGGTCCTTGAGTTAGACGCCGTTTGCGAACGGGTCTACGCGCAAGGTAAAGGCGGTTATGCGCTTGCGAACGCTCTCCGATCGCTTGGCGTTCCCTGTATGCTGCCACCCGATGCGAAGGAATTGTGTCTTCATCCAGCAAAGGCGGCCGAAAGGCTCCACGACGCGTATCTCCGGAAAACAGTTCTCCGCCGCCATCTCTGTCCTCTTGAGTACGCAGACCACCTGCCGGAAGTCGTGTTCGGCACAAGCCGCGCAGGACAATTTACGAGCGCTGAGCTTGGTGAGTTCATGGACGCGAAACGTCTTCGAAGGTACTTTCCCGGATATCGCTTGGCTCTAAGGGACTACGCCAAATTTCGCTGGTTGGTCGTCGAGGAAGAAGTCATCGTAAAGGCGCCCCCACTGCAACGCGCCTTGCCATTCCTATCCATGGATTTCAGCCGTGATCTAGGAGAGATCAACCCACACCTCGGCCGCTTCCCGCAAGCCGTCGAGGTCGCCCTGTTCTTCCTTCTCCTTGCTCCCTGGGAAGAATGGGTCCGATACCAACAAGCGGGTTGGCGTGGTTTTCGATTGCCCTGGATATACTCGCTGGACGATGACCTCTTCGTCGGGCCGACGGTACCGCAAAGCCCAACTACCCTTGCGACGGAACCCGAGTACGATCACTGGGACAATGAGACCGGTGATGAGCGGGCAATAATCATTCCGCTCGACGACGGTTACGAGTCTCAATGGCTGCAGTTTGTTGGCGAGACATGGTCCGCATTTGAGAAGGCACGAACCACTGCACTGTTCGAAACCCCAGTCGGTCACTTCCTCGTCCGAGCTTTCCTGGCGGACGACATCGACGAGATCATGGCCCATATGACCACGATAGAGGCCGGGCTTGGAACCATCAGCGATCACAAAAGGAAACTGCGCCCCAAGCCTGATCCGCACAAAGACGTGTCCTCCACGGATAGGGTCGCGGCGAGACTGGCCGCTTTGCTGCGGGACCCCAGTTGCGTAGCGGACTACCAGGAGCTTTTCGACCTCAGAAGTACTTTCGTCCACGGAAGAGGCGGGATTGCGCCAATTTCAACGCAACAGCGTATCCGCGCGCGCAGCCTCGCACGACTCGTCGCAAGAAGGCTCGTGGACGATGCAGCGTCGTTGTCGGGGACCCGAGAGGCAAAGCTTGATCAGCTTCTCGACGCCGGGGTTCCTTTTCTCCCATAGGCAGACGTGAGACGCCTCTAGCCTTCGGATTTCATTTTCGAACGCTTTAACAAAGCTTTGCAACGCACATTAGAAGAAATCGATCTATTCTAATGAAAAGCCGTAGGCCCAAGCGATTCGCGGCAAAAACATTTTTGCGACAGGGTTCCGCATTCGGCTTCCCGAGACGATGGAATGACTAGATGGCAAATGCGGATGACGAGAATGACGAAGACCTGCGGCCCCTAACACGACGGCAGAAGGACGGAACGCTATTTTTCAGAGCCCCCGAGGTAGTTGAAGAACTCCGGCGGGTCCTACAGCGTCCGGTCGATGATCTGGTGGCCAAGAAGCGTACCGTTTCGAGCGCGGTCCTGGTCTATGTCATGCGTCATCTCAGGCCACCTAGAGAAACAAAATGGTTCATTGAGCTTTGGGAAGAGTTGCGTCGCCGCGTATCATACATGGCTTACAAACAAGCAGAGGGGTTATCTCCACAGCGTGCTCGAGACGTTAGCCAAGCGGTCTGTGACTGGTTCCGCGAGGAGCTTTTCTCCGGGACTGACAAGGCCGACGTGTTCGAAGCCTGCTTCAAGAAGGTGATCATTCTCAGGACACTCGATGAAATCCGAAAAGTGCGACGGCGCGACCAAATCGAGAAAAACGACGTCGAATTCCAGAACGACGATGGAAGCTACCGTGACTTGGTAGACGCCATAAATCTCCGCAACATCGGCCGCAGTATGCCTCGTGGTGAAGCCGCAGCTCAATTGAATCGAATACTGTCGCAGTTGACACCCAGAGAAAGGGACGCCGTCCTCGCTGTTCATGGGGAGGGACTGGCGGAAAGCTCAAGCGACCCCAACGAAATCACCGCTTCGTCGAAACTAGGTATATCCGATCGACGCATCCGCAAACTTCTCGCCAATGCGGAAAAACGAGCCTCGGCGAACGAGGAGGAATAATGCAAAAAATCAAGCACATTGAGGACATTCTTCTTGAACTTGTTGAAGCCGACGGATTCGGTGAACAAGAGGTTGTTGCCGCTATTGAGCGATATCCCGAACATCGGGAGTCCATCCTGGCGTTTTACATCGAGTGGCTGGCGGACGACGACGGAAAAGGCGCTCCTCCGATCCCGCCAGGCGAAGGAGGTTCCGACCTTTCAAAACTCTGGGATCAGGAAATCGACGCTGCAAATCCCTTCGAAAGTCAGCGACCTGCTGCTCTCAAGAGCATCGCGGAGAAATGCGATATTCCCTTGTCCATTTTGGTCAGGATTGAAGAACGGGCCATTCACGCCACATCGTTGCCCCTGATACTAATCCGGAAACTCGCCGAGGAACTGAAAACCACTGCATCCAGTCTACTTCAATTTCTCGAGCAGGATCAGGCGCTGACCGCATCGGATTTCCGCTCTGACAAAGCCCCCGTCCAGCGGGCCAAGCTCTCTTTTGCCGATGCGATCCGCAAAACTTCCATGCCGGAGGACAAGAAGCAGAAGTGGCTAGATCTTTCGGAATGATGCCATGGAAAACATCAACGCCGTCCGACGCGCTGCAAATCGACTAAGAGAGAAGATAGATCCGCGCTTCCAGCAGATGACTGCGTCGGAGGTCCTAATCCGGACGCTCGCCGATCAGGAACTGACGGTCGACGAAGTGGCGGCAGATGATGACGTTCTTGCGGGTGGTTTGGGCGTCCTCAAGCGGAAATACCAGACGATTTTTGTCTCAAAGGCCCTCCCCACGGACGAAAAGGCGGAGGTAATTGCGCACGAGATCGCCCATTTCGTTATTCACCTCGAGAACGAGGTCCGGATTGAGCGCGCCTACGCTGCCCCCGGTGCGGGTGATCCTGTGCAGCGCGTTGAGGCTTATAGCAAACGGGAGCGCCGCGAAGCCCAGGCCAATACCTTCGCCCGGGAACTGCTGTTGCCGCGAAGACTCGCTCGCCGGCTCTTTCAGGAAGGCCTGCGCGCGGCGGAAATCGCAACTGCCTTAGGGCTGAAGCTCGAAACGGTCTACCAGCAATTAGCAGACTCCCTTCTGTTGCCGGAGCCGGCAGAACCAAAGCAGAAGGTGGCGCGAGCGCCCCAGGAGCTCGACGAGTCCCAACACACGGCGGCGATGCACATTGGCTCGCCTTTTCTGCTTGAAGCTGGCCCCGGAACGGGAAAGACCAACACCATGGTCGAGCGCATCGTTTGGCTGCTCGGCGAAAAACATTCGACCGCTGACGAAGTCCTGGCGCTTACGTTCTCAAACAAGGCCGCCGAAGAAATCGCCGACCGCGTGGAGCGCGCGGTCGGACCCGAAGCGGTCAATATCTGGACGGGGACCTTCCACGCCTTTGGTCTGGAACTTCTCCGAAAGCATCACGAGCGGTTCAATCTCCCACCAGACCCGCGCCTCATCGACACGAGCGAGGCGATCAATCTCCTTGAAGACGCCCTACCCGCTCTCCCTATCGTCCACATGCAGAATTTGTTTGAGCCGGCGCTGGCTCTACGCGACATCCTGAGGACGATATCGAGGGCAAAAGACGAACTTGTAGGACCAGACGATTACTACGAACTGGCCGAGGAAATGATGCGAGTCACTGACCGCAATGACTCCGCCGCCTGGAAGGCTGCCGAAAAATGCAAAGAAGTGGCTCTCGTCTATAGGCATTACCAGAGAATTCTGGAGTCGATCCAAGCCGTGGACTATGGCGATTTGATCCGCCTGCCCGCGGTGAAAATGCAGTCCGACCCGTCCTTCCAGGCGCTGCTCGCCGCCAAATTCAAATGGGTTCACGTCGACGAATACCAGGACATCAACCGCGCTAGTGCCATGATGGTCAAAGGGGTCGTAGGGGAAGGAGAGCGGTTGTGGGTCGTGGGCGACGCACGGCAATCGATTTATCGCTTCAGAGGCGCCTCAAGCAGAAACATGGCCCGTTTCACCCGGGACTACCCCCAGGGCATCCGCGGGCAACTCAAGGTGAACTACCGCTCGACAGAGCCGATCGTCTCAACCTTCAAATCTTTCGGGGCGAGAATGCTGGTCTCGGCATATGCCCTGCCCCTCGACCTGAGAGCTTATCGCGGCGAGGCACCAAGCCGTCCGTCAACTTCGATCGGAGCGGATCCCGCTGGCGAAATCGACTTGCTCGCAGGGAACATCAGGGAACTGGAACGCGAAGGCGTCCCGTTGAGAGATCAAGCGGTCATCGCCCGCACGAATGGCGCTCTGGCGACGTTAGGGTCTGAACTCGAGGCACGCGGTATCCCCGTCTTGTACATCGGGCCCCTCTTCGATCGGCCCGAAGTCCGAGATCTCCTGTCGCTGCTTTCCCTTATTGTGCATGACGGTTCCAGCGTGTTCCGGGTGGGAGGGTTTCCCGAATATGGCCTTCGTGCCCCGGAACTCGCGCGGGTGATCCAGGAAGCCACGTCGCGTGAAATCACGGTGCGGGAGTTGCTTGATCGACAGATCGAAGTCACGGGGCTGGATCAGAAATCGTTAAGAAGTCTGGCAATCCTGTCGAGCCAAATCGCTGGCTACGGTCCGGGAAGTACTCCTTGGTTCGTGCTGATGGATTACCTATTCAATCGAAGCGACTATGTCGCAACGGTATTGAGCGGACAGATGCCATCCGACGACGTGCGCCGAGCCGCGGTTCGCCAATTGATCGAGGCTCTCAGAACCATGCCGTTGCGGGGCAGCAAGGCTCCGATCGTGCGCGGCCTCGAACGCATTCGCCATCTGGTCCTGCTCTCAGACGATCGTGAGCTTCGACGACTGCCCGACGAGATGCAAGATATCGATGGGGTGAATCTGATGACGATTCACGCCAGCAAAGGCCTTGAGTTCGACGCGGTCCACCTGCCGCAATTGACCCGGCGCGCGATCCCCGCCGCCAACAGACCGGACGCCTGCCCTCCGGTCGCGGGCATGATCGCGGAGAACGTAGAGGTCGACGCGCACGAAGCAGAAGAGGAATGCTTGTTTTTCGTCGCTCTATCCCGGGCAAAGTCGTATCTCAAGCTTTATCGCCCTTCTATGTCGGGCGGAAAGAACTCCAATCCGTCGAAGTTCCTTGATCGTCTGCCCATCTCTACTGCGCATGGCCCCGCCCCGCTGCGGAGGATCTTTCCGCAAAGTGGCCTCGAACCCATTTCAGACATGGACGTCCCGGCAACTCTGACAGCCGCCGACATAGAGGCTTTCGAACGATGTCCTCGACGCTTCTTCTACGATCGAGTGGCAGGACTCGGTGGCTCGATGGCGCGCTCTGCATACCTGCAGGCCCACGGATGCATCCTTGCCGTCGTTGACGCGGCGCGTGCAGCGGACGCACCACTAACCAGCGATGAGATGCGGCAAATCTTCGAGCGGGCCTGGAACGAGACAAAACTGCCGGGGCATCCCTTCGAGAAGCCATACCGAGACCTGGTAGAGAGGATGCTAGGAAATCTGACCCCGACGCTTCTGTCGGCGGCCAAGGCCAAGTCGTTCGTCGTTTCGGTACGCGGCCGCGACATCAACGTTGCTGCGGACTTTGTGCGTGGGCCCGCGGAAAGCCCGACCCTGACCGTTGTACGTTCCGGAAAGCGTTCTTCGTCTGAGGCCGACAGGATCTCGTATTCACTGCTACTGGAGGGTGCGCAGATGGAGTATGGCGCACGTTTCCGTCTTGAGACTTTCCACGTTATCGACGGCACCGCTGGTCCCGTCGATCAGACACCTGTGAAAAAAGGCAACCGCGTCACGGCGGCTAAAGATGCGGTCAAAGCCATGGAAGACGGGTTGTACCCAGCTATTCGAAGCGATTTTCAGTGCCCGCGCTGCAAACACTTCTTTATCTGCCCCGCTCCCCAAAAAAGTTAACGGACACCGTTCCGGAATCCACCACGCCCAACGATTGACTCTTTGAAAGCCCGGCATGGCGCTGCGCTTGCAAGAGGAAATTGCAAAATGACTGTGGTAGAAAAGCAAAGCCGCACCGACGCCCGCAAGGCATTCCGCTTCACTGTGGACGGCAACGAGTACGTATCGGACGATCGCCATATCGATACGCGCGAAATCCTTAATATATCCGGCAACCATCCGGCGGACGAGTATGTCCTCATCCGTATTGCCGATCGCCGCACCTTCGCGCTGGATCTCGAGCGTAAGACCGACCTCGGCGAAAAGGGCGAAGAAGTTTTTCGCGCCTTTCACGCGGACCGTGTCTACCGCTTGACGGTGGACGGACGTGGCTTCGACTGGGGCGAGGCCTCTATCGACGAGGCGGATCTCCGTAGGATTTGCGAAATCGGCGAAGACCAGGTCTTCAAGCTCGACCGCGAGGACAGACCCGACGCGTTCGTCGATGACGGCGGTGAAATCCAGCTTGGCGAGAGCGGTACCGAGCGTCTGCGCATCGTCGCTCGGCCCGTTGTAAAGGTCACCGTCAATGGCAACCCGATCAACCTGCCGCGCGGGTGGATGACCGGGCTGGAAATCAAGTCCGCCGCCATCGCCCAGGGGGTGAGGATCGAACTCGATTTCACCCTCGACGAGGAACCGGCGGGCGGGGGCGACACCCAGATCATCGGTGACGACGACCGTACCTTCATTGAAGGCTGCGAGCGCTTCGGCGCGGTCGACCACCACGAGGACAGCTAAAGATGACCGAACTCAAGGCTGGCGTCGCCTCGGCAATACAGGCGATCCGCGAACACTTTCGCCATTGCGACGTGAAGGTCCTGCCGAGCGCCGGCGGCGGGGCCAACGTTATCATCGAGGATGTTCCGCTTGGTCCCCCTTACAACCAAGCGAAAACGTGGGTGGGTTTTTATCTTTCGGATGCCTGTCCCTACGACGACACCTACCCGTTTTACGTCACGGGCAGTCTGTCCCGCATCGACGGCACGGCGTTGCTAAGCCCACTTCACATCAACCAGCGATTCCCCGCTGATGGCTCGTCTACAGAAACCCGGGACGCCGTGATGGTTTCAAGGCGGCAGCGAAATAGGGGATCGTTTGCCTACGAGTCACCGCTTCTCAAACTCAAGACTGTTTTGAAATGGATGGTACAACAATGACCCAATGCGAAATCCGCGTCTCTTCGGAAATGTACGCGAAGCTTCATGCGCATCTGTTTCCCGGTGACGGCGACGAACATGGCGCCGTGATGCATGCCGGCCTCATTCATACGCCCGGTGGCCCGGTACTGACCGTTCGCGAAGTCGTCTTGGCGGTCGAAGGCAGGGACTGGGTGCCGGGAACGCGCGGCTATCGCAAATTGATCGCACCATTTATTTCCAAGCAGGCACGGCGTTGTCGCGACGAGAAGCTAGTCTACATCGCCGTTCACAATCATGGCCCGGGAAACCGCGTTGCCTTCTCCGACGTTGACTTGGAATCCCATGAGCGGGGTTTTCCCGCGCTTCTCGACCTTGTCGAGGGTATGCCCGTCGGGTCTCTTGTATTCGCCGAGGAAGCTGTTGCCGGAGATATCTGGTTGCCAGGCGGTAAGCGCCTCGACGTCAGCCGGATGATCGTCGTCGGGCCTCGGCGGACTGAGCTTCTGCCAGCCCCGCGCGTCATCGATGCTGTCAGGCGAGAACGATATGACCGACAGGTTCGGATTTTCGGGGAACGTGGCCAAGAAATCCTCTCGCAGAGCCGCGTCGCCATTATCGGCCTCGGCGGTGTTGGCTCCCTCCTCGCTGAGCTACTGGGTAGGCTTGGTGTCGGTTCTTTTGTTCTCGTCGACCCTGATCGCGTACAAATCAGCAACGTCCCCAGGCTGGTCGATGCGACGGGATGGGATGCAAAGTCCTGGCTCACAGCCGAAGGACGTCCCGAGTGGCTGCGACGCCTGGGGTCGAGGCTGGCCACACGAAAGGTCGACCTTTCTCGCAGAGTTATCAAGCGCGCCAATCGGAGTGCCCATGTCGAGAGACATTTCACTTCGATGGAGACCCAAGCTGTCGTCGATGCACTCAAGACCTGCGACTACATTTTTTTGGCGGCCGACGGGCATCGCGCCCGACTGCTCTTCAATAGCCTGGTTCATCAGTACTTGGTGCCAGGGGTTCAGCTCGGAAGCCGGATCCAAGTCGAAGAGATCACTGGCGATGTGGTGAACGTCCATACAGCCGCGCGGCTTGTTACGCCGGCTGGAGGTTGCCTCCTTTGCAATCAAGCCATCGACCCTCGCAAACTCAGAGAGGAAAGCACTTCGGCCGAAATGCGTGAAAGAGAGCGTTATGTTGACAGCGCCGATGCCTCTGCACCGAGTGTGATAACGCTAAATAGCCTTAGTGCCTCGCAGGCCGCGAATGACTTCCTATTCTACATGACGGGCCTGACCGCGGCGGAAGCATTCCAGGGAACCGTACAAGCTCGCCCGCTCGAACGGCGTCTTCGCTTTGTTACGCCTCGCCGAGACGACGACTGCATCGACTGCAGTAGCGGTCGCGAATCCCGGTTTGGCCGTGGTCAGAACTGGCCGCTACCCATGATCGACTAAAAGGAGTGCGTCAAGACTCGAAAGTCCCGGCACGCGAGCCCCCGTTAAAGCGCCCCGCTTGCCCGAGATGCAGTTTTATGTTTCTCTAATACAAGTTGCACTTGCAAACGTGTACGGCCGGGAGAACCCCAAGAGGTGGAGGGCGAAATGATCACATTCACTTGGGCAAATGGTCAGAAATTCGAGCTTGATGGCACGAAAGTGCTACGGATTCGCAAAACAATAAAGGGCTTCGATGAAGACCTGGGCAACACGCTTCTCGATGTGAATAAATCCGAATACGTGCAAGAGCTTCCGCCCGAGGTCGTAACGGCGGTGCAGGCTGAGTTGTCAACCCTTTCCAGCTTGACTCAACCCGTCGGCGAGCGATTTTGGTTCAATGCCCAAGCAGCCAGCGGGCCGATGCCCGTTGGTCCGTCAAAGCGCAAAGACGGTATACTTTCCGCCTTCGACATTGGTGGCAAACGTCAGTACGTCCGGGAGCCACATGAGGAGGTCGCCGCGCTCATCAAGGCGGCAAGGGGCGATCTCCGACCCGTTCCCGACGACAGTATTTTCAAGAACAATCTGGAGCCCAATCAAGGCTTCGACACGGAAATCGAAGAATGGGATGCGGCTTTGAATCAAACGACGCCGGACGTTTGACACAACCACAGGCCAGCGGGTGCCCCCGAGCGTGGGGAAGCCTGCGACCTCGCGCTGTGAGCCCACCCTAACTCGGCCTTCTGATATCGTTGCTCGGCTTAGCTTTTTGGAGGGCGCAAGATGGAAGAAATCCCGTTCTCCGCCGTGAGAGAGCGCAAAGGGCTTTGGCTCACGCTCAGTCACGCTGACACGCTGCTCACACTGAAAGAGTATCTCACTCGGCCATTCCCGCCTCTCGTGGCCGACGCACTTCGCGACGCCTATGCCGGCTCCCCCCACGCTGCGGAGTTGCTATGCGACTTCGCCGCGTTTGAGAACATCTTCCTGGACAAAAGGGCTTTGAAAACCTGGCGCGGCACTGGTGACCTCATGGAGGCCCTTGGGCCACTCCAAAATCTGGTGAAGGTGGTAGACATCGAACCTCAAGTCTATGAGGTGGCCATTTGTCAGGTTCAGAGTTACAAACAGCAGGCGGCACCGACGGAACTCTACCTTGAGCGCTCGCCGCTGCACGACCGCCAAAATGGGTATTTCGACGGCTATCTGGAAGCAATGTTCGACCAGATGTTCAAGGATGACAAAAGAGGGGCGATTCCGTCCGCATTCGCAGACACTCAGGGCAACATCGAGAGATTGTTTGTTTACGCGAACGTGCAACGCGCGAGCGGCGCTCCGGTCAAGCTATCTAACGCTCACTTGTCAACACTGAACGACTTCCAAGGGGCACTACCACTTTCTACTGCCGAAGTCGTCGATGCGAAGCCCGCGATCGGATATGTCCAGGACGTTGTCGGCTCACACACACCGCAGCTACTGACCGCCCCTCTCCCACCGATATTCGAGATGATCATCGACAAGATCAAGGGCGCAAAGTTAGCCATATCAGTGGGGGATGCGATACTGGATATACGGTCTGGTTGGGAAGGAAGGTGCTTTCGCGAATACCTGTGGGAAGTGCACACGGCACTAGCCTGTAAGAACTACCCTAAGCTCAAACAACTCGATGACAATCTCTTGGCACAGTTGCAAGCATTCAACGCGGCAGGCACGTCAAGAACTCGATGGACGAAACGCTTGTTGATAACAATAGGTGGCGGCACGCCGATTGAAATTCCTGTTGCCATTAGATTGCCTCGGCACCAGGATCAGGACTATGTCGGCTTTATAGGTCGTTGGCTTGGACCTCGGCAGCCATAGCGAACCTGCGTGGAGGGGGCACCGAAGTGTACCTGAACGCCACCATTTTTGCGCAGTCGCTACCCCAATATCCGGATGAGAAGACTCCGGAGGCCGACCTGACCTACCTCGTAGGCTGCAACGGGCGCAGGTACCCAGCGGCTCGCTCGAACGGTCCTTTCCGGATAGTCGGGGCCACCGAGTGCACTGCAATCAAGTGTACGCGAACCCGGTACACGTTGGCGCTGTCGTCTTTGAGATACGAAAACATGCCCACCGAATGTTCCGTCGGAACTCCAACGATGCCCGCCTCTTCAAATGCCTCCCGGGCAGCTGCGGCTTTCGTCGACTCCCCAGTTTCCAGGTGCCCCTTTGGGATGCCCCAGCGCCCGCTGCTCCTACCCGAAATCAGCAGCACGTCATATCCGTCGGCACCGCGCGCTCTACGATAACAGATAGCGCCAGCCTGTTCGACCGTGCGCGGCGCAGGCCGAGGAGTGATTGCATCGATTGGCAGGCGAGACACGAGTATCGTTTGCATCGTCGGTCACTTCATTGAGACGACTGGAAAAACGGATGAAGGCTCGGCTTATGTCCCAGTTCTATGACGGAAGGTCGCCGAACTCAACAGCGCGCGCCTCAAAGCGGGCCATGAACGGATCGAACGGCCCCACTTTGGGCGGCTCTGCAACCGAGGGTCACCGAGTCCGCCTGCTTTGCGATTTCGGGCTAAACACCTGATTGCAGACGAGACGGCCCGCAGGCAACGGCACGGACATTCGGTTCTGTATCAGGGTTCCCAGCTAGCTGACGTCGCCTCCGTTAGCCGATCAGTCCGATGCCTTGAAAGGCATCGCGATCTGCCTCCTCATGTCAAGCTTCGCCAGCTTTAGAATGCTTGTCGCAACGGGCAATGTCTCCGAAATCAAGCCAGCCACGCATCAGTTCCTGTATCGCGGAGATCGGCTTCCAGGCAGCCAGCCATTCGTCCGTGACATAGAATTCCTCCTCCGTCACCTTCCGCACATCTTGCTCCAATAGGAATCCGTAGGCTTCGAAGTCCTGCTGTCCCTTCACCACAACGATTTTCCAGAAGCGGCTGGGGATCTGTACCCGGGCAGCACCTTGGTCATCTTTGCCGCGGAACCAACGATCATCGCCGCGAAAGACCGGACCGGCGAAAATACAAGCGGCCTGTGCATCCTCCTTAGTGATCCGGGCTATTGCGTCCTCGAGATCGCCCCAATTCTCCTCACCGAACTTCCCCTGATTGAACTCCTTGACCTGCGGTGAGCAATTGGTGACGTGAAAGGTGTCTCCGTTCGCCATCTGAATGTCTTCGAAGGTCTTGCCCCAACAGACGTCGTCCCGCCTGGTGATGTGCCCCTTGTCAAATGCTCCACGATCCTCGGTGTAGAATGCGTCCGGCAATTGGTACCGGGTCTCAATTCGTGGGTCAGCGGCCCACAGTTCGGCGATCTTGTCATCCGCCGACCAGCCGGCAAGGCTTGCCCGGGTAACCGGCTTGCCGTCGACGGTCTTACGTCGCTTCCGCCAGTCAACATTTGCAGCCGTGTAGAGAGCCAATCTGCGCTCGCTGTGCATCCAGACGGAAAAGTGCTGGTATTTCAGTTCCGTTCCCGAACCATCGATGAGCGGAGCAACTATTTCCTCGCCGGCTTTTGTCAGCTTCGGCGCGGGAACGTCCCGATTGGAGTCGAGAAACCGGGCTTGAAACCCGCGACGCTGAGGCAAGCCGTCGTAAATGACCGGCATGCGCATCTCGAGCGCTTCGCTCTCCAGCGATTTTAGTTCAGGTGAACTGGTTTGGGCGACCGTTGACGCAACTCCCGCGACGCTCAGGGTCACATGAAGCTGCAGCGGGATCACGACGCCTCCGGAGCCCAAGGTAGATACCTTTTGGCCGTTCCCTTCCCCACTGTCTGCCATAAATTCCTCCTCGGACGGTCCAGATCCGCCTCCCTCGGCGACGCCAGCTTCCTCGCCCTCTTCTGCCTTGATAACACTGGACATGATGTCGCCACCCAGCATGGCGGCCTCAATCTCGGAAAGCCTGCCTGGCCATTGCTGTCGGCACTGGGCGACGAGATCCTGCGCAATACGGCTGGCCCGGAAACCGACGTTTGCCTCCCAGACCACTTCCGTTTCAGTCAAGCCGTCGACGTTGTCGGCCCAGCCGCCGCTGGCAAGGGCAATCCGACCGTTCGCATCTCTTACGATGCGGCCGTTTGCATGAAGTGCGACGACCTGAAGGCTGTCATTGAAAACCGGAGAGCCAGAAGACCCATGCGCTGTGTCCGCTTTGTACCAGAGGTATTCCTCGTTCGGGTTTGCGCGGATGACTTTGTTCTCGCGCAAGGCGACTTGCATGGGAGCACCATCTGGGTGCTGTAGAAGCGTCACGAACTCGTCCTGCTTTACCTTCCCGCTCTCTGGAATAAGTCGCAGGAAGCGCCGGGTGCGGATGTCCTGACCTTGAGCGGACTTCTCCGCGATCGCCACGACGGCATAGTCGAGCGCCTTCAAGCTCACGTAAAAGAGGTCGGGTCTAAGTTCGAACTCGTCGGGATCAGCCGGACGCTGTCCGGCGACATCGAACCAAGAATCAAACCCAATCCGCGACGAACCTACGGAGTCCTGCTCCGGGAAAACGTGGTGATTGGTCAGCACCAGTCCCGGTGCTATCAGGAAGCCCGTAGCCCAACCCTGCCTTCCGCCGCTTCGGATCCGGATTCGTCCGACGCATGTTCGAGCCAGCATGCACCGCTCGAGAAAGCTGACTTCGACGAGATCATTCGTGCCAAATAGCGCCTCCTGTTCCAATGGGGTTGCCGTTTGACCGTCGGCTGTTAGGAACCGATAACGCCTTTCTACCAAGGTCGCCGATGGCGGATCCGCGGGAATGGGACCTGCGCTAGGAGCCTCGGGCGCAAACCGTTCGAGATCAAGTTCGGCAAGCTTCATAGCAGCTCCCCCTGTTGCAGAATTCACTACTATAAGTTTAAGACAGTACTTTTACGGCGTCCTCTGAGATGGCATCGACGCCACGTCTTAGCATTGACTGCTCGATGTCCGCACTTTGTGCGTCAGGCATCAGGGCAACCTCCCAATTGCCGAAACCAGCGCCTTGTGGGCTTCGAATGACTCCACCTGTAATGCGTCACCATTTGTCCAGGCGCCCCAATCACTGATCTGGACGACCACTGTCTTGCTGTCGGGGAAGATATGGATGAATTGCCCATCTCGCCCGATGGCGGAGAAGTCGGTGCCTTCGGGATTGAGCCACCAGAAATAGCCGTAGTGCAACGGCCAGTTCGCATTAGCAGATTGGTTCTTGGGTGGGATCTTGTCGACATCCCCCCTGCTTTTCGTTGCGATATCGAACCAAGCCTCGGGAATGATCTCGTTCCCGCGGCAGTCCTTTCCGCGTCGCAGAACCAGCAACCCGAAACGCGCAAGGTCTCCGACCGTTGCTTTGAAGCAGCAGGGACCGATCGCCGTTTCCGATTTATCGACAGCCCAAGTCGCTATGGATTCAGCCCCAATTGCCGCCCATATTCCGGTTTCTAGGAACTCCGTCAATCGCACTCGGCCCAACATCTCGTCTGCGGCCTGTGCCGCGATCGCCGCATCGAGGGCCGAGTAATTGAAGGTTGGCGACCAGGGCTTCCGGAGAACGTAGCGGTGGGAGAATTCCAGAACGCTCTCCTGCCTCTTTCTCACCATTTGCCTAAAGAAATCCGCACCGGAAGAGAAGCCGTTCCAACCGTACTCGGTCCAGAAGACACCGGATCGCATGCGCAGAACTTGGTCGAGCGGAACATTGGCATATGCGCTCGGAATAAAACGGTGCAGATCGGGCACATAGTGGCCCACCGGCCGTCGAACAACGGCCTCGAAATCCTGACGTGTTCGTGCGCCTTGTGTCGTCGCAATTGCGTGACCCAGCAACGTCGACGTGATCGACTTAGCTACGGAAGCCACTCCATACAGCTTCTTTCGTTCGTTGATCTCGCCGTCTTCGTCGCAGAACTCTGGGGAACCAAACTTTTCGATGCGGTACTTCTCATCTCTAACGACGAGTAGAGCACATACTTTTGCCGACTCCATGAATTCGGATATTCGGCACTTCGCTGTTCCGCCCTTGCACGTGTAGGTGATTTCGCCGATTTTGGCGTCATCGGGCAAATCGATCGATTTCGGCGGTGGGTGGATGTCCTTGTTGCGCGTGGCCGCAGCGGATTGCTCTCCCGGCAGCCAAAGCAGGACGGCGATCACTATTGACCACAATTTGGGCCTGAACCGCGGGACGGACTTACTCATTTGGCAACAACCGATACTCGGTCGATATCCATGTAGTCCGTGGAGTTCATGATGTCGCGGTAGTGGCCGATCTTGAATTTTTGCTTTGGCGGTTTGTCCGGGACATCGTCATATCCAATTTTTCCCGTTACCTTGACGACGAGCTTGCCGTCTTGAACTAAGACGATCGAGCCTCCGGATCCCTTGCGACCTGGCCTGACCTCATACTTCAGCTCGGTCCAGACATCCTTTGCGGTTGTCAGTTTCGGCTCGCCATCAAACTCGAGTATTAGGGAGCTCACACACTGGGTGTCTTCGAGCACCGACGGGAAGGTGAACCTGCAGTCCGGCGGCGATTTCCCGTTCGCCCATCCGTGCGTCCAACTGGCTAGTTTCTTTTCTGATGCGACGATGCAACGGCAGTCGCCATCCTGGACCGTCACATGCAGGACGCCATCATCGTATCGCTGTGCCAGGAACGGGCTGGGTTCCCACACTTCCTCTGGTTCAGCCGCCTGCCCAGCGTTCTTTACTGCGTTGGCTTGGGCAGCGTCCGCCACCTGCTGCGCAGGTTCCTGCTTCCACTGAGCGATTACCCAACGGAGTGAATCCGTTTCGTTGCCCACCTCCTTCGGCATCCGGAACCGGATCGTGTAATCGACGAGTTGCTCAAAGGGATATTGGTAGGTCTTCGTAAGACGCATCTCCTGACGCTGCATACACCGCTTGTCAAATGGGTCGTCGAACGGGCAATAGGGGTTCCTTTTCTTCGGCATTCCGGCCTCAGCGGTAATCCCCAGCCTTGGTTCGAGCATAAAGCTTGGTCCCAGCGGCTCTCCCTGGCTTGGCTCGAATTCCACCTCAAACTTCGCGCACGCCGCAACGTCGCACTTCTTTTCGCCGGTGATCGTTTTGTCGACCGTGATGCGAGCGATGAAATCGCCGCTTCCGTCCTCATCCATGGGAAAAGAGAGCAGTTGTTCATCCATTTGGCACGTACACCAATGGGATCTAACGAGGCTGCCTTCCGCAAACTCGTCGTCAAGATTACTCCCGAGCGCGTTGGGTGCGCTCAACAACAACATGGACGCCAGCAATCTTGTGCCCGCCCGCCAAATCCCCAGTGTCGAAACTCTCATCGCGTGCCCCTCGCATGATGAAAGGCTAACACAACATTAACGGATGTCGAGACGCTCATGTAACCGTGGCGAGCAATTCGATTTACGGAAAGGACGTGACCTAGTGCGGCTCCTATATGGCTCGTATCGCTCGGAGAATGCGTGCTTGACGCTGGCAAGCGGTCACTCTCTACATCACCAGAATCCGATGTGGGCCGGCAAGCTGGATAGCGACGAGCAGACAGTTTTGGCCAGAGCCCGAAATGTGACCCTGATCGCTAGGCGCGCAGCGGTATGGGCTGCGTCTCCCCGCTGTCATCCAAAATGTCGAACCTGTAGCGACCTTCAGCGTCGACGCTCACGGAGTAACTAAGGCGACTGCCGATGTTGTTGTCGTCGTCGAAGGTGAGTATCCGCGGCTTCAGGGACGTTATCTGAGCGTCGTCCAAGTACACGGAATTGCAGATGATGACCTGGTCGCCGGCCTGGCAGGTGCGTGCGGCAGCTCCGTTGAGGATGCAGCACCTCGAGCCACGTTCACCGAGGATCACGTAGGTGGATATGCGCGCTCCGGAATTCTTGTTCCAGATCTCGACGAACTCCATCGGGAGGATACCAGCTGCTTCACAGTGATCCGGATCGAGAGTGATGGAGCCATGATAGTTCAGATTGGCGTCGGTGACACGGATGCCGTGAAGTTTACCTGCGACTAGCTTTCTCATGATCCCCCGCGTCCAATGCAGCGGCGGCTTTATTAGCGCTTCATCCGCAAGAACGAAAGAGGTCGCAGACAGCAAGGCTCTGCGAGAGTGAAGGGGCGCGCCTTGGAACAAGGCGTCGCCTTCGTGACCATCCCGGTTCGCCGAGTGCGTCAGGCCTCCGATGAGTACTACCCCCGCGGATCGTACTCCCCCAGTGACGTGTCATATTTTTGCAAGCTTGCCGTCGGCAAGAACCGCTTCTCCAGCTCAACGACTGCGGGGAACCCCGTCAGATCAAGGTACGAGAAGGTGCCTAGTTTTGAATCCTTCTGGGTATCCATAAACTCGTTGAAGGCATCCGCCTGGCGTTCTTTGCAATCCCGGAGGAACCGCTCCATCATCAACTGCGCGACTTTCGAGATCGAGATGTTGTAGGTGGACACGCCAATTTCCGCATATTCAGCGGCTGACAGCGAAGGCTTGACCGCGCTCGCGTTGATGTAAATGTGCTGATCTGGGAAGGCCTCGGTCACCCGCCGCATTTCCTCCCGGCTCTGGAGCGCCATGACCATGAGCATATCTACGCCAGCAGCAAGGTAAGCCTCGCATCTCCGGAGCACCTCATCCACGCTCCCACCCACAGAGGCCCGTGAATCGGTCCTCGCGATGACGACTACATCCGGATCGAGCCGATCGCGCTCCGCACAGGCGGCTCGATACTTTGCCGTTGCCTCCTCGATCGGCACGACTTCGACCCCTTTCGTGAATCCGCAACGCTTAGGGAAAGTCTGGTCTTCGAGGAAGAACCCAGAGACGCCCGCACTGATGAACTCGTAGACGGCACGAGTGGTGTTTACGACGTTGCCGAAGCCGGTCTCACAATCCGCGACTACCGGGATCGAGATCGATTGGCATATCCGCCGAATGTTTTCGGACGCTTCCGATAGCGTCATTAAACCCGCGTCCGGCATACCCAGAATGTGCGCAGCTGCCTGCGAGCCGGAATGGAAGAACAGGCGGAATCCGGCCGCCTCTGCCAGCTGCGCATGATGTGGCGTCGCGCCCGAGATAGCGACAAGCGGCTTTATGTCTTCCCGCAGTTGTCGGCGTAGTTCTGCGCTCATGCGGCCAGAGATTACAGTTTCGCGTAAGTGCATGCGTGCCTCCCGTTGATGACAAACGAAATGTCACGCAGCCTTCAATATGTCAACACTTTCCGGCAAATCTCGGCGTTTTTGGCAGGTTATTGGTCGTCCATTGCCAAAAGTGTTGACAATCTTTCCAATGAATGAGATCTAAACGGAAAGGCAAGGTCGGGAGCCCTGCTTTCGTGGAGGAATGAAATGACCATTCAAAACCGGCCTCTTGCCGTGTTCAGCATCGCGATGCTGCTTGTCGGTGTCGCCGTAATCATCAGCGCTTCTCGGATACCGACGGGATTCAGTTACGACGCTGTTGGGCCGACCGTCTTCCCCACAATCATCGGCGCAGGATTTGTGGTCTCGGCACTCCTGGTAATTCTGGAAAGCGTGCGCGCAACATCGCCTGAGGACGGTCAAGTGCCTGTGGACTTTCGTCCGGTCATCGTTATCTCGGCGGCATTGTTGCTCGAGGCATTTTTCATCAAGAAGCTCGGCTGGGTGCCAATGGCAGCCATTGTCTTTGCAGCCGGAAGCTGGGCCTTCGGCGATCGCCGCATTGTGCTCAACGGTGCCATCGGCTTGGTGTTTTCGACGTTGATCCTTGTCGCCTTCAGCTGGGTTCTGGGCCTCGATCTGCCGATCGGCGTCTTCGAAACCTTCTTTCCGAATTCTAAGTGACCACGGGAGGACGACGTGGAAACATTCTATTCGCTCTTGCACGGCTTTTCGGTAGCGCTGACGCCTGGCAATCTCGCATGGTCGATGATCGGCGTGACCTTGGGCACTGCGATCGGCGTGCTTCCGGGTATTGGCCCTGCGACTACTGTCGCGCTGCTGATGCCGCTCACAATTGGGCTTGATCCCATCTCGGCATTCATCATGTTCGCTGGCATCTACTACGGTGCCCAGTATGGCGGGTCCACGGCCTCTATCCTGCTCAACACGCCGGGTGAGGCCGGTGCTATGATGACCGCGTTGGAAGGCAACGCCATGGCCCGTAGCGGCCGCGGGGCACAGGCATTGGCGACAGCCGCAATTGGCTCGTTCGTCGCCGGAACCGTCGCGACCATAGGACTGACATTCGCCGCCCCGTTGCTTGTCGACGTTGCCCTCAAACTGACCGCACCCGACTACTTCTCGCTAATGATCCTTTCGCTCGCGACGGTGACGACCGTGCTTGGGCGTTCGGTAGGGCTTGGTATCGGCGCGCTCTTCTTCGGTCTTTTCCTGGGTGCTGTTGGCCTTGACCCCCAGACCGGCCAAGAGCGCTTCACGTTCGGAATTGTCGAACTCCTTGACGGCATTGATACCGTTGTAGTTGCGGTCGGCCTGTTTGCCGTAGGCGAAACCCTGTTCGTCGCTTCTCGCGAGGGCGGCCTGCCCGACAAAATACACGCATTGAAAGGTTCCATGTGGATGAGCCGTGAGGATTGGGCCCGCTCGTGGAAGCCTTGGTTGCGAGGCACCGTGATCGGTTTTCCGATCGGTGCAATCCCGGCCGGTGGAAGTGAGCTTCCGACGATCCTTTCGTACACGCTGGAGAAAAAGCTTTCGAAGCGGCCCGAGCAATTCGGACACGGTGCCATAGAAGGTGTGGCAGGTCCGGAGGCAGCCAACAATGCTTCGGCTGCAGGGGCTCTCTCGCCGCTCCTGGCGCTTGGATTACCGACATCGACAACCGCAGCGGTCTTGCTTGCAGCTTTCCAGCAGTATGGTCTGAGGCCCGGCCCGATGTTGTTCGAAACCAACGCTGACTTGGTTTGGGGCCTGATCGCCAGCCTTTACATCGGCAACGTGCTCCTACTGGTCTTGAACCTGCCCATGGTCGGCCTGTGGGTACGCCTGTTGAGCATTCCCAAGCCGTGGCTCTATGGCGGCATCCTCGTCCTTGCTTCGCTCGGAACTTACAGCCTCAACGGGAATGCCTTCGACCTGGTACTTCTTTGGATCATTGGTATCGTCGGATTTCTGTTCCGAGTGCTCGAAGTGCCGATCGTCCCGTGCATCCTTGGCCTGATCCTCGGACCGATGATCGAACAGCAGATGCGTCGCTCACTCGCGATCAGCCAAGGCGACTGGTCGGTGTTTCTGACACACCCGGCCTCGGCAGTGATGCTTGCCCTCACCTTTACAATCCTGGTCGTCCCCGTCGTTGCCCGAATGCGGGCACGGCAACAGGCCACGCCGCTTGCGAACCACGAATAGACCTCGCTGCCAACGACGGAAGCTATCCATGTCACATAGAACGACCTACCGCCGGCTGATTAAAGACCGGTCAGGACACATCATGCCTGGTGTCTACGATGCCCTTTCCGCCCGATTGGCAGAGGGCGCGGGTTTCAAGGTGATCGGGGCCGGCGGTTTCGCAGCCATCGGGGCGATGCTCGGCGGTCCTGATATCGGCCAATCCAACATGCGCGACTACGCAGATCACTACGGAAGAATCTGTGCTGCGGTGAACCTTCCCGTGTCGGTTGACGCCGACACCGGATTCGGCGACGTGCATAACGTCACACAGATGGTGCGGATGTTCGAGGCGGCCGGGGCGGCCGGCATCATGATCAGTGATCAGCGGTTTCCGAACCGATGTGGCTACCTTCCAGGTAAAGACATCATTCCGGTCGAGGAGATGTTGGCCAAGATTCGCGCAGCCATCGCCGCTCGACGTGATCCGGACTTGGTAATCATTGCCCGCACAGACGCACGCGGCGTGATGGGTCTTGATGAAGCATTGGACAGGTGCCGCCTTTTCCTGAACGCGGGCGCAGATATCGCCAAGCCACAAGGCGTGGACCGTCCGACGGAGATTGCGCGCGCTGTAGCCGAGGTCCCATGCGAATTCGCAGCAACCTTGTCGCAGGCGGCAGGAAGTCGCCTCGCCGACATTGAAGATTTACGCCGGTTGAACGTCGGCACTATCAGCCTGCCGTCCATTTCCCTTTTCGCCGCCGCACAGGCGGTCAGTGAAACCTTGTCCACCTTGGCCAGCACGCAATCACTGGCCGCGGTGGAGCGAAGGCTAATGAAGCTCGACGACTACAACGAGGTCGTCGGACTGGAACGAAGCATGGCCGAGGAAGCGGGATACCGCGAGGAGGCCAGGCGTCTGCTGGAGGCGGCGAGCGCCTTCAAGTGATCACTGCTACATCGACATGGGAGGTTCAGATCGATGATTACACGTAGAATAGCAATCGCACTCATTACAGGTTGCCTTGCAACCCCTTTCATGCAGGCCAGCGCACAGGACATCAAAGCCCTCGACATCACGGTCCCCGGCGGTCCCGGTAGCGGTCTTGACCAGGTTGCCCGCGCGATTGAAGACACTGTCCGCCACGAAAAGCTCGTGCCCTCGGTGAAGGTCGTGAACGTACCTGGCGGTGGCGGCATGGTCGCGCTATCCCAATTCGTGACCACCAAAGAAGGCAACGGCGACGCCGTCGTAGTGCAAGGTGCCGGAACTGTCTTCTTTCCGCTGACCAACAAGACGCCGGTTTCCCTGGCGGACGTCCGACCGTTGGCACGGCTTGCCGGTGAATACGAGGTCATCGCCGTCAGGGCGGACTCCGAGGTAAAGTCGTTCAAGGACCTGATGGAGCAGTTCAAAGCTGATCCCGGCAGTGTTGCCTGGGGCGGCGGTTCGCCGGGGTCGACGGAGAACATTTTCTTCGCCCGTCTCGCCAAGCAGGCCGGCATGCAGCCGCGGCAGGTCAACTTCATCCCGCATCCCAATACCGGCGAGGTCGTTGTTTCGGCTCTGAACGGCCAGGCTACCGTCGTCGGTGGCGGGCTTCAAGATTTCCTCACGCAGGTCGAGTCTGGAAAGATGCGCATCCTCGCGGTGGCATCGCCCGAGCGTCTCCCCGGCGTCGACGCGCCGACCCTCAAGGAGCTTGGCTACGACGTGGTATTCGCGAACTGGCGGGGAGTGTCGGTACACAAGAGCTTGGACGACGACCAGGCAGGTGCAATCTCGGCTCTGATCGAAAAACTCGTGGCTTCGGACCGGTGGAAGCAAATCCTGAAAGACCGCGGCTGGATCGACATGCATCTGAAAGAATCTGATTATCAGGCATTCATCGCCAGCGAGACTGCCAACGCAAAGGAAATCCTCGCCGACTTGGGCTTGTCTCCTCAGCAATGACGCTGCTTACCGTTCATAAGCTGTGGTCCGCGACCATTGTGTTGTTGGCCGGTGCAGCGGGCGGATTCGTCTTCCGCCTGCTGCACTTGCCTTTGCCGTGGACACTGGGCGCGATGTTTGCCGCAGCGCTGATAGCAACAGCAAGCACCCGGTGGATGCTTCCAGGCGTCTTCCGCTACGGCGCTCGGCCGGTTATCGGCGTGGTAGCCGGAAGCGCGTTCACCCCCCAGGTCGTCAGCACCTTCAGCGAATTGTGGATCCTCGTCCCGATTCTTCTGGTTTTTTTCGCGACGGTGACGTCTTCCGGCTTCGTCTACTTCCGCACGTGCGGCTACGACAGACCCACTTCCCTCTTTGCCTCCATGCCCGGTGGACTTGGCGAGATGACCATGTTGGGCGCGCAGTTCGGCGCTGATGTCAGAAAGCTCGTCCTGGTACATTCTGTCCGGATCATTGTTGTCGTTGTCACGATCCCCTTCGTGCTAACGATGCTGACTGACGTCGATCTCCGCGGCACCGGCCCAGGAATGGCAGGGAACCCGCACGGCACAATTTCGTTCAGCGACTGGGGTGTGCTTGGGGCCTGCGCTATAGTTGGATATGTCATCGGAAGGCCGTTGAGGTCCTTCGGCGGCCTCATGCTTGCGCCCATGATTTTGAGCGCAATTGTCCACGGAACGGGGGTATCTTCGGCGACGCCGCCAAGCTGGCTGGTCGCCGCGATGCAGGTGATGATTGGCTGCATCACAGGGGCGCGCCTTGCGGGAATAGGTTCAAAGGAGGCTCACACTGCGCTTATCCAAGGCGTCCTTTGGACTGGTATACTTATTGGCATATCGCTTTTGGCCGCGACCCTTTGCAGCCTCTTGGTGAACAAGCCGACGATGGCTCTGTTTCTGGCCTTTTCGCCGGGCGGGTTTGCGGAAATGACCGTTATCGCGTTGGCGTCCGGGCTCGAAGTCGCTTTCGTGGTCACGTGCCACGTGTTTAGGACCCTCTATATTATGGTGATGGGGCCACTGTTGCACCGCCTTGCCGTCCGCTAACGTGGATCGGCAGCTTGAATCGCCGCGCTTACCATCGACATTGCCGTGTCGTATCATGGATGTCGGATCGGAATGAGGAGACAGTTTTGATGCAGGATCTTGCGACCCAAACCAACGAATTGGAGTTGGCGGTTGCCCCATCTTCGGCCGAGGGAACGCTGGCCGAGCAATTGTTTCATCGCCTGACTGAAGCAATCTTGCAGGGAGAACTCCCGCTTGGCACGAAGATAAGCGAACCGTCTCTGGCCCAACGCTATGGCGTCAGCCGCGGGCCGCTGCGGGAAGCGTTGCATAGGCTTCAAGAGCGTCACCTTATAACCCGCACGGCCAATCAGGGCGCACGCGTTATCCAGGCCACGCCGGAACGTCTCAATGCGCTGTTCAGCGTCCGCGAAATGCTCGAGGGCCTCGCCGCCCGCGAAGCGGCCACAAAGATCACGGAAACTGAGCTGAACGAACTCAGGGAAGGCATTCGCCACCATGAAGCTGGCCTGCTTGGCCTGGAGCCAGGGCAGCACAACGCACTCGGGACGGCTGACCGCGACTTTCACTTCCGCATCGCACAAGCAAGCAGAAATGAACTGCTGATCCAACTCCTCTGCGCGGAGTTGTACCCCCTGCTCCGCCTATATCGCAGCAGAAATGACAATCCCGGCTTGCGCCAGCGGGCAGTCGTCGAGCACAAGCGGATTTGCGACGCCATCGAAGATCGCGATCCTGACCTTGCGGAGATCATGATGAGACGTCATGTGGCAAGCGCCCGGATACGACGGCTGCAGGCTATGGGCTTCAAAGCCGAGTGATAGTCTAGGTGTCGCGAACCAAGTCGCGCGTTCATCTGACTATCCTTCCCTCGGTTGGGTTGGCCGCGGTCGGGTGCTGACAACAGGCTGTAGGTTAGCTTTTCAAGGCCTCTGAATGCGCCGAGGTGGCTGATGAGCCCTCAGCGTGTATCTCCCGATAGATTTTCAGTACCTCCTCGACCTCACTTGCTTTTTCTCGCCACGCGTAAATTGTCGGTCGTGCCTCGGGTCCCCTCCCGACCAAACCATCGCAATGTTCATGTCCGTCCCTGCCAGTATATGTGCCCGGAATTAAGCGGTCTGCGGCTTCGCCGATCATTCGCTTGGCGATTGCTTCGGCCATCCGCGGAGTTCTCGGTTTAGTACGTGTTGCGTCGCTGCCGGGCTTCGACGCTGGAACATGCTCCACTTTCATAGCGGCGACCTGGGCATCCTCTGTAGACGACACCTCGAGGTCCGCCACCCATGCCGCCACCATCCCCTTCGCGTGCGGCAATGCCACGGCTGAAGATTGTTGTGATGTGATAGGCGGCGACTCAAGGAAAGCAGTTCTCTGAGCAGCGGTCTTGGGCATGATAAGGCCGGCTCGCTTGATTGCCTTTGAAAGCGTGTTGGAAGAAATCCCAAGTGCGGAGCGGATTTCCGAATGCGTCTTACCCGCGCGGATTGCGGTATCGAGTAAAACGTTCGGCAGGTCCAAATTACGCTTTGCTCCACGCGCTTTGTAATCATCGTTTCCACGAACCCAATCCGCCGCCATCTCGGCGAACTGGATCGGATAAGGCTTGTCTTTGTAAGTAGGAGGACGGATCGACATTATAGTCACTCGTGCCAAATGCGACCGCGTTGTCCCAAAGTGCCGCCGTTGCTGATCGGTCGCGATTTGTGGTTCCCGGCTTCGGGTGTTTAAAACGTCTGTTCATCGACGAACACATCGTCAATATTAATATCCCTTACATGACAATGTGTAACCCGTCCAAATCGGCAGCGCAAGTATCTTTTATATACAATTTGCACAATCAATTCAGAGTCTTCCATTTTTACCATGAAGATGTGCGATTAATGATCTCCACAGCTATAAAAATACATAGGCATGAAATCAAAATACAAAGACTTCAAGTCGAACATATTCCAGAGAACTGACAGCGAAGTCTACATTTTTCGAGAATAATAAAAATCGAATCCTTCTAGGTTCACACATGTCGTAGGACGACATGATGACACCATTTATTCAAAATCCGTGGATTCTCCCAAATCGAACTCTGCGGCGTCCGAGCATTTTCGTGGGCGCAAAGCCTTTTGGTGCCATGACGGCAATCGGTCCACACGGGCATCCCAATCGCTCACCTGCTAAGGAATGCCTTTCGGGACAACACCGTGAAGCGTGGGTGGGCCCTGGAATTAGACGCGAACGACCAGCAAGATTAACGTGGTCATCGCTTGGGAGCGCACCACTGGGCCATCGAAGTTTGCCTCTATTGTTCTGCGCCCGACTTCGACCCAATCGCCAATAGAACTTTTCGGCCATCTTCCTGAAACCACAGATCGACGATCTGAGCATCAGTGCTTGCGGGCACTGGGTCAGCAAGGCGAACCTTGAACGTTGTAGGAAGATTGACAGAATTGCCGAACACGAGCGCGTGCTGCTTCGGAAGCGATGGCAGCCGCTTTAAGACGCTGTCGGAAATGAAAGGCGTCATCTGCCTGATCTGGGACAGGTCGTCAGGGTTCTGAATTCGATGAACAACGAAGTTCGAGCACTGGGAAAGCACGGTCTTGGACAATTCGCTCGGGCGCTGCGACGCGATCAGAAGGAACAACCCGTACTTCCGGCCCTCCTTGGCAATGCGCTCGAAGATGCGCCCGGCATCCATGGCATATCGCGATGGCGTCGAAGCCACGTAGCGATGAGCCTCCTCGAGCAACAGATGCACGGGGAAGCGGTTGCGTGGTTCAGCGTGCCGAAGGACCCGAAACACCATCCGCGCAAGCACGGCGCTGACGAGCTCCACGACCTCGTCTTCCACCACGTTCATGTCAAGAATGACGATCTGGGACGATTTTACGTGTCCGCCCCCTTGGGCGGCGGTCAATCCCAACAACCCGGCAAGGAATTCGGATTGCGACACTTGGTCGGTGGATGTATGTCGGAGAAACTCATAATCGACCCGCTTCTCCAGCGCCTTGAAACGGGTGACCATCTGCGAGCAGTAATCCCGGATTTGGCGGTTTCCGTGAGCTTCCTCGTAAAGCAAAGCCAGATCGATCGCGTCTCCAAGCGCGATGAAATCGAAAGGTATGTTTTCGTAGTCAGGGAATTTGATTGCCGGGTCGATGAAACCGCCCGCACCGTTGGAACCTGCGAGGTAGGTATAAGCGTCCTGCAGGCCGGGCATGTTTCCGAAATTGACCTTGATCGCCTGATCAAGGACGCTCGCGTTTATATCAGTCGTGCAAAATCGCTGCAGGATCCCGCGAATCCGCGTCTCCTTTGCTCCTGGCGGCGTTTCGTCACCCAATATTTGTGTGATGCACGTTGCGAGGATGTGGTTTCTGATCTTCGTGAGTTGAACTCCCGAAGCTTGGCCGAACAGCGAAACCAAGCCTAATGCCATCCGCAGGATGGGGAGTTGCGTTCGCTCGCTGGCCTGCAGTAAGAGCTCCCATTCCGAAAGGTCGAGGAACCAATGGGGCAGTCGGAAGGCCCCGGCGGCGGACGTGCCGTCGATGATAAGCCGCTTGACCCCGATCTCGGCCCGACTTCCCAGTTCCTTGAACGCTTCATGGTACTCGCCGTTTACGTCGAGGACAACGAATGTCGCGCCCCGGGCGCGATGTTCGTCCGCCTTTTCGAAGAGCGATTGCAGCACCGTTGCGACGGTGCACGACTTGCCGCTCCCGGTGTTGCCGAGCACCGCGACATGGCCGCCGAAAAAGTCGTCAATCCTGACCTTGACCTGGTAATCCTCGAAAATGACCGACTTGCCGATGGCCAGATTGCGGAAACGGGTCGCTTTGGGTGGCGTCGGCGGCCCCCCATCCCCATCCGTCGACGGCTCGGTTTCTTTTTCAGTGTCGAATATGCGATCTAGTTCGGCGTCCAACGAATACAAGGCGTCGGCGAAGAGCGAAGGGAAAACCGAGACGCCGAAGCGGAACTTGCCGTCGCTCGCCATGGGAAGCATCCCGACCGGGACAAGATCGAGAAACTTGGCTGCAGTTGCCTTTTCCATTTCTCCGCCGTCACGGGACTGGCCGTCTCTTTCCCGCAAGCCCACAACCTCCGTCACGACATACTCCGGAGGCGTGGGAATCATCAGGAACGATCCGAGACGTGCGACGTAATGAACACCGTCGAATCCAACGACAGTGAAATTGTCGGTTCCGGCGTGAACCTCGACCACAAACCGATCCGCGGAGACGGATATCACCTTTCCGATCGCGCGCCGGCGGTCGTCATTACCCATCTGCGGCGTCCTTTTTCGCTCCCATGGTCTCCATAACCAGGCGAACAGCGTCGTCGATCCTGTCGCTCTGCCGCTGCGGCATGAAGTGCTCGACGATCATGTTGAAGTAGTGGGCGGGGTTTTTCTCGTCGGGACCGTCGCCGCCGATGATCCAGATGCGTTCATCGCGAAGTGCGCGCAGCTTGGCGATCTCTCCCTTAGCGTTGGGATTTGCGAACACGATCAGCCTGAACGTCGGAATGGTCAGTGCCTGATAGATGATGTTGTTGAGATGCTCGTCTCCGAATGCAAAACCGGCCGTGATCAGCACGCTCTGCTCTCGTACGACACGGCTTTGGAACTCGCGAAAGAGGTCGGAATAGGGCGAACCGAGACTTGAATTCTGCTTCGCCGGAGTCGGGTAAATCATGACCTTGGAAGCAGCGTCCTGCGGCCAGAGCTCGCGGATCGGAAACAGGCCGTGGTCATCCTCTGTCCAGCTTAACGAGCCGTGCAGCTTGCAGAGATACACAAATCCGTCGACGGCGGACCACTTCCGGCTCGTGACGTCGAGTTGTTCGGCGAGGGCATAGCGGAAGGTGGCAGGATTGAAGCGACGCTCGACAACTCCCGAAAACCCGTTGGCATATGGCAAACCGAGGCGGTCCATCGCGCGCTCGTTGAAGAGGTCGTAATTCGTCGTGAAAATCCATGGCCGGGGCAACGACCTGTCCCGCAGCACCAGGCGGCGGTAGAAGCTCTCGTACACGTCCGGGACCGCGTTGTCTCCGGAGGCGAACTCCCCTTTTGTGCACCTCTCCCAGAGGAAGCTCTTCACCTTGTTGATGATGCCCTCGACAGTCTCGAGGAAGCTGGCATCCTGAGGGTTGTCGCTGCGCCTGTAGATGAATGCCAGGCTGAAAAGGAGCTCCATAAGCCGTTCGAGATTCCACGTGTATTCCGTTTCCGTTAAAGCTGCGCCTCTCGCTTTGAGAAACTCGACTTCTTCGGAGGTAAGTCCCCACTCGGGCGGTTTGATGGGGTTGAGATCGTCGTCGAAGTCCGGCGGCAAAGGATGCTTGCAGAACTCGGAAGCCAACGGGGCCATCGTTGGAATACCCCGCTGCCTATTGTCGATTTCCAGCGAAGAGCAGCCTGCTCCAAGCAGAAACGCGACGTTTCGCGCATTGAGAGCTTCGCTCAGAGCTTTCCGGACGATGCCGGGCCCAGTCTCCCAATCGAGCGCCGTGCTCGACTGATCCCCATGACGAACGAAGTGAAACTGCCGCGGCTTCGCCGGGTCCTGATCCGTCACCAAATCCTCCCCACCTGCATGTGATCGGAGCGGGTAACACTGTGAATCACAGGCTCCGATTGCAAAACACTATCGAAATCCTCCGTGATATCCAATGTTGTAAAAGACTGATGACGAGCGGCCACGATCAGGGCTGGCCGCTCAAGTACCACACATCGGCCTACGCGGGCCGGTCTTTGCAGTAGTGGACAGCTTTGATGCCGACGAACGGCGGCCAGCTTTGCGCCATCCAAAGGTCAGCCTGCCATCGCGCTTGAACCGCGGACGCATGTTCTCCTAGACGCACATCACTGCGCAAGTCTAAATAACCAGGCAGCACTCAACTCAAATTGGTTCATTTGTTGTCGGGTTGGGATGCGATGCCCGCTGTTGGGGCGCAAAGTGGTCACCGAGGACGACCGCCGATCGGGTGATTTGCTAATTCTTGATGCTGCATGGACGGTGCGCCTGGATGGATTTGTACGACTATCTCAATTGATCCCCGCCCGGGATAGGCGAGGATTTATCATGGCGTCCAAAAAGCTGTCCGATCGCACTCTGCGTGACAACGCGACCTGCTTATCCGTGGGCAGTCACCTTCGCGGTCTGCTGTGGAGAGTACAGTTCCTTGAACTGCTCACGAAGCACGTTCTTCTGGACCTTGCCCATCGTGTTGCGCGGAAGCTCGTTTACGAACAACACCTTCTTTGGCAGTTTGAACTTGGCCAGGCGATCGCCAATGGCACCAAGAATGGCCGCTTCATCGACCGATGAGCCGAGCGCACGTACGACCACAGCAGTGACGCCTTCACCGAAATCCTTGTGCGGCAAGCCGATGACCGCGCTTTCGACCACACCGGCCACGGCGTCGATCTCTTCCTCGACTTCCTTCGGATAGACGTTGAAGCCACCCGTGATGACCAAGTCCTTGCCACGCCCGAGGATATGGACATAGCCGCGCTCGTCGATTTTGCCCAAGTCGCCGGTAATGAAGAAGCCGTCGGCGCGAAGTTCCGCGGCCGTTTTCTCCGGCATCCGCCAGTAGCCCTTGAAGACATTGGGCCCTTTTACCTCGATCATGCCGATCTGGTTCCGTTCGAGCACCGCAGCGGTGTCCGGGTCGGTGATCTGAACCGAAACGCCCGGAAGCGGCAGCCCTACTGTTCCGGGCACGCGCTCACCGTCGTACGGGTTCGAGGTATTCATGTTGGTCTCTGTCATTCCATAGCGCTCCAGGATCGCATGTCCGGTGCGCTGGTTCCAATCGACATGCGTCTCGGCGAGAAGGGGAGCGGAGCCGGAAATGAACAGGCGCATTGCCAAGGAGGCCTCGGCAAGGCGAGTGCTTTGCAGGAGCCGGACGTAGAACGTGGGAACCCCCATCAACACGGTGGAGGTCGCCATCAGGTCGAGTATTTGGTCAGCGTCGAACTTGGAAAGGAACACCATCGACGCGCCGGAAAACAACGTCACGTTCGTGGCGACGAAAAGACCATGCGTATGGTAGATCGGCAGTGCGTGGATCAACACGTCGTCTTCCGTAAACCGCCATACATCGATCAGACTTAGCGCGTTCGAGGTGAGGTTGCCGTGCGAAAGCATGGCTCCCTTCGATCTGCCGGTGGTACCGGAGGTATAAAGGATGGCCGCAAGGTCGTCCGCACCACGCTGAACGGTGTCGAATGCGGCATCCACGCCATTCGCGGCATCCGCGAGGCTTCCGTTTCCGGCCGGATCGAGTGTTTCGACGACTGCGCCCACTTTGGAGGCAATCGAGACCATGCCGGAGTGCTTGGAGGGATCACAGACGATCAACGCCGGCTCGGCGTCGCCTACGAAATACTCGACCTCGGCGAGCGTATAGGCCGAGTTGAGGGGCAGAAATATCGCGCCGGCACGCAACGTGGCCAGATAGAGCGCAAGTGCTGTCACCGATTTTTCGACCTGGACCGTCACCCTGTCTCCGGGCTTGACGCCCCGTTCAACAAGGACGTTAGCCAGCCGCCCCGAAAGGGCGACAAGATCGCCGTAGGTGTAGGTCGGGCCCTGGGGAACAACGATCGCCGTTTTTCCGGTATCACGGATCGAGGCCTCAAGCCGGGCGAAGAGATTTGCGTTCATGACGTCTCCAATGCAGTTTCGAGCGAGTTAGCCTCGCTGGACTGTCAGTTCTCGGGATTGCAGGTTTGTCGGCAGGAGTTTCCGGACAGCCGGGGACGCCGCAACGTTTCCATTCTCAGCGAACGCTTCATGGTTCGCTTCGATTTCATTCAATTGGTAGAGGTAGTTGACCATCATGCCATGGGACTGCTTGAGCCCCTTCGGCGAGCGATCGCCCAGGAAGTTGATCTGCTCGAGCCGTGCGCCGTTCCCAAGGTGGAATTGAGCAACGGGGTCGACAGGTCGGCCTTTCGGGTTCTTGGCCCGTAGGAAGTAGTATGCCGTCGCGGCTTGTAGCGCGGGCCTGACTTCCGCGACCACATCGTCGTTTTGGTGCCAATCGGGCCCATCAAGCAGTTTGAGCTTGTCGGCAAATGCAGGGTCCGCGAACGCAGAATTTGGCGAATTGCGCTCCTTGGCAAGCCACGTCGCAAATCCGGGCACGGGCGACAAAGTCACGAAGGTCTTGAGGTTGGGCAGTTCGGCTTTCAGATTCTCCACCACCTGCTTGATCAGGAAGTTACCGAACGAGACGCCGCGCAGCCCTTTCTGCGTGTTCGAGATGGAATAGAACACCGCTGTAGTCGCTTCGCTGTCCTTGATCACCGTGCGATCGAGATCAAGCAGCGGATGGATTTGGGACGGTATCTCTTTCGTCAGGGCCACCTCGACAAAGATCAAGGGTTCGTCGACCAGTTGGGGATGGAAAAAGGCGTAGCAACGACGATCGCTCGGCTGAAGTCTGTTTCTAAGATCATCCCAATCCCTGATTTCATGCACGGCTTCGTACTGAATGATCCTCTCCAGAATGTTCGCTGGACTGGTCCAGTCGATCGGTCTGAGGACGAGGAATCCCCGGTTGAACCACGAACCGAAGAGGTGTGCGAAATCCGAATCCACACCGCGTAATTCCGGTTTCTGTCCGAGTTGCTGGAGAAGGTCCTCCCGCATCCTGATGAGTGCCTTGGTCCCTCCGGGCGCTAGGTTAAGCCTCCTGAAGAGTTGCTGCCGGCGCGGCTCAGAGGCAACGTGGATGGCATCCAGATTGTCCGCAGTGCGCTCGCGACGAAGGGCTTCCATCGCCAACTCGAGTTGACGTTGTTCGGGGCCGAAGCGATCGGCGAGCGCCAACAGGAATACCAGCTTCGATTCGATTGGAGCCCATTGGTACGCGGACAGCAGTTCGCGCGCCAACGCGACACCAGAGGCCTCACCGCGGCGGGACAGCAGCGTCTCCGCAAGCGCTACGAGGTCAATCTGCTCCGCCTGTGGCTGCGGTTGCGGATTGCGTCGGAGGAGCAGTCGGCCGCGCCTGGTGAGCGTTTCTAACAAGCCGCCAAGATAGGTTGACGAGCCATCGAGGATGTCGAGCGAATTTCCACGCTTCATCGGTTCTCTCCAGTGGAAAGCGACGTTGTGTGCAATATTCTTATTTCTGCATGCAAAGTCAATAAAATTGTACTGGGCACAACAAAAGAGCGCGGAGTTGTTAGCGCCGCGCTTTGGTAGCCGTCATATGGCTGCGGTTACTGAGCGGCGAGTGTCGTCTCCGCCATGAAAGCGAGCAGGTCCTGGAAACGCTCTCCCTGGATTACGATATGCTCCTTCAACGCGGCTTCGGCAGCTTGGCCGTTCCCGGCGAATATCGCTTCCACGATCGTTTTGTGTTCCGCCATCGACGTCTGCATCCGATTTATGGCCCGAAGTTGAAGTCGCCGATAGGGGCGAAGTCTTCGCTGAAGAGCCTGACATTGGTCGATGAGGAAGCCGTTGTGGCTTGCCGCATAGATCGCCTGGTGAAACCGCTCGTTTTCATAGTAGTAAGCGTCCGTGTCGGCTCTCGAAGCCGCCTTTGCGCACTCGTCGAGCGACTGTTGGATGTTGTCTCGATCAGCGGCAACGAGCCGTCGCGAAGCAAGCCGACCGGCCATCCCCTCCAGCTCGGCCATCACTTCGAACATTTGCACGAGCTGTTCAGGACGAACGCTTGTGACGAATGCTCCTCGGTTCGGTCGGATTTCCACCTGATTGACCGAAGCAAGCTGGGCGAGGGCTTCGCGGACGGGCGTTCGCGATACTCCAAACTTCTTCGACAAGGTTTGCTCATCCAACCGCTCGCCTGGAGCGAGTAGTCCGGTCAGGATTTCGTTTTCGATGGCGTCGCGCAATGTTGCCGCAACGCTCTTTGTACCGGTCTTCTCTGTCATCGTCTGCCAACTGACCTGATAAATTGCCTTCAAGGCTCCCGCGTTCAAACGACAGCAGCCAGATCAGCAAAATACACGATTCTGGATGCAATGCCGGGCCAATTGCGTGCAGAGAGCGAAGTTTCGCTTATTTTTTCAACAATCCCACCCTCTCAAGGCGCTCCGCCAGCCGTGGGTAGACACGCAAGGCGTTGCGGAAGAATATCTTTTCCCTGTCGCTCTTCGAGAGGTCCGTGGCCTCGATCATCGGTCCGGTGTCATCGAACATCCTGCCGGTCTCGGGATCGACACTTTTGACCGCGCCGATCATCTCCGTCGCAAAGAGGATGTTGTCCGTCGGGACCACCGTTGTCAGTAGATTGATGCCAGCCTGATGGTAGACGCAGGTGTCGAAGTACACATTTTTCAGCACCTGCTCGTCCAGCGTTGTCCGACGCAGGTCATATGCAAGTCCTCGATAGCGCCCCCAATGGTAGGGGACAGCGCCGCCGCCGTGCGGAATTACGACCCGCAATTCCGGAAAGTCGCGGAATACGTCGGAGTCCAGCAACTGCATAAATGCGGTGGTGTCGCCATTGAGGTAATGCGCTCCCACGCCATGGAAGTTGCGATTGCAGGAACAAGACGTATGGATCATCGCCGGGACGTTTAGTTCGACCATACATTCGTACAGCGGATACCAACTGCGGTCAGTGAGGGGAGCGCAACTCCAGTGACCATCCGAGGGGTCCGGGTTTATGTTGCACGCCACGAAGCCTAGTTCGTTGATGCACCGTTTGAGCTCGGCGACACAGTTGCCCGGAGGCACACCGGGCGATTGTGGCAACTGGCAAACGCCGGAAAACCGGGTGGGAAACAATGCCACGACCCGGTGTATCAGGTCGTTGCATATCCGGGTCCATTCCAGGCTCGTTTCCTCGGTCCCACAATGATGCGACATACCCCCAGCGAGAGGGGAAAAGAGCACATGGTCGATACCGCGCTCGTTTTGGACCCGTAGTTGGTTGTTCTCGATCGTTTCGCGAATCTGATCGTCAGAAATCGCTGGGCTGGCGATGCGAGGAAGCCAGGGGTCTATCAAACGCGCCAGTTGGCGATCCCGATACTGCTGCAGGGCGGCGGGCGCGGTAGTGTAGTGGCCGTGACAATCGATGATCATACTGGCTTCCAGCTCATTGAAATTGAATGAAGAAGTGGACGGAGGCGTTAGCTGCCGCACCGGCGCAAAGGATGAGCGCCGGGTGGAATGAGGGCTTGAGGGCCGTGAGGAGAAACGATGCCAAGCCTACGCACACCAAGGAGGACGATGACAGCGCAAGGGGAGCCAGACTCAGTAGTCCCGCGATGAGCAGCCGACACCGATCGGCGCAACCGCCATCTCAAGAATCGAAAGCCATCGGCGTCCCTTGTAGCGCCGCCACAATACGGCGATCGCCAGGCATAAGAGCGAGGATGGGACGAACATGGCCAAGGTCGCAACGAGGGCTCCAGAAAGGCCGGCTACGTGCCAGCCCACAAGGGAGGACAACAGCGATCCTGGACCGGGTGCCGCGCGCGAGATCGCGAAGTAGTTCAGGAACTCCTGCGCCGTCATCCAGCCGAGTTGGTTGACCGTCTGTTCCTGAATGCCGGAGATGACCGACAACCCGCCCCCGAACGCGGTGAGAGAGAATGGGACGAACATAAACAGCAGTGCTGTGAGAGGGCTTTCACGCATTTGCGCGGCCCCGCAGGACTACGAGCACGATGCTGCATGGCAATGCCAATGCGACGAATAGCGCCAGCGGCACGCTGAATACCCCTACGGCGAGGGAGACCACGGCGATGACCAGAACCGATGTCCAATGATTTCCGACGTGGCGCACACTTCGTGCAACCATCGGGACCAGAAATCCAAGCGCTGCAGCCGCCGCACCTGCCAAAAGGTCCGTTAAAAACGGGCTGGATAAATGTTCGTATGTAACCGCTAGCGCCAGAACGAGTACGAACGGTCCGCTCAAAATTCCTGCCAATGCTGAGACGGCACCTGGAAACCCGGCAAGACGGTAACCTCCGAGTACGAGGAAGTTCGATATGTTCGTGCCGGGGAGCATCCGCGCGACAGCCAGGTCGGTATGGAAGGCTTGCTCGTCCATCCAGCGTCGCCTGACCACGAACTCCCGATGCAGCCACGCGGACATGCCGCCCCCAATGCTCAACATGCCGATTTGGAACGCTGTGATGAACAGGTTGCGTGGTGTCGGCTTCTGAAAAGGCTCGACTTCTTCTTCCGTCAGCGAGGATTGGGTCATCGGCGTGCCAGAATGTGCTCCGCAAAAGCGCGGTAGGACTCCTCGCGTTCGGCGTACTCGGAGAGGCCGACTGCGGCATAGTAGTTGTCGAGTGAGGGAAGCCGGTCCGCGAGGCCGGCAACTGACCCTGTGCTGCTCACTTGGGAAAGGATGCTCGTCATTCCCATCATTGCGGAGAACAACGATAATGTCGGCAGAGTGACTGCTGCGGCTCCGAGGCGCTGTAGATCGGGAATGTCGAGTCTGAATCGCCCCGCCGCATTCGAAAGGTTGGCTATGTAGGGGCATTGAAGCTCGCTGACGACCTTTCGGATGCTAGGCTCGTCGTCGACACACTGTGGTTTGGCGACGTCCGCGCCGGCCTCCAGAAACAGAGCGCATCTCTCTAGGGCAGCGTCCAAGCCGGCCACATTTGCCGCATCCGTACGCGCGACGATGGTCATGTTCGAATCTGATCGCGCATCGACCGCGGCCTTGATCTTCGCCAGCATTTCACTGACGGGAACGAGGCTCTTGCCTTCCAGATAACCGCACCGGTTTGGGAATGATTGGTCATTGAGGGTGAAGCCCGCCACGCCGGCGCGCTCGAATGCCCGGACTGCCTGCCGCAAATTATGCACGCCGCCATAGCCGGTGTCCGCGTCGACCATCACAGGGACGTCCACTGCCGCGCAGATGCGGGCATAGAGGTCTGCCATGTCGCGCATATTTGTCTGTCCGAGATCGGGGGCCGCGAGAAGTCCGCCGATTCCTGAGTTCCCCCCTGCAGAGACGGCCTGGAATCCTGCGTGCTCGGCCAATCGCGCGGAAAACGCGTCATAGACGCCCGCCGACACCAGAATAGTGGGCGATTTCAACAGCTCACGATAGCGACTTCTTGCATCCATTTTGAGTCCTCCCTGCGCCCAATAATGCATTTAGATTATGCAATATCAAGATTTTTGCATGCAAGAATGTTGACTTTGTTTGAATATAAGGGAATCCATTTAGACATGGCGCGAGGAGACGCCCTTGTTTGGAGGAGAATCAAATGTCAGCTGGCTTCACGAGAAGATCGATTTTGGCCGCTATGGGTGGGGCCGGTGCCTTGGGCGTACTCGGACTGCCCCTGCGTGCGTTCGCGAACGCCGTACCGTCCTATTATCCTGCGGGATACGCCGAGATCATCGAGGCCTCGAAGAAAGAAGGTCGCCTTTTCATCTACTCGAACATGAGCGCCAAATCCTGGGCCGGAATCCAGCGTCGTTTCAACGAACTGTATCCCTGGATCAACGTGGAAATCCTCGAGCTCAACAGCGACGAGCTTATGGAACGCTACATGGCAGAGCGGGGCACGGGCGCGCCGACCTGCGATTTCCTGACGTCTGGGGCGTTGGAGAAATGGTTCGAGCTAATGAAGAAGGGCGAGATTCTCGCCTATGACTCCCCGGAGAAGTCCTATTTTCCCGCTTGGTCGATGCCGCAATCGGGTCTCTACACGATCGCCATCGATCCGCTGTTGATCGTGTACAACAAGCTTTTGCTTTCCGAGGACAAACGTCCGAAGGGCTTGGAAAACCTTGCCGAACTCGTGGACGCCAACCCGGACCTCTTCAATGGCAAGATCGCGGTCTTCGGCGCTGACGTTCAGACGGCCGGTTACCTCGGCCACAAGGACTTCGTCAAACTCCATGGCGATAAGACCTGGGACTGGTTCTCAAGGTTCGGACCCGCGACCAAATCCGAGTCATCTACCGGCGTTGCCGTCGAGAAAATCTTGTCCGGCGAGTACGTGGCCGGGTACTTCCTGGCGTCTGGTATCCCGTGGCAAGCAGCCAAGGACCCGGCACGGTCGGCGGTCATCGGATGGAATTTTGTGAACGACGGCCAACCGCTGATCATCCGCGCCTCCGCAATTCCGGCCGGCGCGACGAACGTGAACAGCGCCAAGCTCTGGCTTGATGTGACGCTGTCGTTCGAGGGGCAGAAGGGTCTTGTCGAAGGCGGCAGGACGCCGTTGCGGGAAGACGTCAAGTCGAGCGACGTAAACGGCGACTTCACATACGCGTCGGTGATCGAAACCGTAGGCGAAAAGAACGTACTCAAGCCGAGCTACGACCCAACCGTGTTCGATGACTACGATGCGTTCGTCAAGCGCTGGCGCGAGGCGTTCGCCCGCAAGTAGCCGTCTCGAACATACGGGCTGGGGAGCGCTCAACGGCGCTCCCCACTGATCTTTTTTGCCATTGGAACCGAAAGCCGCAATGACAAATCCCGCATTGGTTACCAGCAGCCCCGGCAAACCGTCGCTCCGCACCACCGCGCTGAGAGCGGACGTTATCCAATGGGCTGTGCTACTGTTCACGCTCTTCCTGGTTCTTTCCCCCCTTGTTCCTATCGTCTACCAGTCGTTCCTGAGCGGCCCATTGTATGACAGTGGGTCGGACCTGACCCTCACGAACTTCACCAAGCTGGTGGGAAATCCCGAACTCCACGTCGTCCTTTTAAACACGCTCGTGTTCGCGGTTGTGACGACGATTATGGCGCAGGTCATCGGAGCGGTGTTCGCCATCCTGATCGGGCGCACGGACATGCCCTGTCGTACGGCGTTGAACAGCTTCATGCTCGTGCCCCTTGTCGTCTCCAGCTTGGTCCTCGCTTTCGGGTGGACGCTGAGCTACGGACCGTCGGGTTTCGTCACTCTGTTCGTGCAGAGCATCATCGGAATGCGCCCTTGGGATTTGAACACGCTCTCGGGGATGGCAGTCGTCGCGGCTACGACACAAGCGCCGCTCGCCTTTCTCTACTGCCTCGCTTCGGTCGCGATGATCGACCCCACGCTCGAGGACGCCGCACGGAGTTGTGGTGCCAAGCCCCTGAAAATATTCGCCAAGGTCACGCTTCCGTTGATGATCCCGTCGTTGATCTATGGAACGGTCCTCAACTTTACCGCCGCCTTGGACAACTTCAGCATTCCGTTCATTTTCGGAGAAGCTTCGGGCATTCGCCTGTTCATGACGTTCCTTTACGCCAAAGGCCTGCGCGCTCAGAGTCCTGACTATGGCCTTGTCGCGACAGCCTCGCTCATGCTGCTGTTCGTCGTTGCCTTGCTGGTTTTCATCCAGTCACGATTACTGCGCAATGCGCGCCGGTACGTGACGGTGGGCGGTAAGGCGCACCATCCAAAACGGTTCTCCTTGGGCAAATTGCGTTGGCCGGCATTCTTCGTGGTCGCCGCCTACATCCTTCTGTTGGTGGTCTTTCCGATTGGCGTCTTGATCCTGCGCGCATTCACAAGCTTCCTGAGCCCCCTCATCCCTTTTTGGACGCTGTTCACGCTTGAGAACTTCGCCGCGGTCATGGATTCCGATGTGCTGCTGCGTCCGATCATCAACACGATCGTCCTCTCGTTCGTCGGCGGTGGATTGGCGGTGGGCTCCATCTCGATGATCGCGATCGTCACCCACCGGTCTGACTTCCGTTTTTCCCACCAACTCGAATATATCGCGATGATCCCGCGCGCTGTGCCAGGTCTGATCGCAGGTATCGGGATGTTTTATGCGGTCGTCTTCTTCCCGCCGCTCGGTTGGCTAAGCGGGACGATCTGGCTCCTGGCCTTCGCTTACACGGCTCAGGCGATCCCCAAGGCCTACGGTGCGATCGCTCCAGCCCTGATGCAGATCGGGCCGGACCTTGACCGCGCAGCCCGCGTGATGGGCTCCGACTGGTGGACGGCAACGCGCTCGGTGATCTTCCCCTTGCTTCGGCCTTCGCTTGTGGCTGCGTTTTCTCTGCTCTTCATCGCGTTCTTCAAGGAGTACTCGATCGCGATCTTCCTCGTCACGCCGGGAACGGAAGTAATCGGCACCAGTTTGCTGCAGAGCTGGATGCAGGGGCAGATGGGTCACGTGGCCGCCCTCGCAAGCATACAGATCGTCCTCACCATGATCTTCGTCGCGATCTTCCGCATCGCGTTCGGCACGACCGCAAGCGGCCAGTCTGCCTGACCTACGAAAGGTACAACTATGTCTGAACTTAATGTAACGAACCTCTCGAAGGTCTACGGATCGGCCGTGGCGATCAAGGACGTCAACTTTACCGTCAAGGACGGGGAGTTCGTCACGTTGCTCGGCCCGAGCGGATGCGGAAAATCCACGACGCTGGCCGCCATCGCCGGCCTGCAGATGCCCACGACCGGTCGGATCACCGCCGGCTCGACGACCTATTTCGACAGCGACAAGGGCACCGCGCTGCCAGCTGAGGCCAGAGACCTGGGATTGGTGTTCCAGTCGTATGCCTTATGGCCGCACATGTCGGTGACGAAGAACCTTCGGTTTCCGCTCCAGCTTAGAAAGGTGCCCAAGGCAGAGCAGGATCGCCGCATTGCCGACGTCCTCGCATTGGTCGAAATGTCCTCGCTTGCTGACCGCTATCCGCACGAACTCTCCGGTGGGCAGCAGCAGCGTGTCGCTCTCGCTCGCACTCTCGTTTACGAGCCGTCGATCTTACTCCTCGACGAACCGCTGTCGAACCTAGATGCCAAGCTACGGGAGCGCGCACGCACATGGCTCGGGGACATCCGCGACCGTATCCGGCTTACGACGGTTTACGTGACCCACGACCACGGCGAGGCCCTGTCGCTCAGTGATCGGATTGTGGTGATGAACGGCGGACGTATCGTCCAGATCGGGACCCCACGTGAAATCTATGAGCGCCCCAGCGACCCGTTCGTCGCCGACTTCATCGGGTCCAGCAACTTCCTCCATGGCGTTCTGAAGTCTTCACGGGACAAGGACGGAACAGCGGTCGTGACGCTGAAAAACGGCTCTGACATTCGCGTACGTCTTGTGAAGGACATTCCCGCCGGACGCAGCGTCTCGGTCGCAATTCGCCCGGAACGCCTTCTGATCCTCGACTCGTCGTCCAAGCCCTTAGGAGAAGGGACTTTGCTCCAAGTCGAGGTTGCCCACCGAAGCTACTTCGGAGCGCATTGGCATTATGATTTCAATCTTGGCGGCGAGACCATCAAGGTGTCGTCGCAGCGAGAATACGACGGCGAAAAGGTTCAGATTTTCGTGCCCCTTGAAGCACCGCTCGTTTTCGAAATCTCGGATGCCGTCGCCAACCAACCTGCTGTCGCGCTTCAGCGACAGGTTGCCTGATCAGGAGTAACCAATGCGTCTTAGAGATGATGTGGTCGCCACGAAACCGAGCGCGGAGCTTCGAAGGCAGATGAAGGAGGGGCCGTTCCCTCTGAAGGTCGTTTCCGGCTCAACGCCTCACCAGGCCCAACTGGCAGAGATGGCCGGCGTGAGGCTCTTCTCGATATCCGGCTCCGCCACCTCAGCCGAGCTTCTTGGACTGCCTGACGCGGGCCTCTTGAGCCTCACCGAAGTAGTCGACAACGCAAGGAGGGTATGCGCGGCCGTTTCCATCCCCGTCATCGTCGATATCGATACCGGGTTCGGAAACCCCGTTGGCGTCCAGCGCGCCGTCAGCGAAGTCATAAGGGCGGGCGTCGCGGGCTTCTTCATGGAAGACCAGGTTTCACCCAAACGGTGCGGCTACACCGCCGGGACGGAGGTGGTCCCAATCGCGGATATGGTCGGAAAGCTCCGCGCTGCCAAGGACATGCGCGATCGGTTGGATCCGGACGTCGTCTTGATTGCTCGTACGGACGCAAGAAATGCCGTCGGCGGGGGCCTGGACGAAGTCCTGCGTAGGTGCGCCGCGTACTTGGAAGCCGGCGCGGATGTGTTGATGGTCGTTGCGCTCAAGAACCGCGAGGAACTGTGGGCGGTTCGGGAAGCGTTTCCCGACGCGCACCTCAACTGTGTGGTTCACGGCCTTCGGCCACGGCTGACAACGGCTGAATATGCCGAACTGCGACTTTTCAGCCAGTCCGTTAAACTGAACGTTGTCGGCTCCGTAGCGATGTACAGCTTCCTCAAGGACTACGCCGAGCGGGGAGCCGACGCCTACATCGAATATCTCGAACGCAATACCGGCAATCCCCTGGTGGATTTCGGTTTCCTTGACCTCACTGGATTTTCAAAGGTTGTGGAACTCGAGAAGAAGTACCTCTCACGGGAGGCTTTGAAAAAATACGAAAACCAGGATGCGTTCTACAACACGGAGAGCAAAAAATGAGCGCCGACAACGGGATTTTGACCCAAATCGAGATCGAGAAGCTCATCGCGGAATTCAAGAGACTTCCTACTCCGATCATTGGTGATTGCATGGAACGGCTCGTGGGCACGCACAGCTTAAAGGCGTTTCACGGCAAAGCGGCCATGTGCGGCGTCGCGCGAACCGTGCGGGTGGCCGCCGGCGACAACCTATTCATTCACCACGCCCTAAATATGAGCCAACCCGGCGATGTGATTGTCGTCGAAGGTGGCGGTGATGTCCAACGCGCTCTGGTTGGCGAACTCATGATGTTGTTCGCTAAAAGCCGCGGGGTAGCCGGTTTTGTGATCGACGGAGCAATACGCGACGCCTCTACGTTCCGTGCACATGAATTCCCATGCTTCGCCGCCGGACAAACCCTCCGCGGACCCTACAAAAACGGACCCGGAGCAGCCCAGGTCACCGTGACCATTGATGGGATGACCGTCAGTCCTGGTGACCTGATTGTTGGCGACGAAGATGGCGTCATCGCCGTACCTCGCGGCAACGCAGAAACCATCCTCACCATGTCAAAAGCCACCCTTGCAAAAGAGCAGGAAACTAAGCGGGAGATAGCGCAAGGAACCGTGGACAGAAGCTGGGTCGATAAACGGATTGCCGCCCTTTAGTGTTTCGTGAAGGTCGGCATGCCGACCAGCAATCGACCGGGTCGGGCCTTGGCATTGCCAAAACGAGGCCTCTCCTGCACCGGACGTCCAGTGCGACAAGTATAGAAAACAACTGGCCGGCGCACTTCGCCAATTAAGATCGAAGCGCGCATAGTTGTGGAAATCCCAGTGAGGCCGCCACTGCTGTCCGGTGACAACAACTCTTCAGCCTGCCAGGGTTTCCCGCGTCAACAAGGGGGGAACCATGACAACAACAAACGAAATCGCGGAGAACATCGCGAAGGCCCACGGGCTGACTAAGGTCCAGGGCAAGGCGGTCGTTGAGGAGGTATTTGCGGCAATCACCGCTGCGGCAGTCTCTGGAAGCGAAACGTCTATCCCAGGCTTCGGCAAATTCAAGGTGAAGGACACCCCGGAGCGCGAGGCTCGCAATCCCGCGACGGGGCAGATGATCAAGGTCGCGGCCGCCAAGAAGCTGAACTTCGCGCCAGCAAAGGCGCTCAAGGATGCGCTCAACAAGTAGTTAACGAACGAGGCTCCGGCGTCGCCGGGGCCTCGCGCCTTGTCGTCAGAAGGCCCTGACGTTCTCGGCTTTTGATTTTCCCGTCTTGCGATCTTGTCCCAAGTCGTAAGATACCGCCTGCCCTTCTTTCAGGATGTCTCCATATTGCAGTGCTGAGACATGAACGTAGTCGCAGAAAGAACACCAGGATCGAGTGCACTGCGGTAAAATATTGAATCGATTAGACAATGAAAGCGCAGGTGAACGACGCCAGCGCTCACGCGAACGCGTGCGTCACGGCCGTAGGTACTGATCGTCAGTATTCGGGACAAACAAGGTTCTTGCCAACCGTCAAGAATGCGAGAGCTTTGATGCGCGCAGAGTAATCTTCCCGAAGCAGATAGCTGGCCTCAAAATCTTCCAGGTCCCGATCGTCCTTCTCCCTTTCTTCGTCTGAGAGCGACCAGTAAATAGAATCCGACATCTCAAGCGCGTCCCACTTTATGGCGTCGAAGTAACAGTACAACGTTTCATTCTCAGGGACTGGTTTCTCAACCGAGTACCCGAGACGTTGGATTTCCGTTGCGAGAATTCTCCACGCGTAATCTGCTGCTTCAATCGCCTGAGGCAGGACGGCACCAAGCCGGCTATCTAGTTCGCGATCTAGCCGTCCGGCTCGCTCTATTTCCCGTGTGGTCAAATCTGTGCCCTGCATATGCAGCGTATCCTCGCCTCGGTTAGTTAATCGTGAGGCCACCGGCGGATTGGCGCAACGCACGTTATCGCCTTCTAACGATCGCTGGCGCATTGTTTTCTTCGAGACCTGGGAACGTTGACCTTTTTGACACTTCAGCCGTAGGCCCAAACAGCAACAAGAGCACTCACGCGCGGTGGCACTTCGTCAAGAGACAGCGGTCGAAGCGACTAACAAAACCGTTTTGCTCCAACGCTTTGACAGTCGTCTCGCATCGCTCAATCATGCGCCCGTCGCCGTGGCAGTTAGTCCGAAAGCAGCCGGGAGCACCCGCCTCGCTCGTCAACGATCCAGTCGCTCCAATAGCGGCGTCCTACACCCGTGTTGAGCGACAGAATTACCGCTCCGTAGGCCCTTTCCACCTCACCGCCGAATAAGACGGGTGTGATTTTGCCGAGCTTTTCGCGCTTCCGTTTCTGCTTGTAAAATATCGGACCGCCAATAGTTTCAAGGCGCTCGGATAGCGTGGTGCGGTCTGGGAGGTTTTCGTAACGCTCTACGAGCGAATAGTCGGAAAGCCCGTATCGTGACCCTCGGAGTGCCCACTGGACGTTTTGCCTCCAGTTCACGTCCCAGCCCTCGAGCGCAATCTTATTGGCAGTCTCGATGAGTGCGAACAGAGCGCCCGTCAGATCTGCCAGATGCTGCGGACCCCGAGCCCTTCGCGCGATCCCGTCAAACGACTGTAGGCCGTCCACATACGCCTGGTGGGCATCAACGAAGGAAGCCTTTGGCCATGAACGCCTTCGAGACGCGTCGCGCGGTCTAAACCTGATTTCAGCTGAAGGTACGTGCTCCTGGTTAAGCGTGTTTAGCGCACCAACCAGCAACTCCTCGGCCGCTTCCTCCCTTGAGAGCCGAAACACCTCCGACTTATGAAAGCGTATTTCCTCGTCGCTGTACTCGCGCAGCGGAATAGTTCCCTTAATCATAAACACCTCATTGGCTTGTATACCCAATAACTACAATGGATATTACTATATAATATCTCCGCATATTAAAGATTATCAACCGAAATAAATTTAGATGCTACATAAAAATTGCAAAACTGAACGCAGATAAACACCAGAAAGACTTGGATATCACACATAAAAACCGACTGCGGCAAGCTCGATGGGAAAGCGTTCGTAGTCGACCGCAATGGTCTCCATCTCGCTACCGTTCCGGCTCGCGACTACTCGCGCAATGCGGTCGTGGCGCCATTGGCTCCCGGCCTCCCTGCCGCGAACGCAATCGGGGTAATCGGTATTCCCTCGAGTGCGAGGCACTTGAGTTCGCGTACTTCCTGGTCAAGGCCTACGGCGATACGCGTATGCCTTCTCGCCACATGCGTCAGGCCGAGCAGTCCGTACGTGATTTCGTGAAGTCGGCCCGGGCTTACGAGGGCGCCTTGCCCGAGGTTCACTGAACTAGCAAAACCCTGATGTCAGGCGGTTGACATCAGGGCTTTGACGTCAAACGGGGTCACAACTCGATGGCGGAACGAATATTGGCGGGCACCGGCAATTTCGCCGGCACCCTGGAGCGGCGCTGCCCTCTTCATGGGCATCTCACAGTGCCGCATTAATGCGAACGCTCTAGTTTGCCTCTACATACACGGCAGCGGAGATCATGTTCGCCCTAAACTTTGCTTCGGAGAGGTTATGGGCCTGAACTGCGTCGTACATGTGCTCAAGGTCTGTCCGCAAATCGCTTCGCTGAAAGACCGCCGCGACGGCTTCAGAAGTTGCCTTCGTTCCGTGAAGGCCAAGGTCGGCGCAGAATGCGCTTGACTTAACCCGGCCCGCACGTCTGCGAAACTTGATACCCGTGTCAGACACTTCGAGCATCTCAACCGCCTGGACTGGAAGCTCATTTACATGTTTGCAAAAGGCATCTACTGCCGCGCGTGCCTCGGGGCTAGAAACGGGCAACGGAAGCGGAGGCGGAGGCGGAGCAAACCGAAGCGTATATCCGCCAAGACGAATGTTACGAGACTTTTTCACGACGAGAATTCCATCAACGGTCTATGACCATTATCGTCCTTCGGGATTTCGTCGGCCGCAAGCCTAGTTCTAGTGGTTGTCGGAAATATAACACTAATTGATATCCGCGCGACGCGCAGTAACCGCCTCTGACACCGCGAATATCCGCCTAAAGAGGCTCTTGAAGGAACAACCTGATCTGTTCGGCGAGGCCACGGATGATCCGCTGCTGCGGGTCAAGTGGCAAGTTCTTTGACCGCTCAAGCTCGAAGTTCAGCATCCGATGGAGCTGGCCGGCGGCGGCGATGCTTTCGTCCCACGTCCCCGTTTTGTAGTTACGCTTGTCCAAATAGATGGTTGCGACGTCGGCGATCCACTGCAGGCTTGGCAATGGGATGTTCCACAAACCTTCGTCCTCGTGCGCAGTGAGATATTGGTCCACTGTTTCCAGCCCTGCGGTCAATGCGAACGCAACATTCTCCGGCGATACTTCGAACGCAAGCTCACCGACGCTCAACGCGCTTAGCGCGGAGTCGTATAGGCTGCGCTGGAATTTGAGATGCTGGGGTGTCTTCGCCGACATCAACTCATCTCCGTATGAGCCTGGCTCTCGATACACTTCGAACTGTTCGATGACCGGAGCCGTGTCTGAAAACGTCACGCTGTCGAATTCATTGTCTGCAGCCCAGGAGAGCACTGTAAAGAGATCCGACGGCAAATAACCGCCGTTTCGATTCATCGACTTATAGAAGAAGCCGGATTTGCCAATCGGCCCTCCTCCATATGGCCAGTCGTACGGATCCGTTGCCCGGAGAAGCGAGATGGTTCGTTCGGAAATGTGGCGGGTGCTCGTCACGAGCATTTTTTTGCAGGTAGCGTTGTCTGTGTGTGTCATGAATTCAGAGAGCCTAAGTGCGGTTGTCTACATTTATGGTTCTCCGGAAATGAGACATAGGCAACTGAAAAGTTGCCCCTGGCAACTCCTTTTTTGGTCAATCGAAGCAAACTTCCATGAAGACGGGCTAATATGCTTAGTGCCGCAAATTTTTCACGGTACCCTCCTAAGTTATATTGACACCGCCTCACAATGACAGAACAATTTTTATTAACACGAACGCCAGAAAAGCTGTGAGGGGACCCGATGCTCACGAATATATTGGAAGCAAGCTTGTTTCATCTATCCGCAGACGGTGTCAGCGTCCTTCATCGATACGATAGGCATCGTCATGGGCTTGGAGTGACTTCGTACGGTACGGGCTTCCTGTTTCAGGCCAGTACCGCACGGGATATCTCGTCCGCCCCGCGCGACCTTCTCCCTCCTGAACAGTTGAAACTTTGGACGCAAGCCGTCGAGGGCGGATACCGCCATCTTTGGTTTCACGACAAGGGCCCTGTCCTGGAAGCGCCGACCTATGCCGAAGCCGAAGTGGTCGACGCGTTCCTCTCCCCGCAATTCTGTCCGTTGATCGACGATAGCGAAGAAGCGCGCGAGGCGTTGGAAGAACTGGCGGAAGAAGACGCGACCTTCGAGTGTACACCCATGTATTTCGAGCGGACGGCGGAGTGTAAGCTGCGTGAACTCCGTGCGGCGACTTCCAGGTTTGACTACCGTACGCTGAAGTCGGTTGAAGAGATCCGGCTGCTGGCATGCGCGGTCGAATGGGCGAAGCACGGCAGCCACAATCACTGGAGCCGGTGCGACAAGGTCTTCGCGGAGATCAGAGACTGCCTGTTGGGGATGATAGAGTTCAGAATTGCCCAGAGGGAACCGGACATCATGAGCATCGAGGAGGATTTGTTCACGACCAAAACGAGGATCGAGCGAAGCTTGAGGATGACCAGCCAATGGCGGCATGAAGCTGCGTAGCGACCGATTACCGCGAATGGCGGACGAAATTGTCACACGAGCCGCAAGCTGTTTTAGAGTCGTCCGAACTTGATAGCGCCGCCTGCTTTCCAGCCTTCGGGCAAATGGGTCAGCCTACGGCCCCACCCCACGTCGCCTACAATGCGGAGCAGTTCTGATCATGCTGCGCGAGGTCCTTCCCTTTTTAGGAGACCTCGATCTGTGCACTGCCGAACTTCAAAGTCACCCTTATCTTGGGTGGGTATCGCCGTTTTTTGCCTTTCTTCTGCCTTATTTGAGCTCTCGTTTTCGATCAACGACGCCTGTTTTCACCCCCCGAGCGAGTGCGTCTTGAACTTTTTTTGAGCGAATTTTTCCTCAAATCGACCCGCATTTTTCGTTGCGCGAAACGCGTTTCAGTTACCCGGATATTAAGGCGGCTTCGCCGGTCCCGACGGCGTGACGGACGATGCAAAGGCCGGGCCGCGGATAGCGGCGAACCCCTTCGGAGCATCGAACGTGCTCAACGTAAGGGTGTCGGCCACCGGCGGCATAGGACAAACGGCCCGCAGATAACGTGTGGGTGAAAAAAGCAAGATACCGATTACCACGTCCAATGACACGCCCCGCCCATAACCCGCGCGGCCGCGCCCGAAGAAATTGAAAGACTCCAACCCTTTTTCCCGGTGAGCAGGTAATCACGCGTGACGCGCAATCGAAGCCCGGAATCTGCGGGGAACCGTCACGCCGCCGCGATGAAGAATGAAAGACATCATCGCGGCAACACCTCGGACGCCGTCCTCTGCGCGAACCGAGCGTCAGTGGAGATCAAATGCAAGACATCGATGCCGCCGGCCGAATCCAGACGTGAATAACGAAATCAAGACTTCGACAAGCGATCAGAAAAAGCTGCGGTTTTTCCGACGCGGGACCGCTGCTTCGGCAGGGGAATTCGTCATAGTTGAGCTACGATCGCGGGCCGGACCATTTTTTGCGGCAAAATCGGAAAGACAAAATGGACGCCCGTGCCTGCCTATTATGTCCTCTGCTCGGGGTAAAGATAGGCGTCGTTTTTCGCTCCGTGAACGATGCACCGAGCAGTCAAAGGAGGCGCTGTTGACGCCAACCCTCTTCTATATCCGCTGAAAATATTCTAAATCTGTTGGATCGGGCGGCGGGTTCGCAAGAGGAAGCCGGCTCCGAATAAGCAAAAGGGCCACTTTTGGCGAGTGACCCTTTTTAGAGAGGCTGGATAGTTTAGAACGACGTCCGCCTTCCGAAACACGACCACCCCGGCTATCTGTCGGGATGACTAATCGCACACCCAAACCGAGGTTTCTGTGTGCCCATCAGACACTCGAACCGGAAAGGCACTAAGCACCTTCTCGAGTCCAAGGCTCGCGCGTCAATCCGTATATATTGCGTCGCACGGGAAAAATCAACCGGAAAACGGTCAGTAAGCGCGCGCCGGCATTTCCGGCGGACCCGCGGTCGCCGAAGTGCGCCCTTGGGGTGCCTACCGCTGGTTGTCTTCAAGGACTCATACTATCGCAACAAGGCTTCGCAGCAAGCCTGCGAACGAACTCGGCATCCAGCCGATGGAGATAGATATGCAAATGAAGAAGCAAACCTTGATACTTCATCTCGCCGATATCGACGTCTACTCCGAAGAGCAGACTTTCGATGATCTTGCAGAACAGTTTCCGGAAGACCCGTTCTTCTTCTCGGAACACTTCGGAAAACCTGGCGGCCCTATCCATACCTTATCTAGGACCAAGTAACCAACGGTCCACGGGACGTGATTAACTTTCGGTTTACCTGCATATGCCTATTGTTGCGTGAGTGACATCCGCCACGATAGACGGTGGACGACCGGAAGGCATCACGATGAAAAGCATAACCTGCATAGGCTACGCTAACCTTTGAATGGCCGCACCTTGGCTGGTGCATCGGACATCGGATCATCGACGGCCCATATCCGGAGCAAGAGTATGTGTCACTTCCTCAACGATCGCAGACCAGTTTTATCCGGCGACCTTCGCGCGAGGCTGCGAATACGCAGCCGTCAGCGTGATCGTGCAGCTATGGCTCGGTAGCCCGCTGCTCGCCGATCGCGCGGATCGCGATCGCTCTCGTTCAAAGAAGTAACGGCCCAAGCTCACCTCTGACCACGCGCATCCATGCGCTGGATCGGATATCCGCGCCCGACTGCCTTCGAGCACGCTTCCGATCGGGGCTAGCCGTCCACCCTCCTTCGAACGCTTGCGCTCGCGCGACTGTTGCTCAGACGCAACGTTTCGGCCCGCCTTCGGAATGCGGGATGGCGAAGCTATGCGCAAATTCGAGGAACACCACAGTGCTTTACACACACAGAAACGCGGATGCGAAACCGGGTCCTCCCAGTCTTCCTTCCATGCCCGACAGTCGGCGCGCGCGCTTCGACCTCGGGCACAGGGCTCGGCCTGAGCACGGCCGTTCACGTGGGTGCCCACCAGAGAACGTTGAGCGTTCTCGCAGCGCCTCACTGGACCGCCAATCACCTGCCGTTCTCGCACCCAAACCCAAACGGCGGCCCGAGCGAGCCGTCCAGGAGCATCGGCTCCCCGTCCTCAATCTCCTTTTAGCAAAGGCCACGACCATGAACGCCAAACAAATCCTCCGCTTCATGAAAGACCGTGAAGCCGGCATCGATCGTGACAACATCAAAACTGCCCGTGAGCATCTCGTCGCTGACGCGATTTCCTCCGGACGAGACGTAATCGTCGAGGGTGTAGACGAGGACGGGCAGCCGCTTGTCTACAAGAAGTGGGTACCCACGAAGAAATCCACCGGAACCCGCAAGCCCGCGGAACGTACCAAAGGACATTCCCGTGGCTACATTGTCGATCCGGCTAGCAAGCGCGCGATCGGCTTCGAAAGCACGCACGAGATGCGCTGCGCGATGATGCTCCTGGCAAACAAGGACGTCGTGCACCTGGAGGATCAGCCTCCGGCTGTGCACTATCGGGATGCCAAACGCGTTCACCGCAAGCACACCTTCGACTATCGGGCAACATTCGCGGACGGTCGTCGCGTGGCCATCGCCGTCAAGCCGAGCCATCTTCTCGAGTCGAGCGGCATCCGCGATGTCATCAAGCGGATCAAGCCCAAGTTGCACGGGTTCGCGGACCAGGCACTCATCCTCACTGAACGCAACCTCACGATCGCGCGCGGCGACAACGCCGAGCACATCGTGCATGCGCGCCGCTATCGCAACGAAGCCGATTGCGAAGAGCTCCAGGCGTTCCTGGAAGGCGTTCCCGGCATCTTCCGCATCTACGAAGTCGTTAACCGCTTTCCCGACTTCGCCGCGGCCATGAACGCGATGTGGTGCCTGATCTACGACGGCTTCCTCAAGCTCGCTTACCCCGACCGGACCCTTCGCGACGCGCCTTACGCCTACGTCGTGCATCTCCGGAACTGACCCGCGTCATCGATCCAGTTCTGCCAGCAACCACTCCGGAACCGAAAAGGAGCTCCCATGCGCATGCCCACGAAAACCTTCGAAGCACTCCGTCGCCTCAAGCTCGACGTGTGTTATCAGTTGCACAACAGCGGTCACACGCCCAACGCCACGAACTACGACATCTTCGAAGAGGCCTTCCGGGTTGCCCTGCTCTGGCAGGGGTGCTCGTTGGAGGGCGCATGGCAGGGGGCTTTCGAGCTTGTACGTGCCACGCCCCCTGTCGTCGTTCGTGAGTGGCTTGCTGCCTATCAGGACGAGCGCTGTATCGAGGCACGGCAGCAGCGTTCGATCGACGGCGTCTTCCAGCCCCCTCATCCTACCGCCGAGCAGGCTTTCCGCAGCTTGAAGAACGACTGCGAATGTCCGTCCCGCGTACCCGCGCCTTCCCTGAGGACGTTCCAGCACCGGGTGCGACTTGAGCGCAGGCTGGCCAGCGCCATGCAGCGCATTCGGGACCGCGAAGCGAGGCGCAAGCGAGCTTTTGAAAGGGAGCGTGCTCGCATGCCGCAAGCATCGGACTTCATCGCCCGCATCCTGGACATCGCCGAGGCTGAAGGCTTCCGCGTAGTCCGCCATGGCCGTTCCTGAAGCTAGTCCAATCCCAAACTCCCAAGGAGATTGACATGACCCTTGCCTTTTTCGAACCGAACAAGCCCATCGTTCCGATCTTTGTCTTCAATCACGGAGATGGCTTCACCCGCTTCGGCCATGAATTCAAGTTCGTCTCGGCGGAGCCGGGTGGACACCTGTTGTTGAACCTGACCAACGACATCCACGTCGGGTTCACGGACGAACAGATGAAGGAGATGTTCGACGATCCGATCAATCCCCTGGTCTACTACCCGGGCCGCTACCTTCCCGAAGGCGCACGGGCTGCAATGCACCCGCAGACCTTCGTGGGCGACCTCGACGAGGACGATCAGGAAGAAGTGCTCCTCAAGACGATGTTCAGCGAGCGCTTCGTCCGCATGGAAGCGGACAACCCCGAGTGCACGCGCTCGGACGCCAGCATGAGCCGGTTCGTTCCCCCGATGTTCAAGGAGATTCAGACGGGCAAGACGTGGAAAACGCAGCGGGCAATTCCCAGCTGGCGTACTCTTCGCAATTGGATCCGCACTTATGAGCGCGATCCGAACCCGCACTCGCTCGTGTGCCGTCGCGGCCGCTGCCAGAAGAACACCTACTTCGACGCCGAAGTCGAAGCGCTGCTTCGCGAATACACGTTGAAGTACGCAACCGACGAACGACTTCCGATGTATCGCCTCCACAGCAAGATGAAGGACGCCATCGATCTTCTCAACGCCGAGCGGCCGGCGGACAAGCAGCTGAAGGTCCCCTCGCTCAAGACGTTCCAGAACCGGGTCAACGACCTGCCTCCCGCGTTCATCGAACTTGGGCGCAACGGCGAGGAAGCGGCGACGCGGAAGTTCAACGCCATCCACCGCGGGCAGGAGGTCATCCGCCTCGGGCAGCGCGCGGAAATGGACGAATGGCGCATCGACCTTCGAACGTTGCTCTCGCTTTCCCCCTTCTGGAAAACGCTGACCCCCGAACAGAAGGAGCGGGTGCCGAAGATCACGCTGTGGATGACGGCCATCATCGACGTGGCTTCTCGCTGCTTGCTTGGGTTCCGAGTGCATCGCAAGGCTCCCTCCCGCACGACAGCGATCGGTACGCTTGAAATGGCGACGATCGACAAGACCGCCATCGCCAAAGCCTATGGCTGCATCGATCCCTGGGAGTTCGCGCTTACGCCTTCGTCCATCGCGGTGGATTCGGCGACCTGGTACACCGCGACAGCCTTCCGCGTAACTGTCGCGGACCTCGGCGCGACCTTGTTCCTGCCCCCCGCTGGAAAGGCCTCCGCGCGCGGTACGATCGAGCGGTTTTTCCGCACCTGCTCGATCCAGGCACTCGAGGAGCTGACCGGCCGCACCTGGGGTTCGATCGAAGCCAAAGGAGACCGTAATCCCGACGAGGAGGCCAGCGTGACCTTTGACGAGGTTGCGCCTCACCTCACCCGGTTCTTCGTGGACGTCTATCACAACACGCCCCACGCAGGCCTGAACGGCGAGACACCTCGCAATGCTTGGAAGCGCCTCCGGAAGCTCGGCATCACTCCGCCACCGACGGGTGAGCGCCGTCGCCACATCTTCGGCATCAACGTGATGCGGACGATCGCCGCAAACGGCATTCGCTACCTCGGCATCCATTACCAGTCGCGGGAACTGCAGCACATTCGCCGCCGCCGTCGTAACCCCGAAGTGTTGATCCGGATCGATCGGCAGAACCTCGGAGCAGTATCCGTCTGGGACGGTGATGGATGGGTGTCTGTCCCCGCGGTTCACGAAGAGTTCCGGGGCATGAGCTACTGGGCCTGGTCGGCCGCGTGCAGTGAGTTGCGCAAGAAGAACCTCCAGGAGGCGGAATTATCCCGTTCTACGCTCCGCAAGGCCAAGGCGGACATGGCCGCCCATGGGGAAATGATGAAAATCGAAGCCGGCCTCTCGCACGAGGGCCTTACCGAGGACGTCTACTTAGCCTGGGAGAAGAAGATCGACTTCCCCATCAAGATCACCAACAAGGCAAGCTCCCTGCCAGAGGACTTTGTCAAGGAAATGGTGCTGTCCGAAGAGTTCTACGATGCGATCGGCATCACCGGGCTCCCCACCGCTGCCGACCTGAGCAAGGAAAAGAAGGCTCCCGAGAAGGAGGAACCGGACGGCTGGGTCGACCCGCGTGAGCTGCCCGCCACTGATGACGCCGCTCCTTCTGAAGGCGACGGCGACCTAACGCTCGACAACTCTTACGACAGCACTGGAGAATGAAAATGGATTGGTCGGAAAACTACGCCGAGGCCATCGCGCAACTGCGTTCTACGCTGTCTCCCGAGGAACTCGAGATGGCGGATCGCGTGCACAAGTTCCACATTCCTTACCTCGGCCTTGGGCGCGATCCGGCGGTGGCACTCGCCTTGAAACGGTTGGTGCTGAACATTGCCGGACAGCGTCCCGGTGGCCGCAAACACCCCAACAAGAGGCGCATTCTTGCTGTTTGCGGGGATTCCGGATCAGGGAAGACGCGTGCGCTGCTGGAGCATACGGGAAAAATTCCCGCCATGCGTCAGTACCTGCTCCAGGGAACCATGTACTCGCCCTTCCTCGGGTACGAAGCACCCTCCCCATGCACCCCCAACCTGCTGGCTCAGGAAGGGCTAAGGGCATTGGGCGTGGACGTGAAATCGACAATCAAGGAGAACGCGGCCTGGGACCTCTTTCGAAACGAGCTCAAGGCCCACAGGGTACTCTTCGTGCTGATCGACGAAGCGCAACATGCGGTCAATACGGCAAACCGTATTGAGGCCCAAAAGATCGCGGACGCGTTCAAGAACTTGGTGCAGATGCCTGACTGGCCTGTGCGGCTCATTCTTGCGGGCGTGCCGCCACTCGACGAATTCTTGTCGACCGAAAAACAGCTGTTCAATCGGAGGACTCTCATCAGGTTCGAGAAGCTCCACGGCAAACGTGGGCTCGAGAGCATCCGCGAAGTCCTTGGAAAGGTCATCCAAGAACACGCGGGGCTTCAATTGGGGGAAGACCTCGACGGCGATTTCGCTGCTCGCCTCAGTCATGCGAGCGATGGCGACTTTGGGTCCGTCATCCAGATGATCCGAGACGCAGCGGAAATCGTGATCGCAACAGGTCGCGCGGTCGTGGAGAAATCTGACTTCGCTGCAACTTACGACTCTTTCACCGGATGCACACCGGACAACAACGTCTTTCGTCTCAAGGGCGACGCATGGGTCAGTCTCAAACCGCTTCGCGCGTATGCCAGACCGGAAGACCATGACTGGCGCAGTTCGTTCAGCGAGGCCGCCGCAATGCCAAGGTCCAAAAAGAAGACCGTCGCCTTCGGAGACCGGCCATGAGACACCTGACCCTCACGTTGCCCCGCGGTCAGGACGAATCCCTGGCGAGTCACTTCTCGCGGGTCGCCGCCCTGCACGGTCAGCCTACCGCGTCCGCGTTTGCGAGCGTGTTCGGTCTTCGCTTTCGCAAGGTGGCAGCGGGAGCGAGTCCAGATGTGTATGAGGCGGCGGCAGCGCTGGGCGATACTCCCGAGAGCGTCGAGGCGACCCTGACGCGTTACGAAAAGAGGCGTCTCACTATTCGAGGCCATCAATTCACCCGGGATTTCGCGTGCGCGAGCCAGAAGCGCTTCTGCCCATCGTGCCTGCTCGAAGACGAAGAGCAAGGAACGGGTCGACCTGGCCTTCGAGCTTACGGCAGGATCATCTGGCTTCCACGCTTGATCCAGGGATGCCCCGTGCATGAAACGACATTCGTCGAGTTCGACGCGCTCAGGTGGCAACTGGGTCCCGACTTCGCGCTATATCTGCGGTCGAACCAAACGTCGCTGGCCGAGTGTCAAAAACGGACGGAGCCCGCCGTGAACACGGACTTCCAGCAATTCGTGCTCGCCCGTCTCGCTGGCGCGGCCTCAGGTCTCTGGCTCGACACTATCCCGCTGCAAGCAGTGGGCCACCTGGCAACCGTCGTAGGGATGGTCACAAGGGGCGAGACTGCTGTTTCACCACGCGCAGACGAAAAGGTAATCCGCGACTGCGCGCCTGACGGTTTCGCCATCCTCGCGACCGGGGAGAACGCCTTTCGTGAGTTTCTCGCGTCCGCCATCACCCGCAACTACACGCCAAGAAGAAAGATCTCCGCGTTGATCATCTATCGCGAGCTGGCCGCGGAGATGTTATTCCATCAGGATGTGCCTGGTTATCGTGACCTGTTGGCGATCATGCAAAGCGTCGCTCGAGACATGCTTCCGCTGAGTCCAAATGAAGACTTCCTGGAACCGGTCACCCGACGCAAACTTCACTCGATCCACAGCGCTTCCAAGGAATATGAGATCCCTTTCACAATCCTCTGGGCAGCCCTGGAAGAAGAAAGGTTGGTACCGTTGGGTCTCAGCCCCTGGGTCGTCGCCAGAATGACTTTCGAAGCCGAGGCGGTTACCGACGTCGCCCGCGCCCTGCTTGAAAGCGGCTTTGCCGGCTCGGAGGCCCACAAGCGCTTTTCCCTGTCGGCCCGTTTGGCCGCAGCGGTCGACAAAAAGAACTTCGTGCCGGCCGAATGGCTGACCATGGCGCATGCAACCGCGAAGCTCGGCACCACGAATGAAGATCTCACGGCTGCCTTGATTGACGATGGCTATCTGACAGAAATCGATGCTCCTACCAAGCAGTCGCCGCTGCGAATACGAAGAGCCGACATAGAGGAGTTCCGCCGAAAATACGTACTTGGGCCGTCCTTCCATAAATGGGTTTCCCGGAAGACCCGCCTTGAGCCAAACGGCTGGCTCAACTCTTTGGACATCGCTCCGGTGATATCCGAGCACCGAATAGGAATGAACATCTATCCAATGGACTGCTACGCGAAAGCATCACTCGCCATGTCGGCGATGTCCTGAAAAAAGCGAGCCGGGGATGCCCGGCTTCTTTTTTGGCGATATTCCGTGGGAAATTTGAGAGTTTCTTTTGGGAATCGAGGTTTACTCTTGGCGATTTCCGGTCCAATGATATCAATAGGTTGCACAGGGGGTGGGCAATTTGTGCTTACTTTCAACAGCAAACGTACGCCGTGACAGTCCGCCGACCGGCTTGTCGGCAGCGACGTCGAAATAGCTGCGCTTTGAGTTCGATCAGCGACATGGAAGCGCCTCGAGCACACCTCAAGAGCTCACATGAACCCCGGATTGCGGGGCAGATAGCGCGTCCAGTCGCCATAACCGGGAGACGCCATCAGCAGCATTGGAAACGTGATCCGCATCCCCTGATTGACCGCAAGGCTCAAAGCGCCGTCGCATGCCCCGGGCAAGAAGGCCGAAATCCTCTCAGACGTGCCCGCGGCGGCCAATCGCGACGCGGCCGCGAAGGCATCTTGAACATGGTCGGGCCACAGGACGGCGAGTGGGCCGATGTGCCCGTTGGCGCCGATATAGCCGTATCCGGCAGGATCGCTGCCGGCGTAAAACAGAAACCCTCGGGTTGCCAGATCGCCAAGCAGGTAGCGATGATGCTTGTCCCGCGATACGCCGATGGCGCAGCGATCGACCGTCGCCAGCGTCTCCATGGTCGCTGCATCGGGTTCGATCGGCACGGCGCGCAGGACCGTCTCCGGCAACATCCGCATTGCCTCTCGCCTGGCATCGAAAAAATAGATCGGCGTGCGCGGAAAGAAGCCGTGTCGCATGTAGAGCCCCTGCGACACCCGATTGAAGGTGAAGGTGATCAGCGCCTTGTGGGCTGCGCCTGACTTGCGCGCATGTTCCAGAGTTCGTTCCAGCAGCGAATTTCCGATGCCCCGGCCCTGTTGAGCGGGATCGACGAACAACTGGGCGAGAAACCAGAGATCCCCGCAAGTCCAACTCCAGGCGCATCCGACGATGCCCCCGCCCTCTTCGGCCACCCAGAGGCCGTCCGGATCGTCCCTAAGGCAAAAAAGCTGAAAATTGGGAGGGCTTGTCGCCGCCATCGGGCCGAAGCCGTGCCGAATGGTAAGATCGTTGATGCTTGAGACGACCAGTGCATCGGTCGCAGCCAATTCGTCGGCTCGAGCGGGCCTGTAAACGAGCGGCATTGGTAACACCACGAGAGGTTTCCAAGACAAGGCTGGCTTCGCAGCTCGACCATATCACGCTCTGCCGCTCCGCTTCATCAGAGACCTTTCCTCCGTCAGACGATTTCCGGTTCCGGCGACGAGATCGTCGCGCCTACTTTCCAAAGCTCTGTTGCCCGGCGCCCGGATTGGACCTATGACCGTTGACCAACAGCGCGAAAACGCTTCCGAATTCGCCGTGCCGAGGGGCTTGGCCAGCGGGGTTTGAACAGGATGAAACTCGACGCCGTCGATGTCAGGCAAGCCGCCTCAGCGGCCGATATCGTCTATGAGGCCTTGCGCAAGGCGATCATCGAAGGCGACCTTGCCGAAGGCGAGAACCTGCGCCAGGACCACATCGCCCAGATGTTCAACACCAGCCGCATTCCGGTGCGCGAGGCGCTTTCACGGCTGGAGCAGCATGGGCTGATTACCACCGAGCGCTATAAGGGCGCCGTTGTCGCCGGCCTCTCGATTGAGGAAATCGAGGAGATTTTCGAGTTCCGCGCACTGATCGAGGCGGAGGTCATTCGGCTTGCCGTACCCAGTCTCGACCGCCGTACGCTGGACCTTGCACGCCAGCATTGCGAGGAATTCGAGCAGGAGGAAAATTCCGACCGCTGGGGCGAAATCAACCGCAACTTCCACTACAGCCTCTACGAGGCAGCACGTCGCCCCTATTACCTGCAGATCGTTCGCGCCTCTCTCGATCGCATCGACCGTTACCTGCGGGCGCAGCTGACGCTAACCTCGGGCGTCGCGCGTGCGCGCCGCGAACACAAGGCGATCCTGGATGCCTGTGTGGCGCGCGACGCCGAGCGGGCCAGCGCCTTGACGCGCGATCATATCCTCGATGCCGGTCGCTCGCTGACCGTCTTCCTGAGAGAACAAAGAGGCTAGCGGCGCGGTTTCTCCCGCGGCTTTGGCCGACCGTCATAATAGTTTGATTTACATATCGTTTTATCGTGTTTCATTCCGGATCGATGCTCGATCCTTCACAGCAGTGCTCCCGCTGAAATTGCGCCGCACGTCGACTGCTCTCCGGTTGACAAGCGGGGCGGAAGCCTGAAAAGTGAAGCCTCTATCGAGACCGGCAGCGTTGGGAGGACTTGATGTCTGTGCGCGCGTTTTTCGGCCTTTCCACCCTCTTCCTGTCGCTTTTGACCGCCGGCATCCCCGCCGTTGCCCAGGAGAGTGGACGGCAGATCGAGATCACTCAGGACGGCGATTATTTCGGTTTCGACCTCAGGACCGAACAGAACGTCTCGCTCGACGAATGCCAGCAGACATGCATCGCGGACCAGGCCTGCCGCGCCTTCACCTACAATCCCAAGGTGAAGTGGTGCTTCCTCAAGTCCGACTATAACCAGCTCAACACCTTCCCCGGCGCCATCGCCGGCAAGGTCGTGCAGCCGCAGGTCACACAAGCCGACATCGGGGCGCCGCCGCGCCTGAAATTCCTGTCGGATCAGTTGCTGCAGGACGCCCGCAACACCAAGGCCAATCTTACCCTTGCCGACGATCAGCAGGGCATGGGCGTCAATACGCTCATCGACATGGCACGCGGCCAGGCCGGCATGGGCAATATCGAAAATGCGCTGAAGGCCTTCCAGGGCGCGTTGGCGATCAATCCTGATGACGCCGAACTCTGGCTGGAGGCGGCGCGAACCGCGAACCGCATCACCAACAATTCAAGCGTATCGATCCAGGCGGCGATCGCCGCGATCAACGGCTACGAGCTGACCCGCACCACCGAGAGCCGGGCGCATGCGCTTGCCGTCATGGCCAAATCGCTGGAAGGCGCCGAGAATTTCCGCGCCGCACTGAACGCCTACAAGGCGAGCCTGGAACTGGTGAAGGCAAAATCGGTCGAGGCAGCCTATCTCGACCTTAAGCAGCGCAAGGGCTTCCGCGTCGTCGAACATACGATCGATTCCGACGCTGCGACGCCGCGCGCCTGCGTGCAGTTCTCCGAGCAGCTTTTGAAGAGCGGCGCCGACTATGCCTCCTTCGTCACCGTCAATGGTGCTGCGCCAAAGGCGCTTGAGGCGAAGGGCGACCAGATCTGCATCGAAGGCCTATCGCATGGCGAGCGCTACAAGCTGACCCTTCGCGCCGGCCTGCCGTCCACCGTCGACGAAATGCTCGAAGCGCCCGTCACCCTCGATATCTATGTCGCGGACCGCGCCCAAATGGTGCGCTTCACCGGCGACAGCTTCGTGCTGCCGTCGACCGCGCGCCGCGGCATCCCGCTCGTTTCCGTCAACACCGACAGCGCCAAGCTGAAACTCTACCGCGTCGGCGATCGCAGCATCGCCCAGGTGCTGCAGAGCTCGCAGTTCCTGACCCAGCTCGACGGCTACAGCGCCCAGCGCATCGAGGATGAGATCGGCGAACTCGTCTGGCAGGGCTCGATCGACATCGAGCGCGACGTCAACAAAGAGGTCGTCACAAGCTTCCCGGTCGACGAGGCACTGCCTCAACGCAAGCCCGGCGTCTACGTCCTAACCGCCGCACCGACCACCGGTATCAGCCAGGAATGGGATGCGCGCGCGACGCAATGGTTCGTCGTTTCCGATATCGGTATCTCCACCTATGCCGGCACAGACGGGCTGAACGTCTTCGTGCGCTCGCTTGCGACTGCCGAGCCGATCGAAGGCGTCGAACTGCAGCTCGTCGCCAAAAACAACGAGATCCTCGGCACGGCGGTGAGCGATGATGACGGCCGCGTGACCTTCACTGCTGGACTGATCCGTGGCACGGCCGGCCTCACGCCCGCCGTCATCACCGCCAAGAAGGGCGAGGACGACTATGTCTTCCTCGACATGAGCCGCGCCGGCTTCGACCTTTCGGATCGTGGCGTCACCGGGCGCGCGGCTCCTGGCGCCATCGACATTCTCGCCTGGACCGAGCGCGGCATCTATCGTGCCGGCGAAACCGTGCATGCGGCAGCGCTTGCCCGTGACGTTGACGGCATGGCGATCGAGAACCTGCCGCTGACCTTCGTCTTCCTCCGCCCGGATGGTGTCGAATATCGCCGCATGACCAGTGCCGGCGGCAAGCTCGGCGGCCATACGCTCGACCTCGACACCCAGGCAAACGCCATGCGCGGCACCTGGACGATGCAGATCTTCACTGACCCGAAGTCGCCTGCGATCGGCGAGAAGCAGTTCCTGATCGATGACTTCGTGCCGGATCGCACCGAATTCGATCTCACCAGCGACGCCAAGGAAATCGCCGTCGGTGAGACGGCAAGCGTGGCAGTCGACGGGCGCTATCTCTATGGCGCACCGGCTGCCGGCCTCGAACTTGAAGGCGAAGTGACGATCAAGCCGACACGCGAAAACGCCGCCTTCAAGGGCTATTCCTTCGGTCTTGCCGACGAAGAGGCGAGCGAAGACACGCGCCTGCCGCTCGAAGAGCTTTCGTCGCTCGACGAAGAAGGCAAATCCAGCTTCGACGTCCTCATCGACGAAGTGCCCTCGACCACGCAGCTGCTAAATGCCACCGTGACCGTTCGCATGCGTGAAGCCGGCGGCCGCGCCGTCGAGCGCTCGCTGAAACTGCCGGTGCGCGCCGAGGGCCCGATGCTCGGCATCAAGCCGGAATTCGAGGGTGAGCTCGCCGAAAACTCCGTCGGCAAGTTCCGCGTCATCGCCGTCGATCCGGCCGGCAGCAAGGTCGCCATGCAGGGGCTCCTCTGGAAGCTGATCAGCGTCGAACGGAACTATCACTGGTATCGCGACGGCAGCGCCTGGAAATACGAGCCCGTCGTTACCACCAAACAGGTGGCCAACGGCAGCGTCGACCTGACGGAAGACGGCGGCGATATCTCCGTGCCCGTCGGCTGGGGGCGCTATCGCCTGGAAGTCGAGACGGCCGCGGTCGATGGCCCGACTTCGAGCGTCGAATTCGACGCCGGCTGGTATGTCGCGGCCACCTCGACGGAAACGCCTGACGGCCTTGAGATCGCGCTCGACAAGGAGAAGTATGCGGTCGGCGACACGGCCAAGCTGAAGGTCTCGCCGCGTTTTGCCGGCGAACTGCTGGTCACCGTCGGCACAGAGAACCTGATCACGACCGAGACGGTATCGATTGCGGCTGAAGGCGGCGAAGTCGAATTGCCGGTCACCGACGCCTGGGGCGCCGGCGCCTATGTCACCGCCACGCTCTACCGGCCGGGCGATGCCCAGGAAAGCCGCATGCCGATGCGCGCCATCGGCATCAAATGGCTCACCGTCGATCCGGCCGAGCGCAAGCTCGCCGTCACGCTTAACGCGCCCGAAAAGATGGAGCCGCGCCAGCCGCTCGACATCAGCCTCCAGGTCGCCGGTGCCGGTGCCAATGAGGAAGCCTATGTGACGATCGCCGCCGTCGATGTCGGCATTCTCAATCTCACCCGCTACGAGCCGCCGAACCCGGAAGCCTGGTATTTCGGCCAGAGACAGCTCGGCCTTGAAATCCGCGACCTTTACGGTCGCCTGATCGACGGCTCGCTCGGCGCGACCGGAAAACTGCGCACCGGCGGCGATGGCGGCCAGGTCGCGCTTCAGGGCAGCCCGCCCACGGAAAAGCTGGTCGCCTTCTTCGAAGGACCGGTACAGCTCGACGGCGACGGCAAGGCAACCGTCAGCTTCGACATCCCGCAGTTCAACGGAACGGCGCGACTGATGGCCGTTGCCTGGACGAAATCCGGTGTCGGCCACGCCACGCGCGACGTGGTGATCCGCGACCCCGTCGTCGTTACCGCCAGCCTGCCGCGGTTCCTGGCGCCCGGAGACCGGTCGGACCTGAGGCTCGATATCGCCAATACCGACGCACCGGCCGGCGATTACCAGATCCATGTGACGACCAGTGGCCAAGCCACGGTCGAGCAACCGGGGACGGGCAGCACGGTCACCCTGGACCAGGGCGGTCGCTCCTCCATCACCTTGCCGGTCGTCGGGCAATATCCCGGCAACGGCGTCGTCACCGTGGCGCTGACCGGCGCCAACGGCCTTTCGCTCGAGCAGTCGCTCGACCTGCTCGTGCGTCCGGCAACCCTGCCGGTGACACAGCGACAAGTGGTTTCGATCGCGCCAGGAAGCAGCCTGACGGTCGACGGGCAGTTGCTCGCCGACAGCATCCTGCAGGGCGCTTCCGTCAACCTCAGCGTCACCCGCTCTGCCGCCTTCGATATGCCGGCACTGCTGATGACCCTCGATCGCTATCCCTATGGCTGCACGGAGCAAACGACCAGCCGCGCGCTGCCGCTGCTCTACCTGAGCGAACTCGCCAAGCAGTCCGGCCTTGCCGATGACGAGGGCGTGACGAAACGGGTGCAGGAGGCGATCTACCGCGTGCTCTCCAACCAGTCCTCGTCGGGCAGCTTCGGGCTTTGGGGCCCGGGCTACGGCGACCTCTGGCTCGACGCCTATGTCACCGACTTCCTGACCCGCGCCCGCGAGCAGAAATATGACGTGCCCGAGGCCGCAATGGTTCAGGCGCTGGAAAACCTGCAGAACGGCGTCAGCTACGACACCAACGCCAAGGATCGCGGCAACGAGATCGCCTATGCGCTCTACGTGCTTGCCCGCAATCGCAAGGCGGCGATCAACGACCTGCGTTATTACGCAAACACGCTGATCAACGATTTCCCGACGCCGCTCGCCAAGGCTCATATCGCCGCAGCGCTTTCGCTGTATGGCGATGCTCAAGGGGCGCAGGACACGTTTGCCAACGCGGCGAACATGTCGACGGGCCTCGTCAATGTCAGCCTGTCGCGCTCCGACTACGGCTCGTCGCTGCGTGACGGCGCGGCGGTGCTGGCGCTTGCGGCCGAAAGCCGACCGGTCCCGCCGATCGTTCCAGAGCTATCGAAAATGGTCGCCCGCGAATGGGAACAGAAGACCTATACCAGCACCCAGGAACAGGCCTGGATGCTGCTTGCCGCCCGCGCCATCCAGAATGGCGACGAGGACATGGCGCTCGACGTCAACGGCGCATCGAAGTCCGGCAGCTATGCCGCCCAGATGACCGGCGACGCGCTCATCACCCACCCGGTGGTGATCCGCAACCAGGGTGCCGATCCGGTTTCGGCCGTGGTCACCACGGTCGCCGCCCCCGCCCAGCCGCTTTCGGCCGGCGGCGACGGCTTCACCATCGAGCGCACCTACTACACGCTCGACGGAGCCGAGGCGAACGTCATGGAAGCGCGGCAGAACGAACGCTACGTCGTCGTGCTGAAAGTCACGGAGGCCAACGACTGGCCGTCGCGCGTGCTGGTCACCGACCTGCTGCCGGCCGGTTTCCAGATCGACAATCCGAGCCTCGTCGACAGTGCCCAGCTCAGCAATTTCGAGTGGCTCGGCGAAATCACCGCGACCCATACGGAGTTCCGTAACGACCGCTTCGTCGCAGCACTCGACCGCAGCATCGGCGCCGGCCGCGAGGTCACGCTGGCCTATGTCGTGCGCGCGGTAACGCCGGGCACCTATGACCATCCGGCCGCAACTGTCGAGGACATGTACCGGCCGCAGCTTTCGGCCCGCACCGCGACCGGGCGCATGGAGGTGCTGGCCGCGCAATAGGCAAGATCATGTCGATTGGGCGCAAACTGCTGATCGCCTTGCCCGTCTGCCTGCTGGTGACGGGGCTGACGGGCTTTGCGATCGAAAAGGCTGACGAGGCCTTCCCGCCGCCGCTTGCGGAGGCGGACGTCGTCTCGCGCGAGGTGGACGACGCCAACGGACAGCTCTTGCGCGCCTTCGCAACGCCGGATGGCCTCTGGCGACTGAAGACCACGGTCGACGATGTCGATCCGCAGTTCCTGAAGATGCTGATCGCCTACGAAGACCAGCGTTTTGAGGAGCATTCCGGCGTCGATATCTTGGCGCTTGGCCGCGCCGCGCTTCAATTCGTCAGCAATGGCCGGATCGTCTCGGGCGCCTCGACGCTTTCCATGCAGGTCGCCCGGCTGATCGAGCCGCGGCAGCAGCGCTCGATAACCGCCAAGATGTTGCAAATCGCACGCGCGATCCAGATCGAGCGACGGCTATCGAAGGACCAGATCCTCAATCTCTATCTCACCCATGCGCCTTATGGCGGCAATATCGAGGGTGTGCGCGCCGCGAGCCTCTCGTGGCTAGGCAAGGAGCCGAAACGGCTGACGGCCGGCGAAGCGGCCCTGCTCGTGGCACTACCGCAATTGCCGGAGAAGCGCCGCCCGGACCGCAACCATGCCGCCGCTGTCGCCGCCCGCGAACGGGTGCTGACGCGTCTCGCCGTTGCTGACGTGATTGGCGACGGCGAAGCGGAACGCGCAATCGCCACGTCCGTTCCGTCGCGCAGGCTGCAACTCCCGGCCTATGCCGCGCACCTCGCCGAACGGGCGTTGCGCAAGGACCCGCGGGCGGTTCGGCATGAGACGAGCTTGCGCCTTGCCGTCCAGCGCAACCTCGAAGCCGTGGCAAAGGAAGGGGCAGCCAAGCTCGGACCGAAGGTTTCGGTCGCCATGGTGATGGCCGATGCGAAGACCGGAGAGATCGTCGCTTCGGTCGGATCGGCCGACTATTTCGATGCGAGCCGCTCCGGCTGGATCGACATGACGCGCATCACGCGTTCGCCGGGCTCCACCCTCAAGCCCTTCATCTATGGCCTTGCCTTCGAAGAAGGGCTCGTCAGCCAGGAAACGATCATCGAGGACCGGCCGGCGGACTTCTTCGGCTACCGCCCACGCAACTTCGACATGAGCTACCAGGGCGATGTCAGCGTGCGCGAGGCGCTGCAATTGTCTCTGAACGTTCCGGCGATCCGCCTGCTCGACGCGGTCGGCCCGGCCGAGCTGATGATGCGCTTTCGCCGCGGCGAGGTGAAGCCGGCACTTCCTGCCGGCGAAGCACCCGGCCTTGCGATCGGTCTTGGCGGCGTCGGACTTTCCCTGCGCGATCTCGTGCAGCTCTATGCGGCGCTTGCCAACCGCGGCTTCCCGCTCCGGCTCGGCGACGGCGTTGAGGGCAAGGCGGGCCTGATCGAAGCGGAACCGGTGCTTTCGCCGGTCGCCGTCTGGAATGTCTCCGACGCGCTCTCCGGCGTGTTGCCGCCCGCTGGCAGTCGCCAGCGCGGCATCGCCTATAAGACCGGCACCAGCTATGGCTACCGTGATGCCTGGTCGGTCGGCTATGACGGCCGCCATGTGCTCGGAGTCTGGGTCGGACGGCCCGACAATGGGGCGGTTCCCGGCCTCACCGGCTATGGCAGCGCCGCCCCCATTCTCTTCGAAGGCTTCGCCAAATCCGGCTTCGGCATCACGCCGCTGCCCGATGCGCCGGCCGGCGCGATCCGCATTTCTCAAGCCGAACTGCCGATCAGCCAGCGCCGCTTCTCGCTGACGGCAAGCGGCCTCGTCAACGCTTCGGCCCGCGAGCCGGCACCGCAGATCGTGTTTCCGCCCGAGGGCGCACGCGTCGAGCTCAGTGCGAACCATCAGGCGCTTTCGCCGCTGACACTCAAGCTCCAGGGCGGACGCGCGCCGTTCCGCTGGCTTGCCAATGGCAAGCCTCTGCCGGAGCTCACCCGCCGGCGGGTCACGCAGTGGCAACCGGATGGTGCCGGCTATTCGACGCTGACGGTGATCGATTCCGTCGGCCGCGCCGCCAGCGTGCGCGTCTTCATCGAGTAACAGTGCGGATCTCGCGTGCCGCGTCTTCAGCCCGCTCGGCGAGGAGCGCTTCGATCTCCTCCTCCAACCGCACCGCATCGAGCGGCTTGTGGAGAAGACGGTGGCCGCTTGCGGTCACTTCCTTCAGCCGTGTCGGCGACGTATCGCCGGAAAGGATCAGCGCCGGCACCTCCCGCCCGAGATGGGCCCTGATCTCCCGGATCGCATCGATCCCGGTCTTGCCGGCCTCGAGACGGTAATCGGTGATGACAAGATCGACCGGCACCTCTCCTAAGCGCGCAGCCTTCGCAAGCTCCTTTCGGGCCCCGGCAGCCGAACGCCCGGCATAGACCGCATAGCCGAGCGTGCGGAGCAACAGCGCCGTCGCATCCAGCGCGTCGCGCTCATCGTCGATGACGACGATGCCCCCATGCTGCGTCGCAGCGGCCGGATGGGCGCGTCCGGGCTGTGCCAGCGAAGGCGGCGCGACCACCGGCAAAGTGATGGAAAACATCGAACCGCGACCCTCCGTCGAGACCACCTTGACCGGGTGGCCGAGCAGAGCGGCGGTACGCTGGACGATAGCAAGGCCGAGCCCGAGCCCTTGCGCCCGGTCGCGCGCCGGGTTCTGAAGCTGTACGAACTCCTCGAAGATTGCGTCCTGTTCGGACGCCGGGATGCCGACACCGGTGTCCCAGACCTGCACCTCCAGCGCAGCACCGCGGCGTCGGCAACCGATCAGCACCGTGCCGGTCCGCGTGTAGCGGAAGGCATTGGAAAGAAGGTTGTCGAGGACACGCTTCAGCATCATCGGGTCGGTATCGACCCAGACATCCGTCATCACCACGCGCCATCCGAGGCCCTGGTCCTTCGCAATGCCGGAGAACTCCGCCTTGAGGTCGTGGAACAGTCGCCGTAGGGACACCGGTTCTCGCGCGACGGTCACGATTCCCGCGTCAAGCTTGGAAATGTCGAGCAACGCGTCGAGCAGACCGCCGAGATTGCCGATAACCGAGCGCGCGCGATCGGCGAGGTCGCGGGCGTTCTTGGCCGGAACGTCACCGTTGCGACCGAGTGCTGCGAGCGTCGAGGTGAAAAGGCTGAGGGCGTGGATCGGCTGACGCAGGTCGTGGCTTGCGGCAGCGAGGAACCGCGACTTGGAGCGATCGGCGCTCTGCGCCTTGTCGCGCTCTGCCTCAAGGCTCGTGATCAGCGACAGATTCTCGAAACGCAGCCGCACCGTTTCGGCGAGCGTCCTGTGGGTGACGCGGCTGTAGTAGAGGTCGACGCCGAAGAGGCAGATGGTGAAAATCAGATAGGTGTCGTAGATCGGCCCTTCGCCGAGGAAGCAACGGATCGCGAAGGGCAGGAGGATCGCAACCAGCGAGCCAGCATAGGCGAGCGGAAAGGCAGACAGCGACGGCACCGCACCGCTGGCAATGCCTGTGATCACGATGCAGACGAAGGCAAGCGTCTGCGGCTCGTCCGGATGGAAGGCAAACCAGCCAAGCGCGCCCCAGAGACCGCTGGAAACCCACGAAAGCAGCGTGAAGCGCCAGGCCCATCGCCGCCAGTCCCGCGTCCGCCCTTCATCGGTCTGACGCCGATATCGCCAGTCGAGAAGAATGCGGGCGAACGTCAGCAGATAGAGTGCGGCACCCCATGAAAACAGCAGATCCCACGACACAAGATCGCGCAGGACATAAGCAACCGGCAGTGGAATTGCGAAATTGGCAAAAAGCACCGCGTAAGATTGACGAAATAATAAGCCTATCAGGAGAGGTTGCAGGTGTTCGCGAGTCTCCATTGCCGCTCCTGTCTCGATGCAACGCCATGTCGGCGGAGAATTGCCGATTTCGATGAAGGATTGCTTACATGCGCAAACTGCTGACGATCGTGGTGGCAGACGATCACGCCATCGTTCGCGAGGGCCTGAAGCTGCTGCTCTCCACCATGGACCACGTATCGGTGGTTGCGGAAGCGGCCGACGGCGAGACGCTGACGACCATCGTTCGCGCCAGCAGTCCTGATCTGGTGATCCTCGACCTCGGCATGCCGGGGGTTGCCGGCGTGCAGTTCATCAACGAACTCCGGGCGGTCGCGCCGCGCATGAAGATCCTGGCGCTGACCGCAAATATCGAGCCGCGAACCGTGCGGGCCGTGATCGCCGCCGGGGCCAGCGGTTACCTGACGAAGACCGGCGACCCGGCCGAACTGAATGCAGCACTCGACGCAATGCTGCGAAACGAAATTTATCTCAGCCAATCGGTTCGTTTCGCCATCGACGATCCCCGCAGCCACCAGCCGCCGCCGACAACCGATACGGCGCTCTCCCCCATCCCCCTCACCCGCCGCGAAATGCAGATCCTCTCTCTCGCCGCCCAGGGGCTCACCGCGCGCGAGACCGCCGATCGCCTCGGTATCAGCCCGCTCACGGCCCGCAAGCATCGCGAGAACCTGATGCGCAAGCTCAGTCTGCACAACACGGCAGAGATCGCGGCCTATGCGCTGCGCATCGGCCTGCCGATCGGTTGATATCGCAGTCCTCGCCGGTCTTTCCGGAAGTCACCTTCCCTTAACCACGGCAAAACAGGCGATCCTGCCACAACGCCGAAATACGGCACCTGCCGTATGTCAATCGGATACAACCAAGCGTAGTTCTCCCGCTCTATCGCGCCACCGAGATGGTTCGACGCCAAGACGTCGGCCCGGGGCGTTCCGGCTATTTCGGGAGGAGCCCCCATGCCGTCGCTGGAGCATTGGATTTCGTTCGCACTGGCAACGGCGATTTTCGCCTTCATGCCGGGTCCTGCCATTCTCTATATGACGGCGCAGACGTTGGCGCATGGCCGCAAGGCCGGCCTCCTGGCGGCGCTCGGCATTCATATCGGCTGCTACGTCCACATCGCCGCCGCGGCGCTCGGGCTTGCCGCCCTGCTTCACCATGCACCGCTTCTCTATGGGGCGATCAGGCTTGCCGGCGCCGTCTATCTGGTCTGGCTCGGCGCGACCATGCTGCTCGGAGTCGGCAAACATGCCGCCCACGCCGAGGCTGCGAAACCCGGCGTCCTGCGCGACAGCATCGTGGTGGAGGTCCTCAATCCCAAGACCGCCTTGTTCTTCGTGACCTTCCTGCCGCAGTTCGTGGATCCGGCCGTGGCGATGCCGATGTCGCTGCAGTTCCTGATGTTCGGCCTGCTGGTGAACCTTGCCCTGTCGGTCGCCGATATCGCGGCCGTCTTCCTCGCCTCCTTCACGCTCGGTCGGCTGGTTGGTGGCGCCGGCAATCTTGTTCCGCGCACCTGCGGTTCGATCCTCATCGGCCTCGGCCTGATGCTGGCAAGTCAGCCGATCTGATCGCCCAAAGACGGTGCGCGCGCCGGGTCCGACCTTGGTGTATCCTTAAGGACGCTGAAGTCGGGGGGCGCCATGCTGAATGCAACCGAGATCGCCAAGGCCGCCGAAAGCCTGCATCAGGCCGAACGCGATCGAAAACAGATCGGGCTCCTCTCGCTCAAGCATCCCGAAATGACGGTCGACGACGCCTATGCGATCCAGGCGGCTCTGGTCCGGCGCAAACGCGACGACGGCCACCGCATCATCGGCTGGAAGATCGGGCTGACGTCCAATGCCATGCAGCAGGCGCTCGGCATCGACACGCCCGATTCCGGCGTGCTCTTCGACAACATGCTGTTCGACGACGGCGCAAGCATACCCGCCGATCGCTTCATCCAGCCACGGGTCGAAGCGGAGATCGCGTTCATCATGAAAACCGGGCTCAAAGGCCCGCGGGTCAACATCGTCCAGGTCCTGAACGCCACGGATTATGTCATGCCGGCGCTGGAAATTCTCGACAGCCGGATCGTCCGCACGGATCCGAAAACAAAGAAGGCGCGCATCCTCGTCGATGCGATCGCCGACAATGCCGCCAATGGCGGCCTCATCCTCGGCGGCCGCGCCGTGCGCCCCGATACGGTCGACATGCGCTGGATGGGGGCGATCGTCTCGCGCAATGCGGTGATCGAGGAAACGGGACTTGCGGCCGGTGTGCTCAACCATCCGGCGCGCGGCATCGCCTGGCTCGCCAATCGTCTCGCGCAATGCGGCGACGCGATCGAGCCCGGCCAGATCGTTCTCTCAGGCTCTTTCATCCGCACGCTCGAAGCCAGGAACGGCGACACGATCGTCGCCGATTTCGGCGCTTACGGCTCGGTCAGTTGCCACTTCGCGTGAAGTGTATAACGACAGGCAGGCTACACACCCGCCGCGCGGATATCACTGCACCAGGATGGCGCGGAAATCGTTGACGTTGGTGCCGGTCGGGCCGGGCTTGAAGAGATCGCCGAGCGCATCGAACGCCGACCAGCTGTCGTTCTTTTGCAGGAATGCCGCGGCATCCAGCCGTTGCGCCGCGAGACGGGCGATGGTGGTGTCGTCGGCGAAAGCGCCGGCGTTGTCCTCGGAGCCGTCGATGCCGTCGGTGTCTGCGGCGAGCGCCGAGACCCCTTTGGCACCGTCGATGCCGAGCGCCAGCGCCAGCAGGAATTCGCTGTTGCGTCCGCCCTTGCCCTTGCCGCGGATGGTGACGGTCGTCTCGCCGCCCGAGAGAACGACGACCGGTTTGGTGAACGGTCGACCGCGGCCGGCGACTTCCCGGGCGATCGCCGCATGCACACCGCCAACATCACGCGCCTCTCCCTCGATCGCATCGGAAAGAATGATCGCGTCGATGCCGGCGGCACGCGCCTCTGCAGCCGCGGCCTCGAGCGAGACGGATGCGGATGCGATCAGCCGGACTTCGTTACGGGCAAAACGCGGGTCATCAGGAGATGGCGCGACGCTTTCCGGGCTATCGATCCACGCCATAACCTTTGCCGGCAGGTCCAGACTGTAGCGCTCGATCAGCGTCAGCGCATCCTCGCGCGTGCTGGCGTCCGCCAGTGTCGGGCCGGAGGCGACCAGCGCCGGATCGTCGCCCGGAATATCGGAAACGATCAGCGAGACGACCTTGGCCGGATAGGCGGCGGCAGCCAGCCGACCGCCCTTGATCATCGAGACGTGCTTGCGCACGGCATTCATGGCGCTAATCGGCGCGCCGGAGGCAAGCAACGCCCGGTTGACCGCGATCTCGTCTTCGAGCGTCAAGCCGGGTGGTGGCGAGGGCAAAAGCGCCGAGCCACCGCCGCAGACGAGCGCGACGACAAGATCGTCCGCCGTCAGGCCGCCGACTTCGGCGAGCAAGCGCTTCGAAGCCAGCAAACCGTTTTCATCAGGCAGGGGGTGCGACGCTTCCAGCACCTCGATCGTCTCGCATGGGGCAGCATAGCCATAGCGGGTGACGATCACGCCCGAGAGGGGACCATCCCAATGGCGTTCGAAGGCGGCTGCCATCTGGGCCGCACCCTTGCCGGCCCCAACCACCACCGTCCGCCCCTTCGGTCGCGCCGGCAGGTTGGCCGCGATCACTTTCTCCGGATCAGCCGCGGCAACGGCCGAGGTGAACAGCGCTTCGAGGAAACGGCGTGGATCGGTGATGGCTGGCATTGGTCTCCCCCTGGAGGATGTCGCGTCGCTCCATCCTTATATGTCATCCCAGCGCAAATCGCGGTTGGAACTGCATGAAAGTCTCGGGCGGCGGTTCCTCCAACCGCCGCCCGGACGCATGACCGGTCCGGTACAATGGGACGCCGGACGAGTCATGCGCATTTAAGGTCGTCGCCTGATCTTTTCAAAGCGGCGCAATTCCTAACGGAAAACCGCTTCGCACGTTTCCTGGAATTGCTTAGGCAACCTGGTGGTTCGCCATGCGCTCCAGCGCCCGGACGAGGCCGGAGTGGTCGAGGCCGCTGTCGCCGTTGGCGGCGCAGTTGTTGAAGAGTTCCTGCGTTGCCGCCGTGTTCGGCAGCGAGATGCCGAGCGACTTGGCACCCTGGAGAGCCAGGTTGAGGTCCTTCTGGTGCAGCGAGATGCGGAAGCCCGGATCGAAGGTGCGCTTGATCATGCGCTCGCCGTGAACTTCGAGAATGCGCGAGGAGGCAAAGCCGCCCATCAGCGCTTCGCGGACGCGCGCCGGATCAGCACCCGCCTTGGAGGCGAAGACAAGCGCTTCCGAGACCGCTTCGATCGTCAGCGCAACGATGATCTGGTTGGCGACCTTGGTGACCTGGCCGTCGCCGCAATCACCGACGAGCGTGATGTTCTTGCCCATCAACTTCAAGAGCGGCAGGGCGCGGTCGAAGCTCTCCTGGGCGCCGCCCGCCATGATCGAGAGCGAAGCATTCTTGGCGCCGACTTCGCCGCCGGAAACCGGGGCGTCGATGTATTCGGCACCGGTCTCGCGAACTTTCTTGGCGAATTCCTTCGTCTCGATCGGCGAGATCGAGCTCATGTCGATGACGAGCTTGCCCTTGGAAAGACCGTAGGCGACGCCGTTTTCGCCGAAGAGAACATCCTTGACCTCAGGGGTATCCGGCAGCATCAGGATGATGGTGTCGACTGTTTCGGCCAACGCCTTCGGCGAGTCAACGAACTTGAGGCCGTTGTCGAGCAGCTCCTGGCGCGGCGGGATGACGAACTTCGAGGTGACGATCGTGTGGCCGGCATCCTGCAGGTGGCGCGCCATCGGCGTGCCCATGATACCCAGTCCAATGAAACCGATTGTTGCCATGGTGTTTAGCTCCTGATCTTGATGATGTCTGCGGATTGGGTGCGCTGGCGCTCGGCGCCGAGCCAGCCGAGGCCGTCGGCCGTCGTGGTGCGCGGCTTATATTCGCAACCGATCCAGCCGTCGTAGCCGGCCGCTTCCAGCGCGTCGAAGACGAAGGGATAGTTGATCTCGCCGGTGCCCGGCTCGTTGCGGCCCGGATTGTCGGCAAGCTGGACATGAACGATGCGATCGGCAAAGCGCTTGTAGGTGCCGATCAACTCGCCCTGCGTGCGCTGCTGGTGGTAGAGGTCGTACTGGATGAACAGGTTGTCGCTGCCGACCTCCTCAATGATCGAAGCCGCCTGCTCGACCGTGTTGAGATAGAAGCCCGGAATATCGAAGTCGTTGATCGGTTCGATGAGCAGGCGAATGCCCTGCTTGCCGAGTTCGCTTGCAGCAAGCTTGAGATTGGCGACCAGCGTGTCGCGCAGCACCTGTTCAGAGACACCGTGAGGCGCGATGCCAACCAGGCAGTTGACCTGCTTGCAGTCGAGCGCCGTCGCGTAGTCGATGGCGCTCGCCACGCCTTTGCGGAACTCGTCGACCCGGTTAGGCAGGATGGCGATGCCGCGTTCGCCGCTCGCCCAGTTGCCGGCCGGCAGGTTGTGCAGAACTTGGGTCAGGCCATGGCGCTGAAGCTCTGCGCGCAGGCTCACCTTTTCGAATTCGTAGGGAAACAGATATTCCACGCCCTCGAAGCCGGCCTTGGCAGCAAGGGCGAAACGATCGAGGAACGGCACCTCGTTGAACAGCATTGTCAGGTTCGCAGCGAACTTCGCCATGCGATGTTTCCTCCTTGTGTTTGTCTTGTGAGCGATGCGGGCGGCGGAGCGCCCGCATCTCCTCAGTCATTCAAGGCTCAGTCGAGCAGGGCCGTGATCGCGGTCGGCACGTCCTCGCCGCGCAGCGCCAGTTCCTCGAACTCGACGACCGCATTGATGTCGGCGCCCATGGAGATGTTGGTGACGCGCTCGAGGATGAACTCGATGACGACGGGAACCTGGTGCTCGTCCATCAGCGCACGCGCCCGGTCGAAGGCTTCCTGGAACTCGTTCGGACTGCGCACACGGATCGCCTTGCAGCCGAGACCTTCGGCAACCGCGACGTGGTCGACGCCGTAACCCTTCTCCGCATCGCCCGACGCGTTGATGTTGTCGAAGGCGAGGCTGACCTCGAAGTCCATGTTGAGACCGCGCTGCGCCTGGCGGATGAGGCCGAGATAGGAATTGTTCACGACCACATGCAGGTAAGGCAGCTTGTGCTGGGCGCCGACAGCCAGTTCCTCGATCAGGAATTGGAAGTCGTAGTCGCCTGAGAGTGCCACGATCGTCCGGTCCGGATCGGCAGCGCGAACACCGAGTGCCGCAGGCAAGGTCCAGCCGAGCGGTCCGGCCTGGCCGCAATTGATCCAGTTGCGCGGCTTGTAGACGTGCAGGAACTGGGCGCCGGCGATCTGGCTGAGGCCGATGGTCGAAACGTAGCAGGTGTCGCGGCCGAAGGCCTTGTTCATCTCTTCATAGACGCGCTGCGGTTTCAGCGGCGTCTGGTCGAAGTGGGTCTTGCGCAGCATGGTGCGCTTGCGTTCGCGGCACTCTTCCGCCCAGGCGGACCAGTCACGCAGCTTGCCCGCCGTCTTCCATTCCGTCGCGACATCGAGGAAGAGCTTCAGCGCAGCGCCGGCATCCGAGACGATACCGAAATCGGGCGCAAAGACGCGGCCGATCTGCGTCGGCTCGATGTCGACGTGAACGAACTTGCGGCCTTCCGTGTAGGTCGGAACGTTGCCGGTGTGGCGGTTTGCCCAGCGGTTGCCGACGCCGAGCACGAAGTCGGAGGCGAGCATGTTGGCATTGCCGTAGCGATGCGAGGTCTGCAGGCCGCACATGCCGGCCATCAGCGGATGGTCATCCGGGATCGTGCCCCAGCCCATCAGCGTCGGAATAACCGGAATTCCGGTGATTTCGGCAAATTCTGTCAGAAGGTCCGATGCATCGGCGTTGATGATGCCGCCGCCGGCAACGATCAGCGGGCGTTCCGCTTCGTTCAGCATCGCGATCGCCTTCTCGGCCTGGGCCCGCGTCGCCTTGGGCTTGTAGGCTTCAAGCGGCTGGTAGGTGTCCGGATCGAATTCGATCTCGGCAAGCTGGACGTCGACCGGCAGGTCGATCAGCACCGGGCCGGGACGGCCGGAGCGCATGATGTGAAACGCCTTCTGGAAGACGAAGGGAACGAGCGCCGGCTCCATGACGGTAACCGCCCACTTGGTGACCGGTGCTGCGATCTTGGCGATATCGACAGCCTGGAAATCTTCCTTGTCGAGACGGGCGCGCGGCGCCTGGCCGGTGATGCAGAGGATCGGGATCGAATCCGCCGAGGCCGAATAGAGGCCGGTGATCATGTCGGTGCCGGCCGGGCCCGACGTGCCGATGCAGACTCCGATATTGCCGTGCTTGGCGCGCGTATAGCCTTCGGCCATGTGGGAAGCGCCTTCGACGTGGCGCGCCAGGATATGACGAACTGAGCCGCGCGCCTTCAGCGCCGAGTAGAACGGATTAATGGCGGCACCCGGTACGCCGAAGGCACAGTCGATGCCTTCCTTTTCCAGAACAATAACAGCCGCGTCAACGGCACGCATCTTAGCCATGGGAACTCCTCCAATTTCCTGAAACAATAATCCATTATCATCGATACGCAACACACAAATGGAAATCATTTCCATCATGTGGAAATAAAGATTTTCAATAATTCGGAGAAAATCGCGGCATGGCCTGATAGAGGATGATGGGCGAGACACGTGATTTTCAGAGAGGCTTTTATGGACGGCAACGGCAGGGGAAAACGCGGACGCAAGGCGGGCGAGAACGCCGCCCCTTCATCCGTCCAGGTGCTTGATCGCAGTCTCGCCCTTTTGACGGTCGTGGCCGAAGGCGACGGCTCAACCCTCACCCAGCTCGCCGACGAGACCGGCATGGCGCCGTCGACCGTGCACCGGCTGCTGGCAACGCTTGCCGGCCACGGCATGGTGATGAACGACCCGGACACGGGCGCCTGGACAGTCGGTTTGAAGGCGTTCGAGATCGGCAACGCCTATCTGCGCTTCCGCAAGCTCGGCACCATCAGTCGGCCGTTTCTAAAAGGACTGATGGAGGAAAGCGGCGAGACGGCGAATATCGGCATCGAAGAAGGCGGCGACGTCGTCTTCATTTCGCAGGTCGAAAGCCACGCGCCGATGCGCGCTTTCTTCCGTCCCGGCCGCCGCGGTCCGGTTCATGCCTCCGGCATCGGCAAGGCCATCCTGTCCACCTGGTCCGACAAGGAGATCGCCCAGCTGCTCCACGGTCGCGAACTCGCGCATTTCACCGACAAGACGCGCGATACGCTGCCGGCGCTGTTGAAGGATATCCAGGAGATCCGCCACCGCGGCTGGTCGGTCGACGACGAGGAGCACACGCTCGGCATGCGCTGCGTCGCCGCTCCGATCTTCAACGAATATGGCGAAACGATCGCCGGCATATCCATCTCGGGGCCGTCGGTCCGCGTCAGCGATCAGAAGCTCTCGACCTTCGGCCCCATCGTGCGCGAACGCGCGGATGCGCTGACCAAGGCGATGGGCGGCAAGCGACCGGAAGAGCTTTAAACCCCGACCAACAGAAACGCCGCGCGTCCGATCCGGACACGCGGCGTTATAATAAGCAATGCTGGCGAGCCAGCAGGGGCGGACGCGCCTTAGGCCGTTTCGAGGCTCTTTACTGCCGAGGTGACTGCGTCCTTCGCAGCGCGTGCAGCTCCCTTCATCGGCTTGCCGGCGACATAGGTCTCGGCCACGCATCGGTCGTCACCCATCGTCTGCAGGATGAAGAGTTCCTCGACAAGCGAACCGGCAACCCGCATGCGCAAGTCCATCGACGGCTTGGCGCGGCTATCAAGCACCACGATATCGGCATCCGCGCCGACATGCAGCGAGCCGATACGGTCGTCGAGATCGAGCGCCCGGGCGTTGCCGAGTGTCATGCGGTAGAAGGAGTTGAATGGCGTCAGCCGCTGGCCCTGCAGGTGCAGAACCTTGTAGGCCTCGTCCATCGTCTCCAGCATCGAGAAGCTGGTGCCGGCGCCGACATCGGTCGCGACCGACCAGCGGGCGCCGAGCTTGTCGAAGCGATCGCGATCGAAGAGACCCGAGCCGAGGAACAGGTTCGAGGTCGGGCAGAAATTGCCGACGGCACCGGTTTCGGCGAGTACTGAAATCTCGCGGTCGCTCAGATAGATGCAGTGGCCGAGCAAGGTCTTGCGCGTCAGCAGATCGTAGCGCGCGTAAATGTCGGTATAGTCCTTCGCTTCCGGATAGAGCGACGTGGCGAAGGCGATTTCGTCCCTGTTTTCAGAGAGATGCGTCTGGACGTAGCACTCCGGATGCTCGGCGACGAGCACGCGGCTCGCCTCCATCTGCTCCGGCGTCGAGGTGATGGCAAAGCGCGGACTGATGGCGTAGTGCGCGCGGCCACGGCCGTGCCACTTGGCAATCAGCGCCTTCGTCTCGTCATAGCCCTGCTGCGCCGTGTCGCGCAGCGCATCGGGCGCATTGCGGTCCATCATCACCTTGCCGCCAATCATCAGCATGCCGCGCGCTTCGGCGGCCCCGAAATAGGCGTCGACGCTCTCCGGATGCACTGAGCAATAGGCGGCCGCCGTCGTCGTGCCGTTCGCCAGCAGTTCGTCCAGGAAGCGGCCGGCGATGAAGTCGGCGTGCTCCGGTTTGCGGAACTTCTGCTCCTCGACGAAAATGTAGGTGTTCAGCCATTCGAGAAGCTGGGCGCCGTAGGAGGCGATCGCCTGCGTCTGCGGGAAATGCAGATGCGTATCGATCAGGCCTGGCAACACCAGATGAGGGCGATGGTCGGCGACCTTGACGCCGGCACCGGCACGACGGGCGACATCGGCGTGATCACCGATATCGGCGACCTTGCCGCCGCGCACGAGCACGGCGCCGTCTTCGAAGTAGCGATAGGAGGTGGTGTCGTCGATGCCCTTCGGTTCCTCGACGAAGGTCAGCACACGGCCGCGGATCAGCAGATCGGTCATTGGGTCTTTCCTCCATTCACGACGGATTCGTACCAGGCGACGAGCAGCTGCCGCTCCTCGTCCGATACGCCGGTGACATTGGCGGGCGGCATCGCGTGGCTGCGGCCGGCCTGCAGGTAGATTTCACGCGCGTGATTGGCGATCTCAGTGTCGGTCTCGAGCATCACGCCCTTCGGCGGGACGACGATGCCCTCCCAGCCCGGCTCCTTGGCATGGCACATGGAACAGCGGCCAAGCACCGTGTCGCGAACCTTCGGAAAGGCTTCCGCGGTGACGAACGGCTGTTGCGCGGCGGAAATCTTCGCCTCCTCGCCGCCGGCAAGAATCTTCGGCACGGTCGACAGCCACATGATGACGACGAAGAGCAGCGCAGTGACCAGCCAGGTCCAGGTCGGGTTGCCCTTGTTCGCGTGACGGGTGTTGAAATAGTGGCGGATGGTCACGCCCATCAGGAAGACCAGCGAGGCGATGATCCAGTTGTACTGGGTACCGAACGCCAGCGGATAGTGGTTCGACAGCATCAGGAAGAGAACCGGCAGCGTCAGGTAGTTGTTGTGGGTCGAGCGCTGCTTGGCGATCACGCCGTATTTGGCGTCGGGCGTGCGGCCAGCGATCAGGTCGCCGACGACCACCTTCTGGTTCGGAATGATGATGAAGAAGACGTTGGCCGACATGATCGTTGCGGTAAACGCACCGAGATGCAGGAAGGCTGCGCGGCCGGTGAAGAGCTGCGTGTAGCCCCAGGCCATGCCGACCAGAATGAAGTAGAGCAGCACCATCAGTCGGGTGTTGTCGCGACCGAAGGGCGACTTGCAGATCGTATCATAGGCGAGCCAGCCGAAGGCAATCGAGCCGAGCGAGATGGCGATCGCCACCGGCTTCGAGACGTCGAGCACGTTCGGGTCGATCAGGTAGAGGTCGGCGCCGGCGTAGTAGACCAGGCAGAGCATGCCGAAGCCGGAGAGCCAGGTGACGTAGGACTCCCATTTGAACCAGATCAGGTGCTCCGGCATGTTGGCCGGCGCAACCAGGTATTTCTGGATGTGGTAGAAGCCACCACCGTGCACCTGCCATTCTTCGCCATAGGCGCCGACCGGCAGGCCGGGATGTTTCTTCAGACCGAGGTCGAGGGCGACGAAGTAAAAGGACGAACCGATCCATGCAATGGCGGTGATGACGTGCAGCCATCTCACGGCAAAGGTCAGCCAATCCCAGGCGATGGCATAGTCGTACATGAAATTCTCCCATTTCTCCTCGGACCATTATGTGTCATTGCTGGAGGTCGCGGGAACGTCGCTGCTTCACCAACACTTTCAAAAAAATCTATAAAATAGCGACGGAATGGATAGGCTAGAGAGAGCCTGAAGGAGTGGGACGGAGGCATGTCTTATCTGGACAATGTGCGCGTCTTCGTACGCGTCGTAGAGCTTGGAACCCTGTCGGCAGCGGGTCGCGACCAGCGCGTGACGCCGGCGGTTGCAAGCAATAGAATCAAAGAGTTGGAACGCCATATGGGCGTTCGCCTGTTCAATCGGACGACGCGCAAGCTGACCCCGACGGAGCACGGTCGCGTCTTTTACGACGGCGCGGTGAAGATCCTCGAGGCTGTCAACGAAGCAGAAAATGCGATCGCCGATCTCTCGCGCAATCCGAAGGGCGCGCTGAAGATTACCGCTCCTTTGGGGATAGGTCGGCGGCTAATTGCATCGGGCATTCCGGAGTTTCACGACAAGTATCCCGACATCGAAGTGCGGCTTCGCCTGTCGGACCACAATGTCGATATCCTGTCGGAAGGCGTCGACGTCGCCTTCAAGCTCGGCATCCTCGAAGATTCGAACCTGCGCATGCGCGGCATCATGAATTGCGAGCGCGTTGTCTGCGGTGCGCCTGCCTATTTCGAGAAGCGGGGCATCCCTCAGACGCCCGACGCACTCATCGCCGACAAGCACGACTGTCTGCTGCTCAGGTATCCCGGTTCGAAAGAGTATTTCTGGACGCTCCAGACCATGGAAGGCGTGCGCAAGCTCGAAGTCACCGGACCCTATGATTCCGACGACGGCGACGTCCTGACGCAGTGGGCGCTCGACGGCCGCGGCATTATCAACAAGCCGCTGTTCGAGGTGAAGGCGCACATCAATTCCGGCGCACTCGTGCCGATCCTCGTCGACACGCCGCCGCTCAGCGTGCAGCTTGCGGCGATCTATCCGCACAAGCGGTTCCAGGACCCGAAGGTGCGACTGATGATCGATTACATGGCCGAGCGCTGTCAGCGCCTGATCAACGGAATGCTGGCCTGACCGTTCGTCTTCCGGCCGCTTCGGCCTGGACCAAGGAGCAAGACTGCACACCCTAGGCATCCTGCCGGCGGCTCCTATCGACGGAGAGCCGATTCTTTCGCCCGGTGCCGGGCGATCTCAACGTGGTTTGCAAAAGAAAGAAGGCGCGCCGATGCGGCGCGCCCTCAATATTTTTCAGAGATCAGCGTTTCACGTCGCTGTGCTTCGACTTGCCGGGAACTCCGTCACCGCCGCCGTTGCCGAAGCCGTTGTTGGCGTGCTTGGGCTTGCCGCCACCGCCGCCGTCACCGCCGGTGCCGCCACCGTCACCACCCGTACCGCCGCCATCGCCGCCGGTACCACCACCGTCGCCACCGGTGCCGCCGCCATCACCGCCCGTGCCACCACCGTCACCGCCCGTGCCGCCGCCATCGCCACCGGTGCCGCCGCCATCACCGCCCGTGCCACCACCGTCGCCACCGGTGCCGCCGCCATCGCCACCAGTGCCACCACCGTCACCGCCCGTGCCACCACCGTCACCACCGGTGCCGCCGCCATCACCGCCCGTGCCACCACCGTCACCACCGGTGCCACCGCCATCGCCGCCCGTGCCGCCATCACCACCGGTGCCGCCCGTGCCGCCATCGCCCCCCGTTCCACCGTCACCGCCGGTACCACCCGTACCGCCATCACCGCCCGTACCACCATCACCACCGGTGCCGCCCGTGCTGCCTTCACCACTGGTAGTACCCCCATCGGCGTGGGCAACGCCGATCATGAACGGCGCGCTATAGTGCGTCAGCACCGCGAATGCCGTGGACAAGAGCAGAGCACGCGTCAGTTTCTTCATAGTCGTCTCCCGATCTGATGCGTCCCCGTCTCTGTGCAATTGCGTAAAACGCGATTTGTCTGAAAAGCACTAAAGAAAATCCTGGACGCGTTACTTCCGCTAAGGTCGACCTCAGCGTCAACCTTATTTTAGAAACTACTGATGATAGACAGATCCGGAAGCAAAGGGTAAGCGACACATTTGTGGTATGGCTTACGGCGCACGGGTCATGCGACCGATCCATTCGGGTTAGGGATCACGCTGTCGCAGCTGGCGGACGGCCGAGGCCGCTAGGCTCTGGACCTCTCGATCCCCGGAAGGTTGCCGATCGCCTCGACCAGGAAGTCAACCAACAGACGAACACGGGCGATGCCAGAGCGTTCCGGCACGATCAGCAGGCTGAGCGGCACCGCAGGCAATGAATAGTCCGGAAGCAGCGGCACCAACAGGCCGGCCTCGATCAGATCGTCGACGAGCCATCGGTGGGCAGGCGCGATGCCCCGGCCGGCGACGAGGGCCTCACGTGCAGCAAGCCCATGATCGATGCGAAGGTGTCCACCGAAGGGCACGGACAGATGCCGTCCGTCTGTGGCTTCGAAGTTGAGCCTGTCACTGCCGGCAATGTTCGACATGCGGATCCCCTCATGCGCCGAGAGGTCGCTTGGGGCGCGCGGAAATCCGCGCGCGGCCAGGTAGGCCGGAGCAGCCACCAGAAGACGCCGGCTCTGCCCAAGCGGCCTAAGCTTCATGGAGCTGTCGCTAAGCGGCCCGAGCCGCAACGCGACGTCGATGCCTTCCCGCACGAGGTCGATGCGCTCGTCGGTCAGGCTCAGATCGACGCCGATGTCGGGATGCCTGTCCTGGAAAGCAAAGATCAGCCGGGTAACGTGCAGCACTCCGAATGCGGACGTGCAGGACACACGAATGGTACCGGCAGCAGCCCCACGCGCACCGCGCGCTTCGTCGCCGGCCTGTTCTACCAGTCGCAGGATCTGGACGCTATCGGCGTAGTAACGGCTGCCTTCGTCGGTCACCGTGACGCGACGGGTGGTGCGGCTAAGCAGCGGCACGCCGATCGCTTCCTCGAGTTCTCGCAGCTGCCGCGTCACTGTCGACTGGCCGATGCCGAGTTCACGTGCAACAGCCGAAAGACTGCCCCGCTCGGCGACGCGCACGAAGGTGCGCATGCGTTCAAGCGTAACATCAGATTTATCCATTTTTCGGAATGATCCTATGCATTTCGAATATCTACCGCATAGGGCTGCGGCGGTCTACCTAGAGTCTCAGTTGATGGCACCAAGGATATCGACCATGAAAGTTCTGCTTGTTTATGCCCACCCCGAACCGCGTTCACTGAACGGCGCGCTGCGCGATATCGCCGTCAAGGCGCTTGAGGCGGAAGGCCATGAGGTTCGTGTCACCGATCTCTATGCCGAGGGATGGAAGTCCGAGATCGGTCGTTCCGATTTTCCGGCCCTTGCCCCCGATGCCCGGTTCAAGCCGAGCCGCGCGTCGAAGGAGGCCTTTGCCACCGATACGCTGACCGCCGACGTCAAGACCGAGCAGGAAAAGCTGCTCTGGGCCGACGCGCTGATTCTGCAGTTTCCGCTGTGGTGGTATTCAATGCCGGCGATCCTGAAAGGCTGGGTCGATCGCGTCTATGCCTATGGTTTTGCCTATGGCGTCGGCGAGCACAGCGACAAATATTGGGGCAGGCGCTTCGGCGAGGGAACGCTGGCCGGCAAACGCGCCATGCTTGTCGTGACGACGGGCGGCTGGGAGGAGCACTATTCGCCGCGGGGCGTGAACGGGCCGATCGACGACCTGCTCTTCCCGATCAACCACGGGATCCTCTTCTATCCCGGTTACGACGTGCTCCCGCCGTTCGTCGCCTACCGCGTAGACAGCCTTGACGACGCTGGTTTTCAAGCCACGGCGGAACAACTGAAAGAAAGAATGCACACGCTCGCGACAACTGCGCCCATTCCCTATCGCCGGCAGAACGGCGGGGACTATGCGATCCCGACGCTTGAACTCCGACCGGAGGTCGGCGACCCGCGCATCAACGGCTTTGCGCTCCACCTCAACGGTGCGCACCGGGGCGAAACGGCGCTCCGCTGACGGGCGGATTTGCTAACGAGCAAGCTTGGCGGCAGCCGGCCGACGCGAGATGTCCACTTGCACCGGCTGGCGAAAATTGAGCGCAGCTGCCATGACTTCGGCGGCGGCAAGCGCAGCGATCACCGCTGGCCGCTTGTCCTTCACCGTCGTGCCGCCGATCGGGCAGACCAGCCGGTCGAAGAGGTCCGGTCGACCGATCTCGCGCGACAGCCAGTTCTTGAAAGTGGAGCGCTTCGTCTTCGACCCGATCATACCGACATAGGAGGCATCGTCGCGGCGAAGCGCTTCTGCCGCGATCAGGAAGTCGAGCGCGTGGTCGTGGGTGAGGATGACGAAGGCGCTGCCGGGGGGCGCGTCGCGCACCACTGCCTCCGGCATCGCCGTCAGGCAGGTCTCGATGCCGGGAATGTCGGCAACGGCCGAAAGCTCGTTCTCGCGGGTATCGACGAGAACGGTGCGCACCGGCACCAGGGAGAGCGCCATCGCCAGTGCATCGCCGACATGGCCCGCGCCGAAGACATAGACATGCGGCCGGCTGGCGATTTCCAGGTCGCTGCGTTCAATCAGCATGGCGGCTTTCTCCCGATCGATTCGTGTAAAGGCAAGCGCCACGCGCCCGCCGCAACACTGGCCGATCTCCGGTCCGAGCGGGATTGTCATCGCCTCCGGCGCGTCGCCGCGCTTCAGCGCCCGCCGGCCATGGTCGATCGCCATGTATTCGAGTTGCCCGCCGCCGATCGTGCCGAACAGGCTATCGGCGGCGACGAGCATCCAGGCGTCGGTATCGCGTGGCGTCGAACCGGCGGCACCGGTCACCTCCACAAGCACGCAGTCGCGCTCGCGTCGGAGAAAGTCCCTGATATCCTCGCGGCTCGCCACCATGACAATCAGCCCCTGTTACCCTTTCTGCCGTGCGGCCGCCCGCAGCCGCTCGATCGCCATCAGCACCCTTTCCGGCGTTGCCGGCGCATCGAGGCGCGGTGCTATACGATACTCCGCAACGCTCGCGGCCGCCATCGACAAGGCTTCCAGCACGGAGATGCCGAGCATGAAAGGCGGTTCGCCGACAGCCTTCGAGCGGCGAATCGTTTCTTCGCGGTTGACCGACCACTCGGCAAGCCGGGTGTTGAAGACGCGCGGGCGATCGGATGCCAGCGGGATCTTGTAGGTCGAGGGCGCGTGCGTGCGCAGCCGGCCCTTGGCATCCCACCAGAGCTCTTCCGTCGTCAGCCAGCCCATGCCCTGAACGAAGGCGCCTTCGACCTGACCAAGATCGAGCGCCGGGTTCAGCGAGCGGCCGACATCGTGCAGGATGTCGGTGCGGTCGACCTGATATTCACCGGTCAGCGTATCGACGCTGACCTCGGAGCACGAGGCGCCATAGGCGTAGTAGAAGAACGGCCGGCCCCGGCCTTCGGCGCGGTTCCAGTGGATCTTCGGCGTCTTGTAGAAACCGGCGGCCGAAAGCTGGATGCGGGCGCCATAGGCGATCTTGATGAACTCGTTGAAGCTCAAACGTTCCGCTCCGATCCGCACCACGTTCGGTTCGAAGGCGACATCGGCCTCGGCGACGTTCCAGCGCTCGGCAGCAAACTTGACCAGCCGTTCCTTGATCTGTTGGGCGGCATTGGCAGCGGCCATGCCGTTGAGATCGGAGCCGGAGGACGCCGCGGTTGCAGACGTGTTCGGCACCTTGCCGGTCGTCGTCGCCGTCACCTTGATCCGGTCGAGATCAACCTGGAACTCGTCGGCCACCACTTGGGCGACCTTGGTATAGAGCCCCTGCCCCATCTCGGTGCCGCCATGGTTCAGATGGATCGAACCATCCGTATAGACATGCACGAGCGCGCCGGCCTGGTTGTACTCGGTCTTGGTGAAGGAGATGCCGAACTTTACCGGCGTCAGCGCGATGCCGCGCTTCACCACATTGTTCTCGCGGTTAAACGCGATCACCGCTTCGCGACGCTTGGCATAATCCGCCGAGGTTTCCAGTTCCTCGATAATGCGGCCGATGATGTTGTCTTCCACGGTCTGGTGATAGGGCGTGAGGTTTCGTCCCTCGCCGCCGTAGAAGTTCAGCTTGCGGATTTCCAGCGGATCCTTGCCGACGGCATAGGCGATGTCCTCGATCATTCGTTCGCCACCGACCATCCCTTGAGGGCCGCCAAAACCGCGGAACGCGGTGTTGGAAACGGTGTTGGTCTTCAGCGGACGCGAACGCAGGCGCACGTTCGGATAGAAATAGCAGTTGTCGGCATGGAAGAGCGCGCGGTCGGTGACCGGACCCGAGAGATCAGCCGAGTAACCGCAGCGTGCCGAAAAGACAGCGTCCACCGCCTCGATGCGCCCCTCGTCGTCGAAGCCGAGCTTGTAGTCCACGTGGAAGTCGTGACGCTTGCCGGTGGCGCTCATGTCGTCGTCGCGGTCCGGCCGGACCTTGACCGGGCAGCGGTATTTCTTGGCCGCGACGGCCGCAACGGCGGCGAAAATGTTGGCCTGGGTTTCCTTGCCGCCGAAACCGCCGCCCATGCGGCGCACATTCACGGTGACCGCGTTCGACGGAACGCCAAGCACGGTCGCGACCATGTGCTGCGTCTCGGCCGGGTGCTGGGTCGAGGAATAGACGAGCACCTCGTCGTCCTCACCGGGAATGGCAAACGAGATCTGGCCTTCCAGATAGAAGTGGTCCTGGCCGCCGATGCGCATCTCGCCTTCGAGAATGTTCTTCGCCTTGGCAAAGCCGGCGTCGATGTCGCCACGCTCGAGCTTCAAGGGATCGATGACCAGCGGATAGTTGGCGGCAGCCGCTTCGAGCACGTCGGTCACATGCGGCAGATCGCGATACTCGATCTTGACCTTGGCGGCCGCGCGCCGCGCCGCTTCGCGCGACGTGGCGACAACCGCGAAGATCGGCTGGCCGTGGAACTCCACCTTGTCGGTGACGAAGATCGGTTCGTCGTGCTTGTGCGCCGGGCTGATGTCGTTTTCACCGGGAATGTCGGCGGCCGTCAGAACGCCGATCACGCCTTCGCTGGCGTTCACGGCCTCAAAGTCAATCGACAGGATGTCGGCGTGCGCCCGCTGCGAGAGGCCGAGATAGCCGTGCAGGGTGCCCTGGGGCTCAGGAATATCGTCGATATATTCGGCCGTTCCGGACACATGCTTGTGGCCGGACTCGTGCCGTTCGTTTTCGTGTACGCCGCCGCGGATGCGGTCGATGGGCTGCATCACGTTCATGGCTTCCTCCCTTAAACCGCGACAGCAATGGTGCGATCGAGACGGAGCTGGCCGCCACTCGACTGCGTTTCGAGATAGAAGCGGCGAAGCAGGTTCTTCGCCACCAGTTGGCGGTACTCCGCCGAGGCGCGCCAGTCCGTCAGCGGCGTGAAGTCCTGATCGAAGGCAGCGACAGCGCGCTCGATCGTCTCCTCGTTCCACTCGGCGCCTTTTAGCACCGCCTCCACATGAGCGGCTCGCTTCGGCGTAGCGGCCATGCCGCCGAAGGCGATGATGGCGTCGCTGACCCGACCTGCCTCGAAGGCGATGTTGAAGCCGCCGCAGACGGCGGTAATGTCCTCATCCAGACGCTTCGTCACCTTGTAGACGGCCACACGCGCCTTATCCGAAACGAATGGAATGCGCACGCTTTCCACGAACTCGCCCGGCTCGCGGTCCTGTTTGCCGTAGGCGATGAAGAAGTCCTCGAGCACCACCGTGCGGCGGCGATCGCCCTTGCGCAGCGTGATCGCGGCGCCAAGCGCAATCAGCGCCGGCGGGGTGTCGCCGATCGGCGAGCCGTTGGCAATGTTGCCGCCCACGGTGCCCATGTTGCGGACCTGCTGGCCGCCGATGCGATCCCAAAGCTCGGTCAGTTCAGGGAAGTGCGCGACGATAACGGGGTAGGCTTCGGCGTAGCTGACGCCGGCGCCGAGCGTCACGCCGTCGGCATCGACCGTGATGCGGCGCAGTTCTTCAAGATGGGTCAGGTGTATGACCGGTGAGATGTCGCGCATGAATTTGGTGACCCAGAGGCCGACATCGGTCGAACCGGCAACGATCGTCGCCTTCGGGTTGGCTTCGAGCACGGCGGCGAAATCATCGACCGAGCCCGGCAGGATGAAGCGCTCGGTCTCGGAGCCGATTTCCACGCGACGGCCATCCTGAAGTGCTGCCAGTTCGCCTGCGATCCGGTCGCGTTCGGCCACCAGCGGATCCTTGCCGATATCGCCGATCGTCGAGATCGCCTCGGCGGCGCGAATGATCGCGGCATAGCCGGTGCAGCGACAAAGATTGCCCTGCAGCGCCTTTTCGATTTCGGCGATCGACGGCTTCGAGTTCTCCATCCAGAGGCCATAGAGCGACATCACGAAGCCCGGCGTGCAGAAACCGCACTGCGAGGCATGCGTGTCGACCATTGCCTGCTGCACCGGATGCAACGGGCCAGCCGGCTGCGCCAAACTATCCACCGTCACGATATGACAGCCGTCGAGCGAGCCGACGAAACGGATGCAGGCATTGACGGATTCATACTTGAGCTTGCCGTCGAGCAGGCGGCCGATAAGCACGGTGCAGGCACCGCAGTCGCCCTCGGCGCAGCCTTCTTTCGTGCCCTTCAGATTGCGGTCGATGCGCAGAAAATCGAGCAGAGTCTGAACCGGCGAAACATCGGCAAGTTCGACGAGGCGGTGGTTCAGGATGAAGCGGATGGTGTTGCGGATTTGGATCGTCATTGCTCAGCTCCCGCGATAGGTGGAGTAGCCATAGGGCGAAAGCAGCAGCGGCACGTGATAGTGCGCGCCCTGGTTATCGATGCCGAAGCGGATTGGGATCACGTCGAGGAACGGGTTGTCACCGCGCTTGGCTGTGCCGCCGAGATAATCGCCCGCATGGAACTGCAGCTCGTAGGTACCGGTCTGCATGCGCTCGCCGCTCAAAAGCGGCTCGTCACAGCGGCCGTCGTCATTGGTCTTGACGGACTTGATATGCGTCTGGCGATCGCCATCGACCCGGTAGAGCTCGATGCGCAGCCCTTCGGCCGGTTTGCCGCTGGCCGTATCCAGCACGTGCGTCGTCAAACGGCCGGCGTTTCCACCCTGAGATTGCATAGTTTTCGCTCCTCCCGAAGTCAGCTTTCCACCTCGCAGTATTCCGGCATTCCCACCCGCTTGGTAGCGACCGGATCATTCGAGACTTTCAAATTTTTTGGGGGGAATGGCTCGAAACAAATGCCGCTAGAAATTGGATGCAGAGACGAAAATGTCTGGAGGAGCTGCTTAGATGAGATACCCCCGCGATCTTCACGGCCACGGCCCGAACTTCAAGATCACATGGCCCGACGGCGCGCGGATCGCCGTGCAATTCGTCATCAATTACGAGGAAGGCGGCGAGAACTGCGTGCTGCACGGCGACGCAGCCTCCGAGGCATTCCTGTCGGAAATCGTCGGTGCGCAGGCTTGGCAGGGCCAGCGCCACTGGAACATGGAATCGATCTACGAATATGGCGCACGCGCCGGCTTCTGGCGGCTGCATCGCATGTTCACCGAGCGCGGCGTGCCGGCGACCGTCTATGGCGTCGCAACCGCGCTGAAGCGCTCACCGGAACAGGTCGCCGCCATGCAGGACGCCGGCTGGGAAATCGCCTCGCACGGCCTGAAATGGATCGAACACAAGGACTTTTCGCCGGAGCGCGAGCGCCAGGAGATCGCCGAGGCGATCCGGCTGCACACCATCGTCACCGGCGAGCGCCCGCGCGGCTGGTATACGGGGCGCTGTTCCGACAACACGCTCGACCTCGTGACGGAAGCCGGCGGCTTCGACTACGTGTCGGACGCCTATGCCGACGACCTGCCCTATTGGCATGAGCATGCGGGGCGCCATCAGTTGGTCATCCCCTACACGCTCGACAGCAACGACATGCGTTTTGCTACGCCGCAGGGTTTCAACAGCGGCGACCAGTTCTTCAGCTACCTCAAGGACAGCTTCGACGTGCTCTACGCCGAAGGTACGGCCGGTGCGCCGAAGATGCTGAGCATCGGGCTGCACTGCCGCCTCGTCGGCCGGCCCGGCCGCGCCGCGGCACTCGCCCGCTTCCTCGATTATGTGCAGGGCCACGAGAAGGTGTGGCTCGCAAAACGCGTCGATATCGCCCGCCACTGGGCCGAAAACTACCCGTACAAGGCCTGGGACGATCGTCCGTCGCGGCTTGGCGAAGAGGCGTTCGTCGCCAGGTTCGGCGGCGTCTTCGAACATTCGAAGTGGATCGCGAAGCGCGCCTTCCAGGGCGAACTTTCGCCGGCCAACGACACCGCGATCGGCCTTGCCGCCGCCCTTTCCGCAGTCTTCCGCGAAGCTTCGGCCGAGGAGCGGCTTGCTGTGCTGATCGCCCACCCCGATCTCGCCGGCAAGCTGGCGCAGGCCAAGCGCCTGACCGAAAGCTCGACCAACGAGCAGGCCGGTGCCGGCCTCGATGCGCTGACCGATGCCGAGCGTGAACGCTTCACCACGCTCAACGCCGCCTATGTCGAGAAGTTCAAGTTCCCGTTCATCATGGCGGTCAAGGGCCGCAGCAAGGACGAGATCCTCGCCGCCTTCGAAAGCCGGATCGGCAACGATCGCGATACGGAGTTCGAGACCGCGTGCCGGCAGGTGGAGCGGATCGCCTATCTGCGCCTCAAGGACATGCTGCCGAGCTGAGGGTCTCGCGATGACGATCGACGGCGTGAACCCGCCCGAATTCGCGCTGAACGCGATCAACCTTGCCTCCGCCGGTCTCGGCGCGCGGCCGGTCTTTGCAACCGACGAGTTCTTCGCGCCGCTCGAACGCATGCTGCAGGACGCGCCGCCGGTCTATCATCCCGGTGTCTATGACGAGAACGGCAAGTGGATGGACGGCTGGGAGACGCGGCGACGCCGCGGCCCCGGCAACGACCACGCCATCGTGGCACTCGCGACGAACGGCCTCATCCGGGGCTTCGAGGTTGATACCGCTCATTTCACCGGCAACTACCCGAGCGCTTGCGCCATCGACGCCTGCCTGGCACCGGATGGCCCGGACGATCGGACGGTCTGGACGGAGCTGGTCTGCCCTCGGCCGCTTGGCCCGAGCGCGCTGCATCACTTCGAAGCGCGGTCGGATTCTGTCTGGAGCCATGTGCGCTTGCGCATCTATCCCGACGGCGGCGTCGCCCGCCTTCGGGTTTACGGCGCGCCTGCGCTAGACCGGGCAGCGATCGGCGACACGGTGGTCGATCTGGCCTCATCATTGCTCGGCGGGCGCATCATCGCCTATTCCAACGGACACTACGGCCACCAGCGGCTGCTTGCGCCCGGACGCGGCATCAACATGGGCGACGGTTGGGAGACCCGCCGGCGGCGCGAGCCCGGCAACGACTGGATCGTGGTGAAACTCGCCGCGCGCGGCGAGATCGACCGGATCGTGGTCGATACCGCCCACTTCAAGGGCAACTACCCGGACGCCTGTTCGCTGCAGGCGGCAGACCTTGGAGCGAACGCTTGCGAAGTGGCCGCATCCATTACGGCATCGTCGATGTTCTGGCGCGAGGTCCTGCCGCCGCAGAAACTCGCCGCCGACAGCATCCACACCTATGAAGCAAGCGCACTCGCGATCGCGGGTCCGGTAACCCACGTGCGCTTCAACATCTTCCCCGACGGCGGCGTCAGCCGGCTGCGTGTCTTCGGGCGTATTGCGAAAGCCGGCATCTAGATCGTTTCGCCGAGGAGGCGAAGCGATCAAACTTCCAGGCAACCCATCAACATTGGACGGAGGAGCGTCACATGAAGGAGATCGTCATACAGCCGTTGACCCGGGAGGCCTTTGCGCCTTTCGGCGACGTGATCGAAACGGAGAATGCCAACAACTTCCCCATCAACGGGGGCAATGCAACCCGCTACCACGACCTCGCCAAGATCGATACAACCGGCGAAAAGGCCCGGCCCATGATCAGCCTGGTGCGCGGCGTACCCTATCCGCTGCCGCTGAAACTCACCATGGTCGAGCGCCATCCGCTCGGCAGCCAGGCCTTCATCCCCTTGAGCGACAACCCGTTTCTGATCGTCGTCTCCCGGGAAACCGACGAAGGCCCGAGTGAACCGATCGCCTTCAAGACCACCCCGGGCCAGGGCGTCAACATCGCCCGCAATGTCTGGCACGGCATCCTGACGCCGCTCGATGACGTCTCGGATTTCGCGGTGGTCGATCGCGGCGGCGAAGGCGTCAATCTCGAGGAACATTTCTTCAAGGAGCCGTTCCTGATCGTGTGAATCAATGCATGACCCGGTCGTCCGGTCGGGTTATCGGTGCGCCAGGGCCTCGCTGGCCGCCGAAATCGACGAAGACTGCGACCTCAATAGCCGCCATCCCGCCGGAATTTTGTCGGCGTGTATCCGGTCACGCGGCGAAAATCGCGCGAGAAATGATAGGGATCCGGATAGCCGCAGACGGCGGCCACCGCCGAGACCTTGGCATCGGGTCCAACCAGCAGGCGTTTCGCCTGGTTGATCCGCTCGTGGCGCAGCCAGTCCATCGGCGTCGTTCCCACCATGTCGCGAAAGCGACGAAAGAGTTGCGACGGGCTCAGCCGCGCAAGCGCCGCAAGTTCGTCGATCGTCCAGGGCCTGGCGAGATCGCCGCGCATCACCGACAGCACCTGAAGCAAACGGTCTTCACCGGACCTGTCCTCGGCCGGTTCGGCTCCGATCAGCCGTGGCGCGATCATGTCCGCCATCAGCCCCGCGATCGCGGCGCTCGACAGGGCGTCCGTCGCCGGCGAGCGCTCTGCAAGAAATCCCCTCACACTTTCGAACGCCGCCTGTGCTCTCCGCAGGTCTCTCGGCACGAACAATGGCGACTGCTGCACGCCGAGAAACTGGTAGAGCGCATCAAGCCCGTGTCCCTCGATCCCCATCCAGAGATAACGCCAGCTTTCGCTGTCGGCAGCGCAGCTATGCGCATAGGCCTGAGAGGTATCTAGCCAGGCGACACTGCCGGTTTCGGCAGGGAAACGTTGACCGTGCACCTCGATCAACCCGCGTCCGCCTGTTGTGTAGACGAAGACGTGCTGGTGGAACCGTTTGCGGATCGGCGCCTCGTCAGGGCGCGCCGTCCGGCTTCCGGCCACCAGCGCCAGATAGGGAAACGCACCTGCGAATTTTGCCGGGGTGTGGAAATGGATCTCTTCGCTTTCGGTCAGCATGCCATTTTCTGGCATCCGACGCGAGTTTTGTCCATCATCTTGCGACAGGGCGCCATTCACAGAGCTACGGCAGTGACGTTATCATGCAGCTTTATGCACGGAGAATTGCCCATGACCGAAGCCGCGCCGAATGGCGATGCCGCGAATTTCACCTTCGCGCCGCTGTCCCCGGATTTTGCTCGCGATCCCTATCCGACCTATCGCGCGCTGCGCGAAAAAGAGGGGCTGCACTACTTTGCGGATTTCGACATCTGGCTTGCCTCGCGCTTCGAGGACGTCTCGGCGATCGTCATGGACAAGCGCATGGTGCGCTCGCTCGAAGACCTCGCAACCAAGGAAGAGCTCTCAAAACTGCAGCGCGCCGCCAATTGGCACGACATGCCGCACCACGAGCGCTTCGTGCAGTTCAGCTTGCTCGACAGCGATGGTGCCGTGCATGACCGCTTGCGCAAGCAGGTCTTCAAACTATTCACGCCTGCGATGATTGCGAAGCTCCGCGACCAGATCCAGGCCTATGTCGACCGGCTGATCGATAGCCTCGCCGATCGCGGCGAGATCGACTTTGTCGATGATCTGGCCGCCCATGTTCCCGGCCATATCATCGGCCGCCTGCTCGGCGTGCCGGACGAGGACTGTCCGCAGCTGCGGATCTGGTCGGAAAACATCGTGCAGTTCTTCGACGTCGACCGATCCGACGCGCGCAAGGAGCTCGCCGAGCGCAATACGACCGAGTTCTACGAATACCTGACGGCCTTGAAGGCCGAACGTGAGCGGGCGCCGAAGGATGACCTCATCTCGGTGCTGATCGAGGCGGAGCGCACCGGCGCCATGAACTTCGACGAATTCATCTCCACCTGCATGCTGATCCTGATGGCCGGCCACGGTTCCACGATCGATGTGCTTGGCAGCGGCATGCATTCACTCTTGCGCTTCCCCGAGCAGATGGCGCGGCTGCGGAGCGAACCCGGCCTGATCCAGACCGGCGTGCAGGAAATGTTCCGCTACGAGTCGCCGCTTCCGTTCTTCCACCGCCATTGCGTCGAGGACATCGAGATCTTCGGCCATCGCTTCGAGCGTGGCACCAAGTTCGGCCTGCTCTATGGCGCCGCCAACCGCGACCCCAAGCAGTTCGAGAATGCCGACACGTTCGACATCGGCCGGACGCCCAACCGTCATCTCGCCTTTGGCGGCGGCGTGCATTTCTGTCTCGGCAACCACCTCGCGCGCCTCGACATGGATATCATCTTCAGCACCCTGCTTCGCCGTTTCCCAACCATCGAACTCGTCGACCGGGAGCCGGAATACAAGCGCGGTCTTTCGGTCCGTGGACCCAAGCGGCTGACGATCGCCATCCGGCCGGCCTGATCCCATATCCTCGACATTAACATACGCTATCGGAGAATACCCATGCCCAAGATCGTCTTCATCGACGCGGACGGCACGACGAAAGAAATTCAGGCGGAGATCGGCCAATCGCTGATGTCAGCCGCCGTGCAGAACGGCATCGACGCCATTGCCGCCGAATGCGGCGGCTCCTGCGCCTGCGGCACCTGTCACTGTTACATCGACGGCGAATGGAGCGACCGCCTGCCGGCGCCCGAGTTCCAGGAACAGGACATGATCGAGTGCGTCGTCAATCCGAACGAGCGCAGCCGCCTGAGCTGTCAGATCACGGTGTCGGCCGAACTCGACGGCCTTGTGGTGCATCTGCCCGCCGGGCAATACTGAGCAAATCCAGGAAAAGTGCGAAGCGGCTTTCCGTTCGGATTTGCGCTCTTTAAGCCAGATCGAGGCAAAAAGGCCGAAGCAACATTTCGTTGCTCCGGCCAGCACTTACGGGGAAGTTCTGATCGGCCGAGGCGGCATGCCCCGGCCGATTTTCGTTATTCGGCGAAGAACGCGAAGCGCACGATGAAGAGCGCTGCCACGAGCTGGGTTGCCGGGTGGATGACGCTCCACTTACCGGTGAAGACCTTCAAGACGACATAGCTGACGAAGCCGAAGGCGAGGCCGTTGGCGATCGAGTAGGTGAAGGGCATGGCGAGTGCTGTAAGCGCTGCCGGAGCCGCTTCCGTCAGGTCGTCCCACTCGACTTCCGTCAGTTCGCGCATCATCAGGCCGGCAACGTAGAGCAGAGCCGGGGCCGTCGCATAGGACGGAACGGCAGCTGCCAGCGGCGAGAAGAACAGCGCGGCCAGGAAGAGCACGCAGACGGTGAGCGCGGTCAGACCCGTGCGGCCGCCGGCCTGGACGCCCGAGGCACTTTCGACATAGGCGGTCGTGCTGCTGGTACCGATCAGCGAGCCGGCGACGATCGCGGTGCTGTCGGCGAGAAGCGCGCGGCCCAGACGGTTCGGCTTGCCTTCTTCCACCAGTTTGGCGCGCTTGGCGACACCGATCAGCGTGCCGGTAGCGTCGAAGACTTCGACGAGCACGAAGACGAGGATGACATGCAGCAGGCCGCCGTGCAGGGCGCCCATGATGTCGAGCTGCAAGAAGGTCGGCGCGATGCTCGGCGGTGCCGAGACGATGCCCTTGAACTCGCTGACGCCGAGGATCATCGACAGGACGGTGACGACCAGGATGCCGATCAGGATCGAGCCGCGAACTTTTAGCGAGTCCAGAACGGCAATCACGAAGAAGCCGAGGATCGCGAGCAGCGGGCCAGTCTGCTTGAGGTCGCCGAGACCGACGAGCGTTGCCGGGTTGTCGACGACGATGCCGGCGTTCTTCAGGGCGATGATGCCAAGGAAGAGGCCGATACCGGTGGCGATCGCGCTTCGAAGCGAATGCGGAATGCCGGCGATCAGCCAGCTTCGGACCCCCGTCACGGTCAGGATCAGGAAGATCACGCCCGAGATGAAGACAGCACCCAGCGCCTGCTGCCAGGTGAAGCCAAGCGCCGCAACGACGGTGAAGGCGAAGAAGGCGTTGAGGCCCATGCCCGGCGCCATGCCGATTGGCCAGTTGGCGACGAGCGCCATGACCGCAGAGCCGAGTGCCGCGGCAATACAGGTTGCGACGAAGACGGCATCCCTATCCATGCCCGTGCTCGACAGGATGTCGGGGTTGACGAAGATGATGTAGGACATCGTCAGGAATGTCGTGATACCGGCGATCACCTCGGTGCGCGCCGTCGTCTGATGCTCTTTCAGCTTGAATAGTCGTTCAAACATCTTTCCTCCCTTGGCGGCGTCACCACGACGCAGCCGAACGACAGTGAGCGGGAAACCGTCTCCTCCAGTTCCCGACCAGTGCATTTCGAACGCCCGGACAGTCCGGAACGATCGCTTCGCTTTAGGCTTCGTGCCGGCTGGCGATCGTCCGCCCTCTTTCGGACGACGCGAATGCCTCTTGCACAGCCTTTGGATTGTGCGACTTCCGGACGCAGACCGCTAGCCGTCCATTCCCGGGATCGATGATGAAAGACTTTCAAATTTTTCGGAGAATTTGAGGGGCCGCTGGCCTACACTTGCGGGGGTATTTTCCACCGTTCGCGCGACTGGAAATGCCGTGAACAAATATCTTGAAGGCCTATTGACCTTCCAACGGTGGGAGACGCCATGTTTGTCTCACAACCGAACCAAGGAGACAAGCATGCAGAACTACAAGATCGACAACATGACCTGTGGCCACTGCGCCGGCGTCGTCCAGAAGGCGATCCTGAGCGTCGACCCGCAGGCAACGATCAAGGTCGATCTCGGCAATCGGGAAGTCAGCGTCGAGACCGCCGCAGCGGCAGGGCCGATCGCAGACGCCCTGAAGGCGGCCGGATACGAGAGCCGCGCGCTCTGAGCGCACGCTCCCCTCCGACACCTCCCGTCACGAAACGCCCCGGCTTTCCGGGGCGTTTTGTTGTCAGGGCAATGTTTCGGTCACCGTCAGCCGGCGACGGCTGCAGCCCCCTCCGGCTGGCGCCCGAGCATATCCGGATGCCGTGCCAGGTGCTCGAACAGGCGAGCGACCGCTTCGGCGCCGGGATCGATGTGCCCTTCGAGTTGCTTGGCATTGATGTAAGCGGCACGCCCTGCCCTTGCCCGCACCAGCGTCGCGGTCAGATTGGCGCCGTCGCGCGCCGCCTTGGAGGCCGCGCCGATGCTCGCGTCGAGCGCGTCCAGTGCCGGAGAAAGCGCGTCGACCATGGTGCGGTCGCCGATCTGCGCCCCGCCGATTTCCTGCATGCGCGCCAACCCGGCTTTCAGCGCTTCGCGGATCGAAAGCCCGCTCGAGGCGCCATCCCCGGCGGCGGCAAAGAAGATCGCCAGAAGCACGCCCGAAGAGCCGCCCATCGTCTGGCTCAACTCCTGCCCGATGGCGCGGAAGAGCTGCGTGTGGTCGGATAGCGGCAGGCGATCGAGGGCCTGAATGAGTGCCCGTGCGGCGCCGGCGAGCGTCGAGCCGGTGTCTCCGTCTCCGGACTTGGCATCGAGTGCATTCAGGTCCTTTTCCGCATCGATCAGCAGGTTGCAGCAGGCAAGCAGGAACTGCCGCGTCGCATCGTGCCGCGAAGGCAGAGGCGAAATCGGCGTCAGGCCATCAGGCAGGGCGCGTACATTCACCGGCCTGACGGCGGTCACGCCTGGCCAGGCCGGAAGCGCCACGGGCCGGGACAACAGCTCCAGCTCGGCCTTGTCAGCTGGGTAGACGGAGACGGAAAAGCCGCGCATGTCCAGCGACGTCATCATCGGCGCAGGTCCGACCAGATGCACGATCCGATCGGCGATCGCCGACTGGGCGAGTTCGTGCATGAGAATAGACATTTCCAGGATAGACGTTCCGCCGAGATTGTTGACGAGCACCACGTGCGGCTTGTCCTCCATCGCCGCCTGCAGACGCTCGACCATGGCGGCAACAGCGCTTCTCGCATCGGAATGCACAATCTGCTCGACGCCAGCTTCTCCATGGATGCCGAGGCCGAGTTCCGCATGGCCCTCGGGGATGCGATGTTCCTTCGGCGAGCCCGGAACGGTGCAGGTATCGAGCGACATGCCGATGGTGCTCGTGCCCGATATGACCTTGCGCGCCGCATTGGCGATCGTATCGAGGTCCGCCCCGCTTTCTGCGAGCGCTCCGGCGATCTTGTGGACGAACAGGGTACCGGCGACACCGCGTGCCTGCGGAAGGTCCGGCAGCGCGATGTCGTCATCGACGATGACCATGCTCACATTGAGGCCGTAGGCGCGGGCGCGTTCGGCCGCGAGGCCGAAGTTCAGCCGGTCACCGGTGTAGTTCTTGACGATCAGCAGGCAGCCGGCAGGTCCCGTCACCGCCAGGATACCGGCGAGGATCGCGTCCACGCTCGGCGATGCGAAGACGTCGCCGCAGACGGCGGCCGTCAGCATTCCCTTGCCGACGAAGCCGATATGCGCGGGCTCGTGTCCCGAGCCGCCACCGGAGACGAGCGCGACCTTGCCCTTGTCCCAGTCAGAGCGCAGGACGACGCGAATGTGCGGATATCCGTCGAGGCGGCTGAGCGCGCCGCCGGATGCGGCAAGAACCCCGTCGATCGCTTCAGTAACCGCATTTTCCTTGCGGTTGATAAACTGATTCATGTTCGCCTCCTAAGCGATGCGCATTCCGGCCGCGTCGAAGAAGAGCGGCTTGTCTGGCTGGATCTTGATGGTCTCGCCGCCGCGGAACCCGGTGTGGGGGTCCGTGACCGTCACGAGGTTGTGCTGCTTGAACGTGAGATGCAGGCGCGTCTGGTCGCCCAGATGTTCGACACGGGTCACGAGTGCATCTTCTCCGGCTCCCTGGACGATATTTTCGGGGCGAAGGCCGATCGACTGCGCCTTGTCCGGCGCGCCCGCAAAAAGCTTGGCAGGCAGGACGTTGATGCGCGGCTGGCCGAGGCGGGTCGCGGCGTAAACGCTGACCGGCGCTTCGTAGACCTCTCTTGGTGATCCGAACTGAACAAGCCTGCCCTCTTCGAGCACACCGATATGCGTTGCCATGGTCATCGCTTCGATCTGGTCGTGGGTGACGTAAAGAAGCGTCGCCCCGGACTTTGCCTGAATGTTCTTCAGTTCGACGCGCAGATCGGCTCGAAGCTTCGCGTCCAGCGAACTCAAGGGCTCGTCCATCAGGTATATCTGCGGGTTTCTGACAAGCGCACGCCCGATCGACACGCGCTGCATTTCGCCACCGGACAAGGCGGTCGCCTTGTTGTCGAGCTTGTGCGAAATCTGCAAGACCTCGGCGATGGCGTTCACCTTTTCGTCGATCGTCTTCTGCGGCGTTTTCAAGAGGGGGGATTTCAGCGGAAATTCCAGGTTCTGCCGGACGGACAGATGCGGATAGAGCGAATATTGCTGGAATACCATCGCCACGTTGCGCTGCGCCGGCGTCAGTCCTTGCACGGACATCCCGCCGATAAAGATCTCGCCGCTATTAGGCGTGTCGAGCCCCGAGACCATGCGCAACGTCGTCGTCTTTCCGGCGCCTGTCGGGCCCAGGAGAACCACGAACGACCCGTCCGGGATCGTCATCGAGACATCGTCCAGCGCTGTGTGGGTGCCGAATGTCTTCGTCACGTTTCTTAGGATGACTTCAGCCACGGCGCAGCACTCCCTCGTTGGCTTCGGAGACAAGAGCACGACCCGTCTCCGCATTGAAGAGCGTCAAGGTCCGCGCGTTGAAATCGAGACCGAGAAGCTCGTCGGTACGGGCTGCCTGACTGGAGGGCGTGCGCGCCTTAATCTCGCCGTTCGGCGTTTCGATCGTGACGATCTGTGTCGTGCCGAGATACTCGACGGCGATCACGCGGCCTCTGTAGCTGGAGTCGTCGACGAAACGGACATGCTCGGGACGCACACCGAGCGACAGCGTGCCGGCCCTGCCCTCACGCGACGCCGGCACCGCCACCTTTTTCCCACCGAGATCGATGCTGTCGCCGCCGACACCGATCATGCCCTCGAACTCCAGAAAGTTCATGGACGGGGAGCCGATGAACTTGGCGACGAACTTCGTCGCCGGCCAGTCGTAGATCTGCTGCGGCCGGCCGAATTGCTCGATGACGCCGTGGTTCATGACGACGATCTTGTCGCCCATCTGCATCGCTTCCAGCTGGTCATGGGTCACATAGACGGTGGTCGCGCCCATGCGATCGTGCAGCGCCCGCAGTTCCCCCGCCATGTGTTCGCGGAACTCCGCGTCGAGCGCGCCGAGCGGCTCGTCCATGAAGAAGGCCTTCGGGTTGCGGACAATCGCCCGGCCGAGCGCAACACGCTGGCGGTCACCGCCCGAGAGCCCGCCAACCGGCTTGTCGAGAATGCCTTCAATTCTGAGGATCCTTGCCACCTCGGCGACACGCGCGGCGACATCCGCCTTTTTCATCCCCTGGCTGACGAGCGGATAGGAGATGTTCTTGCGTACGTTCATGTGGGGATAGAGGGCGAACATCTGGAAGACGAAGGCGATATCGCGCTCCCTCGCCCGCTTCATGCCGACCTCTTCGCCGCCGATATAGATCTGGCCGCTCGTCGGCAGCTCCAGTCCCGCCATCATCCGAAGCGTCGTCGTCTTGCCGCATCCCGATGGGCCGAGCAGCATGAAGAACTCGCCGTCTTCCACCGTGAAGCTCGAAGACTGGACAGCCGTGAACGCTCCGAACTCCTTGCGCACATTTTCAATTCTGATCTGTGCCATGGGTCACTCCGGAAAATGGCTGACGATGATGAACATGACTGTTCCAAGCAGCGTCACGAGGAAGGAGAAGGAGTAGAGCGTGAGCGACACTGGCTGCATGAGCATGACCACGCCGAGCGCGATGAGCACCGATGCCACCATTTCCCATGCGCCACGGCGAAGGCGGAGCAACTGGTTGAGGAAAGCTGTCATTTTCTTACCGCTCCGAAGGTGATGCCGCGCAGCAGGTGTTTGCGAAGCAGGATCGTGAACACCATCACGGGGACGAGGAAGAGGGTCGCACCGGCCGCCACCGCCGGCCAGTCCTGCCCACCGACCCCGATGATCGTCGGGATGAAGGGCGGTGCGGTCTGCGCGGTGCCCGACGTGAGCAGCACGGCGAAGGCGTATTCGTTCCAGGCGAAGATCAGGCAGAAGATAGCCGTCGACGCGATGCCGGTCGCCGCCTGGGGCAGCACGACCTTGTAGAAAGCCTGGAAGCGAGTGTAGCCGTCGATCAGCGCTGCCTCTTCATACTCGATCGGGATCTCGTCGATGAAGCCCTTGAGCAGCCAGACCGAGAGCGACAGGTTGACTGCCGTATAGAGCAGGATCATGCCGGCATGGGTGTCGTTTAGCCCGAGCGAGCGGAACATCAGGAAGATCGGAATGGCGACCGCGATCGGCGGCATCATGCGCGTGGAAAGGATGAAGAACAGCAGGTCGTCCTTGAGCGGCACCTTGAAGCGCGAGAAGGCATAGGCCGCGGCCGTTCCGAGCACGATGCACAGCACCGTCGAGCCGAACCCGATGATGACGGAATTGTAGAAGCGCTCCGGGAACCGCGACGGGCCGGCGATGATCAGCCCATCCTTGCGAACGAGACGCTCGTACCAGGTCTTCGGTTCGCCCATTTCCTTCAGTTGTTCTTCCGAAACGCGGGTGCGCGTCGTGAAGAGGTTCACATAGCCTTCGAGCGTCGGCTCGAAGAAGGTCTTCGGCGGATAGGCGATCGCGTCAGAGGGCGATTTGAAACCCGTTCCGATGATCCAGAGCAACGGGAGAATGGTGATCACCGCATAAAGCACGACTAGGGCGCCTGCGAACCACTTCTGCCGTGCGGATGGCTCCGTTACAGAAAAGCTGCTCATCTCTGCTTCACCTTGTTGAGTGCTTTGACATAGATCGACGCAAGGCCGAAGACGGTCACGAAGAGGATGACGGCATAGGCGGACGCGTATCCGGTGCGCCATTTCTCGAAGGCTTCACGCTTCAGGTTGATCGACGTCAGCTCCGTGATCGAGCCCGGGCCACCGCCCGTCAGCTGCACGACCAGGTCGAACATCTTGAAGTTCTCGATGCCGCGGAAAAGGATGGCCAGCATCAGGAACGGCAGCACCATCGGGATGGTGATGGTCCAGAACTGGCGCCAGCTGCTGGCCCGGTCGCACTCCGCCGCCTCATAGATGCTGCTCGGAATGGAGCGCAGCCCGGCAAGGCAGATGAGCATGACGAACGGCGTCCACATCCAGGTGTCGACGATGATGATCGCCCAGGGCGCCAGCGACGTGTCGCCGATCATCGAGAAGCTGGACGGGTCTGCTCCGGTCAGGAACCCGATCGCGTAATTGAACAGGCCGATCTGTGGCTGGTAGAGAAAGGTCCAGAAGTTTCCGACGACGGCCGGGCTCAGCATCATCGGGAGCACGATGATGGTCGTCCACAGGTCGTTGCCGCGGAACTTCTTGTTGATGAGATAGGCGAGAGCAAAGCCGATCAGCACCTGCAGGACGATCGTCCAGATCAGGAAATGGGCCGTCGCCTGCATCGTCAGCCAGATGTCCTTGTCGGTCAGGATGTTGAGGTAGTTGCGCAGACCGACGAACTGAACAGGTTCGTTCGGGCGGTTTACGCGAAAATTGGTGAAGCTCAGCCGGACGGTCCAGATCAGCGGAAAGATGTTGATCGCAAGCAACAGCACAATGGACGGTGCGACGAAGATCCAGGCGATCGCGCGGTCCGACAACCCTCTGATGCGCCGTGCAAGCACGGGCGGCGTCGCGTGCGCAGCGCGATCGATCGAAGAATGGAGCATGGTATTCCCCTAAGGCATTGACAAATTGGCATGCAGGGCCGGCGCGAGAGATCGGCCGGCCGGCCCCGCATGGACGCTTCCGCCGGGAGGCGGCGGGTGTTTGCGTCAATACTTGCCTTCGTCTTCGAAGATGTCCTTCCAGTCCTCAGAGAGACCATCAAGCGCATCCTTCGCCGTGCCCTGGTTGGCAACGACGTAATCGTGGAAGCGCTTCTGCGAGGCCTGCAGCAGCGAGGCGTAGGACGGCTCGGCCCAGAAGTCCTTCACGATTGCCATCGAATCCAGAAAGGTCTGCGCATAGGGCTGGCTCGTGGCGAAGCTCGGGTCCTCGACCACCGAGCGCAGTGCGGAGTATCCGCCGAGCGCCCACCACTTTTTCTGGATTTCAGGCTGCGCAAACCACTTGATGTAATCCAGCGCTTCCTTCTGCTTGTCGGACGCTGCGACGACCGAGATGCCCTGGCCGCCGAGCTGGGCGAACTGCACACCGGTCGGTCCAGCAGGATTGGGGAAGTAGCCGGACTTGTCGCCGCCGACATTGGCGTCGGCATGGATGCCGGGCCAGGTGAAGGCAAAGTTCATCTGCAGGGCGACCTGGCCGGACTTGTAGGCGTCGATATCCTCCGACATGTAGGCGTCGGAATGGCCGGGCGGTGTGCAGCAATCGTAGAGCGCCTTGTAGAATTCCAGGCCCTTGACTGCGTCCGCCGAGTTGACGAAGCCGTCGAGCTCATAGGCTTTCTTCGGATTTCCGTACTCGAAGCCGTAGCTGTAGAGCACGTCCATCACGCCCATGGTAATGCCTTCTGAGCCGCGCTCCGTATAGATGGCAGCGCCATAGACGGTCTTGCCGTCGACCTGGCGCTTCTGGAAGAATTCGGCGATGTCCTTGAGTTCGGCGAAGGTCTTCGGCACGGCGAGATCCCGGCCGTATTTCTGCTTGAACTCCGCCTGGAGTTCGGGACGCGAGAACCAGTCCTTGCGATAGGTCCAACCGACCACGTCACCGAACGCCGGCAGAGCCCAGTAGTTCGGCGAATTCTTCGGCCATTCCGCGTAACCGATGACGGTTGCGGGAATGAAGTCGTCCATCTTGATCCCTTCCTTGTCGAAGAAATCATTGAGCTTGATGTACTGGCCATTCTCGGCGGCGCCGCCAATCCACTGGCTGTCGCCGATCATGAGATCGCAGAGCTTGCCGCCGGAATTCAGCTCGTTCAGCATCCGGTCGGCGAAGTTCGGCCACGGCACGAATTCGAACTTCATCGTGTTGCCGCTCTTGGCTTCGAAATCCTTGCTGAGCTCGACGAGCGCATTGGCCGGATCCCAGGCGGCCCAGCAAAGGGTCAGTTCGGCTGCGGAAGCGTGCGTACCGGACGCACCCGCAACGGCAAAATACGCTCCGACCATGACTGTCGAGCTCAACAGAATCCGTTTCATCATTGGGTTCCTCCCCCTTGTACCTTCTGACCTCCATCAGAAGGAATGCGCCCTGACCGGGCGGTTGGCGTACCTAAATCCTCTTGGCACTAGCGGTGGGCGCGGCCGCACTCAGGGCCTGCGTTCTTCGCTGAAGGATTCATAACTGAGGTGCGCACCTCAGCGCAAGCGATTTTTGAGGTGCGCACATCAATTCTTGATTTCGCGGCGATTTTGGTGGAGTAGATTGGAGACGATACACACTGGGAGTTCCGCATGCGGCCAACAGCCAAAGATCTTGCTGAGGCAGCGGGCTTGAGCCTCGCAACCGTCGACCGCGTGCTGAACGACAGGCCGAATGTCAGCCCGAGGGCCGTTCGCAGTGTCAACGAAGCCATTGAGCGCATTGGATTTATTCGAAACCCGGCAGCCGTCAGCCTTGCCCGCAACAAGAGCTACCGGTTCCGGTTCGTGCTGCCGACGAGCGGCGATCTGTATCTGGCGGAACTCATCCATCGGGTGGAAGAGGCGCGGGTGTCGATGAAGGGGGATCTCATCGACCTTGATGTCGTCCAGATCCCGATAGACGACCCGCATAAGGTCGCCAAGTACCTCGCCGATATAGACGAGAACGAATTCGACGGGATCGCGATGATGGCGCCGGAATCGCCGCAAGTGCGCGACGCGATCGGCCGCCTGATCGAACGCGGCGTCAAGTTCGTGCAATTTCTGTCCGGACAGGAAAAGCTCCCGACCGCCGATTTCGTGGGCGTCGACAACTACGCCGCCGGCGCGACGGCGGCCAAGATCATCGGCCGGTTTGTCGGCCGGAGGGCGGGAAAGGTCCTGATCGTGGCCGAGACGATGCAGTCGCTCGACAGCATCCAGCGACGCTTCGGCTTCGACGATATCGTCAACTCACAGTTCCCTCACCTGCAATGTCTGCCCTCGGTCGAAACCCACGGCGACAAGCGCAGGGCCACCCAGATCCTCCAGAGGGTTCTTGAAAACAATCAAGAGGTTGCGGCGATCTACGTGTTGAGTTCCGAGGCCCGGATCCCGCTCGAGGGCGCCGCATCTTTCACCGATCTGCAAAAGATCACGGTGGTCGTCCACGAACGCACCCCCTTCAGCGAACGTGGCCTGCGCGACGCCAGCGTTGACGCCGTCATCGCCCAGGACCCGGGACACGCGGTGCGCAGTGCCATCCGCATCATGCGCGCGCGAACGGATTTTCGCGAACCGCACGCCGCACAGGACAAGATCAGAATAGAGGTCCTCCTCAAGGAGAACCTCTGACCCTCGGAGAGCGCATCTTTGACGTGCGCACCCCAAGCAGATGGGGGCAACGCCTGATCGCGACCGCGCCGCCGGCAGGCGCGTGAGGAGGCCCGCCCAACGCACCCGACTATGACCAGGCCCCTTCGTTCAAGGCGATCCAGGACAGGCGCGGACCGCTAAATGACGTGGGTGGATGCGGAGATCAGGCGCGCGCTTTGGCGCGCACCTTCTGCGGCTGCGCGGACGGTTGCTGGCTGGCGCCGCCGCCATAATTCACCAGCATCTGCATGGCTTTCTCTATTCCCGCGGGACTGTTCGGGTCGGTGTCGTTCGCGCGACACCAATCCTCGTGCTGCTGTTTGATCACGTCCATGTCGGCGGTAGAGAATGTGCCGGGCATTCTTCGCCCTCCCTTTAAAAAATCACACCAAAGAGAAAACTATCACAACGGCGGAAAGAGGCTCCCCGCACAACTAGGGGGTTTGCGCCCTCGAACAGCAAATTCCTTTGCGCAGCCGCCTTTGCGCAGAGCTATGACGGGCACCTGAACATTGCTCGCGCCGAGGCAAGCTTGACACGATCGCCGGCATCGCCGCAGCATGAGGGGTAACTCAAAGCCGTGACTTGGCGAGACCTGCAGTTCGGCGGAAGCCCGAGCAAACGCGTTCTGGCCCAGTCGGGAGGGAGGGAAGTGAAGTGATGGGGTATGATTGGAGCGGCTCACGCGAACGGCGGATGAAGGTCGCACGGTTCAGTGCGGCGCTGACACTGGCCGCAATGTTCGTAACCGTAGCGGCGCAGGTCGTGACGAGAGCAATTTGAGCCCGTCCTCTTCGTTATGATGTGGACGAAGACGCCTTCATCCGGGCGTCGACCTCCCGCGCCACACCATGGGGTGCCGGAAGAACGGACCCCAGGCTCCCATGGACAGCGAAAGGCAAGTCTCGGCCGCCAGCGGCTACCTCTCCCTGATATGTCCGAGCATGCTCGATAGGCAACGGGAGGTCTTGGCGGCGCGAGCATGAAGGGCACATGACAACGACCATCAAATCCAGCGAGACACAGCCCGAACGTCTCAAGATCGGCTTCGTTCTGGCGCGGTCCTTCACCCTTTCGGCATTCGCGCTCTTCATCGACACGCTGCGACTTGCGAGCGACGAGCTCGACAAGTCCGGCCGCATCCGTGCCGACTGGCAGGTGCTGGGCAACACGCGGCATCTCATCGCCTCCAGTTGCGGCGTGCAGGTGGCGCCGACATCCGACCTCGTTGATCCCGCCGGGTTCAACTACATCGTCGTGGTCGGCGGCCTGCTCAACAGCAAACAGCCGATCGCCGACGACACCGTCCGCTTCCTCCAGAAGGCGGCGGCGCGCAAGGTGCCTCTGATCGGTCTCTGTACAGGGACATTCGTCCTTGCCGAAGCGGGCCTGATGACCGGGCACACCGTCTGCGTCAGCTGGCTTCATTATCAGGCGTTCCGCGAGCGGTTCCCCGATCTCAAGGTTCGCTCGGACCGTCTCTTCAATCTCGATCGCACCCGTGGATCCTGCGCTGGCGGCAGCAGTGCCGCCGACATGGCGGCCCATATCGTGCGCCTGCATATCAGCAAGGAAGCCGAGCGAAATGCGCTCGAGGTGCTGCAGATCGACAAGGCCCGCTCGCATCTTCATGTCCAGCCGAGAAAACCGCTGGCGATCGAGAGCAACGACCCACGCCTGAATGCCGCTCTCATCATCATGGAGCAGCACACGGACAACACGCTGTCGATCCCGGAGCTGGCCGCATCCGTCGGCTTGTCCCGACGGCAGCTCGAACGCCTGTTCATGGACAAGGCGAAAATGTCGCCGGCGCTCGTCTATCGGAAGTTTCGGCTGGAACGCGCCAAGCATCTGCTGACGCAGACGAAGGCGCCGTTGATCGACATCGCGCTCGAAGTCGGGTTCGAGAACGCCGGCCACTTCTCGCGGATTTTTGCAAAAACCTACGGTCAATCGCCGAGCAAGTTCAGGGCCACGCTTTCGGCGTGACCCGTCACAGGCGATCCTGCCGACAGCGCACTGGCCATAGCCGCCGCCGTCGGCTCATCAGTTTCCTCAGGCCTGACCGCTGCCCGCCGATACTGCTTCCTTGACGGCGAGCTCGGCCATGGCCAGTGCTGCCTCCCGCGTCGCTGCCGCCGCGATGAAGCGGCCGTTGTGGCAGAACCGCGCGCCAGCCACGCCGCAAGCCGCCTCCAGCTCGCCGTTCGTCAGGCCGGCCCAGGCAGCCGGCAGATCGGCGCGCAGCTCAAACCCTTCATCGGCCTTGCGAATGCCCGTCAGGCACCAGTCATTCTCGCGCGGATGAACGACGAACAACAGGTGGTCGGCGCCAGCTTTCACGATCGCCGGGCGGAACGGCATGCCCCGCGGCAGTTCGAGCACTCGGCTCTCACCGGCAAGGGCGATCTGCTGCAGCACGAGCGCCTCGGCCCGAAGCTTGGCGGCGCGTTGCGACACGCCAGCCTCGACGAAGGCGCGCGCGATCGAAAGGGCCCGATGGAAGCTGCGGTCCTCGGCCTCCTGGCCGGATTCGTCGAAGACAGGCTTCAAGGTTTCCAGCAGCGCCGACAGCGTCAGCCCCGCCAAGGGGCCGGCCACGGAGGGGTCGAGCGCGCCGTTATCGACCAGATCCACCGGCAGCACGAAGCGCGCATCGAAGGCCGCATGGACCGCCTCCACATGGGCCTCGGGAACGCCGAACGCTGCCAAATAGGCGCGGCCGTAATGCTTCCAGATCAAGCCGAACGAACTGTAGGGCTGGCCATCCTCTCTAACCGGCGCCCCGCGCTGATGATGATCGAACAGTCCGGCTGCGGCATCATACTGCCCGCCAACATCATAAATGATACGGTCTGCCCCCGGCTTCAGCCATTCCGGCGCCCGGCTGCGAACGAGGCGAGCCTCAGGGAAAAGCCGCGTAAGGATGACGCTGGAAAGCAGCTCGTCGGCGTGGAAGCCACCGGAATGTGTAACGAGAAAGTCTGGGATCATTCCGAATGGCCTTATGGTTCGTGACGCGTGTGTGCGGCACGACATAGCCATTGCCCGCGGTGACCTCAACCCGTCATCGCGCCTTCGTCGCAGTGTTCTGCTCTCAAGCTATCCAAAATCCGGCGCTAGATGTCGTGCCCGTCCTGCTGCTACCCCACGCGTTCGCAAGCCGACAACATCACTGTTATCGGGTCCGCGACCTTAGCAGCCAAGGCCGACCTCCCCGTCAACCAACCGACGGAGCTGTTGCCGTCACGCCTTGCGCAGCATATTGCTCTAACGCCATTTCAAAGATCGCCTCGCCGGAAATCGGGTCCGTGACCCCAAGATCCTGGCTGAGTTCCAGGAGTGTATCGCGGAACGTGTCGAGGTTCGCCTTCATCATGGGCCGTGCCGCGGCGATCGCCTCAAGGCTTTCCCATTCGGCAATTGAGAAATACGATCCATCCGCTGACTTGCTGAGCGCCATCTTCCTCAAGCCTTCAAAGTCGCGACCAGCGCTGCGAAAAAGCTGCTCAAACCGTTCCTCTTGACCGGGTCTCACGCGGAAACGGACACAATTGTAAGCCGTCATCCTAACCTCCCTATGGGACGCAACTTCTACAGGATGGATCCGATGCAGTTCACTCGCAAGAGGCAGGCGAACCACGGTCGCAGCCTTGCGATCGCCGGCAAGCCGGGAGCCATTCGAACTGCGCTTTGACAAACCTGCCGGGCCTCGCGGCTGAACTTGCGTCAAGGCGGCTTCCATCGTGAATCGGGCCATTGTCGCTACGGTGGCAGACCTCTCCCAGCCGCTCTGAAGATGGCGTGCAGAAATCTCTTTTGCGCCCTTGACCTTCCCATCGTTGGAAGCCCCATGTTGTGACAAAAGACAGAGAAAGGAGCACGATCATGGGATCTGTGACCCCCATTAGAACAAACGATCTCGAAGCGATGTCCGCCGCGGCATTGAGCGCCAGCATTCCCGTCGAGGGCATGACCTGCGCATCCTGTGTGGCGCGCGTCGAAAAGGCTATTCGCGCTGTGCCTGGTGTGACCGAAGCCTCGGTCAACCTCGCAACGGAACGCGCCGACGTCCGCTTCGATGCCAGCACCAAGTCGGCCGACATCGTCAAGGCGATCGAGAATGCCGGATATGGTGCGGCCGAAGACACGGTCGAGCTCACCATCGAAGGCATGACCTGCGCGTCCTGCGTCGCCCGCATTGAAAAGGCGCTGAAGACCGTGCCGGGCGTCACCGAAGCCAACGTCAATCTGGCGACCGAGCGCGCGTCGGTGCGCATAACCAGGGGCATCGCCACCGCCGCCGCACTCGAAGAGGCGGTTCGCGTTGCCGGCTATGCCGCCAAGCGCATCACCGGCGACGAAAGCGTCGACCGCGAAGGCGAGAAGCGCGAACAGGAGACGCGAAAGCTTGCGCGCGCGCTGCTGATTGCCGGCGTCCTGACGCTGCCGATCTTCGTGCTTGAAATGGGCTCGCACTTCATCCCGGGCGTGCACGAATTCGTCATGAACAATATCGGCATGCAGGAAAGCTGGTATCTGCAGTTCGCGCTGACGACGCTGGTGCTCTTCGGCCCGGGCCTGCGTTTCTACCAGAAGGGTGTCCCCGCCCTCTTCCGCCTGGCGCCGGACATGAACTCATTGGTCGCGATCGGCACCTCCGCCGCCTGGATCTATTCGGTCGTCGCCACATTCGCGCCGGACCTTCTGCCCGACGGTACCGCCAACGTCTACTATGAAGCTGCAGCCGTCATCGTCACCTTGATCCTGCTCGGCCGGTTCCTCGAGGCGCGCGCCAAGGGCCGGACCTCCGAGGCGATCAAGCATCTGATGGGCCTGCAGGCAAAGACCGCCCGCGTCATCCGCAACGGCGAGACGGTCGAGGTGCCGCTGTCCGACGTGCAGACTGGCGACACCGTTGTCGTGCGCCCGGGCGACCGGGTTCCGGTCGACGGCGGCGTCCTCGACGGAAACTCCTATGTCGACGAATCGATGATCACCGGCGAGCCGGTTCCGGTCGAAAAGGTGGCCGGCAGCGAAGTCGTCGGCGGCACGATCAACAAGACCGGCTCCTTCACCTTCCGAGCCACCAAGGTCGGCGCCGATACGGTGCTGGCGCAGATCATCAAGATGGTCGAGCAGGCCCAGGGCGCCAAGCTGCCGATCCAGTCGCTGGTCGACCGCGTCACCGCCTGGTTCGTGCCGGCCGTCATCGCCGTTGCGCTGATCACCTTCGGCATCTGGCTGGTCTTCGGTCCGGATCCGGCGCTCACCTTCGCGCTCGTCAACGGCGTCGCCGTGCTGATCATCGCCTGCCCTTGCGCCATGGGCCTTGCCACCCCGACCTCGATCATGGTCGGCACCGGCCGCGCCGCCGAAATGGGTGTGCTCTTCCGCAAGGGCGAGGCGCTGCAGACGCTGCGGAACGCCGCCGTCATCGCCGTCGACAAGACCGGTACGCTGACCAAGGGCCGTCCGGAACTGACCGACCTCGAAACCGCCGAAGGCTTCGATCGTGATACCGTGCTGACGCTGGTCGCCGCCGTGGAAACCCGCTCCGAGCACCCGATCGCCGAAGCAATCGTCGACGCAGCCAAAGCAAAGGGACTGGCGATCGCCGAACCGGCCAGGTTCGAGGCAATCCCCGGTTTCGGCGCCAGCGCCGAAGTCTCGGGCCGGACCGTCCATGTCGGTGCCGACCGCCTGATGACGCAGCTGAAGCTCGACGTGTCGGCCTTCGCCGACCAGGCGGCCCGCCTTGGCTCGGAAGGCAAGAGCCCGCTCTATGCCGCGATCGACGGCAAGTTGGCGGCGATCATCGCCGTTGCCGACCCGATCAAGGAAACGACGCCGCAGGCGATCCGCATGCTGCACGATCTCGGCCTGAAGGTTGCGATGATCACCGGCGATAACCGTCGCACCGCAGAGGCGATCGCGGCCAAGCTCGGCATCGACGAGGTGATCGCCGAAGTGCTTCCAGATGGCAAGGTCGCGGCTCTGAAGAAGCTGAAGCAAGGCGGACGCGCGGTCGCCTTCGTCGGCGACGGGATCAACGATGCGCCGGCGCTCGCCGAAGGCGATGTCGGCCTGGCGATCGGCACCGGTACGGACGTCGCCATCGAGAGCGCCGACGTGGTGCTGATGTCCGGCGATCTCCTGGGTGTGCCGAATGCGATCGCGCTGTCCAAGGCGACGATCCGCAACATCAAGGAGAACCTGTTCTGGGCCTTTGCCTATAACGCGGTGCTGATCCCGGTTGCCGCCGGCGCGCTCTACCCGGTCTACGGCCTCTTGCTGTCGCCGATCTTTGCGGCCGGTGCCATGGCGCTGTCGAGCGTCTTCGTGCTGGGCAACGCCCTGCGGCTTCGGGCCTTTCGCCCGGTTGCCGCAGCACAGGCGGCCTAGGTTCGATCGTCTCCCCGGCTATTGCCAGCATGGCGGAAGCCGGGGAGAGCCCTTATATTCTCAAGGGAATGGCCGCACGGCGGTAAAAAGGATGACATCATGAATATCGGCGAAGCTTCCCGCGCCTCCGGCGTCTCGACGAAAATGATCCGCTACTACGAGACAATTGGCCTCATCCCGCAGGCCGACCGCAGCGAAGCCGGCTATCGCAACTATGGCGACAACGACGTCCATACGCTGCGCTTCATCCGCCGCTCGCGCGATCTCGGTTTCACTGTCGAGCAGATGGCGGACCTCTTGGCGCTCTGGCGCGACCGCGAGCGCGCCAGCGGCGAGGTCAAGAAGATCGCGCTCGAACATGTCGAGATCCTGGAGCGCAAGGCCGAGGAACTGAAGGCGATGAGCCGGACGCTGAAACACCTCGCCGCCCATTGCCATGGCGACGGCCGCCCGGACTGTCCCATTCTCGAAGATCTCGCAGACGCCACGAACGCGCCGACGAAGGTAACCGAGCCCGCCCGCTTCGGTACGGCCGGCATCGATCCGGTCCGCAACCGGCGGCACGGGTGACGACGAGTGCGCATCCTGGAGCCTCACGCATTCGTGACGGCGCCAGGCGCAAGCATCATTGACAGGAATCAAAGGCGTTTCTACGGATCGATCATGGAGAAGGTGCGAACCACATATCTGCGTTTGCTGATAGTGCTGAAGCTGGCGATCGCTTTGTCGCTGGCCGTGCTGCCTTTTTCCACCGCCTCCGGCATGATGCATGCGGCCGCGCACGGTTCGATGCAGATCGAGGCAGCCGCCAATCCGATGCAAGCTGCGACCGAGCATTGCCCGAGCCTCGACAAGGGCAAGGTGAAGCCGGCACAAGAAAACGGCAAGGCGGACAAGAAGGATTGCTGCAAGACCTTCTGCGCCGCCGTGGCGGTGCTCGGCGATGTCGACGGAAGCCATCCGGCTTTCCCGCGCTCCATCCGCAATTTCGGCCCGCACCCGCAGCTCACCCCCGGTGAGCTCGACGGCCTTCATCGTCCCCCAAGAGCCTGATTTCGTGAATCCGTGACCGCTGCTGCGGGTCTCCGTTGGTCTTGGCCGACGGAAGGATCTGCAGTGGTGCGAAGCGTTGCCGTGGTTTCCGCGTGTCCGATGTGACGCTCGACCACCTCTAGCGCCGTCCGCGACAAGGCCCGCCCGGTTTCATCCGGTCGATCGCCGGCCTCTGCCATTCACATTTCAGGTTTGACCATGAATCGTTTGTTTTCCATGGCGCTCCTGCCCATCATCCTGGGCGGATGCGCTGCCACATTGCCTGCCGAGGTCTCAAGCCTTGGCGATCCCGCCAATAGCACGAGCGGTATTCGAAGCACGCAGTATCGCAGCCCTATTTCGGGCTACACCCATCGCGAACCCACCGGCCCCAAGGCCTGGGGACCCCTCAACGACGCACAGTCGACCGCCAAGGGAGACGCGTCATGAGGCTTCGCAAGCTCAACCTCGCGGCCGCCATCGGTCTGCCCCTCGTGCTCGCCGGCTGCGTGACCGAATACTCGGCCAAGGACGCGGGCTTCACCACCGTGGATGCCAAGGTCTCGACGGCCGCGACCAAGAAAAGCGTCTGGATCCAGAACCGCGAACAGGCAGACAAGGTTAATGCCGAGGTCAAGGCGCTCCTGAAGCGCAAGACAATCGACGTCGACACCGCCGTTCAGGTCGCACTCCTCAACAACAAGGGCCTGCAGGCCGCCTATGCCGATCTCGGCGACGCGTCGGCGGATGCCTGGCAGGCGACGTTGTTCCTGAACCCGACTGTCTCGATCGGCACCACCGGGATCGGCACACCGGAACTGCAGGCCTACAAGGCGATCGAAGGGCTGGTCACCACCAACATCCTGGCGCTCCTGACCCGCGACAAGACCATCGCGGTCGCCGACGCGCGTTTCCGCCAGGCGCAGCTCAACGCCGCGCTCAGCACGCTGCAGCTGGCCGCCGAAACCCGCCGCGCCTGGATCGAAGCGGTTGCCGCATGGGAAACCGTCGCACAACTGAACCAGGCCCAGGCGGCTGCGGACGCCTCCTCGGAACTCGCCGCAAAACTCGGTGAGACCGGCGCCATGGGCAAGGGCAACCAGGCGCGCGAGCACGTCTTCAACGCCGAACTCGCCGGCCAGACAGCCGAAGCCCGGCTTGCAGCCCGTCTTGCCAAGGAAAACCTGACAGGGCTGATGGGTCTCTGGGGTAGCGATGTCGACTACCAGGTGCCGAACCGCCTGCCGAACCTGCCGAAGACGCTGGCCCGCAAGGACAGCATCGAGGCCGAAGCGCTGAAGCGCCGCGTCGACCTGCAGATCGCCCGCCTCGATCTCGAAGCCGTGGCCAAGTCCTACAGCCTCACCGAGGCGACCCGCTACGTGACCGACCTGGAACTCGTCGCCGGTGCGGAGGCGGAACGGGAGAAGGAGGATCATGGCACCAAGGTCGAGACGACCGGCCAGTTCGAGCTCGAATTCGTGATCCCGATCTTCGACAGCGGCAATGCGCGCATGCGCAAGGCCGAGCTTGCCCATATGCGCTCGGCGAACCTGCTGGCGGAAAAGGCGGTCAACATCCGCTCGGAAGCACGCTCCGCCTACGAGGCCTATCGCTCGCGCTACGACATCGCCCGGCACTACCGCAACAACGTCGTGCCGCTGCGCACCAAGATCGAGGAAGAAGCGACGCTCAGCTACAACGGCATGATCACCAGCGCCTTCGAGCTGCTTGCCGACGTCAGGGCCAAGGTCAATTCGACCGTGCTCTCCGTCAACGCGAAGCGCGATTTCTGGCTGGCCGATGCCGATCTGATGACCGCAATCCACGGCGGCGGATCGGGCGGCTCGGCTGGAGGCGCGGCAGCGCCCGCGGCAGCGGAAGCCGGCGCCGGACACTAGGGCGGGAGCAGGAAAAATGTGTGCGGTTTTCCGTACGCATCCCGCCCTAACTCAAAAAAGGATCAGATATGTTCAACAGAAGAAACTTCCTCAGCGCCGGTGCTGCTCTCGTTTCGACCGCCGCCTGGGCCCAAACCTCAAACTCCGGCCTGCCCGAAGCGGCAAGCATGGACAATGCCGCGACCCAGAAGCCGCTCCTGCCGACGAGCGGACCGGACTACAACCCGGTCGTCACCCTCAACGGCTGGACATTGCCGCACCGTGTGAACAACGGCATCAAGGAATTCCACCTTGTCGCCGAGCCGGTCGAACGCGAGATGGCCGACGGCATGACTGCCTATCTCTGGGGCTATAACGGCCAGTCGCCAGGCCCGACAATCGAGGCGGTCGAAGGCGACCGCGTGCGGATCTTCGTCACCAACAAGCTGCCGGAACACACCACCATTCACTGGCACGGCATGATCCTGCCTTCGGGCATGGATGGCGTCGGCGGCCTGTCGCAGCCGCATATTCCGGCCGGCAAGACCTACGTCTACGAGTTCGACCTCGTGAAATCCGGCACCTTCATGTACCACCCCCATGCCGACGAAATGGTACAGATGGCCATGGGCATGATGGGCTTCTTCGTGGTGCACCCGAAGGATCCGAACTTCATGCGTGTCGATCGGGATTTCGTGTTCCTGCTCAATGCCTATGACATCGATCCCGGCACCTATGTGCCGCGCATCATGGAAATGACCGACTTCAACATGTGGTGCTGGAACAGCCGGATCTTCCCGGACATCGACCCGCTGGTCGTGTCCAAGAACGACCGCGTGCGGGTCAGGGTCGGCAACCTCACCATGACCAACCATCCGATCCACATGCACGGCTACGACTTCGAGGTGACCTGCACCGATGGCGGCTGGGTGCGGCCGGAGGCACGCTGGCCGGAAGTGTCGATCGACATTCCCGTCGGCGCCATGCGCGCCTACGAATTCGACGCCAAGTACGAGGGCGACTGGGCGATCCATTGCCACAAGTCGCACCACACGATGAACGCGATGGGCCACGATATCCCGACCTTCATCGGCGCCGACAAGAAATCGGTCGCGGAAAAGATCCGCAAGGTGAAACCCGACTACATGCCCATGGGTACGGCCGGCATGGCCGACATGGGCGAAATGGAAATGCCGCTCCCCGACAACACGATCCCGATGATGACCGGCTGGGGTCCGCACGGCGCGCTGGAGATGGGCGGCATGTTCTCGGTGGTGAAGGTGCGCGAAGGCATCTCCGCCGGCGATTACAGCGATCCCGGCTGGTACGAAAACCCGCCGGGAACACAGGCCTGGGAATGGACTGGCGCATTGCCGGAACCGACGCGGGCCAAGGATGCCAAGACCGTGCTCACGCCCAAACCGTGAGAGGGCGGCCGACTGCAATGACCTCTTTCAAATCCATCAGGAACATTACGATGAAGAAATCAGCACTCGCTCTGGCGCTCGTTGTCGCCTCCGCCCTTTCCTCCCAGGCGCTCGCCAGCGGCAGCCACGCCGGCGGCCACGACAAGGTGTCGATCGGCGAGCCCGGCGACAGCAAGAAGTCGACGCAGACGATCCGCGTCACCATGAAGGAAACCGACGACGGCAAGATGATCTTCACCCCGGCAACCATCAAGGTTCGCCAGGGCCAGACGGTCCATTTCGCCATCAAGAACGCCGGCGAACTCGCCCACGAATTCGTGCTCGACGACAAGGCGACGATCCAGGAACACAAGATCACCATGGAGAAATTCCCCGACATGGAGCACGACGACCCGAACGCCATCCGGCTCGAGCCGGGCAAGTCCGGCGACATCTACTGGACCTTCACCAACGACGGCACCTTCGAATTCGCCTGCCTGGTGCCGGGCCATTACGACGCCGGCATGCACGGCCCGCTCGACGTCGTGAAGAAGTAACCCGAGAAAACAGGAAAGGATGAAACCATGAAAACCGTAGGCAAACTCCTCGCAGCGCTCGCATTGGCTGTTTCCACCGCCACCTTCTCCCTACCCGCCCAGGCCGCGGAGTTCACCAAGGGCGTGGTCAAGAAGATCGACACCAAGGCCAAGAAGGTGACGATCGACCATGAGGATCTGAAGAACCTCGACATGCCGGCCATGACCATGGTGTTCCGCGCCGATGACGCGGTGCTTGCCAAGCTCAAGGAAGGCGCGTCGATCGAATTCGTCGCCGACCGTGTCAACGGCAAGCTGACCGTGACCGAGATCAAGTAGCAGCGACAAACTGCCCGGGTCGACTTTGCGCGGCCCGGGCGCCACAATCCTGAGATCAGGCAAGAATGGAAAGGAATGTTCGATGAACGTATTACGCAGGCATTTCGTGGCGGGCACGATCGCGGGCATCACCCTCTTTGCGACGGGCGCCGTCGCGGCAACCGGCACCATGGCCGTCTATAAGGATCCACAATGCGGCTGCTGCGAACAATGGGCCGACGCAATGGAAGCGGCCGGCTACAAGGTCGAGGTGCGCGATGAAGCCGACATGTCGGTGATCAAGACGCGCTTTGCGGTTCCTGCCGACATGGAAGGCTGCCATACCGCCGTCATCGACGGCTACGTCATCGAGGGCCATGTACCGCTCGAAGCGGTCAAGAAGCTGCTGGCCGAAAAGCCGGATGTCGCCGGCATCGCGGTTCCCGGCATGCCTTCAGGCTCGCTCGGCATGGGCAACGATCCGCAGGCCTCATACGATGTCTACACGATCGCCAAGGCGGGCGGCGCGAAGTCGACGGTTTATTATCAGGTCCGGCCGGCGAACTAAGCAGTTCCCCACCGATCGGCAGTCTCCGGGGCTGCCTTCCATGAACAGTTCGGGCATCTCTGCGATCGCGGCGGTGCCCGAACGCCGATGAAGCCTGGCCGTTGGATGGACGCTAGACTGCCGTGCTCGCGGCTCCCAGATCCTGCGGTTCTCCGATCTCGACGACATGTCCGTCCGGATCATGAAAGCGAAAGACGCGCTGGCCCCATTCCTGTCGCTCGACCGGATGGATCAGGTCCACATGCGGTGCAATGCGCGCGAAGGCCGCGTCGACATCGTCATCTTCAAAGTAGAGAAGCACGTTTCGTCGGCCATAGGCTTCGGCGGAAGACAGCTCCTGCCGCCAGATGGTCCGTTCGAGCGAGCGTCCTTCATGGATGGCAAAGCCGCCCACGAAAAGCACGAAATTGCCGAAGTCCTCGCGGATCGTCAGACCGAGTGTCGTCTCGTAGAAGGTTCGCGATCGCTCGATGTCGCTGACAAAAGGGATCGGATTGATGAAGCGCATGAATTCCTCGCAGACGCGGCCGATACGACGAGACGAGGCTAACGCGCATGTCTCAAGAGGCAAAGGAGTTCATTCGCGGAAGGGTACAAATCCGCGCCGGCCACAGGCTTACAGCCGCCTCGAGATCACGCCCTTCGCCAGCTGCCGTCCTCGTTGCGGGTAAGCATCGGTGTCTGGAAAACGCCGACCACGCGCTCGGGCCAGTGGGGCGCGAGGTCCGCAAGCGGCTGGCGCCAGCGCTCGGTCTGCAGCATGGCCGCGCCGATCGCGACCGGCTCGATGCCGCAGGCTTCCATCAGCGTCAGCCCGGCAAGGATCGACGTACCGCTGGAAATGACGTCATCGATCAGAGCCACGCGCTTACCTTCAAGCAACGGCAACATGCGCGGATCGACGTAGAGACGCTTCTTCTGGTCGGGCGTGGTGATCGAGGAGAGCGGCACGGAGAGATCGTCGACATACCAGAACTTCTTGGACGTTCCGAGTGGCACGTAGCGGCTATGGCCGAGCTTGCGGGCAACGGCAGACGCAAGCGTGAGGCCGAGCGTCGGCAGACCGGCGACGACTTCGGGCTCATAGGGTGCGAGCTTCGCCGCAAGTTCCGTTGCCAGTGCGTCCTCAACAGCAAAGCTCGCCTGATTGACGATCAGCGAGGCCAGCGCATGTTTGCCGTCGGCGAGTTGACGGATCGGCAGGAGAATCTGCCTGCCATCGCCGAGGGACGCCGGGAAGAAATCGCGATAACCCGCCTGAATATCGAAGCTTTTCGGCGGGTAGATTTCCTGCCAGAAGTCGTGGGGCTGCATCGGTCCGGTCCTCGTCTGCGCGCTTTCGCCCGAAATGAAAGGCGATCAAAAAGGCCGGCTTGGTGTTCTGGTTCCGGCCGTTTTCGTCTATACCGTTTGCGACTTCGATCAAACCGAAAGGGCGCTGCGGCTCAAGCAAAGCACGCGGAATTCACAAGCCCTTCGCGCAATGAAACATGGGAATGCCTGACGATGCGCCTGCCAGACGGAATAGCCGACGACCTCACCTTCCTCACCGACTTCCGTCGCGACCTGCATGCCCATCCGGAACTCGGCTTCGAGGAGGTACGCACCAGCGATCTCGTTGCCAAGTGGCTTGAGGAAGCGGGTCTAAAGGTCCACCGAGGCTTGGGAAAAACCGGCGTCGTCGGCACGCTGCAGGTCGGCAACGGTACACGCTCGATCGGCCTTCGCGCCGATATGGACGCGCTCGCCATGCCGGAGATCGCCGACCGTCCCTACAAATCCCGCGAGGCCGGCAAGATGCATGCCTGCGGTCATGACGGCCACACGACAATGCTGCTCGGCGCTGCCCGCCATCTGGCTAAGACCCGCAATTTTTCCGGCACCGTGCACTTCATCTTCCAGCCTGCCGAGGAAGGGCGTGGCGGTGCGAAACGCATGGTCGAAAACGGCCTCTTTGAACTTTTCCCCTGCGACGCCGTCTATGGCCTGCACAACATGCCGGGCCTTGACCCGGACGAAATGGCCGTCGTCGCCGGTCCGCAGCTTGCCTCTTCGGACAGCTGGCGGCTCACCTTTCGCGGCGTCGGCACCCATGGCGCCAAGCCGCATCTCGGCCGCGATCCGGTGACGGCCGCCGGCACCTTCCTTGCCTCGCTGCAGTCGATCGTCGGCCGCGTCGTCGATCCCTTACAGCCAGCCGTCGTCAGCGCCTGCTCCGTGCGCGCCGGCGACCCGAAGGCGCTCAACGTCATCCCCGATACGGTGGAAATCGGCGGCACCGCCCGCGCCTATACGCCCGAAGTGCGCGATCAGCTCGAAACCGAGATCGGCCGGCTCGCGCGTGGTACCGCCGAGATGTATGGGATTTCCGTCGACTACGAATTCGAACGCCGCATTCCGCCCGTCGTCAACGACGCCGATGCCACTGCCCGGGCGTTGAGCGCCGCTCAGGCGGTGTTCGGCAAGAAGACCCGGACGTCATTTCCGCCGTCGACCGCCGGCGACGATTTCGCCTTCTTCGGGCTGGAAGCGCCCGGCTGTTACGTCTGGCTCGGCAACGGCCCCGCCGTCGACGGCGCGCTGCACCACAACACTGCTTATGATTTCAACGATGACGCGATCGGTCCGGGCGCCACCTTCTGGTCGACCCTCGTGGAGCAGGAACTGGCACGCGCCGAGTAACGCTTGCATCGCGAAGGACCAGGCGGGAGCGTGCGATCTCAACGATTGAGAACCTGCGCTTGAAGGGCGAGGCAAGCTGTCATACGAAAATGACGTCGGACTTCAACGGCCGCCCTGTCTGGGCGGCCGTTGAATGTCAGGCTTCAAGGATCTCTAGGATCGGGCTTTCCATGACCTTGCCCGTCGCCACGTCGGCGATGCCGCGGTCGGTCTGGTGCGGTCCGGCGTTGCAGGCGAGCGTCGCGCCGAAGCAGGCCTTGAAGACCAGGTAAGGCGGCTGCCAATCGACGATGCGGCCGACTGCTTCGCGGAGTGCGGCAAAGCTATCCGCCACCTCTTCCAGCGGCTCCTCGGAGACCAGGCCCGCGAGCGGCAAAGGCAGGAGTGCATCGACCTTGCCGCCGGACACAGCGGCCATGCCGCCACCGGCAGCAATCACCGCGTTGGCGGCGACCGCCATATCCTGCGCATTGCCGCCGAAAACCGTGAGGTTGTGGCTGTCATGCGATACCGTGGTTGCAAAGGCGCCGCGCCAGGCGCCCCAACTTGACAACAGTCCAACAGACGGTCGGCTGTCGGCGCGCCCGTGACGATGCGCCACGGCGATCAGAGTCGTCCCTTCGGGCGGAACGACGAAGCCGCCCTCGACCGCGGCAACGGCATCGCCCCATTGGGTAAAACGCGGCCGGTCGATGGTCGCGACGCGGACCTTCGTGCCATCTGCTGGAATGCGGAAATCGTTCTCCGCCAGCGGCGCGATCTTCATCGTGCCGCGCAGGGTCTCGGCGGCGATGCCGCTGAGCGGCTCGATCATCCGTCCGGCCTCTGCAATCATCTTGCCGTCGACGATGACCGTGCGCGCACGGAAATCAGAGAGATCTTCGAAGATCACGATGTCCGCCCAACGCCCTGGCGCCACAAGTCCAAGATCATGCCGGCCCAGGCGGACCGCGCCGTTCAGCGTGGCTGCCCGAAGCGCCCATTCGGCGGGCAGGCCATAGCGCACCAGCCGGCGAACGACGTCGTCGAGGCCGCCGGCATGGGCAAGATCGTCCGGGAAAACGTCGTCGGTGCAGAGCGTTACCGTCTGAGGAAGATGGCCCAGAGCCTTGATCGTTTTGACGAATTCCGGCAGCAGGTGATCGTGCGAGCCGCGCAGTTCGATCGAAAGCCCTGCCCTGAGTTTTGCCAGCAGATCGTCGCCGGAAACGAGCTCATGGTCGGAGCTGACGCCGGCGGTCACGAAGGCCTGGAGATCAGACCCCGCAAGGCTGCGCGCATGGCCATTGACCGGCTTGCCGGCGGCAAGCCCCGCCTGAACGATCCCGGTGATGCGCGCCTCACCGTCGATGACGCCGCGCATGTTCATCATTTCGGCGATGCCGCCGATTTCCGGCCAGCTCAAAATGTCGGCGATCACATCAGCGTCGAAATCGGCACCGGCCAACTCCAGGCCGGGTGCTGACGGCACGCTCGACGGTGCCAGCAGCACCGTGCGCAGCGGCAGATCGCGACTGGCGTTTGCGGCCCAGCGCACGCCGGCCACACCGTTGACATTACCAAACTCATGCGGATCCCAGACGACGGTCGTCACGCCACGCGGCAGCACCGCATTGGCATAGGTCGCCGGCGTCACCATCGAGCTTTCGACGTGCATATGGGTGTCGATCAGACCGGGTGAAACGTAAGCGCCCGTCGCATCGATCATGGTTGCCGCATCGGAGCGCGTGCCCGGTTCGTGGACACTTGCGATCAACGATCCAACAAGGCCGATATCGGCCGGGCGAAGCTCGCCCGTCACCACGTCGACGAGCGTACCGCCCGAAATCAGAACGTCGAACGGTTCAGCACCACGCGCTGCCGCCACTGCCCGGCTACGGAGCGCCGCATCCATCAAGTCCTGAGGCTGCTCTATGGAACTCACTTCTGCGCTTCCTTCATCAAAGCGCCCAGGATCTGAGCCCTGGTCGTCTCGATATGGGCATCGACGGCATATTCGGCATTGAAGATCGCATGGCTTTCGCGCGTTTCGACGACGGTGCGCCCGCGGGCCAGCGTCCCTCCGAGTTCGACATCGATGCGCGCCTTGCGAAACGAGATTGCGCCCGGATTGACGAAGGCAACGGCAGCGCAAGGGTCGTAGATCGCCATGCCCGGCCGGCCGCGACTGGTGCCGATCGAAATGAAACCGGCAAGCAGATCGGCGATGAGGGCGGCATGGACGCCACCCGCCGAGCGGATCGGCGCGACGTCATCGGGGTAGGCAAAGACCTTGCGGCAGAGATCGAGATCGACCATGCGCAGCGGCAGGCCGTGCGCGATCACGATCGCCAGCGCTTCCGGATCGGCGAAGGCGTTGAATTCTGCAGATGCCGTATGGTTGCCGCTGGTGACGCCGCCCCCCATCCAGGTGAGGTCGGTGATCCGGCTTGCCAAGTCCGGACGGGCAAGGCAAAGGGCAGCTAGATTGGTGAGCGGCCCGAGCGCCAGAATCCGCTTCGGCCCCTCCTGCTCCAGCCAGGCGCAAAGTGCCGCAAAGGCGTCGCTTACCGGCAAGGCGTCGGCCTCCGGCAGCGTCAATCCCGCTGTCGGCATGCCGGCTTCGCCAAGGATGCGTTCCGCAGTTTCGAGCTTGCCGAGCACCGGCAGGGCGCGCCCCTCATGGATGGGGAAAGCCCAGCCGAAAGCGCGCGCGGCGCCGGCAGCGTTGCGCTTCACCTGGTCAAGCGGCGTGTTACCGAAAACCAGCGAAACGCCGTCGATCTCTTCACCGGCATGAAGGACGACAAGCACTGCGGCAATGTCGTCGAACCCCATGTCCGTATCGATCCAGACACCCATCGGACCTTACCCGAACTTCTTGAGGCGTGCGGCCTTCTCGACCGGCAGGTCGAAGGCAATGGCAGAACCGGTTTCACGGGCTGCAAGTGCTGCATCCTCTTCCGCCTTGATGGCGCCGAGCGGCGTATCGAGCAGGTACTCGCGCGTGCTGCCGGAGAAAGAGGCTCCGCGCACGGTGCCTTGGAAAGGACCTGAACCAAGGGTCACCATGCGCGGACGCCACGCAAGCCCTGCCGTGTCAGGCGGCAGGGATCCGGAAAGATCGATCGGGCCGTTCTCGGCCTTCAGCTTGCCGCCCTCGACGGCAAAGATGTTTTCGAAACCGACGAAGTCGGCGACGAAGCGCGAGATCGGGCGGTTGTAGATATCCTCGGGCGTGCCGATCTGCTCGATCGCGCCGTTCAGCATGACGACGATGCGGTCCGCCAGCGACAGGGCCTCGCCCTGGTCGTGGGTGACGAAGATCATCGTGACGCCGGTTTCCTTCTGGACCCGCTGCAGTTCCGTGCGCATTTCGAGGCGCAGACGAGCGTCGAGGTTCGACAGCGGCTCGTCGAGCAGCAGCACCTTCGGCTCCATGACCATGGAACGCGCCAGCGCGACACGCTGCTGCTGGCCACCGGAGAGTTCGCCCGGCTTGCGGGCGGAAAACTTCGAAAGCCCGACCGACTTGAGACCGGCGGTCACCTTGCTCTCGATCTCGTTGGCCGGCAGCTTCTTCAGCCGCAGGCCGAAGGCGACGTTTTCGAACACGGTCAGGTGCGGAAACAGCGCATAGGACTGGAAGACCAGGCCGACCGAGCGCTTGTTGGCGGACACGCGGGTGATGTCGGCACCATCGAGCTTGATCGCGCCGGACGCGGGCGACAGCAGGCCGGCGATCGAGCGCATCGTCGTCGTCTTGCCGCAGCCGGAGGGCCCAAGGAAGGCCACCAGTTCGCCCTTGCGGATCGAAAGGTCGAGGTCCTTCACTGCAACGGTATCGCCATAGGCGAGCGTCAGTTTTTCAAGGCTGAGGAAGGGGGCGTCAGACATAGCGAGAGAATCCCAGGAAGCGTTCGGCAAGAAAGACGATGCCGATGGACATGAAGGCGAGCAGCGCGGAGAGGGCGGCGACCGACGGATCGTAGGTGATCTCCATGTAGGAGAGCATGTCGATCGGCAGGGTGCGCACGCCCGGGCCGGAGAGGAAGAGCGATACCGGCACCTGGTTGAAGCTCGTGACGAAGCCGAGGATGAAGGCGGCGAGGATGCCGCTGCGGATGTTCGGCATCACCACGCGGAAGAAGGCGCCGGCGCGCGAGGAGCCGAGCAGCACAGCCGCCTCCTCGATGTCGGAGCGCAGGTTGTTGAGGCTCGCCGAGACGACCCGTACCGCATAGGGCAGAACCAGCGCGGTGTGGGCGAGAAACAGCGTCAGCGTGATGTTGAGGCCAAAGGGCACGACGATGTAACGCAAGAGCGCCAGGCCGACGATGATACCGGGCACGATGATTGGCAGCGACACGATCGTGCGGATGGTTTCGCCAAACGGCAGCTTGTAGCGCGACAGGGCGTAGGAGGCGGGAACGCCGAGCACGAGAGCGGCCGCCGTTCCGCCGATCGCCAGCAGCATCGAGATCGCGAAACTTTCCTGGAAGCTCTCGACCGTGAACACCTTGGCGACCCACTTGAGCGAGAAGCCCTGCGGCGGGAAGGCCAGCGTCTCGCCGCCGGAGAGCGACGCGGCGACGATGATGAAGAACGGCCCGATCAGGAAGCCGATCACCAGGAAGAGGACGAGGGGTGAAAAGACGCGGGGTGTCATCGCTTGTTCCTCGCGGTGGCAAGCCGTTTCAAAAGAAGATTGGCGGCAAAGCTCATGACGATCAGGATGAAGGCGATGACGCTGGCCGCGACGAAATCGTTGGCGACGGTGACGCGCTGATAGAGCAGCGTTTCGAGCATCAGCACCTTGGAGCCGCCGAGGATCGCCGGTGTGATGTAAGCCGTCAGCGAGCCGGTGAAGACCAGGGTACCACCAATAACAAGGCCCTCCTTGGTGAGCGGCAGGATTACCTTGAAAAACACCTGGAACCAGTTGGCGCCGAGTACGCGGGCAGCCGGGATCGCATCCTTCGGCATGTTTTCGAGCGCGCTGATCAAGGACAGGATCATCAGCGGCAGGAAAAGCTGCAAGAGACCGATGAACACGGCGGTCTCGGTAAACAGGAAGCGGATCGGCTCATCCGAGAGGCCGACAAACTGGAGCGCCTGGTTGACGATGCCGGTGCGGCCGAGAATGACGATCCAGGCATAGGTGCGGGCAACCGACGAGATCATCAGCGGCAGCACGACAAGGCCGATCATCTGTCCCTTGCTGCGCGGCGTCAGATTGACGATCGCAAAGGCGGCGGCATAGCCGATGACCGCCGAAACGACGGTAACCATCAGGCCGAGCCGGAAGGTGCGCAGGAAGACGGTGCGGTTCAGCGGATCGGAAAAGAAGGTCGTATAGGCCGACAGCGACCAGCTGTCGGCGCTGCGAAAGCCTTCCGCCAGCAGGATCACCACTGGCGCCAGAAAGACGATCGCCGCAAAGACCGCTGCGGGCAGAGCGAGCGCCAGGGCTTCGGCGCGGTTCTGGAACATCCTTCTTCCTTTCAAGGCATTCCTGGGCGCGTCTCATCGCGCCCGTCGCATCAGGTCTCCACCGGCGATCACGATCCGCCGGTGGAGGTCGCAATGGCTTGGTCTTACTGGCCGACCTGGGCGTTCCACTCCGACAGCCACGCTTCGCGGTTGTCGAGGGCAACGGCCGACGGGATCAGCTTCAGGTTCTTCACGGTCTCTTCGCCGTAGGTGAGGTTTTCGGCGATCTCGGGCGAAACCTTCACGTCCTTGTTGGCCGGGCTGTCGACCAGCTTTTCGGCAAGTGCGGTCTGGATTTCGGTCGAGAGCCAGAAGTCCATGAACTCAAGCGCCAGATCCTGGTTCTTGCTGCCCTTGGTCAGCACCATGACGTTCATGCCGCCGGTCTGGCCTTCCTTGGGCGTTGCCCACTTGATCGGCAGGCCGAGCTTGGTGAAACCTTCCCAGGAGAAGCGACCGATCGGAGCGGCCCAGATTTCTTCCTGCTGCATCAGCTGAACGAGCTGGGAGGACTTGACGTAGAAGGTGACGATATCGTCCTTCTTGGCGCCGACGGCGGCGATCGCTTCCTTGAGGTCAGGCGTGTTCTTGCCGATGGCTTCGCCGACCATGTAGAGCGCCGGCGGGCCTTGGTTGGTGGTGACGTTCGGGAAGGCGACGTGGCTGGCGTTCTTGTCGCTCAGGAGATCGGCCCAGGAGTTCACTTCCATCTTGTCCGAGCGATAGACGATCGAGGTGGCATAGAAGGTGTAGCCGACGCTCATGCCGTCGCCGTTCGGGTCCTTGGCGAGGTCGTAGAGCTTGTTGAAGTTCTGGAGCTTCGAGGTGTCGATCTTTTCGATGAGATCGGCGCGGGTGGCCGAAAGCGCGTCGGCCATCGAGACGACGGCCATGTCGACGACCGGGCTCGCCTTGTTGGCTTCCATCTTGGCGAGGCGCTCGACGCTGTTGCCGGTTTCGACGACGAGCTTGCAGCCGCACTTCTGTTCGAACGGGGTGTAGACCAGTTCCTTGAATGCGTCCTGGGCAAAGCCGTAGACGGAAATGGTGAGCGTCTTTTCCTGAGCGGATGCGACAGGGGCGGTAACGAGCAAGAGCGCGCTCGAGGCAAGCAAGAACTTCTTCATGGCTGGTGTCCTCCTTCGGTGACGGATGTAGCTGCGGTGGCAGTGGTAAGAACGGGTTGAGACGCGGGCGGTGCCGCGGCCGATTGCCGGACGACCAGATGCATCGGCACCTTGGAGGTCGCCGCCGTAACCGGTGCGCCGATCGCCGGATCGGACGGGTCGCGCTCGCTGATCGCCTTCACGAGCGCTGCGACGGCGATCGCCGCGATCTCGGTCATGTCCATGCGCGCGGTCGTCAGCGCCGGCGTGATGACCGGCGACCAGATCAGGTCGTCGAAACCGGTGACGCTCGCCTTTTCCGGCACGTTGATACCGGCGCGCTGCAGCTCGGTCAGCGCCCGCAGCGCATGGAGATCGGAGATGCAAGCAAAGGCCGTGTAGCCTTCCGCCACCTTGTCGGCGAGGCCGAGCGGACAGCCCTTGCCGGCCGCCTTTTCCAACGGCTCGATCCAGAGCGTATCGGTATGGGTGCCCTCGCCGAAGACCGAGCGAATACCGCCGGCGCGGTCGTTCTGCACGTTCGAGGCGGGATTGTTGCCGATGATCATCACGCGGCGGTGGCCGAGAGCCTTAAGGTGTTCGCCAATCTGCCGGCCGCCACCCCAATGGTCGGCGGCGACCGTGTTGCCCGGCGTCGAGGGCGTATCGATGACGGCGACCGGACAGCCGACATCGGCAATGCGCGTGCCGCGCCTGGGCACGATCACGAGGCCATCAACGTCGCGATCGATCAGGCGCTCGATCGCCTTGGTCTGGGTCGAGACGTCGCCGCGCGAGTCGGCGATCAGCACGCCATAGCCCGAGGACGAAGCCGCAAGCTCGATTGCCTGGGCGATCTGTGGGAAGAGCGGATTGGCGATATCGGGAAGCACGAGGCCGAGAACACCGGTGCGGCCGGTGCGCAGCGCCCTGCCCGCCTGGCTCGGCACATAGCCGAGCTCGGCAGCGGTCGCGCGGATCTTTTCCACCATCTCGGCGGAGACGCGCCCCTTGCCCGAGAGCGCGTTTGAAACCGTCGCCGCGGAGACGCCCAGCGTTCTGGCAATCCTCGTCAGTTTTGGTCCGGAACGCGCCAAGTCAGTGGTTTCCGCTATCGCGTGATTAAACGATTAATCAGCCGATATATCAGAATCTCCCGACTGTCGAATCCTTTTGTCGACTCGTTGCATTTTGCAATTTTCGAGGGAAAAGATTTGCGAACGACAATCGATTTCCGCTTGGCGCCTGGCGTTCACAATCAGCGGAAGGAGTTCACGTCAATTCCTCAAGCGCCAATGGGCCGATCAAGACCTGCCTGATATATCTCTATCCACATCGGGCGGTGAAAAGCGAAACACGCATCTGCCCAACCGCCGCAATCGCGGGTACAAATTTCAACTTCGCCTGACAAAAGAAATCAATTTTCCCACTAAATTACTAGGGAATAAGTATGATGCACGGCAATCGTCCGATGGCTAGAATTCGGGCGGCGGTGCGATCCGCACAACAGGCATAAGCAGGAGTTTGGGACATGACTGGCACTATCATCGGCTTTGGCAAGACCGCGGGACAAACCCGCCGGGCGCGCGGTGCAACCTTGGCAGCCACCACGCTGGCGCTGGCTCTTTCGTCGAGCACGGCCGTTTTTGCCGAGGACGCGAAGTTCGATCCCAACGCCTCGATCACCATCGGCTCGCTCTATGAGCCGCAGAACCTCGACAACACCGCCGGCGCCGGCCAGGGCATCAACGAAGCCTTCAACGGCAATGTCTATGAAGCGCTGTTCACGCTGACCGATGCCGGGGACGTTCAGCCGGGTCTCGTGGCCGAGCAGAGCGTCAGCGACGATGGCCTCACCTACACTTTCAAGCTTCGCCCCGGCGTCACCTTCCACTCCGGCGATCCGCTGACGGCGACAGACGTCAAGTACAGCATCGAACGCGTGACGGCAGAGCAATCCAAGAGCTCGCGCAAGAAGAGCCTTGCAACCATCAGCGCCATCGAGGCGCCCGATGACCAGACGGTGGTCGTCAAGCTGTCTGCCCGCTCGATCTCGCTGCCCTACAATCTGAGCTATGTCTGGATCGTCAACGATGCGGCCAAGGACCTGAACGCCAGCGAAGATGGCACCGGCCCCTACCGCCTCGACGAATGGCGCCGCGGCTCGTCGCTGGCCCTGATCCGCAACGACAAATACTGGGGCACTGCGCCGACCAATGGCGAAGTCGTCTTCCAGTACTTCACCGACGCGACCGCGCTCAACAATGCGCTCCTGACCGGCGCCGTCGACATCATCACCAGCGTCCAGAGCCCGGACTCGATCGCTCAGTTCAAGGACAATCCTGACTTCACCGTCACCGCCGGCCAGTCGACGACCAAGGAACTGCTCGCCTTCAACGACCGCGTCGCCCCCTTCGACAACGTCAAGGTCCGCAAAGCGATCGCCCGCGCCATCGACGACAAGAAGCTGCTGACGTCGATCTGGGGCGAATACGGCACGCTGATCGGCTCGTTCGTTCCGCCGACGGACCCCTGGTACGTGGACCTCACCGCCGTCGATGCCTATGACGTCGAGAGCGCCAAGGCGCTGCTGAAGGAAGCGGGCTTTGCCGATGGCTTCACCTTCAAGCTCGACACGCCGAACTACGACCCTCATCCGATCGTCGCCCAGTTCATCCAGAGCGAACTCGCCAAGGTCAACATCAAGGTCGAGATCAACGTGATCACCGCCAACGAGTGGTACACGAAGGTCTACAAGGCGCATGACTTCCAGGCGACTTTGCAGGAGCACGTCAATCACCGCGACATCGTCTTCTACGGCAATCCGGACTTCTACTGGGGCTACAACAATCCCAAAGTCGTCGACCTGATCAAAGCGTCGGAGGCAGCGGCCAACACCGACGAGCAGACCGCCAAGCTCAAGGAAGCCAACACGATCATCGCCGAGGATGCCGCCAGCAACTGGCTCTACCTCTACCCGCAGATCGTCGTCTCGAGCTCGGCCGTCACCGGTTATCCCGTGAACGGCCTGAACTCGCAGTTCTTCGCCTTCGGCATCAAGAAGAGCGAGCAGTAAGCGGCATCGCCATCCGGCGCGCATCCGCGCCGGATGCGTAAACGACAGCCCCTGGATCCGTTCCGGGGGCTGATTGCGTTTCGCGCCAATTCGTCCGAGCACCTCTCAGGCCTTCCACAGGCACTCCCAAAGACGAGAGACGCTCTAGCCTCCCTCTTCTTTTTGGTGCAAAAGCCAGCTCTCTGATCACGGATCCCGTGAGAGGAAAGGAATGCAGCCATTCTCACCTATCTCGTCCGCCGCTTTGCCATTCTGCTTCTGTCGCTGCTGATCGCAGCGGTGGTGCTGTTCGTGCTGTTGCGCCTTTTGCCGGGCGACCCCGCCAATGCGCTTCTCTCCGTCGGCGCCGATGCCGTGCAGATCGAGAAGGCGCGCGAACAGGTCGGCTCGAACCTGCCGCTCTGGCAGCAGTTTCTGCGCTTTGCCGGCAGCCTCGCCCGCTTCGATCTCGGCACGTCCTTCGTCAGCGGCAAGCCGGTGATCGAGGAGATCGCCGCGCGGTTGACGGTCACCGTGCCGTTGGCGCTGATGGGTTTTGTGCTCGCTATCCTGATCGCCGTTCCGCTCGGCATCCTCTCAGCCGTCAAGGCCGATCGCTGGTATGGCGGACTGATCTCGACAGTTTCGCAGCTCGGCATCGCCATCCCCGTCTTCTGGGTCGGCATTCTGCTGGTCACGCTGTTCGCCGTCACCTTCCGGCTGTTCCCTTCGGGCGGCTTTCCCCGCCGCGGCTGGCAGAATGAGGGGCAGGTGCTCTATGCGCTCGCCCTGCCCGTCATGACGATCGGCCTCGTCATGGGCGCGTCACTGCTGCGCTATGTGCGCTCGGCGACGCAGGACGTTCTCGGTAGCGATTACTTGCGAACGGCGCGCGCCCTCGGCGCCAGCTTCCCCGAAGCGCTCATTCGGCACGGCATCCGCAATGGCGCCGTGCCGATCGTTTCCATCCTCGGCATCGAGCTTGCGACGACCTTGCTCGGCGCGGTCGTCGTCGAGCGCGTCTTCGCGCTGCCAGGCCTTGGCTCGATGCTGCTGCTTGCGATCGAGCAGCGCGACTATCCGAACGTTCAGGGCGTGCTGTTCATCTCCACCCTGCTGGTGCTGCTGATCGGCTTTGCCGCCGACCTCACCCAACGGCTGATCGATCCACGCCTGCGCGAACGGGCCGTCGGAGGCGACACATGACCTCGATCGGTACATCCGTTTCTGCGCCGAAACGCCGGCGCTCGCTGGCGCTTACCGTCGGCCTTGCGCTCGTCGGCCTCAACGTCGCCGTTGCGGTACTGACGCTCTTCTGGACGCCCTATGATCCATTGAACGCCTCGGGCGGACGGCTGGAAGCGCCGTCGCTTTTGCACTGGCTCGGCACTGACCGCTTGGGCCGCGACCTGCTTACCCAGCTGATGATCGGCGCCCGCACAGCGCTGCTGGTCGGCACGGGTGCGGTTGTGATCGGGGCTGCGATCGGCGTCAGCCTCGGCGTTCTCGCAGCCTTCGCCACGCGCCTTGCCGACGACGTGATGGCCGCGACGCTCGATATCCTGATCGCCTTTCCGACCCTGCTGCTTGCCATGCTCGTGGTGGCGGCAAGCGACAGCGCCAGTCTCTGGTCGGCGATCCTGGCACTCGGGCTTGCCATCTCGGCGATCGTCGCGCGGCTGACCCGCATCCTTGCCAAGCGGGTGCTGCGGCAGGATTACATCGTCGCCTCGCGCACATCGGGAACCTCCTGGGCCGGTGTCGTCTTCCGCCATGTGCTTCCCAACATCTGGCCGACGCTCTCGGTCAACTTCGCCCTGCAGTTCGGCCTGGCCGTTATCGCCGAGGCGTCGCTCTCCTATCTCGGGCTCGGTGCGCCGCCGCCGAACGCCTCCTGGGGACGGCTGCTGCAGGAAGCGCAAGGGACCGTCTATACGGCGCCGATCGGCGCGATCGCGCCGGGCATCGCCCTCGTTGCACTCGTCATCGGCATGAACCTCCTAGCCGACGGCCTGCGCGATATCGCCGATCCGACACGGGGGAGATCGCGATGACGCCGCTTCTCGACATCAAGGGTCTCGACATCCGCGCCGGCGACAAGCCGCTGGTCTCTGACCTTTCCCTCTCAATCCGGCCCGGCGAACGCATCGGCCTGATCGGTGAGTCCGGTTCCGGCAAATCGATGACGGCAATGGCAGCGACCGGCCTGCTGCCGCCGTCGATCACTGTCGCCGGCTCGATCACGCTCGACGGGCAACAGGTGGTCGGCGCCACAGATCGGGTGATGAACCGGCTGCGCGGCGTGGCCGCAGCGGTCGTCTTCCAAGAGCCGCTGACCGCGCTCGATCCGCTGATGAAGATTGGCCGACAGATCGCCGAGCCCGTTCGCCGGCGTCTGGAACGGGACGGCGGCAAGGCAACGAAGGAGGCGGTCCAACGCGAAGTCCGCGACCTCATCGACAAGGTGGCGTTGCCGCAGCCCGACCGCATCATCAATTCCTACCCACACGAAGTGTCCGGCGGCCAGCGCCAGCGCGTCGCCATCGCCATGGCGCTCGCCTGCCGCCCGAAGCTCCTGATTGCCGACGAGCCGACGACCGCGCTCGACGTCACGACGCAGGCGGAGATCCTGAAGCTGCTGGACCAGCTGGTGCGCGAGACCGACATGGCGCTTCTGTTCATCAGCCACGACCTGCCCGTGGTTGCCCAGGTGGTGGAGCGCGTCCTCGTGCTGAAGAACGGTATCGCTGTCGAGGAGGGACTGGTCGGCTCGGTCTTCGGCAAGCCGCAGCACGACTATACCAGGACGCTGGTCGAGGCCGCCCGTCTCTTCGACGAGGCGCTGGGAGCAACCGGATCATGATGCTCGATCTTCAAAACGTCAGCTTCGGCTATTCCCGCCAGCAGACCACCCTCGACAACGTCTCGATATCGGTGCGACCGGGAGTGAGCGTCGGTCTCGTCGGCGAATCCGGATCGGGCAAGACGACGCTGCTTCGACTGATGCTCGGGCTCATTCGCCCGACGAGCGGTAGCATTCGCTTCGGCGAGGAGATCCTCGACACCGGCAGCGGCGCCTTCATGCAGCGCTATCGTCGTGCCGTGCAGCCGGTTTTCCAGGACCCCTATTCCTCTCTCGACCCGCGCCAGCGAGTGATCGACATTATCGGCGAGCCGCTGCGGTCGCTGCGGATCCCGGGTGACCGGACGCAGGCGGTCACCGCGGCGCTCGAAGCGGTCGGGCTTCCTGCCGATGCACTCCACCGCTACCCGCACGAGTTTTCCGGCGGCCAGCGCCAGCGCATTGCCATTGCCCGCGCCATCGTCGCGCGACCGCAGATCGTACTCGCCGACGAGGCGGTCAGCGCGCTCGACCTTTCCACCCGCATCCGCATCGTCGAGCTGTTCAAGACACTCGCCGAGAAGCTGACGCTGGTTTTCGTCTCGCACGATCTCGGCGTCGTCGCGGCCCTCTGCGAGGAGATGGTCATTCTGGAGCGCGGCAAGGTGGTCGAAAGCGGCAAGACCCGCGACATTTTGGCCGCCCCGAAGCACCCATACACACAGCGTCTTCTTGCCAGCATTCCGCGCATGCCCGCCTGACAGGGGATTGGCGCGGATATCGCATCTTCAGCCGAATCCACCTTTATCCCCAAGGGCTTGGTGATTCGCGCGCGCATTGATCCAAGACAACCGCTGAGACGCCCTGTTGAGCATAGTGCCGTCGGCCGCAGAATCCCTGCCGCCAACGCCCTGACCGGCGATGTTCAACTTCTTCTGGGGGTCCGGAAAATCATGCCTACTCGCGCCATTCTGCCATCTGCCGTCCTTTTCGCCGCGCTTGCGGCGCCGCTCGCGCTCGCGACGGCGGCAGATCTCTCCGAGTCGGGCGCGGTCGCGGCACCGGAAATGCCTCTCGCAAGCGAGCCAGGCCCGTGGATGATCCGCGGCCGCGCACTGGCTGTCCTGCCTGACGACAAGGGCACGCTCTATCTCAACGGCAGCGCGCTCGACGGCGAAAAGGTCGGCGTCAGCAATTCCGTGGTGCCGGAACTCGACATCACCTATTTCTTCACCGACAACATCGCCGCCGAACTGATCCTCGGCACGACGCCACACACGGCACGCGGCAGCGGCTCGATCGCCGGCCTCGGCGAGATCGGCAAGGCCTGGCTGCTGCCACCGACGCTCACGCTACAGTACCACTTCAACGTCACCGACGAGATCAAGCCCTATGTCGGCGCAGGCGTGAACTACACGATGTTCTACAACGAGAAGCCCCGCGGCGATTTCTCCAGCTTCAACCTGAAGAACACCTTTGGCGTGGCGCTGCAGGCGGGCGTCGACATCAAGCTCGACGACCACTGGGGCCTGAACTTCGACGTGAAGAAGCTGTTCCTGGAACCGGAGGTCAACGCCACCCTGCCCGGCGCCGGTGCTGTCAGCGGCAAGGTCAAGCTCGATCCGTGGCTGATCGGCACCGGTATCAGCTACCGGTTCTGATGGCCCCAAACGAAACGGCTTGCGGCGCCCTCTTAAAGGCGCCGCACCCTGTAGAGCCCGACCTTAGACGTGGTGGGCCGTGACGGCTCTGGCGAGTTCGCCCGACAATTGCTGGCTGCCCGCATGGGAGACGTCCCCCAGCGACAGCATACCGACCATGCGCTTGTCCTGGTCGATCACCGGCAGACGCCGCACCTGCTTCGCCTCCATCAGATGAACGGCATGTTCGATCGTCTCGTCCGTGCGGCAATAGACGATATCCCTCGTCATCACGTCCCGCGCCGTCATCGACGCCGGGTCCCGCCCGTTGGCAAAGGCGCGCAAGGCAATGTCGCGGTCCGTGACCATGCCGATCAGGCGGTCGTTTTCGCCGACCGGCAGCGCACCGATGTCCTCGTCGCGCATGATACGCGCGATTGTCTTCAGATCGGTTTCGGGAGAGATCCAGCGAGCGCCGGGATGCATGGCTTCCGATATTCTCATCTCAACCTCCTGTACGTGAAAGGGGCGGAGCATAGACTGACATCGTGGCCATTCATTGATCCAGCGATGTGCCGCGCCACTCCTTACCGCAATTCGAGGAGGAAATAGGTGGTTGGGCCGAAGGGCCCATTGTTGGAGAGCCGGAAGGCGACGTCGCCCGTGCCTTGCGCTACCGGCGCATGCACCTTGCCGTCGAGGCCCACGGGCGAAACGCTCCAGTTCTTTGCGGTTCGCGCCAACGTCAGATCGACATAGCCTTCACGCAGCCGAACCGGCAGCCGCCCAAAGTCCTCGATCACCTTCTCCTCGGTGTCGCGAAACGCCATGCCGGTGTTTTGTGCATCCGTCGCAAAGATCAGCAGTAGGCGCCGGCCCCTTGCGAGCCCTCCATCCGCATCGAGCGCCGAGAGCGCAACGAGCCCATTGCCATCGGCCCGCTCAACCCTGAGCAGGCCGAGATCGATCGGCTCTCGCAGCGTCGAGAAGGCGGATGCCTCCGTATTGTCGGTGACGACGCGCAATTGTCCGGCAAAGCGATTCAACAGGATCTCGCCGGTGCTGCTCTGGTAAATGCCGGTATCGATGCTGGTACCGTTTTCATCAGAAAGCGCGCCGCTTTGGCGCAGGCTGCCGAGTATCCCTTCGCTGTCTTGCTGGCGCGGTTGCTTCACCGCCGGCACATCGCCGAGCCGGTTCACGTCTTCAAGACCGATCCGCCCGACCAACGCCAGGTCCGTCAGGCGTTCCGGTTCGCGGGCCTGCATGTCGTCGGAAAGATCCTCCTCGCCACGTACCGCAAACGGGACGGTGACGGCTGAGGTCGCCACGTCGCCGCGCCGGTAGAGAAGCGCCGACAGCGTCTCGCCGGCGCGCGCGACGGGATCGAGCGCGATGGCATAAGGCAGCATCGCCTTCTTGTGCGGGAACGGCTCGCCATAGGAAAGAACGATCGGGCCATGGCCATGTCGGCAAAGCGCGTCCCAGCCTTGCAGCGCCGCATAGGCCGGCATCGCCAGCCCGGCCTCGTAGCGGTAGCGGTTCCAGAACAGATGATCATATTCGCTGACGAGGAACGGCCGGTCGAGCCAGCGCGTTGCCGCGATCATGCGGATATAATTAACACCGTCGGCGATCGAGCTGACCTGCGTCGTCTTGCTTCCCGGGGCGTAGCCGCTGACCCAGTCGTGATATGTATTCATGGTTACGGCTTCGAGGCCGCGGCGGCTGAGCGACGCCTGCACCGTCGGCCAGTTGTTGTAGTTGCTGATCAAGCCGCGGTAGCCGAGCCTGCGGAGCACCTCGCTCATGCGCGCGGTCGTGGCCTCTTCCGTCTCGGTGAAGAAGGCCTGCAGGTCGCGCAGCCGCGGAGCAGGGATGTAGCGGTCCGCCGGCAGCGCCACGGATCTCGCCTCGATCGTCTCGTCCGGGCGGAGGTCAGGCCACGCCTTGGCAAGCGCCTCGGTCGATCCGTAGCGTTTGGCGAGCCACACGTTGAACGGCTTGGCAAGCTGCGGATCATAGGGCGGCTTGCCCGGCCGATCGTGCACGACGGTGTCGAACTCCATGCCGTTCTCGTTGGCGAGAATGACGACCGCGAGCGCATCGTCGCGGATTGGCGCCACGCCCGTGTAGGGGTTCACGCGCCCGAGGATCGTCTCCTGCATGCGCTTCCAGTGGTCGGACGCCCGCTCGTCGACAAACAGCTCGAGCTTGAGGTTTCCGCCATCGTCCCAGCGATCGTCAAAACCGCCATAAACGCCGCGCAGCGACGACAGGCCATCCATCATCCAGTAGATGCCGTTCTTCTTCAGCACCGCCAGCAGGTAGTGGATACGGTCGAGCGTCTCGGGGTCGAAATCGAAATCCCGGTCCCGGCCGAACATCAGGCTGCCATCAACGAAATGCAGCCGGGCGAGATTGTAGCCGCGCATCGCCAGCTGCCGGGCGTAGCGGTCAGCCGTTTCGTGATCCGGAAACCCGCCGGAGGCTGGGCTCCAGGCAAGCGATGCGCAGAGCATGCGCTCCGGCTTGTCCGGCGACTTCGCGAAGGCAAGCCGCCCGCCGGCACCGGCGACCAGGCGGTGATCCGCATCGATCGTGCCGTTCGGCAGGAAAGACGAAAAATCGAGAGGGCTGCCAGCCTCGAACTCGAGGGAAATTTCCCGCACGGCAAGCCACTGGTCCGATGCCTGCGCCGGCGAGCAGACAGCAGCAAGCGCTGCCGCGGCTGCCAGCAATGGCCGCCGCATCATGCCGGGGCCCCGAGCAGCTTGCTTTCGATCGGCGCGTCAGGCTTTCGGCGCGCCCGGACGAAGCCGACCGGCAGCGCCGCTGCATGGAAGAACCAGGCGACGACGGTATAAAGCCCCATGCTGAAACCGCCTTTGCGCAGGCTCATCAGTCCCACCACGCCGGCAAGGATCGCAAGAACGATGCCGAGCGCAAGGAGTTTGTCGGGCACGAAGAGCAGGATCGCAAGCGACGCCGCCCACCAGAGATAGACCAGCGCCCAAAGCTTGAGCTCCGGCAGCTCTCTGATGAGCTGGAGGAAATAGGGCTGGCCGAGCGAGGCGCGCAGCAGTTCTCCGATGCCGAACAGATACTTGCTCTTCCAGCGGCGTACGAGCAGGCGATAGGAATTGTCGGTGTGGCCGAAATGCTGGACGAAGCGTCGGTCGAGGCGATGCAGCTTAAAGCCGGCACTTCTGAGCCGGATGCCGAGGTCGAACTCCTCATAACCGTGCAGATTACGGTCCGAGAGGTAACCGACCGCCTCGATCGCCGCCCGGCGATAGAGGCCGCCGCCATTCATGCGGTCGATCGCGCCGATCCGGTTTTCTGGTGAATTGCGTGTGACCCGGCGGGAGAATTCGAGGTTTGAGGTCAGCATCTCCTGGACATGGCCGGTGACACCAGCCACATCGGGGTCGTCGGCGAGGAACGCTTCCGCCACTTCGAGAAAATCGTCGTCCAGCAACATGTCGCCGTCGAGCAGGCAGATATGCGCGTGGCGCGAGTATTGGAAGCCGAGTTGCGGGCCGATGCCGCAGCTCGGAAGTGCCGGCGGGCTGATCTGTGCGATCACGACCGGATAGCGCGAGGCGATCTCCACCGTCCTGTCCCTGGAGCCGCTGTCGGCGACGATGACCTCGCCGCCAACGGTTTCGAGCGCCTTCAGCGCGCTTTCAATGGTCGCGGCGATGCGCTTTTCTTCGTTCAGCGTCTTGATGATGACGGATACTGCCACGCGATCCCCCAGTCTCGACGGAGCGCAGACCTGCTCCGGTTGCCGCCGATCTTAGCGGCGATATTTTGCGTTTTGGTTTACCGCCCCAGCAGTCGCAGCAGCGGCAAGCGAAAGCGATGAAGGAACCAGCCGCCAAAGACGCCGCAGGCGCCGCCAAGAAGCTTGACCATCACATCCGTCACGCGTGCGTGGCGATCGGCCGAAACCATCTGCAGCAGCTCGAAGCCGATGGCCGTCGCAAAGACCAGAACCAGCACGAGCCCCAGCCGCCTCGGATAGGCGATCGCGAAAAGCAGGCCCAGCAGGCCGAAGGCACCGAACCGTTCGAGATGGACCAGGTGCCCGATGCGGGGCCGCAGGTCGAGCGGCGACATCGTCGAATAGGCGATCACGGCAAAGAGGATCCATGCGAAGAGGCTGGCGGCGCGTTTGATAGTCATTGTCGGCTTGTCTTCCAGGAGGCGTGCGAGGCACGGCAATCATCGAACGATCGGCGACGGCGCCTGCGCGTTCATCGCGTTGCGGGGGCGCGGCCGCATTTTTGAGGAGAGCGGTGCGCGGTGAACGCACGGGGCAAGCTCCGGCCGGCGACACGGTGGACGCGAACGTCCGGCTATTTCGCCAGCAACGCGCTATACACCGCCGCGGTCCTTTGTGCCACATTTGTCCAGCTATAGGCGGCTTCCGCGTGCGCCGCACGCTCGCGCACCTCCTCGTCGCTGAGCGGGGCTGCGAGTTTTTCCACGATACCGGACGCCAACGCGTCGATGTCGCCCAACGGGAAATACTCGTCGGGCGCCAGTTCCATCTCCTGATTGGCGACGATATCGCTTGCGAGGACCGGCAGCCCGTAGGCCATCGCCTCAAGCAGCGCAATCGGCATGCCTTCGTGGCTGGACGGCAGAACGAAAAGGGCGGCATTGTCGAAGAGTTCCGCCAGTCTGTCGCCTGTCTGAAAACCTGTGAGCACGACGCCGGGCACGTCGCACGCAAGCGCCCTCACCTCCTTGACGTAGGGCGTTTCGAATTCAGCGCCGCCGGCAATAACGAGCTTCATATCGGCCAAGTCGCACTTGGCAAAAGCGCGGATGAGATCAAGCTGTCGCTTTTCCGGAACCAGCCGGGCAGCGAGCAGGATATAGCGCCGCCGTTCCAGGCCGAACTCCGCGAGAATGCCGGCCTCGCCGGTCGGCGGAGTGACCTGGACGCCGTTCGGGACCAGCGTCATGGAGACATGGTGCCGGGCATGCATCGTCTCGGCGATGTCCTTCGAGATCGCCACGCGTCCGTTCGAGAACCGCATGCCGAGGCGCTCTCCGAGCTTCAGCGTGCGCCTGGCGAAACCGCCCCATTTCTGCCGGTCATAGTCGTAGCCATGGTGGGTCACCACGACCTTGAGCCCAAGCATGCGCGCAAGCGGCGTCATCAGCGCGGGGCCGATGGCATGAATGTGCAGGACATCCGGGCGCCGCCAGGCGGCGAGCCAGACACCGAGGAAGGTATGTACAATGGCTTCCAACGCCATCCGGCGCGGTGCCCAGAGAGGGACGACGTCGACGCCGTTCCAGGCGTAGGCGTTGCGATCCTCCAGATAGCGACGACGTCCGACCACCTCGACGTCCCAGCCGTATCCGAGCAGCTTGCTCGCCAGCATTTCGACGTGTTTCTCGACGCCGCCCTGAACGTTGGGGATGCCGCGCAAGCCCAGCATCATCACGCGTTTGCGCTCGCCGCGCGCGGCCAGCGCGCCGCTCTGAACGGGGTGGCCATGCTGCCGGCCTGCGAGCGCGGCGCTATGCCGAGGCAACCGGCCGGCTCCGTCCGACAGTCCGGTCTGCACCATCTCCTGCGCAATCACCGGCTGTTGCTGGCGATGACTTCGCGAAACATCAGGCTTTCTGCTCATGTGTCGCCTCGAAGGTTGCCCGTTCCGTTTACTAGGGCGATATACTTAATCATCGCCAAGATATTTCACTCACCCCTTATATAAATGACCGAAAACCATAGGGCGAGCCCAGGTTACTACAAATTGTATCGTAACGTTAATGCCGGACGCGATCAGACCGCTCCCAGCCTGGAGTAGAGGTCGACCGTTCTTTCACGATAGGCGGCGGCGGAGAACTCACTGGCGATCCAGCGTCGGCCCGAAGCACCCATCGCAGCGCGTTCGGCAACTGGCAGACCGGCCATCGTCGAGAGCACGCGGGCGAGATCATCGGCGTCGCCCGAAATCGCGGTCATGCCCGTCTCGCCTTCGCGGATCATTTCAGGAATGCCGCCGATCGAGGCGCCGATCACCGGTCGCCCCAAAGCATAAGCCTCAAGCACGCTGATCGGCGCGTTCTCGTACCATTCGGAAGGCAGAACCAGCGCCCGGGACTCTCCGATCAGACGATGCAGGGACTGGCCTGAGAGATAGCCGGCAAAGGTCACGTCGGCACCGGTTTGCGCAATCAACTGGCGCAGCATCGCTTCTTCGGGGCCGGCTCCGGCGATCACCAGCCGTTGGCCCGATGTGGCCGCCGCGCGGATCAGCGTCGCCAGCCCCTTCTCCGGGGCCAGGCGTCCGGCAAACACGAAATAGTCGCCCTCGACCCAGTCGGCCGAATAGCCGTCGACATCGACGAAGTTCGGGATATGGACCATCTGTTCGCGCGGCCAGCCCCACTCGACCAGCTTCTCGACATAGAATTTGCTCGGCACGACGATGCGGTCCACCTTGTTGCGGTAGAGACCGAGCGCACGGTGGACCATGGTTTCGGCAAGCACGACCGCGCTCAGCGTCGTCTCCCCCTTGATGCAGCGATGACGCAAGACGTTGTAGATATGCCCGCCGCGACAGTCCTCGCAGACGGCACCGTCACGCAGCATCTTGTAGGAGGGACATGCGAGCTTCAGATCGTGGGCGGTCATGACGACCGGAATGCCGGCCGCCTTCAGCGTCGAGAAGATCGCGGGCGAAAGATGATGGTAGACGTTGTGCGCATGGGCGACGGAGGGCCGAGCGCGCTCGATCAGCCGGCTGACGTTCTTCTGCGCTTCGCGCGAGTAGATGACGCTTGCCGCCTGCACCACCTTGCGCAGGAGGTTGGTACGCCGACCATACTCGATCTCGGAGACGAAATACTCGGACCATGGCGAGGCTTCGTTATCCTCGTGCTGCATGGCGAAGGGCACCACGTCCCAGCCGATCTCCGAGAACATCTTCATGTGGTCGAAAAAGACCGCCTCCGCGCCGCCACGGCGATAGAAGTAGTTGTTGATGGCGAGCAGCCTGTTGCCGCCGTTTCCCTGCCGCGACATGCGTCCTCCTACCAGCCGAGCCTGTCGAGCGCCTGCTCGACCGGCAACACGACACAGCCCTTCTCAACCGCGTAGCGAACCAGGTTCTCGAAGGTCTCGGGCGTGCAGCCATAGGGCGTCGGGCGCGCGGCGATGTCGTGGGTGAAAAAAACGAGCCAGCCAGGCTGATCGACGACATCGTCGATCCAGCCCGTGAGCGCCTGCGCGTGCGTCTCCGGCTGCCGGATCTCGACGGCCTTCAGCATCAGCGGATCGACGGCCGTGCGGTTGATGCCCTCGCCGGCCGCGCGGCAGGTGCGGTAGCGGCGCGCCAACTCCCGGCGCGCCAGCGGCCAGGCGGCGTTGTAGGGAAAGGCAAAGTTGGTCGCGGCCGGGCCGACGCCGCTTTGCCTGAGATAGGCGGCATTGCGGTCAAGATCCCGGGCAAGCCCACTTCCGCTCAAACGCCTGATCTTGCTATGGGAATAGGTGTGGCAGCCGACCTCGTGACCCCGGTGGGCGAGATCGGCGCAGCCCTCGGGCGAGATCAGGGTGCGATCCGTTTCGACGCGCCCCGCAAGCCCCCCGGCGATGTAGAACGTGCCGTGCACGCCGTGACGTTCGAGAATAGCGGCGCCATTGTGAAGTGCTGTGTCCGGCACGTCGTCGAAGGTGAAGGACACGAGCGGCGCGTCGGTTATGACATCACGGGGTTTCGACGCGAGACGCCAGATCAGCCGGTTGGCGACGCGGTCGACAAGGCCGTCGACCCTCGACAGAGCCTGTGAAAAACTAGGCATGCGCCACCATCCTTTGTGCAAGCGGGCGTGGTTCGGTTGCAAGCGCTGCCGAGGACTGCAGGCGCAAACCGCAAATCGCGAAAAGCAAGGTAAACCACAGCACGTTCGGACCATCGAAGAAGAAGGCCTCAAGGCTGGCGCTGTAGATCGAATAGAGCCAGATCCGCAGGAACAGCCGCGTGAGGTCGCTGTGCTGCCGGGCCGGCGGAATGCGCGAGATATGATAGAGCGGGAGCACCACCAGCCAAAGCAGCGTGAGGATCAACCCCGGAATGCCGATGACGAGAAGCGTCTCGAGATACGAATTGTGCGCATGGGCCGCACGAACCGCCCAGGTCTCGATGCCACCGCCGCTGAACACCACTTCCTCGGTCTGCCAGAAGGCCTTGAAGCCTCGCCCGATAAACGGCTGTTCGGCGATCACCGAAAAGGCGAAGCGCCAGACATCGGCCCGGTTCGTGAAGGTCGCGTCGATGCCGAGCGACGAGACGAATTCGCCGAGCGGCCGGAAGACGGCCGACCCGACGGCGAAAAGGTTGAACAGGGCCACGCCGCCGATCGCGATCGGGATGCGCAGCAAGCGTACATGTTCGAAGAGCCACGCCAGAAGCAGAATGCCCGGCAACATCGCCGTCGAGGTCTTTCCTCCCGTATGGATGAGGAAGAAGAAGGCCAGACTAACGATGGTCAGGCCGACAAGCTTCGACCACCGGCGCAGGACATACAGGCCGAGAAACGAGGCAAGCACCATGGCGACCGCCGCTTCGTTCTTGTGACGGAAATGGCCGCGCCACAGTCCTGCATGCATCGGCTCCAGCACTTCGTTGGCCTGGTGAATGGACAGAAGCGGCTTGAACAGGACGCCGTAATAGGCAACCGCGAGCATGACGAGCGTCGAGACCGCCAGCATCTTGGCGAAGTGCCGCTCGTTGGCCGGCAGCAGCAGATAGACGTTGGCGTTGACCGCAACCATCGTCGTCAGGATGATCGCCTTGATGCCGTTGGCCGGATGCGCGGAGACCAAGCAGGCAAAGAGCACCCACAAAAGCAGGATCGCAAGCAGCACCCGCGGCTGCATAAGCCCACGCCGCATCGGATGCAGCACACCGTAGCAGGAGGCGCCTGCAAACAGCAGCAGTGCCACGATCTGGTTCAGCCGGCTGGAATTGTCGCCGCCCGGTTCCAGCAGACTTTCCTTGGTCAGGTCGACGAAGGAATGAAAGGGGATCCAGTAGTAGATGGAAATGGCCAGGAACAGGAAGGTCCCGACGCGGACCCTCAAGGTTTCTGCAGAATTGGCCGGGCTGCCGCTGAGATCGGGCACGATGGCCGTCCTCTCACGGCGCCAGGGGCTGCGGACGACGGATGTATCTCCACAGACCGAGGGCAAGCGCGAGGGATATGCCGAGAATGATCCCCAGGAAACCGCCGCCGGCAACCAGAACCACGGTGCGCGGCGGCCAGCTTCGCGCATTCGGCGGCAAGGCGCGCGAGATCACGCGAACATTGGTCGTGTCGATCTGCTGGCGTTCGGTGATCTGCTGGGCGCGTGCCAGGTGGGTCTCATAGATGGCAGCCTTGGCGCGCGCGTCCCTTTCGAGGTCTCGCAGCTGCACCTGGGCTTCGTTGTCGGAGAACACGTTCGACTTCTCGTCGCTCGCCTTAGCGCGCAAGGCCGAAAAGGCCTGCTGCTCCCGGTCCACGTCCGCCTTGGCGCGATCGAGGATGCGGCGCGCCTCGTCGGCCATGGCCGATTCCAGGTTCGCACGCTCCGAGCGCGCATTGACGAGGCGGGGATGGCGCTCCCCATAGGTGCGCTGCATGGAGGCGATCTGCTGCTGCAGCACGTTGTACTGCTCTCGCAGGTTCGTCATGTTGACGGATTCGAACTCGGATGCACTTGCGGTACGCCCCTGTGTTATCGCGTCGTTCATCTGCCGGTAGCGGGTATCGGCCTGGATGAAGCGCTGTTGGGCGTCGAGAACCTGGGTGTTGAGTTCGTTCGAAAGCTGATTGCTCACGAGCTGACCGTCATTGGTCGACTGCAGCCCGTTCTTGCGGCGGAAATCCTCGACCGCGCGTTCGGATTCGGTGACGTTGCGGCGCAACTCGTCGAGCCGGGCGTTGAGGCTCTGCGCGACGCGACCGGCGCTCTCGGCGGCGGACTGAAACAGCTCCTGCTCGAAAGCCGCGACGATCGCATCCGACAGCGTCACCGCTTTCGCAGGCTCTTCGCTCCAGACCTTCATCACCACCACGAAGGACCGCTCTTCGCGCCGGGCTTCCACCCGCTCCGACAAGGCCCGCATGGCAGCAAGCTCGTTTCCGGCCTGCTGCTCCGCCTTCGTCGAGAAGAGGTTCTTCAGCGAACTGAAGGCCGAGGGCTTCACGAATTCCGGGTCCTCGGTGAGGCGCATCTGGGTGATCACCCGCGACAGCACATTGCGCGACGTCAGGATACGCAGCTTGCTTTCCACTTCCAGCAACTGCGCATCGCGCTGCGGATTGGTGGTGAAGACGTCATCGCTGACGACATTGAGGTTGGACGGATCGACGACGATATCGGTGTAGACCGTATAGCGGGGCGTCGCCGTCATCGCATAGGCGAGCGCGGCCCCCACGCACAGGACGAGCGCCAGCACTATCCAGATGAGCCCGTCGCGCAACCAGCCGATGATATCGTCGACGCCGATCCGGCTGAGGCCGCTCAACCCGGGAAAATAGCTATCGCGAGGCGCGCCGGCCGCACTGGACACGGGCGGTACCAAGTCAGCCGGATGGGGCGAGGCTTTCGGAATATCTCTGGATTGATGCTGGACTTCGGCGGGCCAGTCTGTTGCCGAACCGTCAGCGCCAGACTTCGCTTCGTGAAGGTCTGACGAGAGCAGATCGAGCAGCGAGCCTCTTTCGACCGGTGCACGCTGCTCGCGTGCCGGTTGGCTGGCCCCCTGTTTTCCGGCCTCGTCCGGCCTATACATAAGCATCCCTCACGCACGCCCATCAAGACGCGAAGATCGTGACCCCGCGAGCCGCCTTCTAGCGCAGAATTAAGGTTGTACGGTGAATATTCCGTTAAACGGCAGGATTGCCGCTTAACCCATCGCTTCAGAAGTCGGTCAACAACCGGCTCCAGCTCTCCGATGCCAGACCGCCCACATAGATATCGTTGCGCTGGGCCGCGTCTTTCAGATCCGCATGCCGCGTCACCATGCAGAAATAGCCGCGATGGTGGAAGGACAGCCATCTCTGGCGCGAGATCGCATTCATGAGGAACGGCTGCGAGCTGCCGACGGCGAGCGCGTAACCCTCGGCGTCAAGCGCATGGAACATCTGTGCGGTGACGGCGAACTCACGGCCGGCCTCGCAGACGACGTTGAGCACCGTTGCCCGCTCGCCGGCCTTGCCGAAGTAGAGATAAGCGCCGATGACGCGCCCGCTTTCATCCCGGACCTCGCGGCAGAGAAGCTCGCCGAGCGGCGTGTTCAGTCGCGCGACCATCACCAGCCAGTCGAATTCGCTGCGCGACCAGACCGGCCTGACGGAAAATCGCTGCAGCATGGGTTCTGCGAGATCGACGAAGGCAGCGGGATCAATGGCGTGCGTCGAGCAGCCGGCAACGGGATCGGGCTTTGTGCGCGGGCGGCGGCGGCGCAAAAGCCGGTCCGCAAGCGCAAGCGGCTCGGAGAGCATCGGGGATCTGAGCAGGCGCACTTGCCTGCCAACCGTCAGCCCCCAGGCTCTGAACGGCCGGAAGGAGCGGCGCCAGTCGAGGCTCTGGATCGGCAGCACGACGCCACCACCAGCGACCCAGTGATCGGCGCTGACCGGAGACGAGTTGTCGGAAAAACACATGTCTTGCCGTGTCGCACGCATGGCGCGCGCCAGGCAGGCGGCGCCGACCGCACCGGCCTTGCCCTCGGACATGAAGGCGCAGAGAAGTTTCGCCACCGTTCGGCGGCCGTTGACCGTGAACTCCATGGGAATCGCTAGAATGGCGCTGCCGATGCCGCCGGTCCCGTCGTCGTAGACGATGCTGCCGTGTTCCGGCGCATAAAGCGGGCTGCCGAAAAAGATGGTCTCGACATAGTTCTGAAGCTCCGCGCTCGCCTCTTGCTCCCGCTTGCGAAAGATCCGGGTGAACATGCTGCTGACGGCTGGGATATCCCGGGGTTCCATGGCGCGCACATTGCCCATCCGGGGCATTTCCCGTCCGGACGACCGTGCGGCCTGGATCTTCCCGAGCTCAACCTCCATGCACCACCCCCGTCGACAGGGAGGCCGCGCCGGCCTGTTCCCGATCGTGCCGCACGAAGCGCAGGAAGACCGCCCATGAGACGATCACCATCGCGGTCTCGATCACGTAGAAGGAAATAAACGTGCCTGTCGGCGGTGCGTACCAGGTCGCCCAGGCGGTGAGTGCCGCACCAAGCACGCTGCCAAGGCCCATGACCGAAGCGCGCGCCGGATGGTGGCCGGACGCACCAAGGGCCTCCATCGCCACCGACCACATGGCGAGCGGCACCACAACCCAGCACAGGATGCGAACGAAGGAAACGAGGGAGACGTAGTCCTTGCCGAAGAGATAGGGCAGCACCGGCGCCAGCACGAAAACGGCAACGGCCGCGGCAATGCTGATCGAGGTGGCCGCGAACAGAACCTTGCGCACGCGCTCGAAGGCGTGGTGAAGGCCGGCTGCCGTTGCCTTTGCCGAACCCGGATAGATCAGCCGGTTCAAGGCCTCAACCGACAGATAGCTGCTCTCCAGCATGCGCCGCGCGACGCTGTAGCTGGACATGACCTCGGCGCTCGCCACGAGGCTCAGGACCAGAAGGTCGGCGTTCTGCCGGACCGCGCGCAGGATGAACGGGATGCTGAAATAGAGCCCGAGCGGTAGCTCTTCCCGCACGATGCCATAGGTCGGGCGTCCCAACCCCTTGACCGCTCGCCAGCAGCCGAGGGCCACGATTACATGGCATACGAACTGCCACACAGCCCAGGAGGCCACCGTCGCGACCCCGAAGGCGATGCAGGCGAGCGCTGCAGCTATGGTGCGCGCCAGGGCGAAACCGACGACCACCTTGTTGGCCGAGGCAAAATTCGAATGCGCAAGAAAGATCTGCTCCGCCAGCACGATGACCCGCACGAAGATGATGTTGGTCACGAGCATCAAGGTGATCACCGCGACATTGGCCGCGGGATCGGGCGAAAGCGTGAAGAAGAACGGCAACACCGCTGCGCCGAGCAACACCAGCAGCACGCCACTGATCGAGGTCAGAATGATGTTGTGGCCGAGCATCTGCGGGTACATGCCCCGGTCGCGCGCGACACGGCGCACCAGGCACTCCATCGCGCCGAGACCACAAAGGTGAACCGCGATGTTGGCAACGGCCGTGATTGCGACGAAGACACTGAATTCATGCACGCCGAGAAAGCGCGCGAGGATCGCAAAGGTCAGAAGCTGCGCAGCCGAGCCAATGACAAGGCTGCCGCCGGATGCAGCATAGGATATGATCATCGAGAGGAACGGTTTGTGCGCGCGTTCCTTCACACCTTCCGAAGCCATTCCGATCTGCCCTTGACCTCAACCCGTCATTGTTACACGCAAAAAGCGTTCAATGACAGCGAGCACCCGCCTTCTGATCACGCGCACGGTAACAGGCAGAAATGATTGCGCGGTTAACGTGCTCGCGGCAATTGTATTTCAGCTTCCGTTTACTCAATTGCACTAGGCTGCGGTCCGCACGTCTACAGAGTTTTCCAGCGACATGAGGAGTGGCCGTGGCGCAAAACGACAGCAATCAGACCGACCGACCGACCGAAGACCGGGCCGCAACACTGCACCGCTTCATGGGTGTCGAACTGGAACTTGCGCCCGACGTCCTGGTTCCTCGGGAAGAAACAGAGCTTCTTGGAAAAAGAGCCGTATCGATCCTTGAAGGCGGGCCCCTCGACGTCACCATCATCGACATGTGCTGCGGTTCCGGCAACCTCGCCGTTGGTATCGCCAGCGAGATCCCGTCGGCGCGTGTCTGGGGCGCTGACCTGACGGACAGCACCGTGGCGCTTGCCCGCCGTAACGTCGATCGGCTCGGCCTCGGCTCGCGCGTCTTT
>NZ_LMJM01000051.1:208721-291894 GCF_001429005.1 Ensifer sp. Root954
GGCGATCTTTTTGCGGCGCTCGAAGGCGACGATCTCCAGGGCAAGATCGACATGGTGGTCTGCAATCCACCCTATATCTCGACCGGCCGGCTGGAGGGGGACCGCGCGCATCTGCTCGACAACGAGCCGCGCGAGGCATTCGACGGAGGCCCCTACGGCATTTCCATACACCAGCGCCTGATCCGGGACGCGCTTGCCTTCCTGAAACCAGGAGGCTGGCTGTTGTTCGAGTTCGGCGAGGGCCAGGAGCGGCAGGCGGCTGCACTTCTCTCACGGGCGAAAGCCTATGCACCGGTCACCTTCGCATCCGACCGTGACGGCAAGCCGCGCGTCGCCATCGTTCAGAAAATCGCCGGCCCGGTAGAGGCCGGCGCCGGAGAGCAGGCCCGATGAGCGAAATCCGTTCGCTAGACCACGCGGACGTTCCAGCGGTCGCCGGAATGTTCCAGCGGGTGTTCCGTGACGAGCGGACCGCTTCGCCAGCACTTGCCGACTATATGCGGCAACTCTATCTCCACGGGCCAGGCTGCGATCCGGAAATCAGACCTCTCGTGCATGTGAACGACGAGGGTCGGATTACCGGCTTCGTCGGCGTCAATGCGCTGCCGATGACACTGAACGGCCGGCACTTGCGCGCCGCGATCTGCGGATCGCTGATGGCGGAAGACCGGGAAAGCGACCCCTTGGCCGGAGCGCGCCTCATGAAGGCCTTCCTCGCCGGTCCGCAGGATCTATCCTTCAGTGAGACAGCAAGCGAAGTCTCTGTGCAGATGTGGACGCGGCTTCGCGGCGTGGTCCTGCCGCAATACAGCCTCGACTGGGTGCGCGTCATCCGTCCGGCGACCTTTAGCCTGAGCGTCGCCTCGAACCGCATCAAGCCCGCCCGGCTCGCCGCCCCCTTCGCGCGCGCACTCGACAGGTTCTATCGCAAGCGCATGGGCCAGGGCGAGCAGCGCTGGTCCGCCCTGCCCGAGGCGGGGGCGGCACCGGCCGGCTTCACCGCGACCGAGACGGACCGCAGCGGCTTTGCGGCCGTCGTCGACCAGTTCACCGCGCCGTTTCCGCTTCGCCCCGAATGGAGTGACGGCCAGCTCGATCACGTCCTTGCCGATGCCGAAAAGAAGCCCGAGCAGGGCGAACTCGCCTACGCGCTGGTGACGGCGCGCACGGGCGCCGTGGTCGGTGCATTCGCCTACTACGTCAAAGCCGGTGAAATCGGTCGGGTACTGCAGATCCTGGCGCGGCCAGGGCAGGCCGGGCCGGTCATTGACTGCCTGGTCGACGAGGCGTCGAGACGTGGCCTTGCGGGTTTGCGCGGGCGCACACAACCGGCGCTGATGGAAGCCATGCTCGGCCGACGCATCGCCTTCGTGCACGTCGCCTCGACCGTTGTGCATTCGCGCGACCAGACCATCGTCGAAGCCTGCCGCGACGGACAGGGCTTCTTCAACGGCATTTCCGGCGAATACTGGAGCCGGCTGATCGGCGGCAGCTTCGATTGACGATGGCCGGCGGTGCGGCCAGGCCTCAATAGCCGGCAATTTCCTCCACGGGCTGCACCAGTTGCGGCCCGAGATGCAGGTAGCGCGTCGCCTTGCGCTTGGCGGCGATATCCGCCCAGACCCTTTCGACCTGGACCACGGTCAAGCCGGCCGCCTTGGCGACGGCCTCGATCTCGATCCCGTGATTGAGGCCATAAAGGCAGAGGTCCATGCGGTCGTAAGGCAGGGAGAAATAGAACTCCTCCTGCGTCTGTTCCAGCGAATAGGTGTCGGTCGTCGGCGGGCGACGGCAAACTTCCGCGGGAACGCCGAGATGGGCGGCAAGCGCATAGACCTGCGACTTATAGAGATGGGCGATCGGCTTTACGTCGGCGGCGCCGTCGCCGTTCTTGACGAAGAATCCCTGGTCGTATTCCAGCCGGTTGGGCGTGCCGAGTACGGCAAAGTTCAACCGATCGGCATGATAGTACTCGACCTGCTTGCGAGTGCGTTGCTTCATGTTGGTGGCCGCAACGACGCCGAGATAGACCGAGGGCGGCATGCGATGTTTCGATTGCACGCCTTCCGGGCTCTGAACGACCAGCGAGGAGATGTTGTAGCCTTCTCCCTCAAGCGCGTTGGCGATGACGACCTTCGAGGCCCATCCGTCGCCATAGTCCGGAACCAGTTCCCGGATGAAGGCGTCGCGGCGCTCGTAGCAGCCCATGGCCTTGAGGGTCGGCCCGATGTCTTCGACGATCGCCGCGACGCCGAAGGTTTCAGCGACCAGCCGGCCGAAGCGCAGGCTTTCCGGATCGGAGTCGTTTTCCGGCATGAACAGGCAGAAGACGTTCTTGGCGCCGACCGCGCGCACCGCAAGCGCCACGGAAACGCTGGAGTCGATGCCGCCCGAAAGCCCGAGCACCAGACCGCGCTTCTTCATGGAGCGCAACTGTCCGCGCAAGGCGGAAACGATGCGATCGGTCTCGGCCGCGTGGTCGATCGTCAGGGTTTCGGCCGAAAACGGGCCATTGCCCCCGGTTGTTCTGATGTTCATTGTGCAGGCTCCATCGTCTCGGCGGCAAGTCGGCGGCTGACCTTGCCGGTATCCGTCTTCGGCAGTTCGGTGCGGAATTCGATGATCTTCGGCACCATGAAATCTTCGAGGTGGCGGGTGCAGTGGCGGATGATGTCCTTGTCGGTCAAGTCAGGATCCGTGCGCACCACAAGGGCAGCGATCGCGTGGCCGAGAACCGGATCCGGCATGCCGATGACGACGGCCTCGGCAATGCCGGGATGGGCATGGAGCACGGTCTCGACTTCCTTGGGCGCGACCTTCTCGCCGCGGGTCTTGATGATATCGTCCTTGCGGCCGACGAAATAGAGAAAGCCCTCTTCGTCCGTCTGGAAAAGGTCGCCCGTATAGAGCACCTTCTCCCAAGGGTTCGGCCCGGGCCGCAGCATGCGCTCGGTCGCCACGTCGTTGCGCCAGTAGCCCTGCATTACATGCGGCCCGCGGATGACGAGTTCGCCGGGAACGCCCGGCGGCACGCGGCTGCCCTCGTCGTCGACGACGAAGGCTTCCGTGTTGGGGATGGCAATGCCGACGGAGCCCGGCCGGCGATCCAGTTCCTCCGGCGGCAGGTAGGTGCAGCGCTTGCACTCCGTAAGCCCGTACATCGAATAGAGCCGTGCGCCCGGGAAAAGCTCGCGCAGGCGGGCGATATGCGGCGGCGGCAGGGCCGCGGCGGTGTTGGAGAGGTAGCGCAGGCTCGGCAGGAAACCCGGCTCCAGGTCGCGCATCTGCAGGATCATCGCCGCCATCGTCGGCACCAGCGGGAAGCCGGTGACGCCCTCCTCGCGAATACGCTCGAAGATCGCATGCGGGAACGCGAAGGACTTTTCGAGCACCAGCGTCGCCCCCAGCCTGATCGCCATCAGCAACTGATAGAGGCCATAGTCGAAGGCGAGCGGCAGCACGTTGAGGATGATATCGTCGTGCTCGTTGCGCAGATAGGTGGTGATCGATTCCGACGCCGCATCGATGTTGCGGTGGGTCATCATCACGCCCTTCGGGCGGCCGGTCGAGCCCGACGTGTAGATGAGCATCGCCAGGTCGACGTCAATGCCGCCATGCGGCACCGGCGTCGCCTCCGCCGACAGGCAGCCCTCGAAGGGCACCGCGCCGGCAGGCGACTGGCCATTGGGCGCCGCGGTCGATGCGACGATGATATCCGCCTTGCCGCTGCTCTGCGCCCGGGCGTCCGCCACCACCGGCATCAACTTGGCCTGCGTCAGGATCGCAGCCGCCTCGCAGTCGTCGATGATGTAGGCGAGCTTGTCGGCCTTGGTCGAGGCGTTGATCGGACTGAAGGTCGCGCCCGCCTTCAGGATCGCAAAGATCGAGACGGCCGCCTCCCAGCAATTGTCCATGAACACGAGGACGCGGTCGTTGCGCTTGACGCCTGCCTTTGCCAACGCGGCCGCCAGCCGGCTCGACAGATCGTCGAACTCGCCGTAGCTGAGGCGCTTGCGATCGGTGACCAGCGCCGTCTTGGCCGCATGCCTTGCCGCATTGCCGATGAGAAACTGCTCGAACCGCATGGAACGCCCTCGGGTCTTGGTTAGGCCGTGGCCGGCACTCCGGCCTTTGCCTCGATGAAGGCCGAGATGCGCGCGAGCGAATCGAGGTTCGCCGGCACGATGTCTGCGTCGGCCATGGCGATGCCGAACTGGTCTTCGATAAAGGCGACGAGTTCGAGAACGCCGGTCGAGTCGATGATATCGTTCTCGATCAGAGAGGCGCCGTCGGCGAGATCGTACGAGGTATCGCCAAACAGGAAGTTCTCGATGACAAAGGCCCTGACCTTGTCCTTGATGGTTTCCGTCATTTCCATTTCCTTTCCCAATGGGTTTCAGGCCGCTTGAGCGGCGCGGATGCTGGTGCCGGTAAAGGTCTGCAGCCAGAGCTGCGTCGACAGGATGCCGACGAAGGCGGCATTGTCCCTAAATCCGGTGGTCGGTTGCGACTGGCATTTCTCGTAGAGCTTGCTCACGGCCTTGGCATTGAACAGACCGCTGTCCCCGATGCGCGTCTCGCTCATGGCATCGCGAACGTAATCGAGTTCGCCAGGCCCCGTAAACGAGTGGCTGTCGGGCGCGCGATAGGGCTGCTTGGTGCGCTGGCCGATGGTCGGCGGAAGCAGGTCCTTCGTCGCTTCGCGCAGGATGTGTTTTTCCACCAGCCCCTTCAGTTTCATTTCCGGCGGCAGGCGCGTCGCGAACTCGACGAGGCGGTGGTCCAGGAACGGGAAGCGTCCTTCGATCCCGTGCGCCATGGCCATGCGGTCGCCCTGGCTGGAGAGAATGTAGCCGGGCAGAAGGAAACGGCTTTCGAGATACTGCGCCTGGTGCAGCGGATGCCAGCGACCGAAGGCAGCGGGAAGCCGGCTCGCCAGATCTTCGGCCGCGTCGTAGTCCTTCAGCGTGGCGCGCAGGTCAGGAGAAAAGAAGATCTTGGTCGCGGCCGTGCTTTTGAACCGCGGGCGGTGCGAGAACAGCGGGTCGTTGAGCGGCACGTCGCCGGCGCCGAAGAAGGCGGCGAGATATTCCGCCGATTGCTGCTGCAGGCCCGGCAGATAGGGGTAGAGCTTGCGGAACAGGTGCGGCCGGATTCGCGAGCCGGACTGGCGGCCGCAGAAGCGGCGCACCCGCGACTCCTTGAAGATATCGTATCCGGCGAAGACCTCGTCGGCGCCCTCGCCCGTCAGCACGACCTTCAATCCCTGCTCGCGCACGAGACCCGAGAGCTGGTAAAGCGGGGCGGGTGCCGTGCGGATAATCGGACGTTCGGCGAAACGGACGACCTGCGGAAAGACCTTCGCGATGTCGCCGGCACGACAGGCGACCGCGCTATGATGCGTGCCGAGCGCCTTCGCCATTTCCATCTGGAAGGCGCTCTCGTCGTGTTCGACGCTATCAAACGTCACGGAAAACGTGCGCAGACCCTGCGGCGCCATTCCGGCCGCAAGCGCCGAGACGATGGAGCTGTCGAGCCCACCCGAGAGATAGGATCCGACGGTCACGTCGGCCCGCATGCGGATCCGGGTCGCATCGGTAAGAAGGGCGCGTAGTTCCTCGGCCGCGCTACGCTCATCGGCAAACAGCGGCGGCGCGTCGTGGTCCGGATAGTCGAGTTGCCAATAGGGGCGGATCGACGTCTTGCCCTTCTCGACGATCATCAGGTGAGCCGGCTCGAGCTCTTGAATGCCACGAAAGCCGGTCCGCGGCGCGATCGGCGCCCAAAGGGTAAAAATCTGGTCGAGCGCAACGGGATCGAGTTCGGCTGAAATGCCGGGAACCTGGAGCAGCGCCTTGATTTCGGAGGCGAAATAGAATGTCCCGGCATGGGTCGTGTAAAACAACGGGCGCACGCCCATGCGGTCGCGCGCCAACACCATGCGCTGACGGCGTCTATCCCAGATCGCGAAGGAGAAATCGCCGTTGAGGACGGACAGGCAGTCCTCACCCATCACGGCGTAGAGATGCAGGATGACCTCGGTGTCGCTCGCGGTGCGGAACCGCCGCCCCTTGGCGCGCAGTTCCTCGCGCAATTCGACGTAGTTGAAGATCTCGCCGTTGAAGGCGATCGAAAGGTCGCCGGTTTCGTCGGACATCGGCTGCTGGCCGTCGCCGAGACCGACGATCGACAGCCGTACATGGGCGAGCCCGGCCTCCGGTGCGGCAAGAACGCCGTTTTCGTCCGGGCCACGATGCGCGATCGCAGAGGCCATCCTTTTGAGAAGGATTTCCGCATCCGGGACCGACCCGAAATAGCCACCGTAACCGCACATGCCGAGATACTTTCACACCGTTCGATCACTGCCGGACCATAAACCGCATGACGGAATCATGGGTTAATCTCCGGCATTTTCTAGTTGTATGGTAAATACCGCCGTTCAGGCGCCGCGTTGAGGATAAGCGCCGCTGGCCCTTGCCGTCAGCGCTCCGGAATTCGTCTTTTCGATGCCATCCTGAGCATCAGATACAGAAACAGAATCGGCCAGAAAACGCAGACCAGAAGCCCGGCCACGCGGTACATGTTCCAAGGTGCATGCGCCTGCAATCCTTCAAGGTAGGTCATCCCCACGAGAAAAAACGCCGTCAGGCCATAGGCGACACCGGCAACGTATAACCAGGACATGCAACCGCCCTCCGCGACGCGCCACAACCAAAACCAGGAAATAGCAGCAGCGAAGCTATACCACCGGAAGTAACATTTTGAAACGAAGAGTTAACTTTAAGCGGGGGCATGGTTAACCGAACCGAGGATCGTTTCGGTTCTCGGCGGATGCCCGGACATTACCGTCCTTGTCCTCATGCATGAAAGGACTTGAGCCGCCAAAGGCTCCTTAGCGGCTACCCTCGCGCGCCACGAACAGCAGGTCGAAACCGCGAAACTCCCGGCGCGCGATCGATTTGCGTAGCGCCGTCCAGATTGCCGAGGGATTGTCGAGGCGGAAGCCCTTCAGGCTACGGATCAATCCGATAGTGGCGGTCATGGTGCGAAGGACGCGCGACAGCCTGGAGCCCGTCAGCGACGCAAACAGGATCTGCGGATGAACCGCCAGCAGCACGCCGGCCGTCCGCATCCGATCGATCGTGCGGAACTGGTCCAGCGCGCGATACTCGTAACCTTCGATGTCGATCTTGAAACAGAGCCTTTCGGTCCGCGCCATGTCCTGAAGGGCTGCGATCGTCACGGTGTGCGCACGTATCGCCTCGCCGTCGTCGTCGGCGATCAGGGCCGATGTTTCGGAGCTGCCGAAACCGCCACCGACGGAATGCAGCACGAGAACGTCATCCTCCGATAGCGCGGCATTGATGACCCGCACTTCGCCGCAATTCTCCGGCTGCATTTCCTTGAGGATGCCGAAACAGACAGGGTCGGGCTCGACCGTGATGACGTTGTCGGCAATCTGCGCCGCCCAATAGGGCGTCACGCCGATCCAGCCGCCGATGTCGATGAAAGTCGTCTTGGCGTCGACCAGGCGCGCGATGTTCTGGAACGTGCAAGGCTCCCACTCGCCGTTCTGCAGCCGCGCGAAAAAGCGCTTCTTTTCCGGCTTGTCGGGAAACTGAACGGTCTTGTGGAAATAGGTGATCGAACGCATGGCGCTTCTCTAACCCATATCCGGACGAAGCGGAATGGATTTTGCGAAGGGCTCATATGACCGAGGCGAATGGCTGCCCCGGCACATCGCCGCCTGCATTTTCGGGAAGGTTCGCCCGTACAAAGGAGGTGCCGTCAGGCGTCCACCGGCTCCATCGAGCCGCGGGCCTCGCTGAGCTCCGCCGTCGTTTGCGCGAGGCGGTCGGCGAGAACGCGCATGATTTCCACCGCCATCTCGGGGAAATCGGCCAGAAGCTTGAGGAAATCGTCCTTGCGGATGCGCAGGGCCTCGAGCGGCGTGCTGGTGCGCACCGTCGCGGTGCGTGGCGTGTTGCAGAGGATGGCGATTTCGCCGACGATCGAATTCTGCTCGACTTCGGCGATCTTGAAAGGCCCACCCGCCGTATTGATGAGCACCTCCGCCTTGCCGGAAAGAATGACATAGGCCGCGTCGCCGATGTCACCCTGATAGAACAGCGCTTCGCCGGCGCTGTACATGACCCTGTCGGACGTGAAGGCCAGAAGTTTCAGCTTTGCCGGCGGCAATCCCGAGAACAGGGTTATTCGGCGCAGCATTTCGACTTCATCTTTGAGCAACATCACAATCCGTGTCTCCGAGTTCCCGTCGGGGGCAACTTGCCTCCCGCATCGCGGCGGGACCATATGCTCGTGCCCTGACATTAATATTACATCAAGATGCCATTTCCTTGTAGTCAGGTCGTTCATCCACATTGGCGTCGTGCAGCAGGCGCCCGTTTTCGAACCGGGCGACGCGATCGAAGAGGTCCGCCAACGCCGGATTGGCGAGAACCCAGATGACCGCAGGATCACGCCCGCCCTGATCGAGCATCGCAAAGACGTTGCGGACGACCTGTTCCTGGACGCGCTGGTCGAGCGCCAGGAGCGGTTGATTGAAGATGTAGTAATCGCAATTGCGGATCAGCGCGCGCGCAAGGTCGAGCTTCTGCCGCTGCGCGGCCGTCAGCCGCTTGCCGCCGGCGCCGACATTGAAGTCGAAGCCGAAAGCAAGCACTTCGTTGTAGAGACCGCCCGCCTCGAAGAGATCCCGGACGATCGCGCGGATTTTCTCCGAGCCGTCGGCATGTTTGTGACCGATACGTCCAAAGAGCACGTTGTCGATAATGCTGCCGGACGCGATGAAGCGGTTCGGGCGGTAGTGCTCGATCATCCCGGCGAGATCGGCCGGCAGGCCTTCGTCGAACTCGCGCCGGGCGGCGACGATCTTCGCCATGACCTCATCGGTCAAAAGACCGAAACGGTGCCGCGGCTCGATGTAATCGAAGCACAGCCTGATCACCTTGATCTGGTCGTCCTCGGAGACCTCGCCCTTGCCCTTCGTGCGTACCTTCTGGAGGATGGCCTCATAGACCGGGATTTCCTCGGCGGTCATGAAGGTCAACTGTTGGAAGAACGGGTGATCCGGCGGCAGGTCGCGGAACAGTTCGACGACGTTCTCGGCGATCTCGATGCCCATCTCATAAAAGGTGTCGCGCAGGCCGACCCGCTGCAGGATCGTCTTGAAGAACGGATGGTTCTCCAGCGCATCTGCCCACATCACCTGATCGGTGATGGTGCCGAAGAGCATGTTTTCGCCGATCGTCGCCTCGACATTGTAGGTCCCGGGCTCGAAGAACACGACGAGGTCGCTGAGCTTTTCCTTTTCGAGACGCTGCCGGAGCGCGCTGCGCATCTCGACGATGCCTGCGGCGAACTCCGCATGCTCGTGGGGATCGATGGTCGAGCGCACGGCCAGCGCCATGACGTCGTTGGTCAAAAGCACCGCGTCGAGAACCGGCCGGATCTGCACGAGCAGATCGTCCGGCCCGTTTGCCCCGGCGGATCCATAGTCGATCCAGTCGCTGTTGACGTCGAGATACGGGTTTCCGGCCAGCCGGGCTTCGGTCACCTCCCACTTGCGGTGCGTCGCACGCTCGCCCTCATAGATCTCGTCCGTGAGCGGCGCATGCTTCAGCCCGTAAAGGATGTTGTCACCGAGGCTGCCCTGGAAGACGTAGACGTCGGACGAGGCGTAGGCGATCCGTCGGCCGGTCACCGATTCCGGCAGCTCCAGGATGTCCTGGCCCCCGACGAGCACCTTGCCGCTTGCCGGCCAGACGAGCCGGCCGAAGGCCTCGGCGAGCACTTCGCCACCACCCATCAGCGCCACCTTCTCGCCGGGCTGGACCTGCAGCGAGACGTGGTCGAGCAGCGTCGAGCCGCCATCGTCGATCACCGTCAGATTGACGGCGGCAAGCGGGCCTGCGAGCGGCACGGCAGCGGTGGTTGCCACCGCCTGGACCTTGGGATCGAGCAGCGTGTCGACGCTGAACTGCTCGACCACCTGCGCATATTTCACCTGGACGTCCTGACGGGCCTGGTCCCAGTCGATCAGTTCCTTCAGCGGACCCGGCAGGTCCTTGTAGGCGCCGATGACGGCAACGAGCTGGCCGATGTCGAGGCGGCCCTGCAGGGCGAAATAGCCGCCGATCGCGTAAAACAGGAAAGGCGTGACCTGCGCGAGGAAGTTGTTGATGAACTTGACGAGGAATTTCCACTGGTAGAGGTCGTAGCGGATCTTGAAGATCCGGCCGAGCCGCGCCGCGATGTCGGCGCGCTCGTAGTTCGACGTATCGTGGCCACGGATCGCGCCGATGCCGTCGACGATTTCGCTGACGCGGCCGGAAAGCTCGCGCGCCGTCAACTGCCGCTCGCGCCCAAGCACAAGCAGCCGCTTGCGCATGCGCGGAATGATGACCGCCTGAACCGCGACGATCAGCGTTGCGATCAGCCCGAGCCAGAAGCTCTGCAGCAGGATGAACACGAGCGCCGTCAAGGCCTGGCCGCCGAGCAAGGCGGGCGAGACGAAGGCATCACCGGTGAAACCACCGAGCGGCTCGACCTCGTCCTTGATCATCGTCGCGATTTCGGCGGGCTTCACCCGCTTGAAATGGCTGGGCGGAAAACGCAGGACCCGGTCGACGAGTTCGAAACGGATGCGGCGCAAGAGCCGCTCGCCGAGCCGGCCCTTGAACGTGTTGATGTAGAATTTGAAGAGGCCGTTGACCACCACCAGCGCCAGGAACACCAGGCTGAGGGCGAGCAGCATACCTTCGCGGCCGAGCTGGAAGCCGTCAAAGACGTTGAACGTGCCCAAATACGGCAGGTCGAAGGATATCGGCAGGAAGGCCTGGGTGGCCTCCGGGCTGTCGAAGCCATCGCCCTGGATCGGCCCGTTGACGATCTGCTTCGGCAGATCGAACGACAGGAAGTAAGGGATCATCGACAGCGCGACGACAACCAGGATCCAAAGCTGGTCCTTGCGCGTGTGGGTCCAGATATAGCGGGAAAGGCGTGGTTCCATGTTACTGGCGATAGGACCTTATTGAACACGACTGCTGCTGGCGGGCCGGGTTGCCATATGTCCCCAGCACGCATCACTCTTCGGCGACACCTCCGGACGGGTACCCTAAGGCACGCTCCTGAAGGGACGCCTGCATATTCCGCCCGGCGCCGAATCCGGTTGATCGATTATGCAGGTGCGAGGGAAATCTGCAATGGACGCGGTTTCCAACAGGCGGCCTTGAAGTCAACCGGCAGAGGTCGACGCTCCCGAAAGCACACGCCGTTATTGCACTCGCTCGATGCGCAGCTTACAACGACCGCATGAAACAAACCAGCCATCCCCCCTGCCAAACCAGCGATTGGTACGAGCATGCCTTCGATCTCGCGCGTGGCATCGCCGCCTATACGCGCAGTCCGCTGATCGAAGGGATCGGCCGGGTGATCGCCAAACATCCAGACGCCCACATCGCCAATGCCTTCAACCACAAGCAGGTTGCCTGCAAGGTCTGGGCGCGCGATACGCTCTTTGAGGTGGCCGGCCCCTCCTACGGCAAGATCGCCATCCTCGGCGGCTGGTACGGCATTCTCGGCGCCATGCTGCTGGAAGACCAGCGCTTCGATGTGGCGGCAGTCGACAGCTTCGACATCGATCCGGACGTCGAAGCGGTGGCGCGGACGCTGAACGCGGCCTTTCCGGACAAGTTTCATGCCGTGACGGCGGACATGTATGCGATCGACTACGCGGCGCTCGCGGCAGACGTGGTGATCAATACGAGCTGCGAGCATATCGCAGACCTCAAGGCATGGCTCGATCGCATTCCGGCCGGTACGCGGGTGCTGCTCCAGTCCAACGACTATTTCAGCGAGCCGACGCATATCAACTGCGTGGCCTCGGTCGAAGAATTCGCCAAGCAGGCGGCACTGACGACCGTGGAGTTCGCCGGCGCGCTGCCGACCAAAAAATACACCCGCTTCATGCTGATCGGCACGGTCTGAACCGATCGAGATCGCACTTGTTTGCCGGGACAGCACCCGTGCGCTCCGGCACCGTTGTCTGTCGTCGGCCTCCACGGGTACCGCCGCCCCCCGACGTTCAGTCATGCGTCTCGGCGACCCTTGATTTCATCTCGTTCCAGAGCGACGACGCGGTTCCTGCGAACGCCTTGTAGCCTGCCTCAAACGGATGTCCGTCGTTATCAGGATAAAAGCGCTGCCCGGCCAGGATCGCATCCCGCAAGGCGTCAGTCGTTGCATCCACCGCACTACGATACGGCAGATCAAGCCGGCCGGCGACCTCCCGAATTTTGTCCTCGAGTGCGATCTGACGCTCGACACTGCGGATGAAGGCGGGATCGGCAACCGCCAGCTGGCCACCGCGCCGAAGGTGTTCGAAAACCACACGCTCCTTGGACGGAATCAGCAACAGTCCTACCCGTCCCCGTCCCTGCGCGGCCCAGTCGGCCGCAAAACGTTCAAAGTCCGCAAACATCGCCGCTGTCTCGGACGAGGCCAAATCGCTCATGCGACCGGCATCATCCACATAGCGCCTCGACACGGGTGGGATCCCGTCCGGGAACCGGTAATATTCGGACGCCTCATCGCTGCCCGTGCCAAGGAAGCGCGCATACAAGCTCGTCACACGGTCCTTTATCGCATATTGATAAGCGCTCAGAAGCGCGACGTTCTCGAACAGCTTCGTCTTGATGCTCGCCGATCGCGCCTTGGTGCATTGCGTATGGCTTCCGGTCGGACTGAAGAGAGCCTGCAGGTGAAGCCGCGCCTGCTCTGCAAGCCAGAAGTCGGAACGCGCGTTCATGATATCGCATGCCGAAAAAACGATCGCGAAGTCGTTGCCTGGGAAAATGGCGACTATCGCGCCTTTGGCTCCATTTGCCAGCACGTCCTGGACGATCGCGTGGTAGGTGTAGATGCCGTAACTTCCGACACCGAAATTGTAGGTGTGTTCGCCGGTGATGGCCTGCAAGACGGCCGGCCAGGCCTGGCCGCTTTCGACGTTGTTGCCATAGGTCATCGAGTCGCCGATTGCGGCGACTTGAAAGCCCTGCCGTGCGCCTGCCGGGTCGCGGAAGCCGTCCTCGTCAACGCCGGAAAGGGTAGGATCGAGACGATAGCCATACTTCTCGTCAATGCTTCGATGCGACTGCGTTCCGATCGGAAACGGCGTGAACATGCGCAGCATTACCTCCCCGGCCCCCAATGCCAAGGTCACTGAGATCAACAGCGCGATCAGATTTCTCAACTGCCCCTCCTGCCTTACGCGCTCGACGCGCCGAAATCCCCTGGCATTGCTCTGCGGCCGCCGTTCACCGCGGGTGCCCCGCTGCCTCCACGCTCGCCAGCCGGCGCCGCTGCAGCGCACCGGCGAAGCCGTGCGCGAGAGGCCGGCGGATGCTGGGGAGGTAGACAAGGCAGGAAAGCCGTGCGGGAAACTCTTCGCCAAGAGTATGACCCAGTCCTGGCAAGACCTTGAGTTTAGTGCACACAGGAACCCAGGTTATCGTTCGGCGGAAATGCACTGCGTATATTCAGAATCGGTATTATTGATTTCACTAACATGCCATTCCGGAGACAGCCAGCCGGGACACGCAGAACGCGAGGAAAATATCCAGGCTCCGTACATACTGGCAGATAGACGAATGGTCGTCCGACCATTGGTTTGCCGAGCGACTTTTCTATTGCGGTGCTTCCGCTCAAGGGCGGCCTTCGGCGGAGACCGCTGGGCACCACCGACTACGGCTAGCGAGCCGTCTGAAGCCCCAGTATCTCCGCCGTTCTAGCGGCGCCGTTCAGGTCGAGTGGTGGGATCTCCGGCCTTGGCCGCGCCAGCATCGTCTCGACGTCGCGGGCCAGCCTCTCCGGTGTCACGTCCGCTTCTGGCAGAACGCCGGCAAGGCCGAGCTTTTCGAGCCTTTCGGCGCGCGTCGACTGCTCGGTCTCGCCGCCGGCGACGAAGGGAATGAGCAGCGACGCACAGCCGGCACGGAAGATATCGCAGACGGTGTTGTAGCCGGCCTGGGAAACCGAGAGCCGCGCACCCGACAGAAGGCTCGCAAAATCCTTGCGGAAGCGGAACAGATGCACGTTTGCGGGCGCTGCGGCGGCAAAGCCGTCATAGTCGTCCTGCGGCAGGTTCGGCCCGGTGATCAGGCACCATTTCAGGTCGCCCGCAAGCAGCCCGGCCGCCTGTAGTGCCGCGCCGATCAGATCCTTGCCGACCGCGCCACCGCCGGCCGAAACAAGCACGTCGAACCTTTCAGCCGGAGGTTCAGGGGCATGGCCGGCGACAAGACCGGTATAGACGATCTTGTCTTCGATCTCCGCCGTATACGGATAGGTCTCCTCGAGCCGCGCAAAGGCAGGATCGCCATGCACGAGCACGAGGTCGAAATGCGCCCTGACAACGTCGAGGGTTTCTTCGGCGCGCCCGGGCTTCGTCCGCTCCTGCAGGATATCGCGCAGCGATGCGGCAACGAGGGGCCGCGGATCCTGCTTCTCGATCACCTCCAGCAGCGGCATCAACTCGAAACGCATCTGGCGGCGGCCAAAGGGGAAGGCTTCGAAGATGACGATGTCAGGCTTGCAGGCAAGAAATGCCTCGATCAGCAGCTCCCGGCGCTCTTGCTTGAAAGCCTCGCTGACCGGATTTCCCTCGCCGTCGGCAAGTCCGCTAAACCCCTTGTCGCCAGCCAGCACCGGCGGCAGGGCCACGTGTTTCACATCGTTTGCCGGGAACCCCGGCACCGGACTGCCGCCCGTCACGACGGTCACGTCATAGCCTTTGGCCGCCAAGGCGCTCGCGATCCGGCTTGCTCGCGCCAGATGACCGATGCCGAGCAGGTGCTGTACGTAGAAGAAGACGCGACGTGCGGACATCAGGCGGCTCTCCATTCGCTGGCGAACAGGCCGGCGAGTTGTTCGATGCTGGTGTGGTGGTCGAACTGGCCGCGAACCTTCCGCTCGGCCGCATCGCCGAACCTGTGGCGAAGTGCCGGATTGCGGATCAGTTCCTCAAGTGCGACCGCAAGTGCCTTTGGATCCTCCGACGGAACGACACGGCCGTTCTCGCCGTCCTCGAGGAGTTCCGGAACGCCGGATATGGCCGTCGAGACGCAGGCCAGCCGCTGGCTCGATGCTTCTACAAGCACGTTCGGCAGCCCGTCCCGATCGCCATCCGCGGTGATCCGGCAGGCGAGCGCGAAGATGTCGCTTGCCCGATAGTGCGCAAGCACATCGGTCTGGTCGAGCGCGCCCTTCCAGACAATACGGTCGGAGACGCCGAGCTCCGTGGCGAGCGTCTTCAACTGGCCGGTCAGTTCGCCGGCGCCGATATGCTCGAACCGCCAATGAAGCTCTGCCGGCAGCTTGGCCAGCGCCTTCAGCAACACGTCGTAGCCCTTTTTTCCAACGGCACGGCCGACGCTGACGATGCGGACGGGATCGGCCGGATCGGAACCGGTGCGATTGGAATGCGTGCCGTCGAAATGCGGGAAGCGGTCGAGGTCGAGGCCATGATAGCTCAGATGAACCCTCGATTTGTCGCTGGCAAGGCTGCGGAGATGCTCGTATCCCATGCGTGTGCAGGTCACGGTCCAGCGCGCAAGGCCGAGCTTTTCGGACAGTTCCCAGTCGGGCGAGGTCCAGATGTCCTTTGCATGCGCCGAACAGGTCCAGGGCGTGCCGGCAATCACGCTGGCATAGGCCGTCACCGAAGCAGGGGTATGGATGAAGTGCGCGTGCAGCCAGCGCGGCTGTCCAGGCCATTCGGAGGCGAGCACCAGCGCCTGGCCGAGCCGGCGAAAGCGGTTGCGGCTGAAATCGCGCGGCAGGTCCTTGAGGAACAGACCCAGGACGCGCCAGAATCCGGGTTTCGGCAGACAGCGCACGAGCCCGCGCAGAACCCTTAGCGGCTCCTCATGCAGATATTCCGGCAGATAGTGGACGTCGGCGCGGATTTCGTCATGCACCGGGTGGCGCTTGCCGTCCGTCGGACGCCGAAGCGAGATCAGGACGAGTTCGATCCCGGCGCGCTCGAGGCCAAGCAGTTCCTGGGCGATGAATGTTTCCGAAAGACGCGGGTAGCCCTTCAGCACGACTGCAATCTTGCGGTCTGTCGGCAATGCTTCAGCTCGATTTCTTCACGATGTTCAGGTGGTCGCTCGACGGCCGGTCGAGCCATCTGCCGACGATCTCGGAGATGTGCACGAGGCCTTCCAGCCGCAGGCCGTTGGCGCTACTTTTCGACGGTGGCTCACGATAGGGCAGCGCCCTCAGCGCCGCCGCCAGCCGTAACGGATCCTCCGCCTCGTCCGGCAGGAGCATCTCGATCAGCCCCAGCTCGGCAGCCCGGCGCGCGCGGATCAGTTGCTCCTCGCGCGGCTGGATGCGCGGCACGATCAGCGCCGGCTTGTCGAAGGAGAGGATTTCGCAATAAGTGTTGTAGCCGCCCATGGCGACGACGCCCTTGGCGCCGGCAATGAGCTCTTCCATGCGATTGTCGAACTCGATGATCTTGATATAGGGGATCTTGCTGCCCTTGCGGATCAGCTTTTCCCGCTTTTTGACCGGCATGTAGGGCCCTAGCACGATCAGCGCCTTGTGCGTGAGCTCCGGATCCTGCTGATAGGCATGGATGACGTCGTGGATCAGGTCCGCCCCATCTCCGCCGCCGCCGGTGGTGACGAGGATGTAGTCGCCCTGAGGCTTATGACCCGGCAATTCCTCGCGCGGGACGCTGCGCTGCAGAAAACCGACGAAGTTCATGCGCTCGCGCACCGCGGGCGGCACGTCGAGTTCGGTCAGGGGGTCGTAGAAATCAGGCGGGCCGTAGACCCAGATCGTGTCGTAGTACTGCTCGATCTTGCGCATGGTATCGCGCCGCTTCCACTCTGCCTCGAGCAGGTGCGGCGCATCCATGACCTCACGCAGGCCGAGGACGAGCGTGGTGCCGTGCGCTTTCAGATAGGTCAGCGTTTCCTCGACCTCGCCGCGCAGGCCCATCGGCTCCTTGTCGACGATGAAGATGTCCGGCTTGAAGGTCTCTGCCGTATGGCGAATGATCGCCTGGCGCATCTTCAGCGTTTCATCGAGTTCGATATGGCGGTCGAGCGAGGTGTAGTCGCCATTATGCAGCTTGATCACGCTCGGGATCTTCACGAAATCCACGCGCGCGCGATAGTCGAACGCGCCGGCAATCGTCGCCCCGGAAATGATCAGGATGTTCAAGCCGCGATAGTCTTCCACCAGCGAATGCGCGATCGTGCGGCAGCGCCTGAGGTGTCCGAGCCCGAACGTGTCATGGCTATACATGAGGATCCGGGCATCTTCAAAACGCCGCATCATGCAAGAAACCTTTCACTCAGGGTACGATGAACCGTTTCACGCGGGCCATATGGCTGCGTCAAACCGGGCTTCATTTGTAGGGATCCGCCGCGTCACGCAACCCATCTCCCAAGAAGTTGAACGCCAAAATCACAAGAATGACCGGAATTGTGGGAAATAGGAGCCAGGGATAGAAGGCAATGACGCTGACGCTTTTCGCCTCCGTCAGCAGAATGCCCCAGCTGGTGATCGGCGGCCTGAGACCGAGGCCAAGGAAGCTGAGCGCCGTTTCCCCGAGGATCATGCCGGGAATAGAGATGGTCGCGGTGGCGATCAGATGCGACATGAAACCGGGCACGAGGTGCCGGCCGATGATGCGGCTGCTCCTTGCACCCATGAGCTGGGCCGCAAGCACATAGTCTTCTTCACGCAAGGCCAGCAGCTTCGAGCGGACAGCGCGCGCAAGCCCGGTCCAATCGAGCAGGCCGAGGATGATCGTGATCGCCAGATAAATGAAGATCGGACTCCAGGTCGCCGGCATGATCGCCGCCAGCGACAGCCAGAGCGGGATGCTCGGGATCGATTGCAGCACCTCGATGACACGCTGGACGATGAGATCGAAGACGCCGCCGTGGTAGCCGGCAAGACCGCCGATGACGATACCGAGCACGAAGCTGACGGTAATGCCGAGAAGGCCGATCGTCAGCGAAATCCGCGCGCCATAGATGATGCGCGACAGCACGTCGCGCCCGAGGCGGTCCGTTCCGAGGAAGAAGGCCTCGCCGCCCGTTGCCGGGCAGACGAAATGCACGTTGCTTTCGAACAGCCCCCAGAAGCGATAGCCATCGCCGCGGCAGAAGAAGCGAAGCGGCTGCACATCCTTGGTATCGTCGGCGTAGTTGCGCTTCAGCGTATCCATGTCCAGCGTCATCGTGCGGCCGTAGACGAAGGGACCGACGAACTTGCCCTCATGGAAGAGATGCACCGCCTGCGGCGGCGCATAGATATAGTCCATGTTGCGGGTGTGCAGGTTATAGGGCGCCAGAAACTCGCAGACGACGATCATCAGGTAGAGCGCGACGAGAAAGACGCCCGACGCAAGCGCCAGCTTGTGACGGCGGAATTTCCACCACATCAGCCGCAGCTGCGAAGCCTGGTTGACGCGCACCTGCTCGTCCGTCATCGCCTCGACGGAATAGGGATCGAACGGAGCCGTCGATACGTAGTGCGGCATGGGCTCGCCGGGCGCCGGAAGAAATGACGTCACTTGGTGCTCCTGCCTTGCAGCCGAATTCGAGGATCAAGAATGGCGAGCGCGATGTCGGAGATCAGCACGCCGATCACCGTCAGGAAGGCCAGGAACATCAGGAACGACCCGGCAAGATACATGTCCTGGCTCTGCAACGCCTTGATCAACATCGGGCCGGTGGTCTCGAGCGAAAGCACGATCGCGGTGATTTCCGCGCCGGAGATGATCGCCGGCAGGATCGAACCGATATCCGAGATGAAGAAGTTCAGCGCCATGCGCAGCGGATATTTCACCAGCGTGCGCATCGGCGAAAGGCCCTTGGCGCGTGCCGTCACCACATACTGCTTCTGCAACTCGTCAAGCAGGTTGGCGCGCAGGCGCCGGATCATGCCGGCGGTTCCCGCCGCGCCGACGATGATGACCGGAATCCAGATGTGTTCGAGGATCGATTTTGCCTTTTCCCAACTCATCGGTTCAGCGAGATATTTTTGGTCCATCAAGTGGCCGATGGAAATCCCGAACCAGATGTTGGCGAAGTACATCAGGATCAGCGCCAGCATGAAGTTGGGGATGGCGATGCCGATCAGGCCCATCAGCGACAGGCCATAATCGCCCCAGCTGTACTGATGGGTCGCCGAGTAGATGCCGATCGGGAAAGCGATCAGCCAGGTGAAGATGATGGTGACGAAGGAAACGAGGATCGTCAGCCACAGGCGGTCGCCGACGACGGCGCTCACCGGAAGCTCGTATTCGAAGGAATAGCCGAAATCGCCCTGCAGCATGCCGCCGAGCCAGTAGACGTAGCGCAGCACCGGCGGCTGATCGAAGCCGTATTCCTTCCGGAGCGCCTCGATCTGCTCCATGTCGACGCCTTCGCCCTGCGCCTTGATCTCGGCAACATAGCTTTCGAAGTAGTCACCCGGCGGCAGCTCGATGATGGTGAAGACAAGAGCGGAAATGATGAGGAGGGTCGGAACCATCGCCGCGATACGCCAGAGAATATATCGCAGCATGTCAGCCTTCCTGTTCGATCCAGAAGGTGTCGGGTTTGTAGACACCGAAATAGCACGTGGGGTCGAAGCCGTAGAGCGCAGTGTCGGGCACGTTCCTCAGCTTCTTTGCCACGAGGATCGGCTGGAGCGAGGCGTTGACGATGCCGATCGAGAACACCTGGTCGGTGTAGATCGAGAGCATCCGGCTCCAAATCTCCGTCCGCTCGGCATCCTCGGCCGAATGCCGCCAGCGCTGCAGCAGTTCCGTCAGTTCGACGGCTGCCGGAAGGTCCGGGGCCTGGCCCATTTCGCCGTGGGAAAGATAATTCAGCCCCCAGACCGGCCATTGCAGCTGGTCGTCCGCGGTCGGCGCAAGCTGGCCGGGGTTCATGCTGGCCGTCGGCACGCCGTTGTCTATGCCGAACCACATCGACATGATGATCTCGCCACCGACGGCGCGGCTGCGGAACGTGTCGCGTTGCGAGGTCCGGATGAAGAGCGATATCCCGACCTTCTGCCAGTAGTCGGTGATGAGCTGCAGCACGTCCGTCTCGAGTGTGCTTTCCCCGGCCGTTTCCACGACGATCTGCGCTGCGCGGCCGTCGGAGAGAATGCGGATGCCGTCGCTGCCCTTGTTCGTAAGGCCTGCCTCGTCGAGCAGCGCATTGGCCTGCTCCGGATCGTGGGCGACCCAGGCGCTGGCAAACTCGGGCCGGAAGAGCGGGCTGTCCGGCAGAATCGTATCGGCGCTTTCCTTCGTCAGGCCGTAGAACACCGCCTTGTTGATTTCGGTACGGTCGATCGCAAGCGACAGCGCGCGGCGAACGCGCACATCCTGCAGCAGCGCCCGCCAGACCTCATCCGAGCAGTTGAGATTGGGAAGCAGCGCCAGGCGCGAGCCCTGCGTCTTCTTCCACAGAAGCACTTTCACCGGATAGCGCTTCTCGGAATCCTTGAGGAAGGTGTAGTCGACGAAGTCGATACTGGTCGCCTGCAAGTCGCTCTCGCCGGTGCCGGTCTTCGCCGGGATCAGCGCCGAGGAGCTGACGCTAAGCACGAACTTGTCGATATAAGGTAGCTGCAGGCCGTTCTCGTCGACGCGATGATAGTAGGGATTGCGCTCGAAGACGAATTGTTCGGCCGGAAGCGGCGTCGTGTTGCGCCAGGGGTCCAGCGTCGGCAGGTCCGGGTTTTCCGGGCGGTAGGAACGGGCCATGCGCATGTGCAGCTGGCTCCATTTCTTCACCCGCTCCTCCTTCATCAGCGCCTTGAGCTTGTCTTCTTCCTGATACTTCTCATGGAACTGTTTCAGGTAGGCCGACGGCATCACCACCACCATCGGCTGGGGGGCGGCGAGCTTCTGCAGGAAGTCAGGATTGGGTGTCGACCAGGAATAGCGCACCGTGCGTTCGTCGATGATCTCGAACTTGGCGGCCTCGCCATCCATGACCAGCGCCGTCGGCAGCCCGGCCGGACTCAGCTTCTCGTTGTTGAGAACGTCGTCCCAGCAATAGCGGAAATCCTCCGACGTCAGCGGCGTGCCGTCGGACCACTTGTGGCCTTCACGGATGTGGAAGGTGAAGATGCGGTCCTCGACCGTTTCGAAGCTTTCGAGAACGTCCGCTTCGATCTTCAGCGCTTCGTCGAAGCCGACCAGACGGGCATAGCCGTAGATGGTCATCAGGCGGATGTCCTTGGCGCTGCCGATCAGCATCCGCACCTCGCCGCCGTACTTGCCGGGCTGGCGCCCCATGGCCGCGACGTTGATGACACGCGGCGTCTTCGGCAGGCGCTCGGCCAGCGGCGGCAGCTTGCCGTCGGCAATCTGCTTTTCCCAGAATGCGGGCTCGCCTGCAGCTGCAAAGAGCCGCGTCGGCAGAGCCACGGTCGCAAGCAATGCCAGTACAGTTCGGCGGGTGATCATGGCCGCAACTCCCTTGCATCCACGGATCGGCGTGCCAGCACGATGTGGTCACCACCGAGATCCGCGGGGATCAGCGCGTCGCCGGCATCATCGTCCCGGAACTGCGCTCCCCAACGCCGCATGTCCGAACCTTCGCTGTCCTTCAGCAGTTCGAAATCCAGCGGCCGGTCGAGATCCGGATAAGGAACCGCCGCCAGCAGCGACTTGGTATAAGGATGAACCGGATTGCGCATCAGCACCTCGCGTGGCGCCAGCTCGACGATACGCCCTGCACACATCACGGCGATGCGGTCGGCCATATAGTCGACGACAGCCAGATTGTGCGAGATGAACAGGCAGGTCAGCCCCAGCTCCTTCTGCAGGTCCTTCAGCAAGTTGAGGATCTGCGCCTGGACGGAGACGTCGAGCGCGGAAACCGGCTCGTCGCAGATCAGCAGCTCCGGCACCAGCGCCAGTGCCCGGGCGATGCCGATGCGCTGGCGTTGGCCACCGGAGAAGCTGTGCGGGTACCGATTGATGAAGCGCTGATCGAGGCCGACGGCCTGCAGCAGCGAACGCACCGTTTCTTCGCGCGATTTGCCCGTTCCGCGCCCGTGAATCTCGAGCGGCTCGCTGAGGATGTTCTTGACCGTCATGCGCGGCGAGAGCGAGGAGACCGGATCCTGGAAGACCATCTGGATCTTGGACCGCATGGCCTTAAGGTCGTCGCCCTGCACTTTCAGCACATCGACCGGCCCCTCGCCATTGTCGAAGATCACCGAGCCCTGGTCGGGCGTGACGGCCCGCATCAGGATCTTGCTGACGGTGGTCTTGCCGCAGCCGCTTTCCCCGACGAGGCCGAGGCACTCGCCACGGCGGATATCGAAACTGACATCGTCGACGGCGCGATGCAGCGTATCTTCGCCACCGCCGAACCAGGACGATTTGCGCGTTCCATAGGTCTTCGAGACATTGCGGACGGACAAAAGCACGTCGGGACCGGTGCGCCGGTCGGCGGCCGAGGTCCCGAGCAGCGTTCCGGCCTTGACCGGCACTTCGCGCAGTGCCTTCAGCCGCTCACCGGGCTTCATGTCGAAATGCGGAACCGCGGCCATCAGGCCCTTGAGATAGGGATGCTGCGGGTTGCGGAAGATCGCCTCGACCGGACCCGCCTCGACGATCTGGCCGTGATAGATCACCACAACCTCGTCGGCCATGTTGGCGACGACGCCAAGGTCATGGGTGATCAGCAGCATGGCCATGTTGAGCTTGACCTGAAGCTCGCGCAGGAGTTTCAGGATCTGGGCCTGAACCGTCACGTCGAGCGCCGTCGTCGGCTCGTCGGCGATCAACAGCGCCGGCCGGCAGATCAATGCCATGGCAATCATCGCGCGTTGCCGCATGCCGCCGGAAAGCTCGAACGGATACATGTCGTAGGCGCGCTTCGGATTGGCAAAGCCCACATAGCCGAGCAGCTCTTCCGTTCGCGCCCGACGTTCCGCCTTTTCCGCGTCGGTGTGGATCTTCAGCACTTCGGAAATCTGGTTTCCGATCGTGTGGAGCGGCGACAGCGATGTCATCGGCTCCTGGAAGATCTTGCTGATGCGCGTGCCGCGCAGGCTGCGGATCTCCTCCCCTTCCCGCTCCAGCGAGAGCAGGTCGATCGGCTTTGCCGCCGTCGTCGGGTCGTTGAACAAAATTTTGCCACCAACCTTGGCGACGTTGGGCAAGATGCCCATCACCGCCTGGCTGATTGCGGATTTCCCCGATCCGGACTCGCCGACGAGCGCCGTCACCTTGCCGGGCAAAATTCTGAAATTCGCGTTATTGACGGCTTGAACTTCGCCGCCGAGCACCGAGAATGTGATCCGCAGACCTTCAACTCGAAGCAGGTCCGCCCCAGATGTCATAGCAGCACGCTTCCCTCATTGCTTTTTATCCGCCGCCTCTAAAAAAAGACTAGCGCAGCTTCCAAGGGCTGTCCAGCACACCCGATTGCAGACGAGGCTATACCCACCTGCATCTTCAGATGGTTAGAACGAAGGGCAGGCACCGCCCTTCAACACGTCGGCGCAATTGGCCGAGCGTCGGAAGTCGTCGTAAAACAGCGTCCAGTCGGTTTTATCGGCCGCCCGGTAGGGGCCGAACTTGAAGTACTGGTTCTTGCCGAGCCCCTTGTCGTCGTGACCGATATGACCCGTCACCGTGATGATCGGCTTGTCGTTGGCGAAGAGTTCGATGCGACCCGTGCCATTGGCTCCCGGCAGCGTGTAGATCGCGAAATCGATCCAGCCGGACTTCGGGTCGGGCAACGGATTGCCGTGGTTCGTCACCTTGATCGCATCGGTGCATGCATTGAAGAGACTGCCGTCGATCAGCTCCCAGTTGCTGTCTGCGGCGACCAGCATGCGCATCTGGTTGACGCCCGGCCGCCCCCATACGGGGATCTCGCCCGGTTTGCAGCTCGCCGGCTTCCCCTCAGGACCGGCCCAGAGCGGCGCGATATAGTTCGTTTCCACGGTGGCGAAAAGTTTGCCGGCCTCGAGCCTCAAGGCAAGGAACGGGCTGAAATCGCCCTCGGCACCCGGATCGATCTCGCGCTTCCACTGGGCGATCAGATAACGATGGTCCTCATTCGGGATCGGGTCGGCAAACTTGACCGCGAAACCATACCAGACGCCCTGGTCGTATGGCACGCGCAGCGCCGTCTTTTCCCAGATCTCGGCCCGCTCGCTGCAACCGTCGAGCGAATCGGGACAGGTCGGAACGACGCTCAGCTTGAGCGCGCCATTACCGTTATGCTTGACCTCGTTCTGAAACTCCACCGTGCCGGCGGTCTGCTCGAAGTTCTCGCGATAGTAGAGCCCGCCCTCAGGCGCAAAATCCCGCCCCTCGAAGTCGTCGGAAAGCTTGGTTTCCCATGGCTGCGCCATCGCGCTCCCGGCCATGACGATGGAAGCGACGAAAAGGACGGTGCGAAACATTCTTCCCCCTATTGAAGCATCTTGTCGATAAGGCCGCGCGGCGGCTGGAGCGGACGCGTATTGCGATGAAGCAGCATGACATGCTCCGCCTCGGAAAGTCCATCCTGCAACACGTCGTCGAAGCGTTCATCGGCCCTTGCGAGCAAGGCAGCGTCGTTGGGGTAGAGGATCGTGAATTTCTGCCGCACGCCGCGGAGTTTTTCCTGACCGAGGGCCGTCCAGTCGCCGCCGCAATAATTGACGAAGGCTTCGCTCGCGACGACGCTGTGGGCGTATTTCTTGGTCAGGTTCTGCAACCTCTGGACTTCGTTGACGGCCGAGCCGAAGGCCGAGAACGTCAGCCGGTCGCGCAGGCCCACATTGCCGAACATCACGTTGCCCACATGCAGACCGATACCGTAGCCGATCGGATCGCGTGCCTGCTTGCGCCGCTCGCCGTTCAGCATGTCCATGCGTGCGGTTGCCGCGCGCACGGCGGCAAAGGCCTCGCGGGCGGCAAATTCCGAGGGCTCCTTGTGGCGCCCACAGGGATAGACGGCGATGAAGCCGTCACCGACGAAGCTCAGAATATGGCCACCGTTGCGATTGAAGGGGGCTGCGATCGCATCGAAATAGGTGTTCAGGGTCTCGATATAGGACTGACGCCCTTCCTTTTCCGCCAGCATCGTCGAGCGGCGCATGTCGCCCATGACGAGGACGGCGCGCACGGTCTCGCCGTCGCCGCGGCGAACCTGGCCGCTCATCACACGCCGGCCAGCGCTGGAGCCGAGATAGGTGGTCAGCATGTTGTCGGCGAGCTTGCCGAGCACCGCCATCTTCGCGGCGACTGCCAGATGGTATTGCAGCTTCAAAAGCGCGCCAATGACATCGTCAGTGAAGCCGCCGTGCCGATCGGTCGTCCAGGATCCGACCATGCCGTGGCCGGAATCGGCGCCGAGAGACTGCATGAAGGCGAGATAGTCCGTGGCACCCTGCTCCTTCAGATCGTCGAAGATCGGAAATTCGGACGGGGTATCCTGGTAGATGCGCCGGCGGACATGCTCGAGATTGTTGTTGAGCAGGTAATAGTAGGGGCTCTGCAGGAACCGCTCGGGATTAAGCGCCAGTTCCTCGTGCCGAAGGCCGCTGACCTCCACGCCCTTGCCGCGCACCCAGGTGAAACCCAGAGCATCGTAAAGCGGGTGCAGCATCGAGAAGGAAAGATGGACGCGCATCAGCGGCAGGCCGGCGGCCGCCAGCCGCTCGCAGAAGCCTTTGACGATCGTCTCCAGCGGCGCGTCGCTCAGCGATGTGCGCATCAGCCAGTCGGCGACCTTGTCGATGAGGATTTCGGATACGTTGTCGTTCGTCGGGCCCATTTCGCGTCCTCGCATGACAGACCGTCCCGCGTCAGCATCCAGAGACGGCGAACGCCCCGGCAATTTGCCGGTTCATGTTCGCGGTGGATGATGATGAGCCGTGCCCGTTAAGAAAATGCTCCAACCGATTCCGGCGTCGATGACGTGCAGGCACCCGGAATGCGGCACTTATATGTTGCAGATATTCACGCGCGCCGCCAATTTCCAGAGGCGAACGAAGATTTTTCCGACCTGTTGCAGCATGAAGATTTGATAGCCGGCTCAACGGCCTGCCAGCGGCCCTGGTGCCGGGCCTCGCTTGACTTGGGGCTTGTTTCTCTCCAACAAACCACGACATGTTCGCGCGCCGCGCCTGTCTGTCCACGAGATCCGGAACCGAAACTTGACCTCACTTCATTTCGAAAGCCTGCTGTCGTCCATCTCTGCCCGGAGCGCCAAGGTCGGCGTCATCGGGCTCGGCTATGTCGGCCTGCCATTGGCGATCGCGGCAGCGCGCGCGGGCTATTCCGTCATCGGTTTCGACATCGATCCCGGCAAGATCGTCGCGCTCGACGCGGGCAAGTCCTATATCGGGGCGGTCTCGGACGCTGTTCTTGCCCGGGAGAGCGGTGCTGGCCGTTTCCGTTCCACGACGGATTTCCTCGAACTGTCCGGCTGCGACGTCATCATCATCTGCGTGCCGACGCCCCTGACCAAATATCGCGACCCGGACCTTTCCTTTGTCGAAAAGACGTCGCGCGCGATCGCCGCAACCCTGCGTCCCGCGCAGCTCATCGTCCTGGAATCGACCACCTACCCCGGTACGACCGATGGCATCGTGCGCAGCATCCTCGAGGAAACCGGGTTCAAGTCCGGCGCCGAATTTTTCGTCGGCTTTTCGCCGGAGCGCGAAGACCCGGGCAACCCGGTCTATGAGACCGTGAGCATTCCGAAGGTCGTCGCCGGCGACGGCCCCGAGGCGGCAAAGCTGATGGAGGCGTTCTACGCTTCCGTGGTCAAGACGGTCGTTCCGGTCTCGTCCAACGCCACGGCGGAAGCCGTGAAACTCACCGAAAACATCTTCCGCTCGGTCAACATCGCGCTCGTCAACGAATTGAAGATTGTCTACGAGGCGATGGGCATCGACGTCTGGGAAGTGATCGAGGCCGCCAAAACCAAGCCGTTCGGCTATATGCCGTTCTATCCCGGCCCCGGCCTCGGCGGCCACTGTATTCCGATCGACCCTTTTTACCTCACCTGGAAGTCACGCGAATACGAACTGCCGACGCGTTTCATCGAACTTGCCGGCGAGATCAACTCGGCCATGCCGCGCCACGTCGTCAGCCGACTGGCCGAGGCGCTGGACCGGCACGCCGGCAAGGCGCTCAGCCGTTCCAACGTTCTCGTCATCGGCCTCGCCTACAAGAAGAACGTTCCCGATATTCGCGAGAGCCCATCGTTGCGCCTGATCGAACTGATCGAGGAGCGCGGCGGCCACACCGCCTATCACGACCCCTACGTTACCGAGATCCCGCCGACGCGCGAATATGCCACTCTGAAGGGCCGGCGTTCAGTGACGCTCGACGAGCCCACGGTGGCGGCATTCGATGCCGTGCTGATCGCCACCGACCACGATCAGGTGGACTACGCAGCCCTCGCCAAGTGGGCGCCGCTCGTCGTCGATACCCGCAACGTCTTCCATCGAAACGGCCTGACGGGCAGCCACATTATCAAGGCATAGCGCAACGGTCGTGCGCATGCCTGTGGCCACAACAGCTAGCCGGCGCCACCCGCAAAGGGTTGAGTGGCCTTGTTGCGCGCCAGCGCGGCCTTGAGATTGCTCGCCGCCACCGCATAGCCGCCAGAGGCGCCGTCGACAAAGTGTATGTGGTCGCGGGTCATCGGCGTCGGCACGATGCAGGTCATCAGCGCCGAATCCTGCCGGTGCAGGCCATAGTGTCCGACGCCCTCTGCCTCTGCCCGCTGCAGCCGCGCCTCGATCCGTTCGAGGCGCGGGGCGCTGATATCGATCGTCATTTTCAGGCCGTCGTCGAATTTACGGAAGTCGGTGTTGTCGGCAAGGTCGCGGCGGTATCGGTTCGTATCGAAGGGCCCAAGGTTCCAGCCCATGCGAAGGCAGACGAAAAGTGCCAGCGTCTGCACGGTGATAACGCAACGCTTCAGGAAACGTCGCCCTCGCGGAGCGGCCGCGCGCGTCTCGGTGTCGATCCCCTGGAAGGAGAACCGCGCGGTCGGACCAAGCTCGGGAACGGGGTGACCGCCGCGATCTTCCTCGTCGGCAAGCGCGACGATGTCGGCGATCAGCGCCTGGAATTCCGGTCCGTTGCCCTTCGCGCCCGGCACCGCGATGATCGAGGCAATCGTGCCGTGGCGGGACTCGATCGGGTTCCAGCGACAGGAAAGGCCGGTCAGGTCCGGCCGGCTGCCGGCAGGCGCCGCCGCGACGTGATAGCGCCCGGCCTTCATCGCCGCCTCGGCCCAGCTTGCGCCGCCGCCTGCAAACATCGCGTAGGAAACCTCGTCGCTGGCCTTGAAGCGGGCGACGCGCATGTCGAGCCCGTGCTGGCGGATGTCACTGACCGGAACGAGCGCGGTCCGCAACTCAAGGTCAAGTTCCTCCGCCACCCAGGTCTTCACCGCGGCCAGCGCGTCGCGGGCCCTGTCGGCCATTGATGCCGGCAGCGCCGCCAAGGCGCCATCCCCCCCGAATACGAAGGGCATCGTCTTTTCTTCGAGCACGTTCATCAGGGCGGATATGACGCTGGCGCCGGCCATGTTGACCGTCTTGTAGCGGCCGTCGGCAATCGCACCGGTCGAGTTGACGATATCGGCCACGGCCAGCAGCCAGCCGTCCGGCAACGGCCGGTAATTCGCTTCGTCCGCGACGCCTTCGAAGGCGTCGAACAACGGCACGCTATCGTAAAATCGGCCTTCCATTGCCTCAGCCATCAGCGCCTCGATCTTCGCTCGCCCTTAACGTTCGTCAGATAATTCACGCGGGAGCGCAACAAAAAGTTTCATTGGCTGTTACCAAGGAGACACCTCTGTCCGTTTCTGCAGCCTAGAAGATAGGCGAGGAGTGGATTTGGCCGGAGGGGGGACTTGGCGACGCGATGGTTAGTTTCCAAATAATAACCCATGGCATTGCAGGGGTGTGGCCATCTGTGCTTGTTTAACAGTCACACAAGGATCAAAATGGTCCAAGCGTGCGTAGTGAAGCCGAAACTGAATGCGTGACGACAACTTTCGAGTGCGGTTCTGGGGCGTAAGAGGAAGTTTGCCGGTCTCCGGCCAACAATACGTCGCCTATGGGGGAAATACATCCTGCATCGAAATTCGATGCGGCAAGGACGTATTGCTGTTCGATGCCGGCTCTGGCCTGCGCGAGGCTGGCTATGCGCTGATCGCCGAAGGCGTCGAAGAGTTCGATCTGTTCTTCACTCACAGCCACTACGACCACATTATCGGTCTTCCCTATTTCAAACCCATCTACAAATGTCGCAATTCGGTGCGCTTCTGGTCTGGCCATCTGCACGGCACCATGACCACGCGGGAGATGATCCGCGATTTCATGCGCCCGCCGTGGTTCCCGGTCGATCCCGACATCTGTCAAGCGAGCCTCGACGGCATGGACTTCAAACCCGGTGACGTGCTGACCCCGCGTGCCGGCGTCACCATCCGCACGACGAGCCTCAACCATCCCGGTGGCTGCGTCGGCTATCGGATCGAATGGAACGGCCGCGCCGTCGCTCTCGTCTACGATACCGAGCACGAGCCGGGCGTCCTCGATCCCGGCGTGCTCGAACTGATCGCCGGGGCCGACCTGTTCGTCTACGACTGCACCTATCTCGAAAGCGAGATGGAGCATTTTCAGGGTTACGGACACTCGACCGGCATGCATGGCGCAAGACTGGCGATGGCCGCCGGCGTCAAGCAGCTCGCCATGTTCCACCACGATCCGTCGCGCACCGATGAGGCGTTGGCCGCCATGGAACGCGATGTCCAGGCGACATTCCCCGGCGCCTTTGCCGCCCGCGACGGACAGATCGTCGAGCTCGATTGAGCATCTGAAATCGCGTCGGGATGTCCTTTACCCGAAATTCGGGCCGGAACTATTTCACGCCTCGTGGATTCCTTCTTTCCAAAGAAGGAGTACCGCATGAGCAAGGACAAGAAGGCCCAGCAGGCGATCGAGGAAACCGGCAAGGATCCCTCGGGTGGGCAGCATCTTCCAACCGCAGGTCCTCACGCAAAGGATCGACTGACCGACAAGACCAAGACCCCCGGCTCAGGGTTGCTGCCGGACAACGATGACGACACTGTCGTACCCGGTAGCGGCTGAGGTGGTGTTCTAGCAAAACATGGGCCGTCGCATCCGGCGGCCGCGCCTCCCTGACATGGCGGCAAGCGTCCCTACTGTTTGTCGCGGCAGCTGGCCAAACTACGCTTCCGCCAGCGAAAGGATCATTAAGCTACGAGATCGGCTCCGGTCCGCCAGCGACAGGCCGGATGCGCGGCCGTAAGCGTGAAGAGCTCCTCCATGAAGGACCAAACGCCGGCGTCGTGAACCAGATGATGGGTGAGCACTCCGATGGTTCGCCCGGCCTGATCCCGCCTCTTTTCATCGTCTCCGCAGATCTGCCTTAGCCTGGCGATGATGTCTGCTACAATCGCCGCGTGCTCGCGGCAGCCGCGTGTTCCCTGCCAATCCATCACATCGGCATGGGTGTTGACGAGCTTGAAGAGCGAGGGTTTTTCCGGACCGAAGACCGACAGCGCCGCAAAACCGATCCCGGTCAGGTCATCCAGAAGCGCGCCATCGATCCGGTTCCACGGCGGCACCAGCATCGGCACGAAGCTGCGCGGAAACAGCGCCTGGAGACGCGCGTAGCCCTCCGTGAGTTCATGGAGAACCGTTGAGCGTGGCCGGTGCGCGCCGAGTTCCTGTTTCTTTTCCTCGGGCGGAGCATGGTTGCGGTGCGCCCAGCCGTGCACCGCAACGCTGACGCCGGCATGTCCATCGAGGCGGCGCGCAAGCGCCTCGCCCGTCAGCGCCGGGGGCACGGCGATGACCACCGGAATCCGGTGCTCGTCAACCAGCGACAACAGGCGGTCGAGTGCTGCCGTCGGCTCGGCGGCGTCGTCGTCCCGCAGCCAGAAATCAACCTGTCGCCCGGACGCGGCCACGCGGTCGAGCGCGACGGCAAGCTGCTGCCAATGGGGTTGTCTCATGCCGTCGCCTCCAGATGCTCGTCAAATATCGTGCGCAGCCGCCGCGCCGCGGCAGGGAAGGAACGTTCGTCATGGACGAACCGTCCGGCGGCCGTACCCAATCTCCGCCGAAGGACCGGATCCTCTATCAGCGCGCGCATCGCCGCCGCAAAGGCGGTGGCATCGCCGTCGGGCGTAAGGATCCCAGTCTCGCCGTCCCTGACCACTTCCGGCACGCCGGCGGTATTTTGCGCAACGACCGGCAAGCCCGCCGCCTGTGCTTCGAGATAGGCAAGCCCATAGGCCTCGCCGCAGCCCGGCCAAACGTAGAGGTCGCTGCCGGCAAGAATAGCCGGCAGATCGGCAGCGGTCCTTTCGCCGAGCCAGTCCAGCCGGTCGGACGGCAAGGCCGAGAAGGCCTGTTGCACCTCGTCGCGGCACGGACCGTCGCCAACGATCGTCAGGGTCCAGCGGCTATCGGCGATGTGTGTCAGCGATTGCGCCAGCATGCGGTAGCTGTCCAGCTTGTCGCCGCTGCGCATCATGGCGACAGCGACCATGCGGCAGAGGTCATCCGTGCTTCCGCCGCCCGGCACGAAAGGGGCCGCATCGATAAAGGGAGCAAGCATCGCGTGGCGGCAGTCGGGCGCGGCCTCCAGCAGGCCATCCCGGTCCCGGCGCGTCAGGCAGATGTTGACTGCCGCCTGCTCGATGGCCTGGAGCACCTGGCGTTGGGCGATCGCGCGCACGCCCTCGTTTCGCCGCGCCGAGTAGGAGGCCTCTGCCGTCACGTAGGGGATGGTGAATTCGGCGGCAAGCGAAGGACCGAGCAGGTCCGGCGCCTTGTAGTAGGGATGGTAGCAGAACCACAGATCGGGGGCGCCGTCGCGCATCCACCCCTGCCGGAGGCGGATGATCTCGCCTGCCGCCGCTTGCTCCAGTTCACGAAAATCTACGTCCGACGCGGCCGCCATGAAGCTGCGCAGGTCCGAGACGACCGCGACCTCGTGCCCTCCCGCACGGAGTGCTGCAACCAGCATGCGCGCCATCAGGCGATCACCCGAAGGAACGGGATGGTCTGGGGATTTCAGCGGTGCGTAAAAGGCGATCTTCATCCGCAGCGAGCTATCGTTTCTCCGCGGCGGCCTGTCAACCGACCGCACCGGGAGCTTGCCGCTTTCCGGTGGGATCGCGGGAGAGGAAAGCATGCGTCCGCGCCGCCGTCTGCAGCCAAGGGGATACCAGGCCCGACCGCCAGCGGTTCATCGGTCGATCGGCAAATCGTAGTAGTCCCGGCGGATCAGTTTCAGCGAACGGTCCGGCTCGATGACATAGGTTTCCTGAACGAAGCTGTTGCCGCTCGTGAAGCGGTGCGGGACGATGCTGCCGACGGGCGCCTTCGTCAGCTTCGTGCGCGGCTGCCCGCCATAGGTGATGCTGCCGGGGATCGGCTCCAGGTCCGGCGTCGTGCAGCCCGCAAGCGTCACCGCGGACAGAGCAAGCAGACCAAACCGCCCGCCAAGGCTGCGGATGTTTTTCACCATGATCACCTGGCAGCCCCATCGCCGTCCGTGGACCGCTCCGTGCCTGCCACTCCTTGTTTCGTTTCTCTTCTTCCAGCGCGGCCAGATCGCGCCGCCGCGTTCGCTAAGGCGTTGCAGCCACCCCTGTGCTGCCGGCCTTCTCGACCGTGGTTTCCGTATCATGCTCCGAGAGCAGGCTATAGGCGACATAGTATTTGTAGATATTGCTGACGTATTGCACCGTCTCGCGCCCGACGATCGCCGCCGCCGCATTCTCGACATTGCCGAACCAGAGGTTCGGGTCGAGCCCCATATCCTTGGCCTTGGCCCTGAACTTGCGCAGGTTTCCCGGTCCGGCATTGTAGGCCGCGAAGGCAAACAGCATCTGGTTTTTCGGCGTGACGGCCGGGTCGTCGATGTAGGTATCGACAAGGTAGCGCAGATATTTCGAGCCCGCTTCGACGTTGAGGTTCTCGTCCTTATCGATGCCGCGAATGTTGACGGCCTTGTCCGCAGCGGTCGATGGCAGCAACTGCATGATGCCGACCGCGCCCCTGTGGCTGCGGCGGGACTGATCGAGCTGCGATTCCTGGTAGCCCTGCGCCATCAGCATCAGGTGGTCGAAGGAATAGGTCTTCCCGTGCGTGCGGAAGATTTCCACGAGTTGCTTGAAACGTTCGACATCGGCTGGCGCATAGGCGCGCTTCAGCATCTTGTCGCCCTTGTAATAGGTGCTCCTCAGGATGTTGCCGAAGGTCGTCCCGACCTTGTGGGTCTTGACGAAGTCGTCGAGCACACCTTTAAGCTTGGGGCTGTCCTTGCGGATCGCCCAGGCGATCTCCCCGTGGTCGGAAACGACGATGTCGTCGCGCACCTTGAGGTCGGTGAACACCTTCACCCAGATGTCCGCCTTGTATTTGTCGACGACCGTCCAGGGCAGCAGGCCGGCATTGATCATCTCCAGGACGTCTTCGTCCTCGAGGTTCTCATCCATGTCCTTCAGCGTGATCGGCGCGCGACCGGCCTTTTCGAAGCCGGCGCTGAGCGCCGCCAGGTGCTCGTAATAGCTGCTCGATCGGCGCACATGCAGTTCCTGCCCGCTCAAATCGTCGACGCTTGTGATCGCCGGCGCCGAAGGGCCGGTGACCAGCACCTCCTTGGCTTCGTCGAACAGCGGCGCGGTGAAATCGACCTTTGCAAGCCGCGTCTCGGTTATCGTCAGATTGGCCATGACGATATCGCCAAGCCCTTCTTCGAGCGCCGAGAGCAGACGCGCCCGCGGCATCGGCAGGAACCCGACGCGGATCTTGTCGATCTGCTTCTTCCTCCCCTTGTTGAGTTCGTGTTCGAGCGCCGTTCCGAAGTCGACGGCCGTGCCCAATTGCTGGCCGCGATCGAGGAAATAGATGGTCTTGCTGAAAGGCACGATGATGCGGATCACGCGCCGCTTTTCCATTCCGTCGAAGTCGTCCTTGTGGGGGACGAACATCGAGCGAAGGAATTGCTCGTTCGACTGTGCCAAGGCGCCGCTTCCCGTGAAGAACACGAGAAGCAGCAGCCCCAAGAGAACGCGTTTCATGTCAGCCCCCAGCCCGAGAACCCTGTTGCCGAAATGCTATTCCTGCGGCGGACCGCCTTCGCCAAGCGCGGCGGCCGCATTCTTCTTGGCGATGGCGTCGCGGGTCGCGGCGGCCGCGGCGACGGATTGCTGCTGCTCGTCGCCCGCCACCTGCACGGTCGGCGAGGCGAAGTTGATGCCGTTTTCCTTGAAGGATTCCTTGATCATCACCTGCGCCCGGCGCCGGACCTGGGTCTGTGCCCCCGGCTTCGTCTTCATGGCGAAACTCAAGGTCATGCCGTAGTCGCCAAAGTTCTCGACACCCTTCATCTTGACCGTTTCCAGGATCAGCGGCCCGATATCCGGATCTTCGAGCAGCTTGGCGCCGATGCCCTTCACCAGTTTCTTCACCTTGGCGACGTCGGCATCGAAGGAAACGTTGATCAGGAACTTGTCGATCACCCAGTCGCGGCTCATGTTCTGCACCGCGCCGAGCGAGCCGAAAGGCACCGTGAACACGGGACCGCGATGATGCCGGAGCTTGACCGAGCGAATGCTGAAGGATTCGACCGTGCCCTTGTAGCTGCCGCTCTGGATGTATTCGCCGATGCGGAAGGCATCGTCCATCATGTAGAAGATGCCGCTGATGACGTCCTTGACCAGCGTCTGCGAGCCGAAGCCAATCGCCACGCCGAAGACACCGGCGCCGGCAATCAGCGGGCCGATTTCCACCCCAAGGCCGGAGAGCACCATCAGCACGGCCACGATCGCGATGAAGGCTGCCAGAAAGTTACGCAGGATCGGCAGCAACGTCATCAGGCGGGTGTTGCGGGCGCGCTCGGCCGGGTCTTCGGTCGCGTGATTGGCCTGCTTGACGCGCAGGTTGATGAAACCCTTGACGAGCTGCCAGACCAGATCTGCAGCCAGCAGGATGACGATACCCGCCAGGACGCCGCGGAACACCCGATTGAAGGCGTCGTCCTGCATCATCGACGTGGCGCTGACCTTGAAGACGAGCGCCAGCCAGCCGGCGGCAAGCGCGATGACCAGCAGCCGTGCCCCGCGCTCGATGAAGATGTTGCGCACCACGCGCGGATCGTCCTCTGCCGAGCTATCCAGCATCGTCTTGGTAAAGGCGCTCGTGAAACGCAGCAGCGGCGGCAAGCCGATCACGTAAAGGCCGATCCAGAACAGCACGTCCATGCCGGCGACCCAAAGCAGCCAAAGCACGATCAGGAAGGCAACCAGGAACACGTTGCCGACGATACGGCGCGAACCGACGACGGCCCCCACCGGACGCCGCACGACTGTGAGGATCCCGAGCGCGAGGACCACGAGCCCAAGAAGCGCGGTGATGAGATTGCGCACGTCCGCGGAAATCGACAACGCGCTCATCGCGTCGCCGACACCCCAGACGAGCGCCCCGCCACCGATCAGCCATAGGGCATGCCGGTGCCAGAAGCTGGCCTCATCGGGCGTGAGCGAGAGGTAACCGCCTCGCCCGTCCGCATTCCCCTCGTTGACCGGTCCCCCCGTCAGGACCGCCGAGGCGATGATCATCAAAAGGCGTGCTCCGATCCAGGCGCCGAGCAGCGGCGCGATCGTCGTTTCCAGCCGCGTCGGCCAGTCGGCGATCGCCAGCACCGACATGCTGGCAGCCGCAAAAACGATAAGCGGCAGAAGCCGTGTGAGCATGGTGCGGGCCGGCCCCGTCAGCACCGCCCCCTTCAGGCTGCGTCCGAGCAGCCAGCGCAGGAGATATTCGGCGCCGTAGCCGATCGCCAGGATCAGGAAAAACCCTTTGAGGATGGGAGCGGCGCCATGGCTCTCCATGTCGCCGGAAAGGCGCTGGCGCGCCGCCTGCATTTCCGGAAGGACACGCGGCACGGCGTTGCCGATGCCGGTCAGATGACGCCTGATTTCGGCGGTCCAACGCGCCACGACACCGGTTGCGGGCGTTCCGGCCGGAGCTTCGGCCGCAGTGGCGGGCGGGGCCTGTTTCGTCGACAGCCACTGTTTCACTTCCGGATCATCGAGAAGCTGGATCAGCTGCTGGACCTTTGCGGGCGGAGCCGCCGGCGCGGCTTCCTGCGCCAGCCCTGGCGAAACCAGCCCAAAAACAACGGAAAGAAAAGCCACGAGACCGAAGACCGGCCCCACAAGCAAGCGACCCGACGACCCGACACAGCCCATTCTCAGCACCCCCGACGAACATGCCCGTCCCCCGACCGGCACGACTCTCAATCATTACAAAGGCTAACATACCACCGGGCTGTTGCGCCAACGTCAAGAGCGTCGCGGTCAACGGCGACGGAATCCACCACCGCCATGGAACCCACCGCCTCCATGGAAGCCACCTCCGCTAAATCCACCGCCACCACCAAAGCCACCACCGCCGTGGAAGCCGCCGCCACCGTGGAAACCACCGCCATCAAAGCCGCCGCCACCAAAGCCACCGGGTCGGTCAAAGCCGCCTCCGCCACTGCTCGGGAAATTCAACGGCCGCTGATCGAAAGACTGTCGTTCGAAGGAGCGCTGGTTGCCAAGTTGACGTCCGATATTGTCGATCGCCAGATGATCGGGGGCACGAGCGCGGTCCGCGCCTTGACCGGCTTGCTGGCGCGTGTCGATCCGCTGGTTGAGGTTCGCCGCCGCATCCGGATGATTGGCGGAGAATTGCTCGCCCACCTTGGTCCTATCCTGGATCAAAGGCTTCTGGACTGGCTGCCAACCGTCGGGCGTACGCTTTTGCCATTGTCCGTCGTCACGACGATACACGTTTCCGTCACGGCCGGCATAGACGTCGCCGCCCTTGCCGCCGGCGACAAAGCCATGGTTCCCGTCCGACGTGCGCCAATTGACGCCGGCGCCATTGGCGGTCGAGCCGCCGCTGATGCGGGCAAAATCGGACCCGTGCTTGACGGCCGCGGTGCCCCAGCTTCCGTAGACGTTATGTCCGCCGCGGGCCATCGCCGCGTTGCCGGTGCGCGGATTGTAGGCGGCGACGAAGCCGCGGTCTCCGTTCGGTCCGTAGCCGGCCGCGCCGCGAACGTAGGTGCCCGTGCGCGGATTGTAGGCCGCACCGGCAGCAATGCCGCGATAGGGCCCGTAGGCATATCCATAGCGGCCGAACGTACCGATGGCCGGATTATAGAAGGCGCCGACCCCATAGGTTACCGGGCGTGGATAATAGGGCCAGTAACCGCCACCGGCCCAGCCGTAATCCCAATAGTCGTCATAGTACCAGCCGGTGCCGTAGACGAAGGTGTCCCAGGCGAGATAGGCACCCAGGTAACCCATCGTATAGCCGAACCAGACCGCGTCGGGCTCGGTATCGTAGATGCGCACATAGGTGGCATTGTAGATCGGCGACGACGGCGGGATGGTATAGATCTCGTCCGGCACCGCCTTTGCCACAGCGAACGGCCCGGTCGGTGCATCGCCGACGAACCAGACCCCGTCCTTGAGCACGAAATACTTGTCGCCGACCTTGATGACGGTCTCGTTGGTGTTGACCGCGTAGGTCAGGGACGTCCCGTCGATCGTTTCGAACTTCGGGTCGCCGCTATAGGCGACGTCCACCGTGACGGAGCCATCGAGCGAGACACGCGCCTTTTCGGGAATGCTCGCCTTCAGCCGCGCCTCTGCGTTTTCGGAGGTACCGGGAACGGACGCGCGCACCGTGTAATAGGCGGCATCCTGCGGAATGTTCTGGAAGTCCTGCGGCAGCTTGGGCGTCGCGAAGGTCCAGGGGCCGTCGAGCGCGGTACTCGCGAACCAGCGACCGGATACGAGGATGTACCAGCTTGAGTCAACGTCACGGTAAAAGGCGTCGCTCTCGGTGTTGGTCGCAACCTTGAGACCGGTGCCCGGCACCTGTTCGAGTTTCGGCTCACCGTCGAAGGCGAGCAGTTCCGACGGCTTGTCCGAATAGATGACGTCGGGCACGATCACCTTGTCCGCCTGCGGCGGGATCGCCGCCTTGGCATCCTTCCAGTTGTCGTCGTCCGGCAGTTTGCTGAGTATGTCGGGAAGCGACGAGGCGGACTGCCATCCCGAGGCGAGATCCTTCGATTGCAGCCATGACTTGTCGTTGCGCAGGTAATAAGTGGCGTCAGCCTCGACCTTGAACAGATCCCAATTGGTGTTGACCGTGAAGGAGAGCCCCTCGACGCCCTTGACCGGGGCAAACACGGCCTTGCCGTCGGTCTGCACCAGGATCGCCGGCTTCTTGCTGATAAAGATCGGCGGCGCGTCGGCCTTCAACCCCTCGACATTGCCGAGCCGCTGGTAGTCGGCGAGGCTCGCCGTCAGCTTGTCCTCCGAAATGGTGATCGTCCCGACCGGCATCAGCTTGCCGACCTCGAGCGTCAGATCCGCCAGTTCCTTCCGGTCGAGGACGGAGAAGTTGATCTCGGTCATCTTGATATCAGAAACGACGACCTGGCCGGAGGCGCTGTCGGCATCGGTCTTGCCAGTAACGCCAACCACGCCGAAGATCGGCTTGGCGTCGTCGGACTGCTTGTATTCGGCGGCGATCAGCGCATCGAGTTCGGTGAAATCCTTCCAGGCGTTGATCTGCGGCTGATAGAGCGTGATGGTCGCGCCACTATCGGTCTTGTAGGCGCGCGGCCAACCGAGCCCCTTGGGATCGGCATCGTTCAGGTACTTGCCGCTCACGAAGCCGTTCTGGCCATTGAAGCTTACCGCGCACCAGGTGCCCGCATCGTCGCATTCCTTGACATCGACCTCGGTTCCCTCGGCGATCGTCCCCAGACTGTTGGAGGCGGTTCCCGGTCCTTCCCGGAAATTGACTGAGGCGCTCGTCGTTGCCGGCCCGGCCCGCGCCGGAACCGCGGCAATCGCGAGGAGGGTGAAGGCGAGTGTCAGTCTGCGCATTACGGTTCTCCGAGATCCCGGGCGGCCGACCCGCGCCCGCAACGACTGAAGCCGAAGCTGGCACCGGAACTGGTTGAGCCATAGACATCTTTGCCCATCGCCAAAGCGCAAGTACGTAACAGTAACGGCGACCGTAACGGGTCGCCGAGAAGTTAGACGCAACGGAGCGGAGCGTGCCGCAGCAAACGCCGGATACCGGAACGATTCGGAGCGCCGCAGGGGCGCATGCCGTTTCACCACCCCTCCCCGGTCCTTCAGGTTGCCCGCTTCTGTCCCGATCGCGACGGTCGCTATCCCGTCTCCCCGGGTAAAATCATTAAAGCGTCGCAAATCTTTGTGTTTTAGCCCGTAGTGATTGCATAGAGTCATTTATTCAAGCAAACTCATATGTATGATTTGACCACTCCTACGTGCGGAGGAAATACAAGTGAACACGAAAGCCCCCAGCCAGATCGATGTCTTTGTCGGTTCCCGCGTCAGGATGCGTCGGTTGATGGCCGGACTGAGCCAGGAGAAGCTGGCCGACGGTCTCGGGATCACATTCCAGCAGGTACAGAAGTACGAAAAAGGCACCAACCGCATCGGCGCGAGCCGTCTGCAGGCGATCGCCGATATCCTCGGCGTGCACCCGAGCTTCTTCTTCCAGGAGGGTGAAGACCCTGCCGGCGCACGCAACGGCGACACAACGCGCGAGCCGAGCGAAATCTCGTCCTTCGTTTCGTCGAAGGAAGGCATCGCGCTCAACCGCGCTTTCCTGAAGATCACGGACCCGGTGCTGCGCAAGAAGATCATCTCGCTGGTCGCCGCCGTTGCCCAGACGCCGGAGACCGAGACCGCCCGCTCAAGCACGAGCCACGCTCAGGACCTGCACGGCTAAGCACCCGCGCCCGACAGGAATGACCGGATGACATTCAGACTGCAGACCCTCGGGCGCTTGCGGCTCGTCGATAACGGCGGGCGTGAGGTAGCGTTTCCCGAAAAGGGTCTGCTGATCCTGTGTCATCTGATCGTCGGCGGCCACAGCGAGCAGTCAAGAAACGATGTCGCCAAGCTCCTTTGGGACGAGATCGTCCCGAGCCAGGCCTTCGTCAATCTGCGCAAGACGGTCTCCCGCATCAGCGCGCGCCAGGAAGAACTCGGCTGTCACTTCCTGAGTTTCTCGCCGTCGGCCGTGCGCTTCGACGCCAGCCGGCTCAAGAGCGACCTCGATACCATCGGGCGTGAGGCGGGCGATCCACTTTCCCGTCTCCAGTGGGCCGTCGAAACCTTCCAGGAAGACTTCCTCAAGGACTTGAAGTCCCAGGGCCAGGCGCTGCATGGCTGGATCGAGCGGCAGCGTGGCGAGCATATGGCGCTGCTGCGCGAAAGCCTGCTTCTTGCGGCAGCGGAGGCGACGAACAATCATCGCAAGCTGGTCAAGGCGGCAGCGACCCGGCTGCTCGAGCGCAACCCGCTCGACGAGGACGTGCGCAAGATCCTGACCCAGGCGTTTCAGCTTGAGGGCAACCATCTGGAGGCACGGGCTGTCTCGAATGGCGGCGGCGCGATCGCGATCAACAGGCCGGAATTGCGATCGGTCTCGACGATAATCGCGCCGACGTCGGAGCCGGCAGCCGACTCGCGCCCGCCGCGCGTCGTGCTTCTGCCGCCGAACAACGGCGCGAACGACAGTCCGGCAACACAATTTGCAAGCGCATTGATCGAGGACGTGACGATCGGGCTTTGCGCGCTTCGCTCGGTTTCGGTGATCGCGCCCTACACGGCCGCACAGATCAGCCTGCAGGCAGACAAGGCCAGCACCTACCAGAAGCACGCCATCAGCTACATTCTCGACACGCGCCTGACCGACGAAGGCAGCCGGCTGACGCTCTTCACGCAACTGATCTTCTTTGCCAATGACGAAGTGATCTGGGCCGACCGTTTCAATCTCGATGGCGACGGGCTGATGGCCTCACGGCGGGAAATCGCCCGCCAGATCGCGCTGGCGATCGCCAACCAGGTGGAGCGCAACGAGACCCATCGCCAGACCTACGAGACCAATGTCGGCTCGTACCGCAGCTTCCTCCTCGGGCAGCGCTATCTCAAGCAGCTCAACCTTCCGGAGCTGCGGCGCGCGCGCAAGAGTTTCCGCCAGTCGCTCTATGAGAACTCCGGCTTTGCGCCGGCGATGAGCGGGCTCGCCCGCAGCTATTTTTTCGAGTGGCTGCTGACAGCCCGCGGCGACGCAGAGCTGCTGGCGCTTGCGGAACGGCATGCGCGCGATGCGGTGGTGGCCGACGACACGCTGGCAACGGGCTATCGCGAGCTTGGCGTCGTCAAGCTCTACTTGAGACAGTTCGACGAGAGCATGGAATACCATGACAAGGCGGAGGCGCTGAGCCCTCAGCACGCCAACGTGATTGCGAGCTACGCCGACACGCTGGTGCAAGCTTCGCGCCCCGAGGGTGGCCTGCGCAAGATCCAGGCAGCAATCGATCTCAACCCGATTGCGCCGGACGAATATTTCTGGACCGCGGCCGGCGCCAGCTACTCGCTTGGCCAGTATGAGCAGGCGATCGCCTATATCGAGCGCATGCGCGATCCGACCCCTGCCGACCGGCTGTCGGCGGCAAGTTGGGGCATGCTCGGCAACCGGAAAAAAGCGCGCCAGTTCGTCCGTAAGACTTTCGACGTGCATCCGGACTTTGATCTCGACAAGTGGATGACCATCGTTCCCTTTAGGGAAGAATGGCAGCGCGTTCATTATTGCGAGGGCCTGCGCAAGGCGGGCTTCTAATTTCTCACATCAGCAACGGCCAGGAGGGGAAAATGGCAAAAGTAGTGGTGATCGGTTTGGCGGGTGACAACCGGCTTTGGGTTGCGGATCTGGATGCGGGCACGGTCTCGCAGATCGCAACGCCGACGCAGGGGCCGCTGGCTGCGGCCAACGACCTGCGTAACAACAGCGGGGCAATGGTGCACAAGGGCGTCAATCTCGCCGTGGTTGCGGCCTCGTCCGGCTCCGTTTCCGGCGGGTTCATGGACGGCTAGTCCACGCGTGGCACAAGCCGCTGAAACTGGCCGGCCGTCGGACGAGCATTCCAGCCGTCCGGCGGCCGAGCCGCTTTCCTACAGCGATCGCGCCTGCCCGCCAGAAGAAACGTTCCGGCGGATCGAGGCATTCCTGCCGGCGCTCGGCGTCACCCGGCTCGCGCGGCTGACCGGCCTCGACCGGCTCGGCATTCCCGTGTGGAGCGCCGTGTCGCCCAACGCCCGATCGATCGTCATCAACCAGGGAAAAGGCATCACCGACGTTGACGCCAAGGTTTCGGCGGCCATGGAGGCGATCGAGCGGGCAGTGGCCTGCGCGCCGTCGGCCGCGACAAGAACGGCCACCAGCCGGGCTCTTTCCGAAACGGGCGATCGAACGCTGCATCTGCCGGGGCTCATCTCGGCGGGGCAAGCGGACCTTCAGAACGACGAAACGATCGACTGGCTCCGTGGCTTCGACCTCTTTGACGGCGCAACCACCTGGGTCCCGCGCGAAGCGACAATCCTCGACCGGACGATCGTCGATTGTCGTTACTGGCAGTCCTCCGATGGCCTGGCCTCGGGCAACACCGAGACCGAGGCGACCCTGCACGGCTTGCTCGAGCGCATCGAGCGCGACGCCGAAACGCTGTGGCGAATGCTGCCGCTGAACGGCAAGCACCGAGGCTGCATCGATCCGGGAAGTTTGGAGGATCCTGTCCTCGATGCCCTTACGGAACGGATCGCCTCTTCAGGTCTGGAGTTGCGCCTGTTCGACATGACCAGCGACATCGGCATCCCCTGCTATGCCGCAACCCTCGCCGAAGCGGGCATTCTCTCGGCCAGGCAGCCGCGTTATCACGACGTCACGATCGGCCACGGTGCCCACCCCGTGGCGCGGCGCGCCGCCATCCGTGCCGTGACCGAGGCCGCCCAGTCGCGGCTTACCTATATCAGCGGCGCCCGCGACGATGTGTTCCCGGAAACCTTCACCCGCGACCTTCCCGAGGAAACGCGAGGCCTGTTTGCCGCCGTGCCGCTCCGGACAAGCGTGGCGGCCCCCGATGTCCCGGCCGGGCCTCAGGCGCAGCTCGATTACGTACTGCGGCGGCTTGAAGTGGCTGGCGTCCGGACGGTTGTCGTCGTTCCGCTGATGGAAGGCGTTGCACCTTTCTCGGTGGTCAAGGTCATCGTTCCGGCCCTCGAAAATCCCGACGGCCTGCGCAAGCGTCGCTTCGGAGAACGCGCGCTCGCCCGTGCTCTGGAGGCCGGATGAACGTTGTCTTTGTTGGCCCGACGCTGCCGGACGCACGAAACGCGGCGGACAAGAGCGTCCTAATCCTCCCGCCTGCCGTTCAGGGCGACGTCCTGCGCGAAGTTGAGGGCGGTGCAACCGCGATCGGGCTTATCGACGGCAACTTCGAAAATGCTGCGCCCGTCTGGCACAAGGAAATCCTTTATGCGCTGTCGCTGGGCGTGCAGGTCTTCGGCGCGGCCAGCATGGGCGCGCTGCGCGCGGCGGAATGCGCGCCCTTCGGCATGGTCGGCATTGGCGAGATCTACCGGCAATACGCCGAAGGAGCCCGCGTGGACGACGCCGATGTTGCGCTGATCCACGGCCCGGCCGAACTCGGCTATCTGCCGCTGACACTCCCGCTGGTCAACGTCGATGCGACGCTCAAGCGCCTCTCGCAGACCCAAGCCCTTGCCCCAGCGCTCATCGCATTGATGGGCGCGACGGCGTCCGCCATGTTCTACAAGGAGCGCAACTGGGCGGGCATCGTCGCGCGCGTTGCACTGCCGGCGGGGACGAACCCCGCCCGTCTCACCGCGCTGCTCGCGAGCGAATATGTCGACCAGAAGGGCATCGACGCGCGACATTTACTGGACGCACTGCGACACACGCCAACCCAACGGACGGTTGCAACGCAAGGCTGGAAATTCAATTCTACCAGCATGTGGAAGAGGTTGTTCGGTCAACCTGACGCTTCATCTTAAGGATGTGGTTTTCACATACAACGTGTGTCACGCTCATGTCACGCGCAATGCCGCGAAGTCACGCTATGATTGGCCACGGTGGGCTGGATCTGCGGATCCAAAGGAAGCTGGGGAAAATCATGCTATCTTCATTTGCTGTGCCAGTAGAACCGGAAGACAAGGAAAAGGAGCTCTTGGCACTGGCTCGTCTTGTCACCTATGCGCGCGACTCCGCCAAGACCCTCAACGTCGAAGGCGTGCAATACTGTCTCGAACTCGCGCTCGCATCGCTGCTCAAGGAGGCCGAGGACTGCGGCAGCCAGAGAGCGCATCTGACCAACGAGTTGCTGACGCGCCCGAGCCTCGGCCGCTGCTGAGTTCCACGCCGCTTTTGGGATTGCGGTCATCCCGCGATTGGTCCGCCTGCGCGGACCGGTGGCTTTGCGATTGAGCGATGACACGAAGATAGCCCCGTTTGGCCGAAGGCGAAGCGGGGTTTTGGTCGTTGTTAGGCCTAGCGTCTGCCGCTCCCCGCGTTTCGCCGCAAGCGGATTTCGTCGCCGAACGATCGTTGCTCTCGCACCGCATGAGACAGCTCAGGGAATCCGTAAAACAGACGGCCGGGACGGATATTCCCCGCAAACCAGTTCCGTTCGAAAGCCCGCTTCGCGCTTTCGTTGAAATTTAGTCCATAATTTCCATAGACAATATTGAGTGAGCGAGCCACCTCCGGTTAGGCTTCTCCCATCATGTGCGAACCGGCGCAGGGCCCTTATCGACTGGCCCACCGCCTGAACGACAAAGGGAGACCAGCTTGAGCCAGACAAATCCAACCCTGCCCGTCCTTGACCTTTCGCGCTTTGCGGCGGGCCACCCCGAGCGGGCCGCAGCGCTCGACGAGTTGCGCAGCGTTGCCCGCTCGGTGGGCTTCTTTTATCTCGAGGGCCACGGGATCCCGCAGGACGAAATCGACGGCATTCTCTCGCTTTCGCGCCGCTTCTTCGCGCTGCCGGAGGACGACAAGCTGGCGATCGAGATGCGCAAGTCGCCGCACTTCCGCGGCTACAATCGCGCCGGCCTCGAATACACGCGCGGCACGCAGGACTGGCGCGAACAGGTCGACTTTGGTCCCGAGCGCCAGAGCCTCAATATCGCGTCCGGCGATGCGCCGTGGAAGCGGCTTGTCGGCCCGAACCAGTTTCCGGACGCCTTGCCGGAACTGAAGCCTGCGATCCTTGGCTATATCGAAGCCGTCACCGGGCTCGGTATCCGGCTGATCGAGATTTTCTCCGAAGCGCTCGGGCAGAAGCCCGATGTCTTCGGGCCGATCTATCGCGATGGCCCCAACCAGTTGCTGAAGATCATCCGCTATCCCGGCCGCGACAAGACCGAAAGCGATCAGGGCGTCGGCGCCCACAAGGACGGCGGCTTCGTCACCATCCTGTTGCAGGACGTGGTCGGCGGACTGCAGGTCGACGACGGCAAGGGCGGCTGGATCGACGCACCGCCGAAGCGCGGCACCTTCGTCATCAATGTCGGCGAACTCCTGGAACTGGCATCGAACGGCTATCTGCTCGCCAACATCCACCGGGTGGTAACGCCGCCAGCTGGCGGCGATCGGCTCTCGGTCGCCTTCTTCCTCGGCGCCAATCTCGCTTCGACCATCCCGGTGCTCGATCTCCCGCCACAGCTTGCAGCCGAGGTCCGCGGCGTCACCCAGGATCCGCAGAACCCGCTCTTCCACGAGGTCGGCCGCAACGTGCTGAAATCCCGGCTGCGCTCGCACCCCGATGTCGCCGCCGCGCACCACGCAGACCTGCTGGAACAGCCAAAGGCGGCTGTGCCCGCCTGATCAACCGGACAGCGCCGATCAACCTGAGAGCCAAGGAGAAATGGCATGACGATCCATCAGAAGCCGGAAGAACCGGCAGTCGAGATCAAGACGCCGAACGGCCTGCGCGAAGCCGGCGGGCGGTTGCATCCCGAAACGCTGGCGCTCCACGGCGGCAGCTATCGCTTCGATCCGGCAAGCGGCGCCGTCGCCGTGCCGATCTACCAGACGACCTCCTATCAACTGCCCGGCACCGACGGCGCCGACAAGCTCTTTGCGCTGGAGGCGCCGGGGCATCTCTACACCCGCGTTTCCAACCCGACGCAAGACGCGTTTGAGCAGCGGCTGGCGGAGATCGAAGGGGGAGCAGCCGCGCTGGCACTTGGCTCCGGCCAGGCGGCATCAGCCTTCGCGCTCCTGAACCTTGCGCGCTCCGGCGACAACGTCGTCAGCGCCGCCGGCCTTTATGGCGGCACCTGGGCGCTGTTTGCCGCCACGCTGAAAAGTTTCGGCATCGAGGTTCGTTTCGTCGATGCGGCTGATCCCGAGGCGTTTGCCCGGGCGACGGACGACCGGACACGTGCCTATTATGCCGAGTCCCTGCCGAATCCGAAGCTGGAGGTCTTTCCGATCGCCGAGGTCGCCGAGATCGGCAAGCGCTTCGGCATTCCGCTGGTCGTCGACAACACGGCGGCCCCGCTGACGATCCGGCCCTTCGACCACGGCGCTGCGGTAGTCGTCTATTCGACGACAAAATACATCGGCGGGCACGGTACCTCGATCGGCGGCGCGATCATCGACAGCGGCCAGTTTCCTTGGCACGAGCATGAGGCGCGCCATCCGAACCTGCACGAGCCTGACCCGAGCTACCAGGGCAAGACTTGGCTCGAAAAAGCGGCCGCGATCGCGTTTCATCCCTATATCCTGCGCGCCCGCGCGGTGCTGTTGCGCGACCTCGGCGCCGCGATCAGCCCGCTAAACGCATTCCAGTTCATCCAGGGTCTGGAAACGCTGCCGCTCCGGATCCGGCAGCACAACGAGAATGCCATCAAGGTGGCCGAGTTCCTCCGCACCCACCCGAAGGTGGCGCGGGTGATCTTCCCGAAGTTCCAGGATGGCGAGGCAAAAGCGCGCGGCGGGAAATATCTGCTGAACGGCCACTATGGCGCGCTCGTGGGCTTCGAGCTGAAGGACGGTCGCGAGGCGGGACGGCGTTTCATCGACGGGCTGAAACTGCTCTACCATGTCGCCAATATCGGCGACGCCCGCTCACTGGCCATTCATCCCGCCACGACGACGCACTCGCAGCTGTCGGAGATCGACCAGCTAAAGACCGGGGTGACGCCCGGCTATGTCAGGCTTTCGATCGGCATCGAACATCCGGACGACATCATCGGCGATCTCAGACAAGCGATCGACGCCGCCTGAGCGTAAGACGCTTTCGCATTTTCCGCGGGCTCGTCCACAGGGGCGAGCCCGCGGAGCCGTTTGCGGCTCAAAACACGTCTGTAGGCCTTTGTTTCGTTTCATGCGAAAAGAGCTTCTCGTCGCGCGTCAGCCGTCGCGGGGCATCGGGACACGCACAGGAGGAAAAGACTATGAGCAAGAATACCCAGGTCCTGCTTGCCGCGCGGCCATCCGAAAAACCGGTGCCGAGCGATTTCCGCGTCGTCGAAACGGCTATCCCGGAGCCGGCGGAAGGCGAGGTTCTCCTGAAGATCCTCTACCTTTCGCTCGACCCCTATATGCGCGGCCGCATGAATGCCGGCCGCTCCTATGCCAAGCCGGTGGAGATCGGTGCTGTCATGGAGGGCGGCACGGTCGCCCGCGTCCTCCGCTCGCGTCACCCGGATTTCAGCGACGGCGATTTCGTTCTTTCCCACTCCGGCTGGCAAAGCTATGCGCTGTCGCGTGGTACTGACTTGCGCAAGCTCGATCCGGCGGCCGCACCTCTTTCGACGGCACTCGGCATTCTCGGCATGCCCGGTTTCACCGCCTATGCGGGGCTGCTGACGATCGGCAAACCGCTGCCGGGCGAAACGGTCGTCGTGGCGGCTGCAAGCGGCGCCGTCGGCTCGGCGGTCGGGCAGATTGCCCGCATCAAGGGTGCGCGCGCAGTCGGGATTGCCGGCGGGGCGGACAAATGCGCCTTCATTCGCGACACGCTCGGCTTCGACGCGGTGATCGATCACCGCGCGCCTGATTTCGCCGAACAGCTCGCCGCCGCCTGCCCCAAAGGCATCGACGTCTATTTCGAGAATGTCGGCGGTCATGTCTGGGATGCGGTGTTCCCGCTGTTGAACGACTTCGCTCGCGTGCCCGTCTGCGGCCTGATTGCGCACTACAACCAGCCCGCAGGCGCGCAAGCCGGGAGCGACCGGTTGCCCGGCGTCATGCGCGAAGTGCTCAGCCGGAGCCTGCTCATCCGGGGTTTCATCCAGCGCGAGTTTGCCGATCAGAGGCCGCTCTTCTATCAGGAGATGGCCGGCTGGATCAAAAGCGGCGAAGTCCGCTACCGCGAAGACATCGTCGACGGGCTCGAGAATGCGCCGGAAGCCTTCATCGGTCTGCTGGACGGCCGCAATTTCGGCAAGCTGGTGATCCGGGTCGCCGCCGAAAACTAAAAGGGCTCGGGCCCGGCGTTACTGCTGGGCGAAGCCGGCCTTGGCGAGACCGTCATCAAGCAACGCGATCAGGTCCGGCGCGTAGCCGCGAGCGACCAGTTCCGTATCGTACGGCTGCGACGCGCGCGTTTCGTTCAGGCGCAATCCGTCCAAGGCGCTGGTCGCTTCCCGCGTCAGGCCGAGTTGGCCTGCCGCTGCCACGCGCAGGAGATTGACCGCCATGTCCGCCGGATTGGCAAGCTCGCGTGCGCGCCTCAGCGCTTCGCGGTAGCGCCCGCTGCGGTAGTCTTCCAGCGCCAGGGTCAGCGCGGCATCGTGGTGAAGATACTCGCTGCCGGCATCCGCCACACGGGCCAGATTCACCCCTTGCGAATAGGCGCCGCTGACGAAAAGCAGCAGGCCTAGCCGCGCCGGAATGGCGTCGTCGAGCGGATTGAGTGCCGCCGCGCGCCGACCGGAAATGAACGCCGCTTCCCTATCGCCGGCTGCAAAGCGCGCTTGCATCTGGGCGACGTAGCTCTGGCTCGATTGCGGTGCCAGCGCAACGGCCTTGTCGGCGAGCTTCAGCGCACGCTCAGCCACCGTCGGCGCCGCGCTCGCTTCACCGGTTGCCACCAACACCATCGCCAAGCTCGCCAAAACATCGGCGTCGGCGGCCTGGTAGGCGACGGATTTTTCAAGGCAGCCGTGGGCCGAAACCAGTCCCTCAGGGTCGATCCGCGCCAGTGCCACATCCGCCTGAAGCACGCAGCCGAAGCCGATCGACGGCGTCACCAGTTGCCGCGCAGCCTCCAGACTGACAATGACGCCCTCTTCGCCGGCAAGCGAAAGGGCCAGACGAGAAAGCAGCTTTTCCTGTATTTCCTGCGCGTCGCCGCTGTCGAGCGCCACCTTCGAGCTGCCGGACCTCAACGCCTCGTTGCTTTGCACATCGATCACCTGCCAGGAGACCTCATGCCGGCGCTCGTCGGTGCTGTAGGCGATGGAAAGCCTGTATTCCTTGCTGCCCTGCAGCTTGACCGGCGGCGCGGACGAAACCCACCCGGTTATCGACGCCACGTCGACACCCGCGGGCGAGACCGGCGCAAGGGTGCGGACGGCGGAAAACTGCGAGAGTGCGTGGACCAGATAGTCACCCGCCTTCTTCTGCACGTCGTCGTCGGCCCCGAGCCGCGTCGGCACCTCAACGACGATCGTCGGCTTGGCCGAGAAAACCGGCTGCCAGGGAAGATGGTCGGCAACGGACACGTAGAAGGCCCCGGCCATGACCGCCACGCCGGTTCCAAGTGCCGCGAAGCCCGCAAGCGGGCGCCATTTGCGGGCAAGAACGGCAGGCGCAATCGCGAGCTCGATGGGCTGCTCGGCTGCCGCCTCAGCAACCGGCGTCGTGCTCTCGAGCACCCCTCTCAAAGGCTCACCGCTGATCACGAATTGCGGAACGTAATTGCCTTTCGGCAGCTCGATGCGAATCTCCGCTCTTTCGCCGAGCGCCTCGTAATATTGCGCCAGGGCCGCGCGCAGGCGCGACGCCTCCACACGCACGATCGGATCGGTCGCAGGATCGAAGGAGGCGGGCCGTCCGAAGACGTCAATGGCGATCGTGTAGGCTTTCACCTGGCCCGAACGGCCAGCGAAAAACTCGTCAACCAGGTACCGCAACAGCTTGCGATGACGCTCGGTCGCGTGAAACTGGCTGTCGGCAAGAATGCGCTCAAGGGCGGCTCGCGCCTCGCATTCTGCAACGGCAATGCAGTTCGTATGACCCGCATTTCTGCTGGCTTCCATGATGCGCTCCCAACTGCCACAACCCCAAAGAGAGTGCAACGCGAGGCGAACTCTAGACGAGAGCTTCTGTGGCGGAAAGAAGAATATCGCACCGTCACAAAATATTTTCATCGAAGAATTGAATCATTTTAAGTTGGAACAGGAACGCTCGATCATTCCCATAGAATTCTTGTGGGGTTTTCGTCGCTCTGACAAGCTCAAGCGAGCTATTTGTTAATCACAACGGACTACGCTCACGTCCCCGTATCGGCGATACAGACGGAAATGACCTCTTCTTCGATCTCGCGACAGATCAATTCATACTCCGAGATCATCGGATGATCCAGAGGGGCGAGACGCCTTTGCCGGTCAAGCATAGAGCTCGCTTCCTCATAGGCTTCGCAGAGGCTTGCCAGGGACTGGTTCTTGGCACAGAGCAATTGCAACTGGCCGCGCAGAGCCGGCAGCCTGAGCATAAGCTTCAGTAGTCCCCGTTGAGAGGCTGCGCTGGGCATGGGTTACCATCCGTTTGAACGACAATCGATGCTCATGCCTTTGCATTCCCCAAGGTGTCAGCGACGACCCGACACCGTTGCGGGCGGGGGCCGGCTCGCCGGTCGGTGCTTGTGGCCAATCCGGCCCTCGCTTACCTCTCCCCTGAGCGAAAAGTGGCACGAACGCCGATTTTCGGAAGTACGTAACAGTAACATTGGCCCGGATTGCCGGCGCCTTGGCAATCTTCGCCTGGAATCCCATGATTCCGGCCGTCAGCAGCCGCACAGGCGGCACACGCGATATCGCGATCGATGTTGAGAGATGTTCCGCGGCGGGAAAGACGAGCAAGAGCACCATCGTCCGCGCGACGATAGTCGACCACGGCCCCGCGCTAAAGTCGCACTTGGCACTCGGCCCTCGCCCCGACATCGATAGCTGAGGCGCACGGCGCCAGCCGTGCAGCCACCTATTTTTCGAAGGCGTAGATCTTGCGCCAGTCGTTCTTCATATCGACCAGAAGCCAGTTTCGCTGCTCGGCCTCGGTCATCGCCTTGTCCAGCTTGCCGACAGGGGATTGCCGATCATAGGCCCATTCGCGCTCCCCGTCCGTATGGTGCACGATCATGCCGAAACGCGGGCCGGAGCCCGCCGTTACCCAACGCAGCATCTCATAGTCGCCATCGGAATTACCGGCGGCGAAGATCGGGCGGCGACCGATAAAGGTGTTGATCCCGACCGGCTTGCCGGCACCGTCGTCGATGAAGTCGATCTTGGGCTCCCGCATCAGCACCGGCGCGTCGCCGTCGAGTTCGTACTTCGTCGTGATGCTGCTGCCGACCACCTGCTCGGGTGGGATCCCATACATCTGTTCGGTCATCGGCCGCATGAATTCGATGCCGCCGCCCGAGACGATATAGGTCTTGAAGCCGTTTGCCCTGAGATAATCGAGCAACTCGCGCATCGGCAGAAAGGTGACCTCGTTATAGGGGCAATCGAAGCGCGGATGCCGGGCGGTTGCAAACCAATCCGTGACCGTTTTCGTGAACGCGTCCGTCGTCATGCCGGCATGGGTCGCCATGACCAACTCGACGATGCCTTTTTCGCCGGCGGCGGCAACGCCTGCCATGTCCCCCTTCAGCAGCGATGCGAAAGGCTCCTTGTCCTTCCATTCGGGGTGCTCGGGCGCCATCGCCTTGACGCGGTCGATGGCGAACATGCCCTGGAAATAGTTCGGCTGCTCGGTCCACAGCGTGCCGTCATTGTCGAAGACGGCGATCCGCTCTGCCGGCGACACGAAATCGGCGCTGCCCTCGCTGGTGACCCGTGTGACGAAATCGACGATCTCGGTTTTCGCCTCGCCATCGTTCCACGAAGGCAGAATGTCGGCCGGCGCATCGGCCGCCACAAGGGCAACAGGTGAGGCGAAGGCCGCAACGAACGCGAGCAGCAGGCCAGCGAGCCTTGCGCGACGCCGCGGTTTGCAAGCCCTTTCGTCCATCACGAACCCCAGACGCATCGCTGTTGCCGTCATCATCCATCCTCCTGGCGGAACGGTTTTCAAGTCCTCCGGCCGGATCAGGGCCGCCGAATGCAACGGAACCCAATATGGGTCGTCGCCGCGTTTTCCTCGTGCGCGTGACGCGCCGCCGGACGATACCGACGGCAATAGTTAGGCGCGCAGAGATGGGATCCGCCTTTCACGACGCGACGGGCGATATGGATCGTCGGCTGCCGCGGATCGAAACTCGCTTCCCGGTCCCCGCCCCGCGGATTGGCGGGTATGCAGCAGCTCTTTTGCGCCGGCGCAGGGTGGCGGGTGGACCAGTAGTCGCTGGTCCATTCCCAGGTATTGCCGATCATGTCGTAGAGGCCGTAGCCATTGGCGGGAAAGCTCGCGACCGGCGAGGTCCGCTCGAAGCCGTCGGGCTTCAGGTTTTCCGTCGGAAATATGCCGTGCCAGGTGTTTGCCATGAAACGTCCCTCGGGCACCAGTTCGTCCCCCCAGGCAAATTCCGCGCCTTCGAGCCCGCCTTTCGCGGCGAACTCCCATTCGGCCTCCGTCGGCAGGTCCTTTCCCGCCCAGGCGGCATAGGCCTTGGCGTCGAGGTAGGAGACCTGCACCACCGGATGGTCGAGTTTGCCGCGGATGTTGCTCTGCCGCCCATAGGGCCGCCGCCAGTCGGCGCCGAACTTGAAGTTCCACCATTGCGACGGACTGTTGCTGGTCACCCGCTTCGGCGGGTCGAAGATCACTGAACCCGCCCGCATCATTTCCGGAAGCGCGCCCGGATAGTCCTTCGGATCGGGCGTCTTCTCCGCCTCGGTCACGTAGCCGGTCGCCTCGACGAAGGCGGCGAACTGCCGGTTGGTAACGGGCGTGACGTCGATCCAGAAGCCGTCAACTTTCACCGGATGGGCCGGCGCTTCCTCCGGATAGTGCTTGTCCGAACCCATGAGAAAGGTCCCGCCCTCGATCCAGATTTGCTCGCGGGCGCTGATCGCCGCCGGCGTTTCGTCGACAAGGGGCATTTTCGGGGACATTTGCATGTGGCTCTGATCTCCCTTGGCACCGTCGGCTAGCACGCGCGCGGACGGTCTGCACACGTTAGCGCCAAATGACCGCTGCCCAAAGTACGTAACCGTTACGCAATCGCCCAAAGCCCTCGGGGCGCAGGCCGCGTGCCACAAGAGGTATCCGCCATCGCCGCTCAGGCCTTCGTTACTGTTACGTTCTTTCCAATTGGCCTGATTTAACAATAAGCTCTCGCGAAAGTTCATGACGACTGATGTTGCCGGCGGGGCAAGGGAGCAGGACTTCATGGGTGCACGCGACGATATCCAACAACTCGGCAAGCGCATCGGCGAAGCGATCATCGGCCAGGAGGGCATGATCGAGCGCTTGCTGCTGGGGCTGCTCAGCAACGGCCATCTGCTGGTCGAGGGCCTGCCCGGACTTGCGAAAACCCGAGCGATCAAGAGCATGGCCAAAAACCTCGATGCGGAGCTTTCGCGCATCCAGTTCACACCCGACCTCTTGCCCGCCGACATCACGGGGTCCGAGATCTATTTTTCCGAGGGCGGCAAGGGCGCGTTCCAGTTCCAGGAAGGGCCGATCTTCGCCAATCTCATCCTCGCCGACGAGGTGAACCGGGCGCCGGCCAAGGTGCAATCGGCGCTGCTCGAGGCGATGGAGGAACGCCAGGTCACGATCGGCGGCAAGAGCCATGTGCTGCCCGATCTCTTTTTGGTCATGGCGACCCAGAACCCGATCGAGCAGGAAGGCACCTATCCGCTTCCCGAAGCGCAACTGGATCGCTTCCTCATGCACATCCAGGTGGATTATCCGGACGCAGCCTCTGAGGCAGACATCATGCGGCTCGTGCGCTCGGAGGAAACCAACGCCAAGTCCAACAATCATGCGACGGAGAAGCTTGCCCAGGACGCGGTCTTTGCCGCACGCAAGGAAATATCGGCGATCACCGTTTCCGAAGCGATCGAGAACTACATCGTCGCGCTGGTGATGGCGACACGTTATCCCGACAAGGTCGACAAGGATCTGGCCAAGTGGCTTCAGGTCGGCGTGAGCCCGCGCGGCGTCATCGGCCTCGATAAGGTTTCGCGGGCGCACGCCTGGTTGAACGGCCGCGATTTCGTCACGCCCGACGATGTGCAGGCGACCGTGCACGATGTCTTTCGCCATCGCCTGGTGCTCTCTTACGAAGCGCATGCCGGCGGCACCACCGCCAACCAGGTGATCGACCGCATCGTCGAGCTCGTCGCGGTCGCCTGAGGATGGAGGTTCGCCGATGGCCATATCCCTGCCGGCCCTCGCCCGCTCACGCGGCATCATAAAGCCCCGCACCGCCGACACCACCGGCGTCTACACCTCGGTGGACGCACTTGTCGGCCTCGAAGCCATGGCCCGCGACCTGACGTTCCTGCGCAAGGCGCCGGTGCGCCGCCTGCTTGCCGGCCGTCACGAATCACGCATGCGCGGCCGCGGACTTTCCTTCGAGGAACTACGCAACTACCTGCCCGGCGACGACATCCGCGCCATCGACTGGCGCGTGACGGCGCGCACCGGCAAGCCGGTCGTCCGCGTTTATGACGAAGAGAAGGACCGGCCGGCCCTCATCCTCGTCGACCAGCGCATCAACATGTTCTTCGGCAGCCGCCGCGCGATGAAGTCGGTCGCCGCGGCGGAAGTGGCAGCGCTCTCCGCCTGGCGCGTGCTGGCCCTTGGCGACCGTGTCGGCGGCTTCGTCTTCGGCGACGAGGAGGTGACCGAAACGCGCCCATACCGCAGCCGCGAAGCGGTGATCCGGCTCGCCGACAGCATCGTTCGCCACAATACCGCACTGCAGGCCGGTTCGCAGGCGCCGCATGGAGCCGAGCAGCTCGACGTCGTGCTGACGACCGTCGCCAACATCGCCCGGCACGATCACCTGATCATCGTCGTCAGCGACTTCGACGGCTACAGCCTCGAAACCCGCGACATGCTTTTGAAGCTTTCGGCCCACAACGATGTGATCTGCGTTCTGATCTACGATCCCTTCCTGCTCGAACTGCCGCGCAAGGGCGATATCGTCTTTAGCGGCGGGCTGCTTCAGGCCGAAGTGCAGTTCGGCCACGGCAATGTGCGCGAGGCGATCGACAGCTTTGCCCGCAAGCGCGGGCGAGCGCTGCGCGCCTGGCAGGAGGAGCTCGGCCTGCCCATGCTGCCGATCTCTGCGGCGGAAGAGGTGGCGCCGCAGCTGCGCACCATGCTCGGCCAGCTCGCCAGCCGGCAGCGGAGGCGATGATGGCGACAGCGGCACCTGCGAAAGATCCGATACTCGACGCCGCCCTTCGGCAGCTCGCGGATATCGCCTTGCCGCAGCCTGTCTCGATGATGCCCCAGACCCCGGCATGGGTGGTGCTCGGCTGCATTGTCCTTCTCATGGCGGCCTTTGCCTGCTGGCGCTGGTACCGGCGCTGGGAGGCCAACAGCTACCGCCGCGAGGCGCTCGCCGACCTCAGAAAGATAGAAGCCGGATTGACCGCCACCGGATCGCGTGGCGAGGCGCTCGCGGCCCTGCCTGTCCTTTTGAAGCGGACCGCGCTCTCGGTCTGGCCACGCGAAGCCATTGCCGGCCTGCACGGCACCGGCTGGACCAAATATCTCGACGCTCATTCCGGCGGCCCCGTCTTTCCGATCGCCTCTGCGCGTTTTTTCGAGGAAGCCGAGTATCGTGGCAGCCAGGCGCTCGCCGCGGTTCCGGAGGCTGAGGCAAAGGCCTACATCGCGGCAGCGCGGCACTGGATCGAGGCGCATCATGTACGTGCTTGACCACGCCTGGGCACTGATCCTTCTGCCGTTGCCCTTCCTTGTCTGGTGGCTGCTTCCGCCATACCGCGAGCAGTCGGCCGCCGTCAGGGTGCCGTTCTTCAAGGACATCACCGCGGCGGCCAATCTCGGTCCGACCGAAGGCTCCGTCGTTCCGAGAACCAATCTCGGCCAGAAGGTGATCGCACCCATCTGCTGGACGCTGATCGTGCTGGCGCTGGCGCGGCCGCAATATGTCGAGCCGCCGATCGAAAAGGTCGAACCGCAGCGCGACCTGATGTTGGCGATCGATCTGTCACAGTCGATGGACACGCGCGACTTTCGCGATCCCGCCGGCAACCTGCAGACCCGCGCCGAAGCGGTGCACGCGGTGGTCGCCGACTTCATCGACCGGCGGCCCAATGACCGGTTGGGCCTGATCGCCTTTGGCGATGCGCCCTATCCGCTGGTACCGTTCACGCTCGACCACAAGACCGTCAAGCTGATGCTGGCCGACAGCCTGCCGGGCATGGCCGGTCCCCGCACCGCCGTCGGCGATGCGATCGGGCTGGCGATCAAAATGTTCGACGCCAGCACCGCGCCGGACAAGGTGATGATCCTCTTGACCGACGGCAACGACACCGCCAGCAAGATGCCGCCCGACAAGGCCGCCGGCATCGCCGCCGAGCGAAAGGTGGTGATCCACACGGTCGGCATCGGCGATCCCAATGCTCAAGGAGAGCAAAAGCTCGACACCGCGGCACTCCAGCAGATCGCCGAAGCGACGAAGGGGCGCTACTTCTTCGGCCAGGATCAGGCCGGTCTGCAGAACATCTACCAATTGCTCGACCAGTTGACGCCGGCAAACCAGAAGACGCTCTCCTGGCGGCCGCGCATCGAGCTGTTCTACTATCCGCTGGGTGCGGCACTCCTGCTGGTGCTCGCCTATCACGCCGTCATGTGGCTCCTATCCTCGCTCGGTGACCGGCGTCAGCGCCGGGAGGCAGCGCCATGATCGCCGATTTTCACTTTCTGCGGCCGCTGTGGCTGCTGGCGCTCGCCGCCGTCCCGCTGCTGATCTACCTCGTCACCCGGCGCGGCGATGTCCGCTCGCAGTGGCAGGACATGATCGCACCGCATCTGCTCGATCACCTGCTGATCGACAAGGGCGGGAAACGGCGCTTCCAGCCGGTGCACGTCACCGCCGCACTGATCGCCGTTGCGGCGATCGCAGCCGCTGGCCCGACCTGGCAGCGTGAACGGCCGCCCTTCGTCGAGGACACCGCACCTCTGGCAATCGCCATCGACCTCAACCCGACGATGAACGCGACCGATGTTTCGCCGACGCGGCTCGAACGCGCCAAATTGAAGGTCCAGGACATTCTCGACAGGAGGAAAGGCTCGCGCACCGCCTTGTTCGCCTATGCCGGCTCCGCCCACATGGTGCTGCCGCTCAGCGACGATGCCGCGCTGGTCAAATCCTACCTCGCCGCGCTGTCGCCGCAGATCATGCCCGTCGAGGGTAAGGACACAGCCAAGGCCCTCCAGGAGGTCGAAAAAGCGCTCGCCAACGAAACGGTGCCTGGCACCATCCTGTTCATGACCGACGGCGTCGAGCGTTCCGCCTTCCCGGCCTTCGGTGGGTATCAGGGGCGCAACTCGCTGATGGTGCTCGGCATCGGCAGGGCAGAAGGCGGTCCGGTCAAGACGGCGGACGGCGGGTTCCTGACCGACGCCACCGGCGCGCATGTCAGGGCGAAGCTCGATGTCGACGGCCTCAAGGCGCTGCAGTCCGCATCCAAGGCCGAGGTGGCGTCGGTCACATCCGACGACGCCGACGTCAGCTGGATCATCAGGCGCATCCAGACGAATTTTGCAGCGAAGACGGCCGAAGGGCTGACGCGCTGGTACGATCTCGGCTGGTGGCTGACGATTCCGATCGCCGTCTTCGGCCTCTTCTGGTTCCGACGCGGCTGGACCATACGCTGGGCGGTCTATCTGCTCGCGGCCACTTCGCTCATGGGCAGCGAACGGGTGGAGGCGGCGGACAATCGCTTTATCGACCTCTGGCTCACTCCGGACCAGCAGGGCCGTCGCGCCTTCGAACAGGGCGATTTCCAGGGGGCCTCTGAAACGTTCGCGGATCCCGCCTGGCGCGGCGCAGCGCTCTACCGCGCCGGCCGTTTCCAGGATGCGATCGACACCTTTGCCGAGAGCGATACGGCGGAAAGCTACTACAATCAGGGCAATGCCCTCCTGCACCTCGACAAGGCCGAGGAGGCGATCGCCGCCTACGAGCAGGCGCTAAAGCGCCGCCCCGACTGGACCGACGCCCAAAAGAACCTCGAGATCGCCAAAAAGCGCAAGGCCGACAAGGACAAGCAGGAACAGGACGCACAGCAGGAACAGGCGGGCATTGACCCGGACCAGGTCCAGTTCGACGACAAGGGCAAGAAGGGAACGGAAGCGACCGTTCAGGGCGGACCGCAGACGGCCGACATGTGGATGCGCAACATCCAGGTGTCGCCGGCCGAACTGCTGGCACGAAAATTTGCGATCGAAGCAAAGGAGGCGGCCCCGTGACAGCCCTCGCCGCCCTGCCGCGGCTGATCATCTGGCTCCTCGGCCTGTCGCTTTGGCTTGCAGGCACGGCCTTCGCCGCCGATCCCTTTGCCCGCGCGACGCTCACGACCAAGGCGCCGATTTATGCCGGCCAGCAGATCGAGGTCGACGTCGACGTCTTCGTGCCGAACTACTTCCTTTCGCCGCCGCAGTTTCCTCTGTTCGATCTTCCCGGCACTGTCGTCACCATGCCCGACGAACGCGGCATGAACCTCAACGAGACCGTCAACGGCGAGGCCTTCTCAGGCATCCGCAAAACCTACGCGATCAACCCACAGGCGGCAGGCGACTACGTGCTACCGCCCGCCATCATTCCGTTCGGCTATGCCGCCGTACCCGGCCAGATGAGCAAGGGTCAGGTGACGTTGCCTTCGCTCAAGTTCACGGTCGAAGCCGTTCCGCAAGGCGCAGGTGGAGAGGCCGGCGTCACCGCCGGAGAAATCACCCTCACCCAGTCTTTCGACCGGGATCCCGCGGGGCTAAAGGCAGGCGATGCCCTGGTGCGGACCATCACCATCCGCGCCGCCGGCCTGGCGCCGATGATGATCCCCGAACCGACCTTCGACGCCCCCGCGGACGTGCAGATTTACCGGCACGATCCGGTGCTTTCGGAGGAGCGCACGTCACGCGGGGATATCACGGCGGGACTGCGCAAGGACGTGGCAACCTACGTCTTTGCAAAGCCCGGCACCTACGCGCTTCCAGCGATCAGCCTGCCCTGGTTCGACCCGGCGAGCGGATCGATGCAGACGGCCGAGGCGGCCAGAGTGACCGTCAGCGTCAACGCTGCCCCAGCGGCTGCGCCCGCACTCGCCCCGCCTGCGCCGCCGCCCGCTGAGGAACCTTTCGACTGGTTGTGGTGGCTCGGCATCGCGACATCGATCGCCGCTCTCGCGGCGCTTATCCAGCTGGCCGCCAATCTGTTCGGCCGCCTCGAAACCTGGCTGGAAACCGCGCTCGAGCAGAGGGCGCAATCCGAGGCCACGGCATTTCGCCACGTGCTCGACGCCTGTCGGGATCACGACCCCACGCGGCTGGAGACGGCGGTCGACCATTGGTCACGCCGGACTGGCAACACGCCGGTCTCGCGCTGGCTCGACAGCTTCGCCGACCCGGCGACGGCAAACGCTTTTGCCGATTATCGCCGCAGCCGCTATGGCAGCAGCAGCTCCCATCAGGGCGGGCCAGATCTCCTGCGGTTACGCAGCGGTCTGAACGTGGCGAGACAGCGCTGGCTGGCCGAAACCTCCGCTGATAGCGGCGGCCCGACATCGGACTTGCCCGATCTTAATCCCGGTCTGGAGGCCGCGCCGCCAAGGCGCTTCGGAGCCGTCAGCCGGACTTGATTTACCCGCCGTCGCCGGTCTTCGTAACTGTTACGTACTTACCCGCGGACGCCCGCCGGTAGAAGTTGCATCGGTAAATCCGAAACTTTGGCTGCATTCCGAGAGTGTTTGCTTGCTGCCTCAGGGAGACATGAGATGAGTATCGATCTGAAGAACAGGCTTGGCCGGCTCGCCGCGTGTACCATCGGGCATGCCGCGAAACCGAAAGCGCTGGCGCTCGCCGGCGCCGTGCTAATGTCGTCGATTTCCGCCTCCGTGCTGCCGGCCTTCGCGCAGGATGCCGCCAGGCCCAACATCCTCGTCATCTTTGGCGACGATATCGGCCAGACCAATATCAGCGCCTACTCCTTCGGCGTTGTCGGATACAAGACCCCGAACATCGACCGGCTCGCAAGAGAAGGCGTGATGTTCACGGATTACTATGCGGAGAATAGCTGTACAGCCGGTCGCTCGACCTTCATCACCGGGCAGTCAGTGCTGCGCACAGGCATGTCCAAGGTCGGCGTGCCCGGCGCTCCGGTCGGACTCCAGGACCGCGACGTGACCATTGCGCAGGCGCTGAAGCCTCTCGGCTACGCCACCGGCCAGTTCGGCAAGAACCACCTTGGCGACCAGGACCGCTTCCTGCCGACGGCACACGGCTTCGATGAGTTTTTCGGCAATCTCTATCACCTCAATGCCGAAGAAGAACCGGAGCGCCCATACTGGCCGAAGGATCCCAATGATCCCTTCGTCAAGGCGGCCACACCTCGCGGCGTGCTGCACTCTTTTGCCGATGGCAAGATTGAGGATACAGGCGCACTGAACTCCAAGCGCATGGAAACGATCGACGACGAGACGACGTCGGCAGCCATCGGCTTCATGGAAAAGCAGGTCAAGGAAGGTAAACCGTTCTTCACCTGGATGAACACCACGCGCATGCACCTCTTCACCCACGTGCGCGATCAGTACAAGGGCCAGAGTGGGATGCCGGGCAACGACTATGCCGACGGCATGGTCGAGCATGACAATGACGTGGGCAAGCTCCTGAAGGCGATCGACGACCTGAAGATCGCCGACAACACCATCGTCATCTACGCGACCGACAATGGTCCCAACCAGTTCTCCTGGCCGGACGCGGCAACCACACCGTTCCGCAGCGAAAAGGACTCGAACTGGGAAGGCGCCTTCCGTGTTCCCGCCATCATTCGCTGGCCGGGCAAGATCAAGCCGGGTGTTTCCAACGAAATGGTCTCCGGCCTCGACTGGTTCCCGACGCTGCTTGCCGCAGCCGGCGACAACGACATCAAGGATCGGCTGTTGAAGGGTACCAAGCTCGGAGACAAGGACTTCAAGGTGCACCTCGACGGCTACAACCAACTTCCCTACCTGCTTGGCGAGCAGCCGAAGGGCGCACGCAACGAGTTCTACTATTTCAACGACGATGCCAAGCTCGTCGGCATGCGCTTTGACAACTGGAAGGCGGTCTTCTGCGAGATGCGCAAGCCCGGTGGCTTCGACGTCTGGCAGGACCCCTTTGTCTGCTTGCGCGTGCCGAAGATGTTCAACCTGCGCATGGACCCCTATGAGAGGGCCGATATCGTCTCCGATCAGTACAACGACTGGAGAACGAAGAATGTCTATCTTGTCGGGATTGCTACCATGAAGGCCGCAACCTTCCTGGAGACCTTCATCGAGTATCCGCCAAGCCAGAAGCCCGCCAGCTTCTCGGTCGACCAGGTGGAAGAAGGCGTGCATGCCAAGATCAATGCTATCCTGGCGAAGACCCCGGCTGCCCAGTAATGCGCGAAGGCGGCGCTGAAGCGCCGCCTTTTCTATCTTGCCTTTCCTAACAATGGCATGACGCGATGACGACGAAGAACAGCCCGCCCATGCGACCGATCGCTCTTGGCGAGACGACTGGAGGCCCGATGACCGGGCAACGGATTCAGGCCTTCCGGCCGGCAATCGCCGCCTTCATGCTCTTCCTCTCCGGCACCGCCGCCCTGGTCTTTCAGGTTCTCTGGATCAAGCAGCTTTCGCTGGTCACCGGCGTCGATGTCTATGCGGTCAGCACCGGGGTCAGCGCCTTCTTCCTCGGCCTTGCGCTCGGCAGTTTTGTCCTTGGCCGTGCCGGCGACCGTTCCCGCCAGCCGCTCCGCCTCTATGCCCTGCTTGAAACCGGGGTCGCCATGCTCGGCGCCGGCGTCACCTTCATCCTTTCCAGAATCGCGCCGGTCTTCGTCGCGATTGAGGGCACCAGCCCGATGGCCGCCTGGGCCCTGCTGGTCCTGATCGTGGCAACGCCAGCCTTCCTGATGGGCGGCACCCTGCCGGTCCTGCTGCGGGCGCTAAACGCCGCAGCAGGCAGCGTCGCCGCAAAGGGCGGCAGGCTCTATGCCGCCAATACGCTCGGCGCGATCGCCGGGTGCCTGGCGGTCTCTTTCGTCCTTATTCCCACCCTCGGCGTTCAGGCGACAGGGCTTGCGGCAGCAGGGCTCGGCCTTGTCGCCGCAGCGATCGCGCTTTCCCTGAATGTGCCTATCGCCCGGGAACCTGTTCAAGGGACACTCCCTGGGGAAACGCGTAGCGCTAACGGTTCGCGGCTGGCGCTTGTCCTCTATGCCATCGCCGGCGGTATCGCCCTTGGCTATGAAGTGGCCTGGTCGCAGGCGATCGTGCAGTTCATCTCCACCCGCTCCTTCGCCTTTTCCGTGGTGCTTGCCACCTATCTTTCTGGCCTTGCCCTCGGCGCCGCCCTTTTTGCGCGCCGGAGCGAGCGCCTGTCCGACCCCTGGGGCGCCTTCGGCTTGTTGATCACGCTCGCCGGCCTGGTCGCGCTGGCCGAGCTTGCGCTGCTTGGCCCCTGGCTGACGGCGCTGCAGACCAGCGCTGAGGCCGCCGTCGCCGACGTCACCGGTAGCATCTTTGCCGGCATGTGCGCGCGCTTCCTGGTTGCCGCGCTGACGATCGTCTTTATCCCGACGCTGATCCTCGGCGCCGCCTTCCCGGTCGCCCTCAGGCTCGCCGTCGACCCTGAACACGCCGGCCGCGACACCGGCCGGGTTCTTGCCTTGAACACGCTCGGCGGCATTTTCGGCACGCTTCTGACCGGCTTTGTGCTGATCCCGTCTCTCGGTATCGTCAGAAGTTTTTCCGTCCTCGCCATTGCCGCAGCAGCAATCGGGCTCGTCGCCGTCAGTCGCGGACAGGGCGGCTGGATGGGCCGGCGGCTACTCGCACCGGCTCTCGGCACCCTCACCGTGTTGATCGCCGTCATCGTGCCGTCGGATCGGCTGGCGAGCCTGCTCAACCTTTCGCGCGGCAATGGCACGATCGTTTCCTATGAAGAGGGTCTCGGCGCCACCGTCGCCGTCATCGAACAGGGGCAGCCCGACCGCCGTTTCCGCCGCCTTTACATCCAGGGCGTTTCCAACACCGGCGATGCCATGCCGTCGCTGCGCTACATGCGGCTGCAGGCGCTGCTGCCGCTCGTCATCCACAAGGGCGAACCGAAATCGGCTCTGGTCATCGGTCTCGGTACCGGCATCACCGCCGGGTCGCTTCTCGCCTATCCCGGCCTCGACCGGCGCGTTGCCGCCGAACTCCTGCCCTCGGTCGCCCGCGCCTCGGCGCTCTTTGCCGGCAACTTCAATGCGGCTGGCGATAGCCGTCTCGACGTGCGCGTAGCCGACGGCCGGCGCGAACTGATGCGGAGCCAATCCCGCTACGATCTGATCACGCTCGAACCGCCGCCGCCCTCGGCCGCCAGCGTGGTCAACCTCTACTCGTCCGACTTCTATCGCCTGGCGCGTGAGCGCCTCGCGCCGAACGGGCTTGTCGCCCAATGGCTGCCGATCGCCACTCAGAACGACGAGGACACCCGCGCGCTCGTGCGCAGCTTCCTCGACAGTTTCCCGCATGCGACACTCTGGTCGACCGAACTGCACGAGATGCTGCTCATTGGCTCCGTCGAGCCGCAGGAGCTTGACGCTTCCCGCATTGCCGCCCGGCTCGCCGACCCGACGCTTGCAGCAGCGCTTCGCGACGTCGGCATTTCCGGACCGGCCGACCTGCTCGCGACCTGGATGTCCGATCGCACCGGGTTGGAGCGCTATGCCGGTTCGGCCCTGCCGGTCACCGACGACCAACCGCGGATCGAATATGCAAGCTGGGTTCGCCCCGACGAGTTGCAGCGCACGCTGCCGGCCCTGGTTGCCCTCCGCAGCAAGGCTCCGCTTCTCGGCGCGGACCCGGCGTTCGACAAATCCGTGACGGATGCCCACAACCGGCTGATGCTGTTCTACCAGGCCTCGCTGAATGCCTATGCCGGCTACCGCGACGAGTGGGCGCGCGACATGGAATTGCTGATGCGCGTAGAGCCGACCAATCCCTATTACCGCTGGTTCGTTTCAAGCAGCGAGCGCTGACGGCACAGCGCCGATTCCGGGCGCTACACCACGCGGCTATGCATATTCCCCAAAAAGCGGGAATGATTCCTGCGCGGTCGGAGATTGGCGCAAAATATTTGCACAGCATTCGATCGTTCCGGTACGGATTTGCAACACGGAAGCATCGACAGCGTAGTAAACTGCCCCTGTTCTTCTGCCCTTAGGCAGACAGGGAGGCATTGCATGGAAAACACGGACAATCAAAACGCCGACTCGCGCGTCGCGATGGATGGCGAGATCGGAATTCTCGCGCGCCGCCGCATCGAGGCCGGCATCATCGCGCCAATCTATGAGGCGATGCGCGAGGAGATCGGCGAGGAGCGCGCCCAGGCGATCCTCGACAAGGCGATCACCAAGGCCGCGATCGAGGCGGGCCGGACCTTTGCCGCCAAGACACCCGGCGGCACCAACCTGCGCACCTTCCAGGAACTTCAGGATCTCTGGACCCAGGACGACGCGCTGGTCATCGAGGTCACCAAGGCGACGGACGAGGAATTCCACTACAACGTCAAGCGCTGTCGCTACGCCGAGACCTATCGCGAGATGGGCCTCGGCCATATCGGACACCTGCTGTCCTGCAACCGCGACGGCGTCTTCTGCACCGGCTACGACCCGCGCATCACGCTGGAGCGCACCCAGACTGTAATGCAGGGCGCCTCCCATTGCGATTTCCGCTATCGGCTCAACAAGGACGCGCCGGAGCAGCAGAAATGAGCGCCGAAGCCATGCGCAGCGAAACCAGCCGCATCAACACGCCGGCGACAAGCGGCGACCGGCTGTGGGCCGACATCGTCTCGACCGCGCGCTTCGGTGCTGCGGACAAGGGCGGGGTCACGCGGCTGACATTGACCGAGGAGGATCGTGAAGTCCGCGACTGGTATGTCGCGGAATGCCGCGCGCTCGGCTGCACGGTCGAGATTGACCCCATCGGCAACATCTTTGCGACCTATGCCGGCGAGGACATGTCGCTGCCGGCGATCGCCGTCGGCAGCCATCTCGATACCCAGCCGCAGGGCGGCCGCTTCGACGGCATCCTCGGCGTGCTCGCCGGTGTCGAAATCCTGCGCACCCTCAAGGAAGGCGCCACCCGGCTTCGCCATCCGCTCGTGGTCGTCAACTGGACGAACGAGGAAGGCTCCCGCTTCTCGCCGGCAATGCTGGGCTCCGGCGTCTTTGCCGGCGCGCTGGCGCTCGATGACGCCCAGGCGCGCACCGACCGCGAAGGTATCACGGTCGGTGCGGCGCTCGATGCGATCGGCTATCGCGGCGAGGCCAAGATCGATCCAGCTTCCTTTGCCGCCTATGTCGAGCTCCATATCGAGCAGGGGCCGCTGCTCGAAGCGTCGGCGACCGAGGTCGGTGTCGTCACGGGCATCCAAGGGCTGCGCTGGTTCGATGTCACTATCACGGGCACGGAGGCGCATGCGGGCAGCACGCCGATGGCGCAGCGCGACGATGCACTTGTTGCGGCGGCCGAGATCGTCCTTGCCGTCCGCGACATCGCCCGTCAAAACCCGCCGGGTGTGGGCACCGTCGGCTTCGTCGAGGTGGGGCCGAATTCGCGCAATGTCGTGCCCGGTTCCGTTCGGCTCCAGATCGACATGCGCCATCCTTCCGAGACGGGGCTCAATCAGATGCAAGCGGCCCTTGAAGAGGCTGTCCGCAAGACTGGGCCAGGTGTCGCCTTGAACCACATCTGGTCGAAGGCGCCTGTCGTTTTCGATCCCGTAATCATCGACGCCGTGCGCGCCAGCACGGAAGCGCTCGGCTATTCGGCGACCGACATGGTCTCCGGCGCCGGGCATGATGCCGCCCATATCGCGACAATCACCCCGACTGCCATGATCTTTGTGCCATCCAAGGACGGGCTCTCGCACAACGAGGCGGAATATACCGCGCCCGAGGAATGCGCCCGCGGCGCAGAAGTGCTGTTCCAGACCATTCTGGAAATCGACCGCCGCTAATCATCAAGACAAAACACCCACGGCAGGATATCTGCCGTGGGTGTTTCATTCTCTTGCCCGACGCGGGCCTTAGCCGCGCTGCGAGTCGAGCTGTTCCTGATCCTTCTCGACCTGCTGGGCCTTGAGGTAGCTTTCGATCAGCAGCTGATATTCCGGGAAAATCTTGGTGTAGATCTCGGCCCACTGCTGGGCGTCGTCGCGGTGCCATGTGCGCTGCAGTTCGGAGGCGACCGCTGCCGTATCCATCGGCACCACGCCGGCCTGAACGACACGGGCAAGGGTGATCTCCTCAGCCATCTTCGAATAGGTGCCCGAAGCGTCGACGACCACGAAGACCTTGTAGCCGTCATGCACGGCGCTGATCGCCGGGAAGGCCATGCAGACGCTGGTGATCGTGCCGGCGATGATCAGGGTCTTGCGGCCGGTTTCCTTGACGGCGGCGACGAAGTCCGGATTGTCCCAGGCGTTGATCTCGCCGCGGCGGGCGACATACTTGGCATGCGGGGCATTGGCATGGATTTCCGGGATCAACGGGCCGTTCGGGCCCTGCGGCACGGAGGCCGTGGTGATGACCGGCATTTTCGTCAGCGTCGCCATGCTGGCAAGCGCTGCCGCATGGGCCCGAAGCTTCGGCATCGGCATGTCGTTGACGGTCTGGAACAGGCCGCTCTGGTGGTCGATCAAAAGCATCACCGCATCATCGGGATCGATAACCGGGCGCTGTCCGTTGAAGTTTGCAGGTGTCATGGTCTTGCTCCTTGCTGGCTTGATTGCATGGCTGCATTCGGGAAGCAGGCATGCGTTCGGGTTCCCCGAAGCGCATGCGCTTCGGCGTTGGGATTGAGGGGCGGTACCGCCCGGTCTCCTGTTCAGTCGTGGTTCATTCCGTGTTCGCGATGCGGTCTCGCGCGGCTAAACGCTCGCGATCTTGCCGAATCGACCGGACTGGAAGTCCGTCATCGCCTGCCTGATTTCCTGTTCGGTGTTCATGACGAAGGGGCCGTACATGGCGACCGGTTCGTCGATCGGCTCGCCGGTCAAGATGAGCGCCGTCGCATCCGAATTGGCGTCCAGCGTAATGCCGCCACCGTCGCGGCCGAAGAGAACGAATTGCGCCTCTCCGACAAGATCGCTACCGTTGACGAGCACATTACCGCGCAGGACCGCCAGTCCGAGCGAATGGCCCTCGGGCAGATCGAGGCTGAGCGAGCCTCGCTGCTTCAGGCGCAGGTCCCAGAGGTTGACGGGCGTGAAGGTGCGCGCCGGCCCTTGCGTTCCGGCGTAGCTTCCGGCGATCACCCTGAGCGATCCCGCACCATCCGGCAGGCTGACCGTCGGAATGTCGCGGTCGAGCAGCGTCTGGTAGCCGGGATCGACACTCTTGTGGGCGGCCGGCAGGTTGACCCAGAGCTGCACCATTTCGAGCGTGCCGCCTTCGCGTGTGAAGCGCTCCGAATGGAACTCCTCATGCAGGATACCACCCGCAGCCGTCATCCATTGCACGTCACCCGGACCGATATGGCCGCCATTGCCGGCGGAGTCGCGATGGTCGACCTCGCCCTGGTAGACGATCGTCACCGTCTCGAAGCCGCGGTGCGGATGCACACCGACGCCGCGCGGCGTGACACCAGGGGCAAAATTCATCGGCCCAGCATAGTCGAGCAGAAGGAACGGGCTCACATGATCGCCGGCGCGGTCACGCGCCAGCAGCGAACGGACCGGGAAGCCATCGCCAACCCAATGCGGATGCGCATTCCCGAAGATGCCGAGTATCTTTCTCATGGCTGTTTCTCCTTGGTCTCGCCATGTCAGCGAGAGCGTTGGAGGGAAGATATGCCTGCACCAAATCTGGCGCTAGACAGCCCTATCGGTCTACAGTGTCCTGAAAACAGGACAAACGCCCATGCAGGATTTGAACGATCTCAAGCTGTTCGTCGACGTCGTCGAACAGAACGGCTTTGCTGCCGCGGCCCGGAAACTGATCATGCCGCGCTCGCGCCTGAGCCGTCGCATCGGCCTTCTCGAAGAGCGCCTCGGGGTGCGGCTGGTGCAGCGCTCGACGCGCCACTTCGTCATCACCGAGATCGGACGGGAATATTACCGCCACTGCGTCGCCATGCTGGTGGAGGCCGAGGCGGCGCAGGAAATGATCGACCGCACCCGTTCCGAACCGCAGGGCGTGGTTCATGTCAGCTGCCCGTCGTCGGTCGTCTATTTCCAGGTGGGCGAGATGATCGCGCGCTTCATGGCCGAATGCCCGAAGGTCGAGGTGGTGCTCGAAAGCACCAATCGCCGCGTCGACGTTCTGCGTGAAGGCATCGATGTCGCCATCCGCGTGCGCTTCCCGCCGCTCGAGGAAAGCGATCTCGTCGTCAAGCGGTTCGCCGAGAGCAAACAAAGGCTGGTCGCCAGCCCCAGGCTGCTTGCCGGTTTGAGCAACCCGCCGGCACCGGCGGATCTCGGCGGCCTGCCGAGCCTTGCCTGGAACCCCGACCGCCAAAGCCACGACTGGCGGCTCGACGGTCCCAACGGCGCGACCGCGATCGTCCGACATCGGCCACGCCTCGTAACCGAAGACATGGTGGCCCTGCGGCTGGCCGCGCTCAACGGCGTCGGCATCTGCCAGCTGCCGACCATGGTCGTGCGGCAGGACCTGAAAGACGGCACGCTTGTCGACGTGCTGCCCGATTGGGCGCCGAAGGCCGGCATCATTCATGCTGCCTTCCCGTCGCGGCGCGGCCTGCTTCCCTCCGTCCGCGCCCTGCTCGATTTTCTCGGCACCGAGTTTGCGGAACTCGCCCGTCTGGACGAACCCCGGACCTGATCGTCTAAAGCCGGCGGTCAGATGGCGGCGCCAGCCCGGGTCTTGAGGATCGCGGAAAAGCGCGGATCGAAGGTCCGGCTGATCGGCTCGGCGGCAGCGCCGATCGCCACCGCCCAAGGATCGGTGAAGCCGACCTGCAGCCGAGGAAGTGTACGGTCTCGCCGGTCGGCTATCGACGGAAGCAGCGGCATCATCGCGTCGGTCAACAGGCGCGCAAGGCCCGGCGGAAGGCCACCGCAGAGGATCACCGTCTGCGGGTCGAAGATCGTTTCCAGCGCCTGAACAGCCGCGCGCATTTCAAAGGCAGCGGCATCGATCCACCGCAGCAGCCTTTGGTCCGGGCTCTCTGCCACAGCATCGATGCGTGCATAGAGGTCCGGATCGGCGGGGTCGAGGTCCAGAAGCTTGCACAGCGAAGCGATCGAGGCGCGGTGTTCGAGCGGCATGCGCTCGTCGGAACTGGCCCCGCGCGGCAAGCTGAGGATCATGCCGATCTCGCCGGCATTGCCGTTCGCGCCGCGATAGAGTTCGCCGTTGAGGATCAGGCCTGCGCCGAGGCCATAGCCGAAGTAAATGCAGATCGCATGATCGACGCCATGCGCCGCCCCGACCATACGCTCGGCGGTGGCGGCTGCAGCGGCGTCGTTCTGCAGGCCGACATCGAGCCCGGTGCCCGCCGCAAGCGTTTCGAGCAACGGAAAGTTCTGCCAGGCGGCCATCATCCAGGGGTCGTCGGCATCGGCCTCCACGCCGAAGGGACCCGGCATGGCAGCGCCAAGCCCGACCAGGCGATCCTCCGAATGCGGCGCAAGCGCCGTCAGGTCACGGCGGGTCTTTTCGATCAGCTCCAGGATGGTCCTGACCCCGGTCGCCGGCCCGCCGGCCGGCAGGTTGGCCTCGCCGCGGGCGAGCACCCGGCCGACGAGATCGACCGCGATCGTACGCGTCACGTGCCGGTCGATCTGCAGCCCGATTGCGAACGCGCCTTCCGGCACCAGCCGGTAGGGCGTCGAAGGCTGCCCGCGGCCATTACGCACTGCTTGCAGTGACTCGACCAGCCCGTCGCGCTCCAGATCTTCGATGATGTTGGAAACGGTCTGCTTCGTCAGCGCCGTCGCGCGGGCAAGTTCCGCGCGGGACAATTGGCCGTTCAGTCGCAACGCGTCGATCATGACGCGGCGGTTATGCGCGCTCGTCCCCTCCTGATTGGTGCCGCTCTTCGCCCGGATCAGGCGCATATCGTTCATCCAAAAACCCCTCTTGACACTGTTAGAATATTGAACAAAAAATAAGTCAAGACAATTGACTTAATAGAAGCCGAAAAGAGCTTCGGGGGAACGACAGCGGCGGCAGGACCGACCGCGAGCGCTCCAATTGTTATGTCGACAGCCGCTTTGTGAAGAGCGGACTTCTCGCATGCGGCGTGCCGCATAAGGCATGCCGGGAAATCTGAAACGCTTATGTCATTGGGAGGTAGGAATGTTGAAATCCATAAGAACGACGCTGCTTTGCGCGACCCTTGCCGGCGTCTCATTCGCTGGCCACGCGCATGCTGAAACGACGCTCAACGCACTGTTCATGGCGCAGGCCGCCTATAGCGAGGCGGATGTACGCGCCATGACCGAGGCCTTCACCAAGGCCAACCCGGATGTGAAGGTCAATCTCGAATTCGTTCCCTATGAAGGCCTGCACGACAAGACCGTGCTGGCACAGGGCTCCGGCGGCGGCTACGACGTCGTGCTCTTCGACGTGATCTGGCCGGCCGAATATGCCGCCAACAAGGTGCTCGTCGACGTCACCGACCGCATCACCGACGAGATGAAGTCCGGCGTGCTGCCCGGCGCCTGGACGACGGTCGAATATGACGGCAAGCGCTACGGCATGCCCTGGATCCTCGACACCAAGTACCTGTTCTACAACAAGGAAATCCTGGAGAAGGCCGGCATCAAGGCACCGCCGAAGACCTGGGACGAGCTTGCCGAACAGGCCAAGGTCATCAAGGACAAGGGTCTGCTCGCAACCCCGATCGCCTGGAGCTGGTCGCAGGCCGAAGCCGCGATCTGCGACTACACCACGCTTGTCAGCGCCTATGGCGGCAAGTTCATCGATGGCGGCAAGCCGGCCTTCACCTCTGGCGGCGGTCTCGACGCGCTCAACTACATGGTGACGAGCTACACCTCGGGCCTGACCAACCCGAACTCCAAGGAATTCCTGGAGGAGGACGTGCGCAAGGTGTTCCAGAACGGCGAAGCCGCCTTCGCTCTCAACTGGACCTACATGTACAACCTCGCCAACGATCCGAAGGAAAGCAAGGTCGCGGGCAAGGTCGGCGTCGTGCCGGCACCGGGCGTGGCCGGCAAGAGCGAAGTCTCGGCCGTCAACGGCTCGATGGGCCTCGGCGTCACCTCGACCAGCAAGAACCCGGACGATGCCTGGAAGTACATCGTCTACATGACCTCGCAGCAGACGCAGAACGCCTACGCCAAGCTCAGCCTGCCGATCTGGGCCTCCTCCTATGAGGACGCCAGCGTCACCAAGGGCCAGGAAGAGCTGATCGGTGCTGCCAAGCTTGGCCTCGCTGCCATGTATCCGCGCCCGACGACCCCCAAGTACCAGGAACTTTCGACCGCCCTTCAACAGGCGATCCAGGAAGCGCTTCTCGGCCAGGCCTCGGCCGAAGACGCCCTGAAGACGGCGGCCGAAAACAGCGGCCTTTGAGCCGCCCTCCCAAGCCCCGGGCGGGAAACCGCCCGGGGACCGCGGGAATTGGCGGCGCCGCCGCAACGCTTTAACACTTTGATTTGGCGCATCATTCGCTTGGGTCGATTACGCTCCGGGGCAATATACGATAGCATGACGGGGCTCCCTAGGCCCGAGAAGGTTTCCATCCTATGTCCGGCACCTGGATAACAACGCGCGCATGGCTGCTCATGCTGCCACTGCTGGCGGTGATGATCGCCGTCATCGGCTGGCCGTTGATCGACACGATCAGGCTTTCCTTCACCGACGCCAAGCTCGTCGGCACCGAAGGCACGTTCGTCGGCTTCGACAATTATGCCAAGATGCTTGGCGGCTCGAATTTCCAGCGTGCGTTCATCACGACGACCTGGTTCGCGGTCGTCTCCGTTACCGCGGAAATGGTGCTGGGCGTGCTCGCAGCCCTACTGCTCAACCAGCAATTCCGCGGCCGCACGGCGCTCAGAGCCCTGATGATCCTGCCCTGGGCGCTGCCGACCGTGGTCAATGCCACGCTGTGGCGGCTGATCTACAACCCGGAATACGGCGCGCTCAACGCCGCCCTGTTGCAGTTCGGAGTGATCGACAGCTACCGCTCCTGGCTCGGCGAACCCGGCTCGGCGCTGGCGGCATTGATCGTCGCCGATTGCTGGAAGAACTTTCCGCTGGTCGCGCTGATCGCGCTTGCCGCCCTCCAGGCCGTGCCGCGAGATATCACCGCCGCCTCGCTCGTCGATGGCGCGGGCCCCTTCAACCGTTTCCGCTACGTGATCATGCCCTATCTCGCAGGCCCGCTGCTGGTTGCGCTGGTGCTGCGCACCATCGAGGCGTTCAAGGTCTTCGACCTCATCTGGGTGATGACGCGCGGTGGTCCGGCCAACAGCACCCGCACCCTGTCGATCCTGGTCTATCAGGAAGCCTTCTCCTTCCAGCGGGCGGGATCCGGCGCGTCGCTGGCGCTGATCGTCACCCTGCTCGTAACCGTGCTCGCCGTTGCCTACGCGGCCATGGTGCGCAAAGCCGCGGGAGCCTCGTGATGGAACGCCAAAGCCCACTCTTTACCGTTTTCGTCTATGCGGCAGCGCTGCTCTTGGCGGCAATCATTCTCGCCCCCATCCTCTGGCTCTTCGTCATGAGCATCTCGTCGGCCGCCGACCTCTCGGCGAAGCCGCTCAACTGGTGGCCGGAGGAAATCGACCTCTCGCGCTACCGGCTGCTTCTGTCGACGATCCAGAACAGCGCGGGTGCGGCCTTTACCGCTTCGCTGTTCAACAGCCTGAAGGTCGCCGGCATGGCGACGCTGGCAGCGATCGCGGTCGCCATTCCGGCCGCCTGGGCGGTGTCGCGCACGTCAAATGTCTCCTGGTCGCTCTATGCGGTGATCGCCACCTACATGCTGCCGCCGGTGGCGCTCGCAGTGCCGCTCTACATGGGGCTTGCCTATCTCGGGCTTCTGAATTCTGTGTTCGGCCTGGCCCTTGTCTACCTCACCATTCTGGCGCCCTTCACCACCTGGCTGCTGAAATCCGGCTTTGATTCCATCCCCAAGGAGATCGAGAGTGCCGCGATGATCGACGGCGCCCGCCTCGACCAGATCCTGAGGCTCATCACCCTGCCGCTCGCAGCACCCGTCATGGCGACATCGGCACTCTTTGCCTTCCTGCTTGCCTGGGATGAATTCTTCTACGCGCTGCTCTTCACGTCGGACCTGCGCGCCAAGACGCTTACGGTTGCCATTTCCGATCTCGCCGGCGGCCGTGTCTCCGATTACGGGCTGATCGCCACAGCCGGGGTGCTGGCCGCCCTGCCCCCGGTACTGATCGGCCTCGTCATGCAACGTGCCCTGATCTCCGGGCTTACCAGCGGCGGTGTGAAGGGATGACGGCCATGACCACTTCGGAACGCCCCGCAGGGCTCGCCGCAATCGATCGTGAAATGGCGCGCCAGGCCGCCGATGCGGTCGCCTCCGTCCGCGGCGCAGCGCCGCGCGCCGCAGAGATTGCCCGCTCGCTGAAAGCGACCGGCAAACTCTTGCTGCTCGGCATGGGCGGCTCGCATGCGGTCGGCCGCGCTGTCGAACCGCTCTACCGCGCTCATGGCATCGACGCCGTCGCCCTGCCGCTTTCAGAGCAGCTCGGCCAGCCGCTGTCGATCGAGGACAAGACGATCCTCATCACTTCGCAGTCCGGCGAAAGCGCCGAAGTGCTGCGCTGGTTCGCCGAGACCGATGGCGGAACGCCGCACACGTTCGGATTGACGCTGGAAGGTGGCTCCTTCCTCGCCAGCAACGCGCCTTCGCTGGTCGGCGTCGGCGGCACCGAAAAGGCCTTTGCTGCCACCCGCAGCCTGACAATCAGCTTCGCCCTGCACCTCTCCGTCCTCGCAGCCCTCGGCGATGACACCGGCGAAGCGCTTTCCGCGTTGGAAAACCCGCAATCGCCGGATACGTCCGCAGCACTTGCGGCCCTGAGCAACGTCCGCTCCGTCGTCACCTCAGGCCGTCGCCTGCAGGGCCTCGCAGAGGCGATCGGTCTCGGCTTGACCGAACTCTCGCGCCTGCCCTGTTTCTCGCTCGAAGGCGGTCAGCTCCGGCATGGGCCTATGGAAATGCTCGGCCCTTCGGTTGGCGTCGTTCTCTTCCGTGGAGCGGATGCAACCGCCGGGCTCGTTCGCGCTATGGCAATCTCGGCCGCCGAAGCCGGTTCCCCGGTCATCGTCTTCGACGCTGCCGGTGAGGCGGCGATCGATGGCGTCACCACCATTCCCTTTGCGCCGGCCACTGGCCTCGCGGCAATCTTTGCCATGCTGCCAGTCGCCCAGTCCTTCATGATCGCCTTTGCGGCGGCCCGCGTCGAAAATGCCGGCACCCCCGTGCGCTCGACCAAGATTACCCGGAGCGAATAACGATGCGTCCTCTCGCCGTGGTCGGCAACGCCAATGTCGACCTCATCCTCGGGCCGGCGGCCCCCTGGCCGAAAGCTGGAACCGAAATCATCGTCGACCATGACGAGTTGCGCGTCGGCGGCTGCGCCGGCAACAGCGCGCTCACCTGGGATTCGCTCGGCGTCGACTACGCAATCGCGGCCAATGTCGGCAACGACCAGTTCGGCACCTGGCTGAGGCAGGCCTTTCCCGAGCGGTCCGTGTCCTGGCCGGTCGAAAGCGTCGGCACCACGCTCTCGGTCGGCATCACCCATCCGGACGGCGAGCGCACCTTCTTCACCACGCGCGGACACCTGCCGCTCCTCACCTTCGAGGAAGTCCGGGCGATGCTCGACGGCGAGAAGCTGCGCGGCGGCTACGCGCTTCTGACCGGCTCGTTCCTGACGGACGCATTGACGGCCGAATACGATCGTTTCTTCGACTGGGCCGATGCGCACGACATTGCGGTGGCACTCGACACTGGCTGGCCGCTCGACGGCTGGACGGAGGCGAACTGCGCCGCGACCATCGGCTGGATGAAGCGCTGCCGGCTCGCGCTGTTCAACGAGGTCGAAACGACGACGCTGACAGGTGTCACGGACCCGGCCGAGGCGGCACGCGAACTCCGAAAACATATGCCCGAAGGCGCGATCGTCGTCGTCAAGCGCGGACCACACGGCGCGATCGCCCTTGACGCGGAAGGCCGCCTTTCATCGTCGCCAGCACCCGTCGTCACCGTGGTCGATACGATCGGCGCCGGCGACGTCTTCAATGCAGGCTTCCTCGCGGCACTTGCCGCCGAAATGCCGCTCGAAGCCTGTCTGCGCACCGGCGTCGCCATCGCTTCCGAGGCGATCTCCACCCTGCCGCGCAGCTACGGCCAACCGCTTTCGTCCTACCTTCAGGAGACCGGCGCATGAGCGCACTTGCGATTGAGAACATTCACAAGCGCTATGGCGAAGTCGAGACGCTGAAGGGCATCGACATCGCGCTCGAAAGCGGCGAGTTCCTGGTCCTTCTCGGCTCATCCGGCTGCGGCAAGTCCACGCTTCTCAACATCATCGCCGGACTGGCGGAGCCAAGCGGCGGCGACATCCGCATCGGCGAGCGCTCAATTCTGGGCGCGCATCCGAAGGATCGCGACATCGCCATGGTGTTCCAGTCCTATGCGCTCTACCCGAACATGAGCGTCGCGCGGAACATCGGCTTCGGCCTGGAGATGCGCAAGGTTCCGGTCGCCGAACGCGAGAAGGCGGTAAAAGAAACCGCAAAACTGCTGCAGATCGAAAACCTGCTCGAGCGCAAGCCAAGCCAGCTCTCCGGCGGCCAGCGCCAGCGCGTCGCGATCGGCCGCGCACTGGTACGCAATCCGCAGGTCTTCCTCTTCGACGAGCCGCTCTCCAACCTCGACGCCAAGCTGCGCATGGAAATGCGCACCGAGCTCAAGCGCCTGCACCAGATGCTGAAGACGACTGTCGTCTACGTCACCCACGACCAGATCGAGGCGATGACGCTTGCGACCCGTATCGCCGTCATGCGCGACGGGAGGATCGAGCAACTGGGCACGCCGGAAGAGATCTACGACCGGCCCGCCACGCTCTATGTCGCCGGCTTCGTCGGCTCGCCGCCGATGAACATCTTGGATGCGACCGTTGCTCAGGGCCAGGTGACGATCGCCGGCGGTGATCAGGCAATCGCCCTGCCGCCCCATTTTCGCGGTGTGGTCTCCGATGGTCAGCGCGTCAAGATCGGCATCCGCCCAGAAGCGCTGCGGCTGGCCTCCAGCGACGAGACTGGGCCGCAATTCAAGGCGCGCGTCGAAGTGGTCGAACTGACAGGCCCAGAACTTGTCACCACGGCACGGATCGGTGAGCAGCGCATCACCGCCTGCCTGCCACCGCGCAGCTCGCTTCTGGCCGGTGACGAGCGCGCCTTTAGCATCGAGGCGGATGCGCTGCATCTCTTTGATCCGCAAAGCGGCCGGTCGCTGGCGAAAGGCTGAGCCTTTCGCGACGAACAAGAGCCGACCGTCGCTGCCGCGGCGGCCGGCCCGATCATAGCCCCCACATCAATTGAACGACGAGCTTTTGAGGAACTCCGCCAGGCGCTCGGTCTGCGGCTTCACGAACATTTGCTTCGGGTTGCCCTCTTCGCCGATGCGGCCCTGGTTCATGAAGATCACGCGCGTCGAGACCTCATAGGCAAAGCGCATTTCGTGGGTGACGAGCAGCATGCTCATGCCGTCTTCGGCAAGCCCCTTGATCACCTGCAGCACCTCGTTGACGAGTTCCGGATCGAGCGCCGAGGTCACTTCATCGAACAGCATCAGCTTCGGGTTCATTGCGATCGCCCGGGCGATCGCCACGCGCTGCTGCTGGCCGCCGGAGAGCTGGCCGGGATAGTGATCCATGCGTGAGAGCAGCCCGACACGGTCCAGCCATTTCTCGGCAACCGCCCGCGCCTCATCGCGTCCCATACCGCGGACCTTCATCAGGCCGAGCATGATGTTTCTGGCCGCGGTCATATGCGGGAAGAGGTTGAACTGCTGGAAGGCCATGCCGGTCATCGCCCGCTGGCGGGCGATTTCCTTTTCCTTCTTGCGGCGGCGTTGGCCGCCCACGGTCTCGTAGCCGATCTCCTGGCCGTCGATGCGGATCGAGCCGCCCTGGAACTCCTCCAGCATGTTGATACAGCGCAGCATCGTCGTCTTGCCCGAGCCGCTGGAGCCGATGATGGAGATGACCTCCCCTTGTGCCATGGTGCAGTCGACGCCCTTCAGCACTTCGACGGCGCCGTAGCGTTTGTGGAGGTCACGGATTTCAAGCAGTGTCTGGGTCATCGGAGCCGAAGCCTCAGGATGGGACAGCGGTCTTGCGTTCGACGTAACGGCCGAAACGCTCGATGCTGTAGTTGATGACGAAATAGAGGAAGCCGGCGAAGAAATAGAACTCCAGGCTCATGAAGCTGCGGGAGATCTGCTCCTGGGTGCGAAGCAGAAGCTCGGCGACGCCGATGATCGACAGAAGCGTCGAGGCCTTGACCATCTCGGCCGCCGTATTGACCCAGGCCGGCAGCGCCTGCCGCAACGCCTGCGGCCCGAGCACGTAGACGAAGGTCTGCGAGAATGTCAGGCCGATTGCTTTCGCCGCCTCCGTCTGCCCCTTCGGGATCGCCTGCAGGGCGCCGCGGACGAGCTCGCCGACATGCGAACTGCAGAAGACCGAGAGCGCCAGGATGCCGGCCTGGAAGGGCCCGAGATCGATACCGACGGTGCTAAGCACATAGTAGCTCGCCAGAACGAGCACCAGCACCGGCGTGCCACGGATGAAATCCGTATAGCCGCGCACGACCCATTGCACCGGGCGATAGCCATAGGTGAGCGCCAGGCCGACGAAGACGCCGAGCACCGTTCCGACGACGATCGACAGGAAGGAGATCGAGATCGAGACACCAAGCCCCTTCAGCAAGGGAATGCGGGCGAGCCAGAGCTGGTCGAGAAATGCTGGAAAATCCATGGCGATCACCTCGGCACGGAGAGACGGCGCTCGACCGCGCGCATCAAGGCGGCCAATACCGAGCAGGTGGCGACATAGAGGCAGCTCGCAACGATCCAGGTTTCGATCACCCGAAAGGTCTCGACATTGATCTTGCGCGCCTCGAAGGTCAGTTCGGGTACTGCGATCGCGGCTGCAAGCGAAGTGTCCTTGAACAGCGAGATCATCGTGCTGCTCAAGGATGGCAGGACGTTGCGCAGCATCAAGGGAAGGATGATCGAGGTGCGTATCTGCATTTCCGTGAGCCCGATCGCCAGCCCCGCCTCGCGCTGCCCCGGCGGAACTGAAAGCAGCCCACCGCGGAAGACTTCGGCTAGATAGGCGCCGGAATAGATCGCCAGCGTCAGCACGAAGCTCTCGATCTTGCCGAGCCTGACGCCGAGCTGCGGCAAGGCGAAGTAACTGAACAGCACCAGCACCAGGATCGGCGTGTTGCGGATGACGGTCACATAGAGGCCGGCCGGCTTGCGCAGGAACAGGTTTTTCGACACCAGCCCGAAAGCGGTGACGAGACCGATCAGGCAACCCGCAAGGATTGCCGCGAATGCGAGGCCGAGACTGAGCGCCAGCCCTTCGAGCAGAAGATCGAAAGAGCGCCAGACGGCGGCAAAATTCAGAGTATAGCCCATGTTTCAGCCACCCATGCCGAAGGACGCAGGACGACCCCGCAGGCGGCGGGATCGCCCCGGAGAGGCTTACTTGTACTCGACCGGGAATCCGATCTGCGGCGGAGCAAGGTCCTTGCCGAACCAGGTCTTGAACGACTTCGCATAGAAATCGAACTCGACGCCGGTCATCGCCTCGTGCAGTGCTGTGTTGACGAAGTTCAACCAGTCCTGGTCGCCGCGCTTGACGCCGCAGGCATAGGTCTGCGGGTTCCAGCCGTAGCCGGCATCCTTATAGCGGTTGGGGTTCTGCGTCATGTACCAGGCGAGCGACGACTGGTCGGTGGCGACCGTGTCGGCACGACCGGATTCCAGCGCCTGATAGATAAGGTCGACGGACTCGTACTGGTCGACCGTCGCTTCCGGCAAGGCGGCATGCACCATGGCCTCGGCATAGACGTTCTGCAGGACGGATACGGTGACGGACGAGCCGCCGGCCTTGAGCGCAGCGTAATCGGCATATTTGCCGTCGGCCTTCAGCATCAGGCCCACGCCCTCGCGATAGTAGGGAATGGTGAAGGCGATCTGCTGCGCGCGCTCACCGGTCACCGTCATGAACTGGCAGGTGATGTCCACCTTGTTGGTGGTGATGTTCGGAATGCGGGCGTCGGACGACTGGTTGACGAACTCGATCTTCTCCGGATCGCCGAAGAGGGCCTTGGCGATGATGCGCCCCATGTCGACATCGAAGCCCTGCAGCTTGTCGTCGGCGCTTTTGAAATGCCACGGCGCATTGGTGCTGCCGGTGCCCATGACCAGATGGCCGCGGGCGATAACTTCGTCCAGCTTGCTCGCCGGCTCCTGGGCCAAGGCCGAGCCGGCCATAGCCATGACTGCGACGGCAGCCGCTGCAAAAACGGTCTTGCTCATTTCATTCCTCCCTTTTTTAGCCTCCCCACCATTATTCTATTACTATGCATCATAATCTTGAATAATGGATTGACGTATCAAAGGCCCGCGGTCATATCTTGTCAAGGGCAGTTGAGGTAGTTTCGCCCCGATCCTGCGCCGCCCAAGAGGAGTTGAGTCGCGATGCCCCTGCCGATCGAAACCCCGGCCGTTCTCGTCGATCTTGAAATTGCCAAGCGCAACATCGAGCGCTTTCAGGCCTATGCGGATGAGCACGGCATTCGCGTGCGCCCCCACATCAAGACGCACAAGCTGCCGCAGATGGCCGAGCTTCAACTTCAAGCCGGCGCCATCGGCATCACCTGCCAGAAGGTCACCGAGGCGGAGGCAATGGTTGCGGGCAGCGACCGGATCAAGGACGTGCTGATCACCTACAACATTCTCGGCGACGCCAAGATGGCGCGGCTGGAGCGGCTCAATGACCGCGTTTCGCTCTCGGTCGTCGCCGACAGCGAAACGGTCATCGACGGGCTCGCCGGCTATTTCGCCGACAAGGACAAGCCGCTGCACGTGCTTGTCGAATGCAACACCGGCGCCGATCGCTGCGGTGTCGGCTCCCCGGCAGAGGCCGCCAAGCTCGCCCGCCGGATCGAAGAGGCAAAGGGGCTCGTGTTCGGCGGCCTGATGACCTATCCGCCCGTCAACGGCCAGGCGAAGGTCCAGGCCTTCATGAGCGAGGCGAAGCAGTTGATCGAGGCCGACGGCATCACTGTCCCCGCCATCACCTCAGGCGGCACGCCGAGCATGATGCATGCCGACGGCGCGCCTGTTGCCAGCGAATACCGCCCCGGAACCTATATCTACAACGACCGCTCGCTGGTTTCGCGCGGCGTCGCCGGCTGGGACGAGTGCGCGCTGACGGTGCTTGCGACCGTCGTCTCGGTCCCCTCCGAGAACCGCGCCATCATCGATGCCGGCAGCAAGGTGCTGACCTCGGATCTACTCGGCCTCACCGGCTACGGCCACGTGCTCGGCCGCGACGACATCCGCATCGACCAGCTCTCTGAGGAACACGGCCGCCTCGTCACCGACGGGCCAATCGGGCTCAAGGTCGGCGAGCAGCTGAGGATCGTGCCGAACCACGCCTGCGTCGTGACCAACATGTTCGACGCCGTCCATATCGTCGAAGGCGACAGGCTGAAGGATATCTGGCCGGTAGTGGCGCGCGGCCACGTGCTTTAGCCGGTCGCCATAGTTGAGCGGCGCGTTTGCCGCGCCGCCACTCTTGACGCTCCGCGCTCAGCGGACCCGGTCATAAACGAGCGCGATCTTGCCCCGCTCACCCGTCTCCTGGTGCGCAACGCGCCACGTCGTGCCCGGCAGGCCGTCCTCGAAGAGCCGCGCGCCACCTCCTGCAATCTCCAGGCAGATCAGCAGATAGGGCCTGTCGATCATGTCGGCCGAAAGGAGCGACTTGATGAGGCTGGCGCTGCTGTTGACGAGAATGTCACCTTCGCCGGACGCCTTGAGGTCTGAAACGACGTCCATCACCGATCCATTCGCGATCCGCGTGCGCTCCCAGGGAGCTTCGGTCAGCATCCTCGAAAACACCACCTTTTCCGCCCCGACCAGCCTGTCCGCATAGCCGCGGTCGCGAGAGTCGGCCGCTTCGTCCCCGGCAGCCGCCGACCAGTAACCGAGGAAGCCTTCGGCGTTCAGCCGGCCGAGCACGGCCGTCGTCGCCTCCTCGCAGATGCGCGCCAAATATTTCCGCCGCCGCGCATTTTTTCTGGACAGCCGCTTCGCGCTCTCCATGTATTCTGTCGTTGGTTTGGCGCGGTCGCGGAGGCGGTTGCAGGCAAACCGTTCCCGAAAAGCCCGACAAAACGATAGGACATTTCCCCATAGCTGCTTCTGGCGTCATCGGTTTACGTTGTAGCAGTCGACAAAATTGATAGTTTTATCTGGTAACCAATGGAGGTCGAAATGGTCTTTGGACGAATTACCGGAATGGTGGGACTGGCAATCGTGCTCGGAGGCCTGCAGCTGGGAGCTGCAAGTGTTGCGTTTGCCGACACGACGATCCTGAACGTGTCTTATGATCCGACACGAGAACTCTACAAGGACTTCAATGCTGCCTTTGCCGAGAAGTGGAAGGCGGACACCGGTGAGACCGTGACGATCCAGACGTCGCACGGCGGTTCGGGCAAGCAGGCCCGCTCGGTCATCGACGGCCTGCAGGCCGACGTCGTGACGCTGGCGCTCGAAGCGGACATCGACGCGATCGCCAAGGAAACCGGCAAGATCCCGGCAGACTGGAAGACGAAGTTCGAAAACAACAGCGCGCCCTACACGTCGACGATCGTGTTCCTGGTGCGCAAGGGCAACCCCAAGGGCATCAAGGACTGGGGCGATCTGGTCAAGCCCGATATCCAGGTGATCACGCCAAACCCGAAGACCTCGGGCGGCGCGCGCTGGAACTTCCTCGCTGCCTGGGCCTATGGCCGCTCCGCCAATGGCGGTGACGACGCCAAGGCGCAGGAATATGTGACCGAGCTCTTCAAGCACGTGCCGGTGCTCGATACCGGCGCGCGTGGCGCTACGACGACCTTCGTGCAGCGCGGCCTCGGCGACGTGCTGCTCGCCTGGGAAAACGAAGCCTACCTGTCGCTCGAGGAACTCGGCCCCGACAAGTTCGAGATCGTCACGCCGTCGATCTCGATCAAGGCGGAGCCGCCCGTAGCGCTCGTCGACGGCAACGTCGACACCAAGGGTACACGCAAGGTGGCGGAAGCCTATCTCGGCTACCTCTACAGCGATGCCGGCCAGAAGATCGCGGCCAAGCACTACTACCGGCCGTTCAAGCCGGCAGCGGCAGACCCGGCCGATATCAAGCGGTTCGGCGAACTGAAGCTCGTCACCATCGAAGACTTCGGCGGCTGGAAAGAAGCCCAGCCGAAATTCTTCGGCGACGGCGGTGTCTTCGACACGCTCTACAAGCCGGGCCAATAAAACCTGAACAGCGCGCGCAGCCGGCGAGCCCGGCTGCGCGCGCTGCTTCGCGTCGCGCCGGGCCGAGCCCTCGAGCGAAGCGCGTTTCATCGTGCCGCGTAAAGACTGCAAAGGTAGTGCCATTGACGGATGCGACGAAGACTGCACCCTGGCGATTTCGCCAGCCGAGTGTTTTGCCTGGATTTGGATTGTCGCTCGGGATCACGCTGAGC
>NZ_LMJM01000052.1:0-298 GCF_001429005.1 Ensifer sp. Root954
GCAGATCGATACGGCTGTTGAGCGCACCGAGGTCGGCGGCAGCGTCGGTCATCTGGGTCAGGACCGAGTCAACACCCGACAGAGCCTGCGACAGAGCGCCGTTCGTCATGCTGGTGATGTCGAGCGACAGAACGCTGAAGGTCAGCGATACGGTCGCGCCGGTCGTGTCGGTGTAGGAGATGTTGCTGGAGAGCAGGCCCGTGCCGTTGGTGACGTTGGCACCCGAAGCGTTCACTTCGATCAGCGAGCTCTTGTTGGTGTCGTACTGCAGCGTCGTCAGGCTGACATTGCCCTTGGC
>NZ_LMJM01000052.1:382-55439 GCF_001429005.1 Ensifer sp. Root954
AGCCGAGAGGGCCTTGTTGTCCGAACGCATGGTGGTCGCGATCGACCAGTAAGCAGCGTTGTCAGCCGCGGTGCCGACGCGCAGACCCGACGAAATACGCTCCTGGGTGGTTTCCATCGAGGAGTTGATCGAACGCAGGGTGGCGAGTGCGCCCATGGCGGAAGAATTGGTGATGATGCTCGTCATTAGAGTGTCCCTTGATTACTTTAGACGATTTAGGGGACATACCGGACTTCCCGGTGATGGCGGATCGGCTTCATGCCACTCGGTTCCAACTATCTCGGAAGAAACCAAACCCGTCATGTGAAAGGGACTATCGCGTGCAAAGCTTGCGAATTGATTAAATGCCCAAGGCAGCTTGGGCCGAGATAACTTATACTTAACAAGACTTTAATGCTGCCGCGGATGCAGAGATCACAGCCCCGCTGCCGCCAGCAAAGATGTGTCGGACGGTGGTTCGCTCCTGCCTGAGGCAAGCTCCCCCGGGTAAACTCGGCTTCGAACAAGGACTAGCAAGCCGGCGCCGGTCGCCGCGCCTCTTCGACGGAGCTCTTAGTGAACGCCCAAGCCATCTTTTCGACCGCCTCCCGGCAATACCAGAAGGGGCAGTACACGGACGCGCTCAACCAGCTGAATGTGCTGATGGAGATCAACCGCGACACCAAGACCTATGTGCTTCTGGCGAAGGTCCTCGTGAAACTCGGTTTCAAGGCTGAGGCGGCCCGTGCCTACCAGCTCGCCGGTGAAGCCGGCGGCTCGCGGGCGGAAGATTACCTCACCGACGCCATGAAACTCTACTTCGCGAACGGGCAGGAGGACGAGGCACTGAGCATCGGACTGCCGCTTCTGGAGAAGGCCAAGACGGACGCCGAGATCGCCTTCATCATCGCCTCGATCTTCCTCAAGCGCGGCGAAAAGGAAATCCTGGGGCTTTTCAAGGCGCCGCTGACCCTGAGCACCAACCGTCTGCACAATGCGCTTGCCTTCAAGCTGTTGACCGCCGAAATCAACGACCTGCAAGATCGTGACGCGCTCGCCAATCTCTTCCGCAACAACCCGAAGAACACCACGCTGCGGTCGGCCCATCTCGTCTATGCGCGTGAGGCCAACGACTATGCCGAGGTCGAGAAGCACGAACGCGACATCCAACGGGCACTGAAAGCCGGGCAGACCGAAATTCTTGCAGCTGAAGCGCCCTACTATCACGCGACCTGGTGTGGCGACGAAAGCTTCAACCGGGTCGCCGGCGCACAGCTCAACCCGTTCCCGAGCAGCCTGACGGAAGTACGCCGCGCCGCGCCGCACCGCTGGGGCGAGCGCATTCGCATCGGTTATGTTTCCGCCGACTTCTGGGACGACCATGCGACGATGAAGCTGCTGAAGGCGGTGTTGATGGCGCACGACAAGACGCGCTTCGACGTCACCCTCTTCTGCCATACCAAGAGCGCGCTTGCGGCGCGCGACCAGGACATACGCGCAAGATGGGGCAGGATCGTCGAGATCGGCCACCTCACCGACGACGAGGCTGCGCATGTCATTCGCCAGGAAAATATCGACATTCTCGTCGACCTGAAGGGGCATACGCTCGAAAGCCGAGTCTCCATCTTCAACCGGGCTGCAGCTCCCGTGCAGGTGGGCTGGCTGGGCTTCCCTGGGACCACCGTCAACGTCGATCTCGACTACATCATCGGCGACCCTTGTGTGCTTCCGGATAGCAGCAAGGCGCATTATTATGAAAAATACTGCCGCCTGCCGGAGACCTACCAGCCCAACGATCCCTACGAGCGCGCCCGGCCCCGGGCGATGTCGCGCAAGGATGTCGGCCTTCCCGAGGATGCATTCGTATTTGCCTCCTTCAACGCAAATCGCAAGATTTCGCTTCAGACGGTCAATCTCTGGATCGACATCCTTCGCCAGACGCCCGGAAGCCTGCTGTGGGTGCTGTGCGACAGGGCGGATGCACGCACAAATCTGCTGGCCAAGTTCAAAAGCGCCGGCATCGATACCAAGCGCATCGTCATCTGCGGCAAGTTCGCCTACCAGAACCACGTCGACCGCGTTCCGCTCGCCGATCTCGGCCTCGACACCTATCCCTATAACGGCCACACGACCACATCCGAACAGCTCTGGGCAGGCCTGCCGGTGCTGTCCTTCAAGGGCACGAACTTCGCTTCACGCGTGAGCGAGAGCCTGCTGAACGCCATCGGCGTGCCGGAACTCGTGGCCACGGGGCCGGAGGACTACGTCAAGGAAGCTGTCGCGCTCTACAACAACCGTGACAAGATCGCCGACTATCGAAAGAGGCTGGACGAGAACCGGTTCCGGATGCCGCTATTCGATGCGGAGCGTTTCTGCCAGCACCTGGAAACGGGCTACGAAATGATGGCCGACCGCGCCAAGCGCGGACTGGCACCTGATCACATCGACGTTCCGGCATTGCCGCCGCGCATCGGGTCGTTCGAACGCTGAACGGCGATCATCCCTGAAAGACAAAAGGCAGCGCCACGGCGCTGCCTTTTTTGTTGTCCCGTTTCGAGGATCGCAAAGCCCGATGGCGCGGATGATCCGGAGCGCCATGCGCCGAGGGCAAGCGCATCGCGGTTTTCGGGATGCGCGTCTTCTCTTTGAGCTTTTGATTTGTCGCCGTCGCCAGCGCGCCGCGCACTCTCCGTGCGACAGCTCTAACTGAAGGAGCGCACCAGACTGCCGACGAGGAGGTTCCAGCCGTCAATCAAGACGAAGAAGAGAATCTTGAACGGCAGCGAGATTGCCGTCGGCGGCAGCATCATCATACCCATGGCCATGGTGATGGTAGCGACGATCAGATCGATCACCAGGAACGGCAGCATGATCAGGAAGCCGATTTCGAAGCCGCGGCGAATTTCCGAGATCATGAAGGCCGGCACGACCGCGCGCAGATCGACCTTGTCGTCGACGACGACCGTCTGGCCCTTTTCCTTGGCGATGTCGATGAAGAGCTGCAGGTCCTTGTCGCGCGTGTTGGCGAGCATGAAGTCGCGGAAAGGCTCGGTGATCCGGGGGATCGCCTCCGCCTCGGTGATCTGGTTCTTCATCAGCGGGTCGATGCCGTCCCGCCAGGCGCGATCGAAGGTCGGCCCCATGACATAGAAGGTCATGAACAGCGCCAGCGAAACCATGATCATGTTGGATGGCGTGGTCGCCAGGCCCATGCCGGTGCGCAGGATCGCAAAGGCGATCACGAAGCGCGGAAAGCTGGTGACCATGATCAGGATGCCGGGGGCCACCGACAGCACGGTCAGAAGACCGAAGGTGCGGATGATCCACGAGGCGGCAGAGCCATCGATAGGCGTATTCAGGATATCAGAGGGGAAGCTCTGGGCGCCGGCAATACCGGACATCGCCATCATGGCAACTATAAAGGCGACTAGCCGGACCATTTATCGAATCATTGGATGACGAAGGTTCTGAACATCACATTGGTTACGCGCCCATCGGAGCGCAGGTCAACCCGCTCCTGGATGTCATCCCGGAGATATTGAAAGCCGCGTGGTCCCTGGATTTGTTGCAGGGAAACGGTTTTCAGGTAGGCGGCGATATCCTGGTGGATCTGCTCGGCGAGTTTGGGGTCAGGCACGCCGTCGAACTGCAGCGCCACTTCCAGGCGGATCCAGTTTTCAGAGGGATAGGCAAGGTTGGTGGTGATCGGGTCGAGCTGGACGACGCCGTTCGCTTCGGTCGCTACCTTCGGCAAGCCTTCTTCGCCGGTCGCATTGGCGGCCGGCTCCTTGGTCGCTTCCACCTGCTCCTTCGGAGGCGGTGGTGCGAGCAGGCCGCCGACCAGCCAGCCGCCGCCGCCGGCAAGCAGCGTCAGCACGGCGATGGCCGCGATGGTCAGCACCTTCGACGGCGGCTTCGGAGCGTTGGAATCGAGTTCTTCCATCTTGCCGTTCCCTGCCGATCAGATCGGCGAAAATAGATCCATGAACTGCTGGCCGTAGGGCGGCTGCTGCACTTCAGTCAGGCGACCACGGCCGCCATAGGAGATGCGCGCCTCGGCGATGCGGTCGTAGGAGATGACGTTGTCGGCATCGACGTCCCGCGGCCGGACGATACCGGCGACGTTCAGGATGCGCAGCTCGTGGTTGACGCGCACTTCCTGCGAACCGCTGATCAACAGGTTGCCGTTTTCGAGAACGCCGGTGACAACGGCGGCAACGAGCACCCGCAGCTTTTCCGAACGCTCCGTCGTGCCGTCACCTTCGGTCTTGGTATTCGAGCCGTATTTCAGGTCGCCGGACCAGCCGAAATCGCTCGTCTGAGACTTTCCGCTGGCGCCGACGTTGAAGCCACTCGAGTTCTTGCGGCTACGGTCCGTCTTGTTGTCGAAGGTTGCGCCTTCGTTGATCTTGATGTCGACCGTCAGGATATCGCCGACATTGATCGCGCGCGCGTCCTTGAAGAGCGCGGCCTGCTGGTCGTTCCACAACGAATAGCCATTCACCATCTGGCGCGGCTGCTTCGGATACATGGCGAGCTGCGGCGTCTGTGAATATTGCAGACCGCTGCCGATCGGGCTCATCGACGGCGCGCGGCCGATTTCGTTGAGCGCTTGGTTCTGACATCCCGCAAGGAGGGCGGCCCCGGTCAGTATAGCCGTTAGACGCGTTTTCATGATGGTTCCTTCGAGGTGTTCGGGTCGCTGGCGCTCGAGATGATGTTGGTAAGGATCGCCGCCTTCTCATCGCTCATTTCGCTCAGGATCAGCGATGACTGGCGCGGTGGCAGCTGCATGACGATGGCGGCGGCAATCTCGGGCCTCACCATCTCAAGCTTGCCGGCGGCTGCGTCCGGCTTCATCGTCTTGTAGATGCCGACGAGGTTGAGTTCCGCCTGTTTCAGGAAATCGTTGCGGCGGTTCAGCCAGTCTTCGTATTCCTCGCGGCGCTTTTCGAGCGTGGCGATGCGCTCGTCGATGCTTGCCTGCAGCGTTTCGAGATCCTTGCGCTGCAGCACATACCGCTGGTCGCGAGCGGCGTCGGCGATGTTGGTGCAGAACTGCTGGATCTCGTTCTGGGTCGCGTCGCTTGCGGGCGGCGCCGTGACGTCCTGGGCGAATGCGCCCGGCATCGAAAGCATGGACGCGACAGCCGCCGCGGCGAGCAGCAGCCTGCGGGTCCGGCCGAGAGAATGATTGTCGTTTGCGATCATTGCAGCACGAGCTCCGCCTGGAGGGCACCGGCCGTCTTGATGCTCTGCAGGATGGCGATGATGCCGTCCGGCTTGACGCCGATGTTGTTGAGGCCGGCGACGAGCGAGCGAAGGCTCGAACCGTTGAGGATCGCCACCGTGCCGCCGTCGGACTGCGCGTTGATCGTCGTGTTCGGTTCCATCGCCGTCTGCCCGCGCGAGAAGGGCAGCGGCTGCACCACTGTCGGCGTCTCGCTGACTTCCACGGTCAATGTTCCGTAGCTGACCGCCACCTCGTTGACCCGGACATCCTGGCCGATGACGATCGTGCCGGTGCGTTCGTTGATGACGACGCGCGCAGGCACGTCGGTCTCGATGACGATGTTTTCGATGTCGGCCATCAGCCGCGCGAGGTCCGCCATCTTCGGCTTTTCGACGAGAACGGCCTGGCTGTCGCGCGCTTCCGCAATCCGACCGCCATATTGTTGGGCCGCGTATTTGTTGATCGCTGCGGCCATGCCGACGGCGGTCGAGAAATCAGGATTGCGCAGCTGCAGCACGAGGTTGAAGCCGTCCTTGAACTTCGACGGCAGCTCGCGCTCGATGATGGCGCCGTTCGGCACGCGACCGGACGTCGTGACACCCTGGTTGAGGGTTGCGGCGTCGCCCTGCGCGTTGAAGCCGGTGACGACGACGGAGCCTTGCGCGACCGCATAGATCTGGCCGTCCGCACCCGAAAGCGAGGTCATGACCAGCGTGCCGCCGCGCAGCGACGTGCTGTCGCCGAGCGAGCCGACGGTCACGTCGACGCGGCTGCCGGGGCTGGCGAAAGGCGGCAGGTTCGCCGTCACCAGTACGGCCGCGACGTTGCGCGTCCGGGACTCGCCGCCCTGGGTGGAGATGCCGAGATTTTGCAGCATCGCGCGGATCGACTGGTCGGTGAACGGCGACGAGCGCAGGCTGTCGCCCGTGCCCTGCAGGCCGACGACGAGGCCGTATCCGATAAGCTGGTTGTCACGGCCCGCCTGAAGCGAGGCGACGTCCTTGATCCTGGATGCGCCGAAGGCGGGCGTCAGCGCCATGGAGAACGCGACAGCCAGCGACAGGAACCATTTGCATGCAAGCATTTTCATTTCGCCACCACATGGACAGTGCCGTCGGCCATCACCGTTCCGGAAACGATGACGCCGGTATCGATGTTGCGCGCCCGGATCAGTTCGCCGACGGCGGCGTCCTGGAGCGGCGATCCGGCAGCGCTGATGGTCAGGCCGCCATTGCTGAAGACGAGGCGCACGGTCGAACCGCGCTCGACGGCATATTGCTCGCGAAGCGCGCTCGCGAGGATCACCCGGCCGGGAAGAAGCGTGCGCTTGGTGACCTTGCCGTCGATCTCGCCCAGGGTTCTGATGTAGCCGTCGGCGAGATCAGGGTTGGTGACGTCGACGACTTCGACGCGGCTCGCATCGACGGTTTCGCCCGGGTAGATGGTCTGCGTGGGGATCACCGCCGTCAGCCGTTCCGCATAACCTGCCGAAGGCAACAGGAAAGCGGCGGCGAAGAGCGCGCCAGCCACCAGCCGCCGCGCGCTGGCGCGGCCGGCCTTCGAAGCCTTGATGTCTGCGGATCGGCGAAACGTCATGTTTGCCCCCTCTTTCGTTACCTGAGGTTCTTGCTCACCGTGGCCGCCATTTCATCGGCGGCCTGAATGATCTTGGAGTTCATCTCGTAGGCGCGCTGCGCAGAGATCAGGTCGGTGATTTCCTTGACCGGATCGACGTTGGACGCTTCGAGATACTTCTGCTTGATCTGCGCGAAGCCCGGATCGGCAGGCGTACCGACGATCGCGTCGCCGGAGGCCGGCGTCTGCTTGAAGAGGTTTTCGCCCTGCGGCTCGAGGCCCGCCTCGTTGACGAAGTTGGCGATCGTCAGCTGGCCGATTTCCTGCATGGCGGGGTCGTTGCCGATGCGCACCATCACCTGGCCGGAGCTCGTGAAGACGATGTCGGTCGCGTCCTGCGGAACGGTGATGCCCGGAACAACGGTGTAGCCGTCGATCGTCACGAGCTGGCCTTGCGCATTCTTGTTGAAGGCGCCGGCACGGGTATAGACCGTCTCGCCATCGGGCGTTTCGACCTGGAACCAGCCACGACCGATCAGCGCCAGGTCGTACTCGTTGCCGGTCGAAACCATGCTGCCCTGAATGTGAAGGTTGCGTACGGCCGCCGTCTGCACGCCGAGACCGATGATCGCGCCTTCCGGAACGATCGCCTGGTTGGAGCGGTTCGGCACGCCCTGGGCGCGTTCGGTTTGATAAAGCAGATCGGAGAACTCGGCGCGCGCGCGCTTGTAACCCGTCGTGTTGATGTTCGCGATGTTGTTCGCGATGACTTCGAGGTTCAGCTGCTGGGCGTTCATGCCAGTGGCGGCAATGGAAAGGGCCTTCATGTCTTGTTCCTTCAGATCTGCATGCGCGCGATTTCGAGGTAGGCGGTGACCACCTTGTCGCGGATCGCGATCGCGGTCTGCAGCGACTGTTCGGCGCTCATCACCGCATCGACGACCTCACGGGTGTTTGCCTGGCCGCGAATGCCGTCGAGTGACATGCCTTCGGCCTTCTTCATGGCGCCGATGGCGTCGCTCGCCATGTCGCCGAGAACCGAAGCGAAGCTCTGGCCCTGCGGCACGCCCTGGGTGGCGGCCGGCATGCCGAAGATCGACGACGAGGATGACGTGGAGTGGGTGCCGTCGGTCTCTTTGGTGACCGAGAAGGCGCCGAGGGATTTAACTGCATCGATCATTATTGCGAGGCTCTCAACAGGTCGATTGTCTGGGAAATCAGGTCGCGCGACTGCTTGATGGTCTGGAGGTTCGCCTCATAGGCGCGGTTGGCTTCGCGCATATCCGCCATCTCCACCAGGATGTTGACGTTCGGCAGCTTGACCATGCCCTTTTCGTTGGCGGCCGGATTGCCCGGATCGAACTCGATGTTGAAATCCGAATCGTCCGTGCCCTGCCGCTCGATCTCGACCAGCGAGGCGCCGCTTGCGCGGTCCACTTCGGCAGCAAAGCTGATGGTCTTGCGGCGATAGGGATCCGCGCCCGGCGTATCGCCGGTGGAGCGGGCGTTGGCGATGTTTTCGGAGACGATGCGCAGGCGGGTCGATTCCGCCTGCAGGCCGGAGGCCGATACCTTGAGGGCCGAGGTCAATGGATCCATGGTTCTTACTTCCGTACCGCCATTAGCATCATTCGGTGAAAGGCCTTCACAAGGCCGGCGGAGAGCTCGTAGTCGCGCTTGATTTCGCCGGTCTTCATCATTTCCTGCTCGATCGCGACGCTGTTGCCGGATTGCTGGATCTGCACACCGTCGACCATGCCGACTTCAGCCACCTGAGAGGCTGCGAGGCCGTCCGTGAAGTGCATCTTGTTGGTCGCCGCCATCTGGATGCCGGCGTCCTGCAGCACGCTTTCGAACGGCTTGACGTCCTTGGCCTTGTAGTGCGGCGTGTTCGCATTGGCGATGTTGCCGGCCACCACGTTCTGGCGAACGGTCAGCCACTGGGCCTGCCGGGACGCGAGTTCGAAAAGCTGAATCGGTTGCATCAAAAGCTCCATGCTTGGTGATGCGAACCTAGGCCGGTAATCTTGCGTGGGACTTTCGTCGGAAAGCGATGCCCAAGGGATCGGGGCCTCTGCTGTCGGAGATCGCCTGCAAAAGACGGAAAGCCGCGTCATCCGTCAGAGATGGCGCGGCGATCACGGGCAAGGAATGCGGGTCTACGTCAGTTGGCCTGGTACATTTCGCCGGACGAGGTGATCATCACCCAATGGCCGTCCCGCTGCTCGAGCGTGGCAAGACGCGTGTTGTCGGGCAGAACAGAGCCGATGCGCACGATATATATGCCGCTCGCATCCTCGATCAGCGCCCGGCCGTTGGCGACATGCATCAGCTTGAAGCCGGACTTGCCGGGAAAGGGCTGCGACAGCCCCTCTTCGGCAGCCGGACCTTCCGGTCCCGGACCAGCGCCGATGCCCGGCACGGTCGCCGTCGTCAACTGGTCGATGGCGGCCACGGTGTCGCCGTCCGCGTCGGGCATGGCGAGCGGAGAAACCGAGACGACGTTGCGCGCGGCGCGTTCCGGCAGATCACGGGTCGAGCCCTGCCACAAAGGCGGCATGGTGAACTTGTCCTGGTGGAAGAATGCATACCAGGGAAAGAAGGTCGCGAAAGCGGCAAGCGCCACGCCGGTCGCGGCCAGGAACTTGTCGGTCATCGGCATGCGGCTGCGCTTGCGCTGATGCACCATCTCGTCCGCATCATAATCGGTCATGGTCATCACCTCGCTCTCGCACCCGGCTGATTGCCCATCGCCGCCGCCTTCAGCGCGTTGGCGAGATCGGAAAAGGCATCCTGTGCCGGGCGCTCACCGGCGGTCTGCGTCAGTACCTCGTAGATGACCGGCACCTGCTTGATCGCCATGTCGAGATCCGGATCGCCACCCGGGCGATAGCCGCCGATCAGGCGAAGGTCGCGGGTCTCTTCGAAGCGGTGGATCAGCGCCTTCAGGCGTGAGACCAGCTTCTCCTGGTCGGGGGTCCAGGCCTTGCGCGCCAGGCGCGAGATAGAGGCGAGCGGATTGATCGGCGGATACCGCCCCTCCTCCGCAAGACTGCGCTCGAGCACGATGTGCCCATCGAGGATACCGCGCGTCGAGTCGGCGACGGGATCGTTGTGGTTGTCGCCGTCGACGAGGATGGAGATGATCGCCGTGATCGTGCCGGCGCCTTCGGTGCCGGGGCCGGCGCGCTCCAGAAGGCGCGGCAGTTCGGTGAAGACCGAGGCCGGATAGCCGCGCGCGATCGGCGGCTCGCCGGACGCGGTTGCGACCTCGCGAATCGCGTGGGCGAAGCGGGTGACGCTGTCGACGATCAGAAGAACATTGTCGCCGTTGTCACGATAATGCTCGGCGATGGTGACGGCGGTCAGCGGCGCCATCTTGCGCAGCATCGGGCTTTCGTCGCTGGTCGCGACAACCGCGACGGACTTCGCCAGATTATCGCCCAGCGTATCCTCGATGAATTCGCGCACTTCACGGCCACGTTCGCCGACCAGCGCGATCACCACCTTGTCGAAGGCATCGGCGCGCGCCAGCATGGAGAGCAGCGTCGACTTACCGACGCCCGAACCGGCAAAGATGCCGAGACGCTGGCCAAGGCAGAGCGGCGAAAAAATGTCGATCGCGCGCACGCCGGTCAGGAAGCCCTTTTCGACTCGCTTGCGCGTCATCGACGGCGGCGCGGTATTGGTGATCGAGCGGCGCAGGTCGCCCTGCTGGAGAGGTCCGAGACCATCGATCGGCTCGCCGAGCGCATTGATCGCGCGGCCGCACCATTGGTCGGTCGGCGCGACACGGAAGGCGCCCTTGCGGATGACCGTGTCGTGGATGCCGATCGGATCGCCGGGCTCGATCGGGCAGACGACCACCCGCTCCGGCTCGACCCGAACGACCTCGCCGAGATGGGTTCCGGTGACGCTCTTGTGGGCGACGAAATCGCCGAGCCGGACATGCCGCGACAGGCCAGTCACCGTATAGTGGCCAGGCGAGATCGTCTGGACGTGACCGCCGGGCGCGATCGAGAATTCGGGTTTGGCATAGCGTTCGACCAGGCCGGCAAGTGCCGCCAGAGATGTCGATCCTGTGCTCGTTTTCTGGCCTTCGCTTTGCATGCCGATGTCCGTCACAGATTAGCGGCTGCCGCCAAGCGTCTTGACCGCTTCTTCGAGCGATCCTTCGCTGTCGCGCAGCAGGGCGGTGATGTTGTCGAAGGCGCGGGTGACCATGATCAGCTGCGACATTTCCTGAATGGCATTGACGTTGGACTCCTCGAGGAAGCCCTGCATGACGCCGACATCGAAACGGTCGACGACCGGCTCGACCTGTGCCGCCGGCTGAACGGCGCTGTTGTCGAGACGGATGAAACCCTTGCTGAAATCGGCCTCGTAAAGGCCGAGCGAGGCGACGGCGACACCGTTCTGGTGAAGCGCACCATCGGCGCCGACGGTGATGTCGCCGCCGTTGCCGTTGAGCTGGATCGGCGCGCCGCCGGCGTCGAGCACCGGATAGCCGCGAATGGTGACGAGTTCGCCGGTATCCGTCAGCGTGAACCGCCCGTCGCGCGTGAGCGCCGGGCCGGCGGGCGTCTCGATCTGGAACCAGGCATCGCCCTTGACGGCGAAGTCGAGCGCCGAGCCGGTGCGCGTCAGCGAACCGTTGCTGGTGTTCAGGAACTCCTCGCCCTTGTTGACATAGGCAACCTTGGTCGGCTTGGTGTCGCCGAGCATCTCGTTGAACTTCACCTCGGTGCCGCGGAAGCCGACGGTGTTGGCGTTCGCGATGTTGTCGGCAAGCGTATTGAGGCGCTTTTCAAGCGCCATCTGCGACGAAATCGCGACGTAAAGACCGGTTTGCACGCTCAGTTTCCCCCGAGTTTCAAGCTGTTGATGGACAGGAGAAGATCGGAAGAAATGCCGTAACCGCTCGATGAGCCGAAGACCGCGAGCGGATCATAACCGTCCGTTGAATTTTTGGTTTCCCAGAGCGCGGTGAACCGGTCGAGAAACTCGGCTACCTTGGTCGGGTCCTGGAAGTCCTTGAAATCGAGCGCCTGTTCATAGGTCTCGGCCTGGCGATCGACATTGGTCGCTGCGAATTCGTCGGGCAGCTGCAGCGCCGTGCGCACCACCTGGGCAATCGCCTCGTCGGCGATGATGGCGTAGCCGCTGTTGATCGTCGGCGCCATGCGCGAAAAATAAAGGGCGAGCCTGACGCCGGCATTCTCTTCGCCTGCGTCCTGTTCCAGGGTCTGGCGCGTGTATTTTTCTGCGACGCCCTTCTGCGCACGGTCGAAGGATGTGGCGGCCGCGCCGTGGGCGGCAAAATTCAGCGATTCGACGAGCTGCTTGTAGCGGTTGTCGGTCAGCTTGTTGGCAAAGGCATCTTCGTTGTCGACGCCTTCGGTCAGCACCTTGCGCATGAAGGCCTTGGCATAGGCCATGTCTTCCAGGCCATGCGCCTTCATCGCGTAATTGTAGAGGCGGGTATCGGCAAAGAAGTCGTCGATCGTTTTGACGTCGCCGATCTTCGACAGATAGTACGCGGTCTCACGCGCCACATCCGGCTGCTCGGCAACGCGGGCCAGCGACTTCGTCAAGTCGGCCGTAATCAGCTTGTAGCTCGTATAGGTCGTGGTCACGATCGCTCCGCCCCTGCCGGAATGAGACAGGCAGCCCCTGAGCCTGCCCTGACAAATCCTGACCGGACAGCCTTGCGCGAACCTGTTCCACCAGGTGGCCTTGTCGCCAGGACCGGCCAGCCTCACGCAAGGATGAAACCGTATCCCGTTAGCGGAAAATAAGATCGCGGCAGGTATCGAAAATGAATATCATCATCGGGCTTCTTGTGACGTTCGGCTGTATCCTCGGCGGCTATCTGGCGATGGGCGGCCACATGGAAGTCCTCAACCAGCCTTTCGAACTGTTGATCATCGGTGGCGCCGGCGTCGGCGGTTTCATCATGGCCAACTCCATGAAGGTGGTGAAGGATACCGGCAAGGCGCTCGGCGAAGCCTTTCGCCACAAGGTGCCGAAAGAGCGCGAATATCTCGACACGCTCGGCGTTCTCTATTCGCTGATGCGCGACCTGCGCACCAAGTCGCGCAACGAGATCGAAAGCCACATCGACAACCCCGAGGAATCTTCGATCTTCCAGTCGGCCCCGACGGTTCTGAAGAACAAGGAACTGACCGCTTTCATCTGCGATTACGTGCGCCTGATCATCATCGGCAACGCCCGTTCGCACGAGATCGAAGCGCTGATGGACGAGGAAATCCAGACCATCACCCACGACAAGATGAAGTGCTATCACGCGCTGAACACGATGGGCGACGCCTTCCCGGCGATCGGTATCGTCGCAGCCGTTCTCGGCGTCATCAAGGCGATGGGTGCTATCAGCGAGGCGCCGGAAGTTCTGGGCGCCAAGATCGCGGCCGCCCTCGTCGGCACCCTGCTCGGCGTGTTTCTCTCCTATTCGATCGTCGCGCCGCTGGTCGCCAACGTCAAATCGGTGCGCGAAAAGCAGAACCGCCTCTACATCATCGTCAAGCAGACGCTGCTTGCCTACATGAACGGTTCGGTTCCGCAGGTTGCTCTCGAATATGGCCGCAAGACCATCTCGGCCTACGAGCGTCCGTCGATCGACGCAGTCGAGCAGGAAATGATGAACCCCGGTGGCGGCGGCGAAAGCAAGGCGGCTTGATCTGATGACCTCCAACGTTCACGCATTCGACCGTAAACTTCTGGCGCGCATGACCGGCGCGCTCGGCGACGACCGGGTGATCGGCCGATTGGCCCTCGAACTCGGCCAGGTCTTCGGCGAATTCCTGCCGGATATCTGCCGAGCGGAGACGGGTCTCGACATCACCATCGGCTATGCCGGCCATCGGACAGGCATGCGCCGCGAATTGATCGCGTCGATGGGCACCGGCGTGCTCATCAGCGAGGTTTCGCTGCGTAACTGGTGCACGGACTTTCAGATCGGCTGCGACAGCCCGATCATCATCGCTCTGGTGGAGGCGCTGCTCGGCGCTGAGCCCGCCGGCATCGAAGAGCCGCAGCCGCGCGCGCTCTCCCAGATCGAGATCGACGTGGCCGTGCCGCTGTTCGAGAAGATCGCCGACGTGCTCAGGACCGCCGTCAATGCCCCCGGCGGTTTCGAGCCGATCGTCGAACGCCCGCTCAACAGCGTGGCGCGCGCCAAGCCCGATCCGATGATCGAGGACGTTCACGCCGGCGCCATCGACATGACGATCGGCTTCGGCCCCGTGCTTTCCACCTTCTCGATCATCGTTCCGCAAAGCGTGCTTCTGAAGACAACGATCGTCTTCCCCAAGGGAAGCGGACAGCAGCGCAAGGCGAAGGCCGAGTGGACGGAGCAGCTGGAAGAACAGGTTCGCCGTTCGGCGGTGACGATCGAGGCGCGCATCCGGCTCGAAAGCCTGACGCTCGACACGATCAGCCGCCTGCAACCGGGCGACGTCATTCCCTTCCTCGACGCCCAGGACGTTCGCGTCGACGTCAACGCCAATGGCCGCGACCTCTATGTCTGCGAATTCGGGCGCGCCGGATCGAAATACACGGTTCGGGTCAAGGATACGCACGGATCCGAACAGGACATCCTTCGCCACATCATGAGTTAAATCGGCCTGCCGCGCGCTCGCAGCATGCCTGAGGCAAGCTTCAACTGGAATAGTTCTCACATGGCACCCAAAAAAGCACCCATCAACGAACAGGCCGAAGTCGCTGTCGGAGACATGGAACTCGACCAGGCGATCAATGACCTGCGCGGTGTCCTGAAGCAGGATTCCGACACGCCTGATGCTTTCGGCTCCGAATTCGGCGCCGAAACGCTTGGCACGACCGATTTCGGCAGTGATTTTGGCGCACCGGCCGCTGGCGGCCTCGACGCATTCGGCGGCAATTTCGGCTCCAGCGACTTCGGCGCCGACCTCGGCGGCGCGGCCGCGACGAGCGACTTCGGCGGCACGGATTTTGCCGCGACGTCCTTCGACAGCGCTGATGTGGCCGTCGATACACCGCCCGGCAGCGGCATGAACGCCAATCTCGACCTGATCATGGACATTCCGATCGACGTCCAGATCGTGCTCGGCTCGAGCCGGATGCAGGTTTCGGGCCTCATGAACCTCAGCGAAGGCGCAACGATCGCGCTGGATCGCCGCATCGGCGAGCCGGTGGAGATCATGGTCAACGGTCGCGTGATCGGCCGTGGCGAAATTACCGTTCTCGAAGGCGACGATACCCGCTTCGGCGTCAAACTCATCGAGATCAAGGGCAATAAGAAGTCGTAGGGCCCAATGATTGGGCGAAGGATGAATCCATGATGGATTTCGAAAGTTTCGAGGCTCAGGCGCTATCAAGGCCGCTCAGCCAGACGGACAAGGCGGCGGCCGTTCTGCTTGCCATGGGCAAGGGCGTCGCCAGCAAGCTGTTGAAGTTCTTCACCCAGAGCGAGCTGCAGTCGATCATCGCCTCGGCGCAGTCGCTGCGCGCCATTCCGCCGCATGAGCTCGAAGCGCTCGTCAACGAGTTCGAAGACCTCTTCACCGAGGGTGCCGGCCTCATGGACAACGCCAAGGCGATCGAGAGCATTCTCGAAGAAGGCCTGACGCCGGACGAAGTCGATGGCCTGCTCGGCCGACGCGCCACCTTCCAGTCCTACGAAGCCAACATCTGGGATCGCCTCCAGGAGTGCGACCCGGTTGCCGTTTCCGTCCAGCTTGCCAAGGAACATGCGCAGACAATCGCTTACGTGCTGTCGATGATGCCTTCCAGCTTCGGCGCCAAGGTGCTGCTGCAGCTGTCGGAAGAACAGCGCCCGGACATCCTGAAGCGCGCCGTCAACATGAAGGACGTCAACCCGAAGGCCGCTGCGATCATCGAAAACCGCGTCATGGAAATGATCGGCGAGATGGAAGCGGAACGCAATTCGGCGGGCCCGGCCAAGATCGCCGAGGTGATGAACGAACTCGACAAGCCGCAGGTCGATACGCTGCTCGCCTCGCTCGAATCGCTCAGCACCGCCTCCGCCAACAAGGTACGCCCGAAGATCTTCCTCTTCGACGACGTGCTCTACATGCCACAGCGCAGCCGCGTTCAGCTCTTCAACGACGTGTCGACCGACATCATCACGATGGCGCTGCGCGGCTCGACGTCGGAACTGCGCGAATCGGTACTCGCCTCGATCGGCGCGCGCCAGCGCCGCATGATCGAGTCCGATCTCGCCATGGGCGATGCCGGCATCAATCCGCGCGATATCGCCATCGCACGCCGCTCGATCACGCAGGAAGCCATCAGGTTGGCTGCGAACGGACAGCTCGAGCTCAAGGAAAAGGACGTGCAGGCGGCCTGAGGCCTGCCTCCGTCTGACGAGCCGCACAAAGCGGCCGGGCTACCGCTCCCCAAAGGGTAATTTCTGTTGAGCCCCGGCGAATGCCGGGGCTCAACTCTTGCCTGGTTCCCGCGCTCGGTCCACTACAGGAGGCGCAATGCAGGGCGTATGTCCGCCGGACGCGCGTCGCTGTAGAGGAACCGGGAGCCGTCCTGTCTCATGTCGGACGATCAGGATAAAGACAGCAAAACAGAAGCCCCGTCAGAGAAGAAGATCTCCGACGCCGCCGAAAAGGGTAACGTGCCCTTTTCTCGTGAAGCCACGATGTTCGCATCGACGCTCGCGATCTACATTTTCTTCGTCTTCTTCCTGACCGACGGCGTCGCCACCCTCACCGAAGCGCTCAAGGATATCTTCGAGCAACCGGAGGCCTGGCGGCTGGAAAACGCCACCGACGTCGTGGCACTGATCACCCATCTTATCTGGAAATCGACAGCCCTGGTTGTCCCGGCTTTCGTCCTGCTCATCGTCTTCGGCGTCGGCGCCTCCATCTTCCAGAACCTGCCCGTGCCGGTTCTCGACCGCATCCAGCCAAAGCTCAATCGGGTTTCGCCGATGGCCGGGCTCAAGCGGATCTTCGGCATCCAGGGCCTGGTCGAATTCGGCAAGTCGCTGTTCAAGATCATCATCGTGTCAGTCGTCGTCGTTCTGGTGCTCTGGAACGACTATTTCGCCACGCTCGACCTGATGTTTTCCGATCCGGTCACGATGTTCTCGACGATGGCGAGCGACCTCAACGAGATCATGATCGTCATTCTGCTGTCGACCGCAGTGCTGGCGATCGCCGACCTCTTCTGGTCGCGGCACCATTGGTACACCGAACTGATGATGACCAAGCAGGAAGTGAAGGAGGAAATGAAACAGGCGCAGGGCGACCCGATCGTCAAATCGCGCCTGCGCTCGATGCAGCGCGACCGGGCGCGCAAGCGCATGATCTCGTCTGTGCCGCGCGCCACGCTCGTCATCGCCAACCCGACCCACTATGCCGTCGCCTTGCGTTATGTCCGCGAGGAGAGCGACGCCCCCGTGGTCGTCGCAATGGGCCAGGACCTGGTTGCCCTCAAAATCCGTGAAATTGCAGAGAAAAACGGTGTTCCGGTCTTCGAAGATCCGCCGCTTGCACGCTCCATGTTTGCACAAGTCTCGGTCGATAGTGTGATTCCACCGGTGTTTTACAAGGCTGTTGCCGAGCTCATTCACCGGGTGCATGCGTCGCAACCAAAACGGATGACATAACTCCGATGAAAAAGTGCGAATTCTCCGAGAAGCGGGAACAGATCGTAGCTGAAGCAATTCGCCCCGTGGCGACCGAACTGCGTCTCATCGACGCCGCCGATTTCATCGCGCTATTACGGTTCGAGTCCTATGCCAGCCTCGCTGACCTCGTCGAATCGGCAGCGGAGCTCTATTTTCTGCCCGGCACGGTCAATTTCGGCCTCGGCGGCAACTACAATCTGGATTGGGACAGCGAGCCGGAAATCGTGCTCGACCTCGAACTGAAACCCCGCGGCGTGACCATCTATGTCCGCCTGTCGCTCGGCAACGAGACGGCCGGGATCGAGATCAGCCACATCAATTTCCAGAACCCCTCGTCCGACCCGGACGAGAACACGGCCTTCCTGGCTCGGAGCCTGGCAGAGGCGAAATTCATCAAGTCCTATGAGTTGCCGCTGGCGAGCTGAAAGCACCGCTCGGACGGGTCTCGTGCGGACGTGCGATTGACGCTGGCAGGTTAAATTCCGTCGGCGCCGCTGCTCAAAAGGCCGGAGCGATCCGTCTAGTTCAGAGTCAGCTGATGTAGCCGAGGCGGATTGCCTTGGCGATCGCCTGGATGCGGTTGACCGAATCGAGCTTCGTCGTCGCCGCGCCCAGATAGGCGTTGACCGTGTGGACCGAAAGTCCCATGCGTTCGGCGATCTCTTCGCTGATGTGACCGTCGCCCGCCATCTGCAGGCAGGCGATCTCGCGGTCGCTCAAGGTTTCCGCCGGTGCGACACGCTTCTCGTCGGCCGCCAGCAGATCGGTCATGATCATGCAGCTGCGGCCGTGCAGATCGACCACCTGCTCCGTGGAGGCATCGACGTAGCTGCCTGCGAAGACGACATAGCCGTTGCCCTGGGCGCCGAGCCTGACGGGAAAGGCGATGCCGGAATAGGGAAGCTTGCGGCCCTTCAGGCGATGCGCGAAAGGCGCCAGCTCGGAAAGCTCTGCCGCCTGGTGCTCGCCGGCGCCGTCCCAAAGGACCGGCAGCAGCGACTGGTCGAGATGAGCGACGAGTTCTTCGCCATAGGCATTGACGAGATCATGGGCGTTCGCTTCGGCAGCGACGCCCCAGTTGTCGAGGACGCAGGTGAGCTTTCGGGCGCTGCCGGTTCCCTTGCCGTTGAGCCGCAGGACTGCAAAGTGCTTGGCGTTGATCTGACGCTGCATGGCTTGCAGGCGCGTGACCAAGGTGGCCGCTCGCGCGGCGCGGTTGCCGTTCCTCGCGAGCTTCTGCTCGTCCTCGATCCGCCCGCCGCCGAGAAAATGCGTCATCGCGCCCGTCCCTTACACAAGATTGTTGCGCACCGCGTAGGCAATCGCTTCCGACCGCGTCCTGGTCGCAGTCTTGCGCATGACGCTGGTGATGTAGTTGTTGATGGTGTTGCGCGAAATGCCGAGGATCACTGCGATCTCTTCGCTCGTCTTGCCTTCGGCAATCCAGAACAGGCACTCGAGTTCGCGCTCCGTAAGCTCGAAATCGCGGTCATGGCGGACTTCGGCGCGCGTGGTGAAGCTTGCCAGATAGCCCGCCAGCAGCGTCACGTCACGCAGGCTCTCCTGCGACAGGATCACGTCTTCCGGGACCAGGAGCATCAGGGAGAAACGCAGGCGCCCGACATTGAAGGTGATCGCGCAATATTCGCGGCTGATGCCGCGCGGAAGCTCGGTATTGTCTGGCAGCGCATGAAAACACGGCTGCAACACTGCGAGGCACTTTTCCAGTTCGGTGGTCTTGGCATGAAGCGCGGTGATCACACCCGAAAGCCGCCGGACGACGTCGAAAGGCCAGTCCGAGCAGACCACGTGGTCGAGACCGCTGTCCTGTGACAGATCATAGCGCGCCAACAGATAATGGCTTGCGCCGACATATTCCGTCAGCGCCGAAAGGCCGCTTCCGAGAGCACCGCGCCCGGCGACTTCGCCCAGTCGTCGCAAAAGCTGCTCGCGCGAAAACCCGCCGCCGCGTGCGCGTGTCGGTGCCGTCGGCAAAGGCCAGACAGCAATGTCTGCTTGCGAAATGTCCATGAGTTCAGCCCCTGTGCCGGATCCACATCCCGGAACTGCATTTGCGCTGCCGCCGCCAACAGCCGGCCGAAGCCGAATATCACCACCAGTCGCAGATCAGGACACGAATCAACTGCTAAAAATGTACATCGGCGCGAGAAAAAAAACATCGCCCTCTTCTGGCTATTTACTTCGTGCCGCTGGCATGTCGCGATTCGCGATCAGTCACCCCTGCCAACGCCCCTGCGCCACTGCCAGAACCAGCGCGGCATCGCAACACATTGAAAAGCAGAGATTTTTCTTCTGAAAATCCGCAATTTCCGCGCCTCAGGCGGGATCCGATGCAGCGTTGCAAGTGGAAAATACCGGAATTTCATCCCAAAAAAGGACGGTTCTTAGCGTACAGAGAATTTCGAATTCGCGCGATATTATACTTTGTTTTCATAGCTGTTGCTCAAATGCACCAGCCTATTTTCAGACATCGCTCATTTTATCGATATATAAATTGTGAAAGCCATAGAATTAATTTCGGCTATAACAAAGATATATTTCGATTGAACTCTGTATTGCTCGAATCCACCATAGTAGATGACACAGCACAATGCACGTCATGCGGGCGCGCGGAATCTATAAATTAAGATATCGTTAAAATATTACCATCCGGGATTCCACCGGGACTCACGCGAGCTCCCTTCGAAACTTGAAGCAATTTTGAAGGCAGATGAAAACCGGCGGCCGGACTCCCGCAATATTTGCTCCGAACATCGAAATCCACCGCAAGCGCGATCTCAGGCAGCGGGGACAAGAAAAATCCCGCCACGAGGGCGGGATTTGCAAGAAATTCCAAAGCTGTTTTCTGAGTGTCAGGCCGCCTTGTCGAGAGCCCACTTGCGCAGGATCTTCGCCGCGCGCTCTTCGCTGATCTCGACCATGCGGGCCAGGCGCCGTTCCGGCCCTTCCTTGACGCGGCGGTTGAAGCCGCCGCTGTCGTCGCCCATGCTGAGCAGGTCGTCGGTGCTGTCGAAGCCGAAGTCCGAGCCGAAACCGTCCATGAGCGCGCCACCGGCTCCGGCATTGGCCGGAGAGAAGTCGGGCAGTTCGAGGCCGGCTGCTTCGCCCTGGATCTGACCGGCACCGCCACCGAGACCGAGCTGGCGTGCCAGGGGCCGCATGCCCATCCAGACCACCAGGAAGGCGACGACGATGAAGGCGAGCGCGTTGATGATACCGCCGAGATTGCGAGTGAGCGTCTCCATCACACCCGGACCGGCAACCGCCTGGTCGAGCAGCTGCGTCTCGACGAAGTCCATGGCGGTCAGGGTCACGACGTCGCCGCGGTTGGTATCGAGGCCGGCAGCCGAAGCGACGATCTTCTGCATGTCAGCGAGATAGGCGTCGATCTTGGCCTGATCGGCCGGTTCGCCGACCATCGCTGCCAGGCGGCCGCGGTTGACGACAACGGCAACGGAGAGCCGCTCGACCGTATAGCTGTTCTTGACGGTGGCGATCGTCTTGCTGTTGATCTCGTAGTTGGTCTGCTCTTCCTTCTTCTCGGCCTGGTCGCTCGACTGCGGGCCGGCACCGCCCTTCGGGGCGGCCTGAGGAATGTTCTGCTGCACCGTCGCTGCATTGTCCGGTTGCTGTTGGCTGGACTTCTGCTCTTCCTTGGTCACGCGGGTAGAGCGTTCGACCCGCGATTCGGGATCGAACACCGTTTCCTGGATCTGCTGCGTGTCGGTGTTCAGACGTGCCGTGACGCTCGAACGGAAGTTGTCCATGCCGAGGAACGGAGCGAGCGCGTTGTCGATTTTCTTCTCAAGCTCGGTCTGGACGTTCTGGACGACGCCGAGCGACTGGTTGAGGGCGCTGTTGGCTGGATCGTCGCCCGATGCGAGAAGCTGCCCGGTCGAATCGAGCACGGTCACGTCATCGACGTCGAGCCCCGGTACGGACGAGGCGACGAGATGACGGATCGAAGCGGCGGCGCTGCGGCCGACCGTGGCGCTGGCGCGAATCATGACCGAGGCGGTGGGGTTCTGGTCTGCCTTGCGGAAGCTGCCGCGCTCCGGCATCACGATGTGGACGCGGGCGGCGGCGATACCGGAAATCTGCTGGATGGTGCGGCCGATTTCGCCTTCGAGGGCACGCACGCGGGTCACTTCCTGCATGAAGGAGGTGAGGCCGAGCGAGCCGACATTGTCGAAGAGTTCATAACCGGCATTGGCGCTGCTCGGCAGGCCACGCTCGGCGAGCAGCAGGCGCGCCTTGCTGGTCATGCCAACGGGAACCTGCAGACTGGCGCCGTCAGCCCCGACATTGAAGTCGATGTTGGCCTCGGCCAGCGCGATGCTGATCTGAGTGACATCGCTGCGTTCGAGCCCGACATAGAGCGTCTCGAACGAGGGTCTGTTGACGTAAATTCCGGCCCCGAGCACCATGCCGACCGCGACAATGCCAGCTGCCGCCAACGCGATCAGCTTGCCTTGCCCGAGACTGCTCAGGTTCTTCGTGAACGTCGAGAGTTGATCCAACAGACTCATTCTGTTTCCGCACCCAGTATCGCAAGGTCAACGGGCCGATCATCGGCCGAGCGCCCTGCGCAGTTCCAACATTCGGGTTTTCTGGGTATCGACATGCCGAGTATCGACTTCCAATGCGCGCGAATCCACCAGTCCCGATCCGGACCGTAGGAAACGAAACTTGCGCGAACTTGGCTTGATGCGCCCGACCGAAGCGGCGGAGGTGCCGCCGCAAAACTTATCCACTGGGGCGAAACGGACCGTCGGACGAAGCCAAACCTGCGCACACAGTCGCGGCCGCGTCAGAATTCTGTACAGCAAGTCATTGATTTTAAATGGATATTTCTTGAACCCGCGTCCTGCGAGGCTCTCTAGCAGCGTCAGAACGCTTCGAAATCACCGGCCGCCTTCGTCAGCGGTTGGGAGTGGCCGTGGCGCAACATGCCGTTGCCAAGTGCCTTTTTCATATCGGCAAGCTTTACCAGATTGACGGCCGTGGTGACGTCGACCATCCAGGCGTCCGGGATCGATGCGGTAATCGTGTCGATGAACTCGGCCAGCCCGCGGGTCTTCTGCACGGCAAGGTCAATGCCCTGCAGCACCATCATCTTGTCGGGATTGGCAAGCGCATCGGCGCCGTGGTCACCGGCCAGTTGCGGCTCGATCCGCTCGATCAGATAGGCGACGTCATGCAATTCGGTAACGATGCGCATCAGCACTTCGGGGAGCGCTTCTTCCACGTGCGGCATGTGGCCCAGGTAGTCGGTCTGCATGTGTATGTCTCACGTGGCTCGGGGCTGCGGTAGAAGTCGTATTTCAGGCCTGCGAGGCGCCTGCCTCGCAGGATCAGAAGAATTCGATGGAGCTTTCGGCCGGCTTCGGCGCGACGATCGGGCGTTCCTCCAGTTGCACCGTGCGCTGCGTCTCGACGCCGGTCAGGGCGTATTGCCGGGCGCGGCCAGACGACGGCCAGTATTCGAGCTTGCGGCCGTGCTCGCCGCCGGTGCTCTCGCCGACGATGCGGATGCCCTCGTCGAGCAGGAACTGGCGCGCGAAGGCGGCGTTCTGTTCGCCGACATTGGAAAACCGCGCGATCGTCTTGGCGCCGCCGAAGATCTTGGCTTCGAGACGATCTCGCCGGGCGCCCTGTTTCAAGAGACCGTTGATGAGCAATTCCATGAGGTGGACCCCGTAGCGGGTCGCGTCGCCGCCGGACATGGGCGACGTCGCGGAACCTGGCAGCAGGAAGTGATTCATGCCGCCGACGCCGGCCACGGGATCGCGCATGCAGGCTGCCACACAGGAACCGAGAATGGTCGACAGCACGATGTTCGGATCGTTGAAGACCTTGTACTCACCCTGGATGACATGCACGCGCTTGCCGGCGGCTTCCATGTTCATTTGAGCGCCCCGAATACGGCTTCGATCGCAGCCTTCATCTTTTCGATGGTGAAGGGCTTGGCCAGAACGTTGTTGGCACCGAGGGCCGCTGCCTTCTGAACCAGGGCACGGTCGCCCTGGGCCGTCAGGATGATGAAGGCCGCCTTCTTGGTCGCCGGGTTGGAGCGGACAGCCTGCAGCAGGCCGAGCCCGTCCATCTTCGGCATGTTGAAGTCGGAGATCACGAGGTGGTGCGGGTTCTGAGCCATGATCTTCATGCCCTGCTCCCCGTCACCGGCGGCGGTGATCTGCTTGAAGCCGAGCTGCTGCAGGGCGTCACCCAGGAGCAGGCGGCTCGTCACCTGATCGTCGACGATCAGAACTTTGATTTTTTCGGCGATGGACATTATTCGCTTCCTTCCTTGCGGAGCGCCGCTGCTTTCAGGACCTCCTCCCCGATGGATCCGAGGGGGAGCTGGGTTTCAACGGCGCCCAATTCATAGGCGACTCTCGGCATGCCGTAGACGACACATGTCTTTTCGTTCTGGCCGAAGGTCTTTGCTCCGGCATGCCGCATTTTCAGGAGACCGGAGGCGCCGTCGCGCCCCATGCCGGTCAGAATGACACCGATCGCATTGCGTCCGGCAAGCTCGGCGACCGAATCGAACAGCACGTCGACCGAAGGCCGATGCCCGTTGACCGGGTCGCGGTCGACCAGGCGGCAGCAGGGTGCCGTCGGGTTGGCGACCTGCAGATGGCGCTCGCCACCGGGCGCCAGGTAGACCTTGCCGATTTCGAGCCGCGCGCCGTCCGTCGCCTCCTGCACCGCCGGCGCGCAGAGACGGTTCAGCCGCTCCGCGAAGCTCTTGGTGAAGGTGTGCGGCATGTGCTGCGTGATGACCGTCGGCGGGCAATTGGCCGGGAACTTCTGCAGCACCGTGATCAGGGCTTCAACGCCGCCTGTCGAGGCGCCGATGGCGATGATCTTGCGGCCGGCCCGGTACTCAGACGCCGTATTCGCATTGGCTGGAGCCGGCGCCGCGACCTTATTGCCGGTGATGATGAACTTGCGCTGCGAGCGGGCGGCCGCCTTTACCTTGTCGACGAGGCCGGCAAAGGGATGGGGATCGCCCGGATGCGGCTTGCCGACACAATCGAAGGCGCCGATCTCGAGTGCTGCGATCGTGGCTTCAGCGCCCTTGTGGGTAAGCGTCGAGACCATGATGACCGGCATTGGCCGCAGCCGCATGATCTTGTCGAGGAATTCGAGGCCGTTCATGTTCGGCATTTCGATGTCGAGGGTGACGACATCGGGATCGAGTTGCTTGATCGCCTGGCGCGCTTCCATGGCGTCGGCCGCCTGGCCGACGACGGTCACGTCTGGATCCGCGTTGAGCACGGCTGTAATCAGGCCACGCATTGTGGCGGAGTCGTCAACGACGAGAACGCGAGCGGGAGTGGTCATGCCCGTCCTCCATGAAATTTGCCGGTGTGGCGGTAGGTGGTGATGCCGATGTTGTCGAAGTGCGCCTTCGCGTCACCGGACACCCGTTCGGAATGGCCGATGTAAAGGTGACCGTCGGTGTTCAGCATGCCGGCGAAGCGCGACCAGATCTTCATCTGCGTCGGCTCGTCGAAATAGATGACGACGTTGCGGCAGAAGATAACGTCGAACGGCCCCTTGAACGGCCATTGCGCCATCAGGTTCAGTTCGTTGAAGGTGATCAGCCGCTTGACCCGATCGTCGACCTGCCACTTGAAGCGGCCGCCGCTGTTGACCTCGGAGAAATATTGCTTGCGCATGGCCGGATTGACGGTTTCGAGCGCGGTTGCGTCGTAGGTACCGGCGCGGGCGAGCGCCAGGATCTTCGGGTCGATGTCGGTTGCCAGGATCCGGAAGTCGTAGTCGGCCGCATTCGGCAGCAGCGACAGGACCGTCAGCGCAATCGAATAGGGCTCCTGGCCGTCCGAGCAGGCGGCCGACCAGATGCGCACCCGGCCGCCGGCCTTAGCGCGCGCGATGAGCTCCGGCAGCACGTCGGTCTTCAGGTGCTCGAAGTGATGGTTCTCGCGGAAGAACCGCGTGAAGTTGGTGGTTAGATGCGAAAGCATGTCGCGCCGCGCAGCCGCACCGGCGGGCGAAGCGACCAGCTGGCAATATTCGCGGAAGCCCTTGAGCCCGAGATTGCGGATATGCTTCGACAGCCGCGAATAAACAAGCGACGCCTTGGTCTCGTTGAGATAGATGCCGGCATCCGCATAGATCATCGCAGCGATCTCGGTAAGATCGCGGCGGGTCAACGGATACTCGCCGCTCGCCAGGCACTCGTCCGGCGACAGTTTCTGTTCAGCGATGGGCTGACTTCTCATGCGGCTTCCCTTTCTTCCTGCGGGAAGATCGCTTCGAGTTCAATGAGACAGATCATCCGGCCTTCGATCGCAAGCACACCGCGCGCGAAGCTCTTTTCGAACTCCGACGAGATGACATCCGGCGTCGGCTGGATCTTGTCGTCTGTAATCGTCAGGATGTCGGAGACGGCGTCGACCAGAAGGCCGACGACCTGGCTCTTGACCTGCGCAACGATGATGACGTGACGCACGGTCGGGTCGGCCGGCGTCATGCCGAGCCGGGCCGAGAGATCGACGATCGGCAGCACCGCACCGCGAAGGTTGATGACACCGAGCACATAGGATGGCGCATGCGGCATGGATGTCGCAGGCGTCCAGCCACGGATCTCGCGCACCTGCATGATGTTTACGCAGAATTCCTGATCACCGACGCGGAAAGCGATCAGCTCCCGTCCGTCCGTGGTCAGATTTTTTGCGGCATAGGTCATTGTCATTATCCGACTGCAGCCAGTGACATTTCAGGTTTCAGCGAATGCCCGCGCGAGGCGGCGACGATCGCGTCGACATCGAGGATGAGCGCCACGCGGCCGTCGCCGAGAATGGTCGCCGCGGCGATGCCCGGCACGTGGGTGTAGTTGGCCTCGAGGCTCTTGATCACCACCTGGCGCTGGCCCTGGATCGCATCGACCATCAGGGCGCGCTGGCCGCCACCTTCCGATTCGACGAGCAGGGCGACGCCTTCGACCGGGTTCGCCTGGATGGCACGGAAATTCAGGATCCGGCCGACGTCGACGAGCGGGCAGAAGGAGTTGCGGATCGAGATCAGCCGCTGGTTGGAACCGAAGGAATGGATCGCTGCGGCTTCCGGCTGCAGCGTTTCGACGATTGCCGTCAGCGGCACCACCAGTGTCTGGTTGGCGACGGTGACCACCATGCCGTCGAGCACGGCGAGCGTCAGCGGCAGGCTCATGGTGAAGACCGAGCCGTGGCCCGGCTTCGAGGAGATGTTGATGCGGCCGCCGAGCGCCTGGATCGAGCGCTTGACCACGTCCATGCCGACGCCGCGGCCGGAGATGTCAGAGATCTTGTCGGCCGTCGAGAAGCCGGCGTGGAAGATCAGGTTGTCGATCTCTTCGTCCGAGAGGTTGGCGTCAGCGGCAATCAGGTCGTTGTCGATCGCCTTCTGGCGCACCTTCTCACGGTTGATGCCGGCACCGTCGTCGGCAAGCTCGATGACGATGCGGCCGGAACGGTGCTTCGCCGTCAGGCGCACAGTGCCTTCGGCGCTCTTGCCGGCGGCAAGGCGCTTCTCCGGCGTTTCGAGGCCGTGGTCGACCGCGTTGCGGATCATATGGGTCAGCGGCTCGGCGAGCTTGTCGATGACGGTCTTGTCGACTTCGGTGTTCTCGCCTTCGGTGATCAGGCGGACCGACTTGCCGGTCATGTCGGCGATTTCGCGAACGATACGCGACATGCGCTGGAAGACAGGCTTCACCGGCTGGGCGCGGATCGCCATCACCGAATCCTGGATCTCGCGGGTGAGCTGCTGCAGCTCTTCGAGGCCCATGTTGATCGAGGACGTGCCGTTGGTGTCGTTCTCGACGACGCTCTGCGAGAGCATCGCCTGGTTGATCACGAGTTCGCCGACAAGGTTGATCAGGCGGTCGACGCGATCGAGATCGACGCGAATGGTCGGCGTTGCAGCCGACGCGGCGGCCTGCTGGGCGGCAGCGCTCTGGGCGGCGGCGCTGGCCGCGGGAGCTGCCTTCTCAGCCGGTGCGCGGGCGGCGGACTGCGCCATCTGCAGCACGTTGCTGGCCGTGCCGGCGGCTGAAACCGCGGCGTCGCGATCCTGCTGCTGGGAGGCAAGCTGTTCTTCTTCCTCGACGACACCGACCGATACCGCCGGTTCGTCGTCAAGGATCGACAGGTCGAAGGGAACGGGCTGCATCGGCAGCTCTTCGCCCGACTGCGTCGCCTCGTCTTCGACCAGCGAAATCTCCAGGTCGCAATCCCACTCGGCGAATTCGAAAACCGTGCGGATCGCGTCCTCGCCCTTGTCGGTCTTGAGCGAGATCTTCCAGAAGAAATAGGCGCTCTCCGGGCTCAGCCGATCGAGCGTCGGCAGTGCGCCCATGTCGCAATGGATGCTCATCTCGCCAAGGCGCGAGAGGTCGCGCAGAAGCAGCGTTGCCTCGTTGCCCTTGGCGTAGAGATCGGACTTCGGCTTGAAGACGATCTCATATGTGGGCATTTCCATCAGCGGCGGCTCTTCAGCCGCGTCGAAGTCATCGAAGGAGAAGGCGACCGGCTGGAAGCCTTCGTCGTTGACCGGCGGCGGAGCCACGGCAGCGACGGGCTTGGCAACCGGTTCGGCCGGCGCTGCCGACGCCTGTGGAACTTCGCCGTTTGCGAGCGCCTCGAGTTCCTTGATCAGCTGGCGGCTGCGCGCCTCGTCGACGCCGCCGCCATCGCGCGCAGCGTTGGTGAGGTCGGCGAGTACGTCGGCCGACTTCAGCATCACCTTCAGAACTTCCGGTCCGGGATCGAGCCTATTGGAACGAACGCAATCAAGGGTCGTCTCGAACACGTGCGCGAAGGAGACGAGGTCGTCCAGCCCGAAGGCGCCGGCGCCACCCTTGATGGAGTGCACCGCACGGAAAACGGCATTGACCGTTTCCGGGTCGCGGTCGCCATCATTGAGCTTCAGCAGACCCGATTCCAGTTCGGCGAGTTGTTCCTCGCATTCCTGGAAGAAGATCTCTTTGATTTCGTTCATATCCATTGGAGGCTATCCCCGGACTTCAGGCCGTTACGCGCTCGATTGCATCGATGAGTTTGGTCGGGTCGAACGGCTTGACGATCCAGCCGGTTGCACCCGCCTGACGCGCGCGGTTCTTCTTCTCCGCGTCGCTTTCGGTGGTCAGTACCAGGATCGGAATGGCGCGGTAGCGATCGTTCTTGCGCACGCCTTCGATGAAGCCGAAGCCGTCGAGACGTGGCATGTTGATGTCGGTGACGATCACGTCCGGATTGGCTTCTTCCAGGACCTCAAGACCCTCGACGCCGTCCTCGGCCTGAATCGTTTCGAAACCGGCATTGTTCAGCGTAACCAGCAGCATGTTTCGGATCGTCCGGGAGTCGTCGACCGTCAGAACTCGCTTCTTCATTTTCTCAAATCTCCTTTGCCATCAGGTGGTCGATCTCGACCCCGATGAGCTGTGTCGTTTTCTCGAAAGCGTCCGACACCTTGCTGAAGGTGAAAGACAAATGTTCCTCTTCCCAGGTCTTGGCGCCGGCCATCAGCACCTGGACACAAAGCGTCCCGACCCGCTCGACCGCGGAAGCGTCGATCACGATATCGCTGCCCTTGAGCGCGAGCAGCTTCTCGTGCAGTGCCGTTGCCTCATTCAGGTCCAAAACCGGAGCGAGGCTAAGCGTCTTCTGGGCGGTCTTCTTGCTGGCCATTCCTGTCTTCCTCGACTGCTAACTCTCTACTGCCCTTGATATCAGCGCTGCCAACCGGCGAGCTGCCGCTGCAGCCCGTCGTCAAACAACGCTGCGGCCGGCTCTTCGGCAACGACGGCGGATGTGTGACGGAAGGGCTCGCGGCCGGCGCGCGCCGATGCGGCCGGATGGCGACGCTCCAGGCGGAACTGGCGGATGGTCTCGCCGAGCTCGACGATGACCGTATGAAGATCGTCCGACGAACGGACGGTATCGCCGGCCAGCGCGGCACTTGCCTCGACACCCCTGGAGATCGTGCCGATCTCGGTCGCGACGCCGCGGAGGTCGCCGACCTGCTGCTCCGCCTCGCGGGCGATGCCGGAGACGGCGGAATTGATCGACGTGACCTGCTCGACGATGCTGCTGATCGCGTCCTGGGTGCGGCCGACAATCTCGACGCCGGTCTCGACCTGCGCCTTGGTGCCGGAAACGAGCTGCTTGATTTCGCGCGCCGCTTCGCCGGAGCGCTGTGCCAGCGCACGCACTTCCTGGGCGACGACGGCAAAACCGCGACCGCTGTCGCCGGCGCGCGCCGCTTCGATGCCGGCGTTGAGCGCCAAAAGATTGGTCTGGAAGGCGATCTCGTCGATGACGCCGATGATCTGGCCGATCTTTTCGGCCGACGCCTCGATGTCGGCCATGGCGGAAATCGCCTGGCCGGCGATCTCGCCGCTGCGCTCGACGGCAATGCGGGTCTCGTTGGCCTTCGTTTCCGTGGCGCTGATCCGGCCCGAACCGGTCGCCATGCGTCCGGCCATGTCGGAGAGCACGGCAAGCTGCCCGGAAAGCGCGTCGGCTTCAGCGCTCGCCTTGTCCGTGAAGGCTGTCGCGCCGTCGCGCATGCGGTCGACCAGTACCCCGGCAGCCTGGCTGCGCTGATCGGAGGCCTGAAGACTTTGCTGGATCTGTTCGAGTGCCGCGTTCAAGCTCGCCACGATCGGCTGATAGGCTTCGACCGCCGTTTCCGGCAACCGCGCGCCGAGATCACCCTGGCTCACGCCTTCGGCAAAGTCGCCGAAGAGCGCCTTGACCTCCAGCTCGTCGGCGCTGCGCTGCTCGGCGAGCTGCCGCTGGTGCTGTTGGCGGAGGGCGTTGAAGCGGAGCGAAACGCCGATCTCGCTGTCGACGAAGGTCGTGCGCACCAGAGCGGCGACGAGGTCGCAAAGTTCGCGGCGGCGCGCCTTGCCCATCGGCAGGAAGGATCGCGGCCAGGCGTCTTCGATCAGTCCGACGATGAGATGTTCGAGCACGACGGCATGGCTCGCCATCTGCCAGCGCGGGTCGAGGCCCATGCGGCTTGCGGTGTCTGCGAGCACCTTGATGCGCTCGGCATAAAGCCCGTCAAAGCGTGCGTCGGTCAGCACGTTCCAGTGCGACGACTGAAGATCCTGAAGGCGGTCGATCTGGCGGTCGCTGTCGAAATGGCGGGCGGCGTCGGGATAGGTCTGGAGGCGCTGGAAGAGGTCGCGAAGCGCCTGATCAATCCGGGGAGAAAGCTTTTGCCTGTGATCGCGGACGCGGTTGCAGCTCTCGTCGTCGAGCCCGGCAAAGCGCAGGCGCTCCAGCAGGCTGCCTGCCTGGCCCTTTTTTGCCTGTTCTGACGATGCTTCCTGCCTCAACGCTGATCCCCGGTGCTGCACGTTCGGAACTTGCCTGCGGAGCATCAGGGAGAGCCACGGTCCACCGGACGTGCACGCCACATCGATGAGATCAGCCTCCGCCGAAAAGCGTCTGCTGTCGTTCATCCCGCAAGTAAATTCGGTGAAGAATGGATACCGGACCGGAACCGGTACGGCGGGGCGGCATCATGCCTTGAGGAGACTTGTGAATTATCCCATTCCGACGTGTGGGACCATGTTTATGGTTAATTCCTTGCTTGAAGGTTAACGGTCGCTCGCCTCTAATCGGAATCACTAAAATTCACAGGGTGTTTTCAGGCGCCATTTTTGCGCTGCAACAAAACTGTAATAAACACGCCTGAAACCAACAGGTTCTCAATCACAAGAGTTTAGAATTGTACTTCGACTTGCGCTCGCGTATCGAAGCGAAAGTGAAGTGGGCGCTGCATGCGCGAAGAAACCTTCGCATCACGCAAAGCGACATCATGACGATGCGCTTACAGGAACCGAACAATGATTGTTCTTGGCATTGGCGCCGCACTCACAGCAATCCTGACAATGATGGCAGTATCGATCGTGCTCAACATCGAGCACAACCGGTCGGCAAAGCGCAGCTCTGTGTTTTGATCGGGCTTTAACCCGTCTCTTACTGACACAACCAGGCATCTCTGCGGCCGGGGACGGATGTTCTACGGCCGCTTTTCTTTGCACACATGGTCCTGCGTCGCCTTTTGCCATGCCTGCGCATAGGCGGCGAGGCTCTCCGCGATCTCGCCCGCAAGCGGCTCGACCCCGGTCCTGACCGCGGATCCCTTAACCAGACACGCAGCACCGAGGCTCGTACCCGTGATATTGTGGGGATCGGCAAAGACCGGCCGGCCCGTCGCTGCGGCGAGCATGCGCAGATAGGTCCTGTTGGAAGCAAAGGGCCCTTCGACGACGATATCGCCGCGCGCGCCGATCAGGTCGAGACAGGTGGCTGTCATCAGCGCCAGATGGAACGAGACGACGACAAAGCGTTCGGCGGGGCCAAGCTCCCGTTCGTCCGTCGTCCAGATCGCTTTTGCGGCCGGAAAGGGACCGGATCCCTCGGGAATGGACGGCAGCAGCATGTGGCCGGCCCCGGCCACGGCCTCTTCCGTTTGCGGCGACACAGGGGGCGCCCCCTCCCCCAACAGAAGCTGGAAGGCGCGGCCGCCCATGAAGCGGGCGGAGGGTACGGGATCGCCAAGCGCGTTGACGTTGATCAGCGTGTCGCGGTGTTCATCGAGCATCTTCGCCTCGGCACCGACCGCAAGCATCACCACCCAGGTGCCGGTTGAGACCACCGAGAAGGGCGAGGTACGTGTCAGGAGATGCGGCAGCAGCGAGGCGTTGGAATCGTGAATGCCGCAATAGACGGGGGTCCCTGATGCAATGCCCGTTGCCGAACAAAGCTCTGGCAGTAGCGTTCCGGCGATATCGCTCGCCTTCAACACCGGTGCGAAGAGGGGCGTCCAGCCCTGGCTTTCGACAAGAGACGAGAATGTCCCTGCCCGTGGGTTCCAGAGATCCGTGTGGCAGCCGAGCGAGGTCAGCTCGTTACAGAGCGTACCTGTCAGTCGATAGGTCCAATATTGCGCATAGGTGAGGACCGAGGCGACCCTAGCGAAGTCGTCGGGAAAGGTCTTCTGCTGCCAATAGAGCTGGGCGCCGACATTGAGGCCCATCGGCAGGCGCGCGGAGCCGGTCTCGGAAAAGGGCGGCCTGACATTATCATACTCGGCGGCGAGGCTGTCGGGACCGGCGTGCTCATAGTCCAACACCGGAAGCGCCAGGTTGCCTGATGCGTCGAGCACGACGGCGGTCGCGCCGTGGGTGGTGATCGAGATCGCCTCGAAGACGTGTTCGGCATGGAGTGACGCGAGGCTTTCGAGCAGGAAGGCCCAGAGCCGCTCGACATCGAAATGCGGATAAGGACCATCAGTCAGCACCGCATTCGCCGTCTTGCGGACGGCGATCTCCTCGAAACGGTCGAGATCAACGGCTGCGACCTTGGCATTGGTCTTGCCGATATCGATAACGCCAACAACCCGCATCTTATCAGTCCAAATGGAAAACGGTCGTCAGCGGCACCGCCACCGGTTCGTTATCGCCATGGGTTTCCATGATATCGGCCATATAGGCCCACCATTTCTGCATGATGGGATGGGACGGCAGGTCGGCCATGCGGTGATCGTCAGTCCGCCAGAGCACACCGAAAAGCAGACTGGTCTCCTCGTCCAGATGGATGGAGTAGTCGGAGACGCCGGCCTCCTTCAGCAGGGTGGCCAGTTCCGGCCAGATGGCATCGTGCCGTGCCCTGTATTCGGCGGCCATGCCTGGGTTCAGGCGCATGCGGAACGCGTATTTTTCCATCGGATCCTCAATGTGCGAGACGCTGACGGGCGCGCCGCCAGAGAATGGGGAGCGCGATCACCGAGATCAGCAGCAGGCCGATGAAGATCGACATGACGATGCCCGGCACGTTGAGCAGGCCGAAACCGAAGGTCACCATGCCCATGATCAGGGCGGCCAGCACGACGCCCGGGATGGTGCCGGAGCCACCGAGAATGTTGACGCCGCCGAGTACCACCATCGTTACCACCTCCAGCTCCCAGCCGAGCGCGATCGACGGGCGCGTCGAGCCGAGGCGCGAGGTCAGGCAGATCGAGGCAAGCCCGGCCATCAACCCGGTCAGGAGGAAGAGGATGAATTTGATGCGCGCAACGCGGATGCCGGAGAAGAGCGCCGCCGTCTGATTGTTGCCGATGGCATAGACCGCGCGGCCGAAATTTGTCTTGTGCAAGACGACGCCGTAGACGACCGCGAGGGAAACGAAGAGCGTGAACTCGAAGGAGAACACCCACCAGACATAGCCTTGGCCGAACCACGAGAAGCTGTCGGGATAACCGGTGAAAGCCTGGTCGCCGAGAATGATGAAGGAGAGACCGCGGAAGAGGCTCATGGTGCCGATGGTCACCACGATCGAGGGCAACCCGAGACCGGTGATCAAGAGGCCGTTGATCGCACCGCAAAGAAGCCCGACAGAGAGACCGATCACCACCAGCGCCGGCGTGTCGAAGCCAAGTTGCACGGCATAGCCCATCGCCGTCGAGGCGAGCGCGATGATCGAGGCCACCGACAGATCGATCTCGCCGGAAATGATCACCAGCGCCATGGCGAAGGCAATCATCGCCTTTTCGGTGAAGTTGAAGGTCGCGTCCGAGAGGTTCCACGGGTCGAGGAAGTAGGGCGAGGCCAGCGAGTTGCCGAGAAAGATGAGGCAGGCGACGACAAGCAGCAGGCTTTCCCAGCTCTTCAGCAGGCGCGCGCCGCGGCCTTCCAGCCGATCGGGGATATGTCGTGGGGTAAGGTGGGTCTCGGCCATCAGACAGCCTCCGCCTTTCTCAAGATGACGCGGCCCTTACGCCGCTCGGCGCGGGCGTTGACGGCAACAGCGACAATGATGACCAAGCCCGAAATCGCCAATTGGGCGAAGGGCGAGATATTGACGACCGGCAATGCGTTCTTGATCACGCCAAGGAACAGCGCACCGAGCACCGCGCCTGCTACCGTGCCGATGCCGCCGGCGATCGATATGCCGCCGATCACACAAGCTGCGATGATGTCGAGTTCGAAGCCGGCGGCGATGTCAACATAGGCGACGGCATAACGCGACACCCAAAGATAGCCCGAGAGCCCGGCAAGCGCGCCGGATATGCAATAGGCCGAGAAGCGGGTGCGGCCGACATCGATGCCGGTATAGACCGCCGCGTGCGGATTGCCGCCGACCGCATAAAAGGCGCGTCCGAGCGCCGTGCGGCTCATCAGCAGGAAAACGAGCGCGATCATCACCAGCGAGAGCCAGGAGAGAACCGGGAAACCAAAGAGCTCGTCGCGCGGCAATGCCTTGAAGGCGTCGCTCATCTGGTGCGCATTGATCCACTTGCCGCCGCTCAAGAGAAAGATCAGGCCGCGATAGATGGTGAGCGTGCCGAGGGTTACGACGATCGGCGGAATGTCGAGCTTCCAGACGAGCGCGCCGTTGATCATGCCGAGCAAAGTGCCGAGCGCAACTGCCGCAAGGATGATCAGCGGGATCGGCAGGCCTGGAAAGGCGGCGTTCAGCATCGCCGCCACCATGCCCGAGAGCGCGAGGTTGGCGGCCATCGAAAGATCGATGCAGCGCGTCAGGATCACCGCCATCTGGCCAAGCGCCAGAATGATCAGGATCGACGTGTCGTTGTAGACGCGCCCGAGGTTCGCGGGCGCGACGAAGGGCGGGAAACGCCAGGTGATCAGCGCCAGCAGCACGGCGATCGCGCCGACCAGCAGCAGTTCGCGATTCCTGAGGATGTTTGACATCACGCGGCCTCCTGAATGCCGGCTGCGGCACGCACCAGCTTTTCCGCCGTCAGTTCGGCGCGCTCGAAGCGCCCGGCGATCCGCCCCTCGCGCATCACGATGACGCGGTCGGACATGCCCATGATCTCCGGGATTTCCGAGGAGACCATGATGACGCTCAGGCCCTGTGCCGCCAACTCGCTCATAAAGGCGTGCACGGCGGCCTTGGAACCGATGTCGATGCCTTTGGTCGGCTCGTCGAGAATGATCACCTTCGGCTTCGTCGCCAGCCACTTGGCGATAACGACCTTCTGCTGGTTGCCGCCCGAAAGCGTGCCGACATCCTGATCGAGCGAGGCGGCGCGCAGGTCGAGGCGCGTGGTATATTCGCGGGCGAGCGCAAACTCGTTGGCAAGCTTCAGGAAGCCCGAGCGCGAGGTGCGCGACAACGACGGCAGCGTGACGTTCTGAAAGATCGGCAGGCCGATAATCGCACCCTGGCGGCCGCGCTCTTCGGGCACATAGACGATGCCAGCCCGGATCGCTTCGGACGGGCTGCGGATCACCAGCACCTCGCCATCGAGCCGGACAGCACCGGCCGATGGCCGGGTGACGCCGATCAGCGACTGCATGAACTCGGAACGGCCGGCGCCGACCAGGCCGTAGAAGCCGAGGATCTCGCCGCGGCGAAGCTCGAAGTTGATGTCCTCGAACTCGGTCGGGTGGCGGTAACCGGAGACCGTGAGCACCGGTTCGCCGATCGCCACGTCCTTCTTCGGGTAAACCGAACCGACAGCGCGGCCAACCATAAGGCGCACCAGTTCGTCCTGGCTGACATCGGCGATCAGCCCTTCGTCGACCATCGTTCCGTCGCGAAACACCGTGTAGCGGTCGGCGATGCGGAAGATTTCATCGAACTTGTGGCTGATGAACAGGATCGCCTTGCCGTCTGCCTTCAGCCGTTCGACGAGGGCATAGAGTTCGTGGATTTCCTTGTGCGACAAGGCGGCCGTGGGCTCGTCCATGATCACCACCTGCGCATCGATCGACAGCGCTCGGGCGATCGCGACCAGATGTTTCTTGGCGATACCGAGATCGCGCAGGCGGATGGTCGGATCGAGATCGGCACCGGCGCGCGAAAGCAAGGCACGCGCATCGGCATTGAGCTTCTTCCAGTCGATCAGCCCGAAGCGATTGCGCGGGGCGTGGCCGAGGAAAATGTTCTCGGCGACCGAGAGCTCATCGAAGAGCACGGTTTCCTGATGGATCGCGGTGACGCCGGCGCGTGCGGCCGCCAGCGCCGTCGGGAAATGAACCTCCTGATCACCGACGGAGATCGTGCCCTCGTCCGGTTGGTAGATGCCGGTCAGGATCTTCACCAGCGTCGATTTCCCGGCGCCGTTTTCGCCGATCAGCGCGGTCACCGACCCCGGATAGAGCGCCAGCGAAACATCGGAGAGCGCCTTCACCCCGGGAAAGGACTTCGAGATCCCTTCGAGCGCAATGGCGGGCTTCATCCGCGATGTGAGCGTATCCTGCAGCAAGAGACAGTCCACCATTCAGTCGTTTCGATTAACGCGAAGTCGTTCGGGCCTCGTATGCCCTCGTATCCGCCCGCGCGGCTTGCCTCTCACCCTAACCTTCTCCCCGCATGCGGTGAGAAGGCACGGGCATGCCGCTCTCTTCCCTCCTCGTCGGGAAGGGGGGCAAACCGTTGCCGCTTGTCCCTTCTCCCCGCAAGCGGGGAGAAGGGACCGGCAGGCGGATGAGGGGCTTTCGCCGGATCAGAAGATCTTGGCGAATTCCTCGACATTCTTGGCATCGTAGACGAACGGGTCGGCCATCGCGCCTTCGTTGTTGTCGTCGAGCTTGACGGCACCCATGCGGCCCATCTTCAGTTCAGCACCCGGCTTGGCTTCGGCACCGTTGATCAGGTCGTAGGCGACCATCGTTGCGGAGTAGCCGAGGTCGATCGGGTTCCAGATCGCGAAAGACTTGGAGGCGCCCGACTTCACGTGGCCGGCCATTTCCGAGGGAAGGCCGAGACCGGTGACGTTGATCTGTCCGATCTTGCCGGCGTCGGTGACGGCCTGGGCGGCGGCAACGATACCGACCGAGGTCGGCGCGATGATCGCCTTCAGGTTCGGATAGGACTGAATAAGGCCCTGCGTTTCGCGATAGGACTTGTCGGCGAGGTCGTCACCATAAACGGTCGCGACGACATTGATGCCCTTGTAGTTGCCCTGGACCTTCTTCATCTCGGCGATCCAGGTGTTCTGGTTGGTCGAGGTCGCCGTTGCTGAAAGCACCGCGACATCGCCGCCCTCAGGCAGGTTGTCGGCGGCGAGCTTGATGATCATGTTGCCGATCAGCGGGCTCGACGACGGGTTCAGGTGCATCAGGCGGCCATCCTTGGCGACGCCTGAGTCCCAGGAGATGACCTTGATGCCGCGATCCATCGCCTTCTTCAGCGCCGGAACGAGGGCGTCGGTGTCGTTGGCGGAAACGGCGATGGCGTCAACCTTCTGGGCGATCAACGAATTGATCACCTCGATCTGGCCTTCGGCGGTCGTCGTCGTCGGGCCGGTATAGATCACCTCGACGTCGCCCAGCTCCTTGGCGGCTTCCTGCGCGCCCTTGTTGGCGGCTTCGAAGAAGCCGATGCCGAGCGCCTTGACCACGAGCGCGATCTTCTTGTTTTCCGCATGCGCGGCATTGGCCATCAGCGCCAGCGAAACGGCGGCCGTGACCATCAGTGACTTCAGGATCTTCATGCTCATTTCCTCCCAATGACCGGCACGCGACAAGCGTCGCCGGCGCGATTTCCTCCATTGGCGATGCCCCGGCCCCTCCGGCCGTGAGCGTCACCTTCCCCTCTCCTCGCCCACCCCTCAGGCGGACGAGGACATGTTCTCCGCATCTGTGCCGGCTCTCGAGCTGGCAACGACCAGCCGCACACCGGCATTTTCAAGCATCGCGGCATGCCTGTCCTCGATGCCCGAATCCGTAATGACAGTGGCGATCCGCTTCAGCCCGCAAAGGATGAGGCTCGACCGCTTGTGAAACTTCGAGGAGTCCACCAGCACGACGAGTTCGTCGGCCTGGTCGATCAGTTTCTGCTCCGCCTGGATCAACAGCGGATCCGCCTCCATCAGGCCGAGCGGGCCTAAGCCCTGTGCCCCCATGAACATGCGGCGCGCATAGAAATTGCGCGTCACGTCATTGTCGAAGGGGCTGAGGATGATGTTCTGCTCGCGGTAGATCGTGCCGCCCGACAGCATCACCGTGTTCTTCGAATGCTTCAAAAGATGCTCGGCGATCGGGAAGGAATTGGTGAAAACCTGCATTCGCCGATTGCTGAGGAAATGCACCATCTGAAAGGTCGTGGTGCCGCCATTGATGATGATCGGCTCGCCATCCTCGCAGAGCGCCACCGCCTCCTTGGCGATCGCCTGTTTTTCGCGGGCGTGCAGGCCCTCGTTGACCTTGAACGGACGACCGGCAAGGCCGACGAATTGCGGCGGATTGATCGCCTCGGCGCCGCCGCGCACCCGTCGCAGCTTCTTCTGCACGTGGAGGGCTGCAATATCGCGCCGGATCGTCGCCTCGGAACTGTCGGTCAGATCGACCAGCTCCTGGACGGTGACGACGGGTTTTTCCTGAACCGCCGACTGAATGATCCGGTGTCTTTCTTTCTCGTGCATGCGTTCCTCCGATGGCGTTCATGCTTCCATCACGATCGACCATTGTCAATCATAAACAATCATATTTTTTCATTGTGCAGCGCAATATGCGCGAACTTGATCGTTTTTGATTGACTTTAACGCTCAAGTCCTGTGATCTGATGCCAACCACATCTCTGCGCGGTCGCCAAGCCGCGCGATATCAGACCGGGAGGAAATTCGAGATGCTCGACAAGCAGCAGGGTGCGCGACTTGCAAACCTTTGGGACGAGGCAAAGGCTGCCGGCATGAGCGAATCCGAGCGCCTGCTCTATCGCTCCAACCTGCTCGGCTCCGACAAGCGCATCACCAACTACGGCGGCGGTAACACCTCGGCCAAGGTGATGGAGAAGGATCCGCTTGGGGGCGGCACGGTCGAGGTGCTCTGGGTCAAGGGTTCGGGCGGCGACGTCGGAACGATCAAGCTCGACGGTTTTGCCACTCTCTATATGGACAAGCTCAACGCGCTGAAGTCGATTTATCGCGGTGTCGCGTTCGAAGACGAGATGGTCGGCTACCTGCCGCACTGCACTTTCAACCTCAATCCACGCGCCGCCTCGATCGACACGCCGCTGCATGCCTACGTGCCGAAGAAGCATGTCGACCACATGCATCCCGACGCAATCATCGCGATTGCCGCGGCCAAGAACAGCCGCGAGCTGACGGCAAAGATCTTCGGCGACGACATCGGCTGGCTGCCGTGGAAGCGCCCGGGCTACGAGCTCGGCCTGTGGCTGGAAAAGTTCTGCCTGGAAAACCCGCGCGCACGCGGTGTGGTGCTTGAAAGCCATGGCCTCTTCACCTGGGGCGACACGGCGAAAGAAGCCTACGAGACGACGGTCGAGATCATCAACAAGGCGATCGCCTGGTTCGAGGCCGAGAACACCAAGCCTGCTTTTGGCGGCGCGGTGAAGCCGGCGCTCGACGCGGCCGCCCGCGCCGACGTCGCCCGCAAGCTGATGCCGGTCATCCGCGGGCTGATCAGCGCCGACGAGAAGAAGGTCGGCCATTTCGACGACAGCCAGGCCGTGCTCGATTTCGTCACGTCGAAGGATCTGAAGCCGCTGGCCGCTCTTGGCACCAGCTGCCCCGACCATTTCCTGCGCACCAAGATCCGGCCGCTGGTGGTCGATTTCGATCCGGCCAGTCCCGATGTCGACAAGACGCTGGCAGCGCTGCCCGAAGCGATCGCCGCCTATCGCGCCGACTATGCGGCCTACTACGAGCGCTGCAAGCACGAAGACAGCCCCGCCATGCGCGACCCGAACGCGGTCGTCTATCTCGTGCCCGGCGTCGGTATGATCACCTTTGCCAAGGACAAGGCGACCGCCCGCATCTCCGGCGAGTTCTACGTCAACGCCATCAACGTCATGCGCGGCGCCTCCGGCGTTTCCACCTATGTCGGCCTGCCGGAACAGGAAGCCTTCGACATCGAATACTGGCTGCTGGAGGAAGCAAAGCTGCAGCGTATGCCGAAGCCGAAGAGCCTCGCCGGCCGCATCGCGCTCGTTACCGGCGGCGCCGGCGGTATCGGCAAGGCGACGGCCAACCGGCTGATGCAGGAAGGCGCCTGCGTCGTGCTCGCCGATATCGATGAGACCGCGCTTGCGGCGGCCGAAGGCGAACTGTCCAAGCGCTACGGCAAGGATTTCGTCCGCTCCGTCAGCATGAACGTCACCAGCGAAGCGGCGGTCGAGGGCGGTTTTGCCGACGCTCTGCTCGCCTTCGGCGGCCTCGATATCCTGGTCTCCAATGCCGGCCTCGCCTCGTCGGCCGCGATCGAAGACACGACGCTGGCGCTCTGGACCAAGAACATCGACATCCTGACGACCGGCTACTTCCTCGTCTCGCGTGAAGCCTTCCGCATCTTCCGCCAGCAGAAGGCCGGCGGCAACGTCGTCTTCGTCGCCTCCAAGAACGGCCTTGCCGCCTCCCCCGGCGCATCTGCCTATTGCACCGCCAAGGCGGCCGAAATCCACCTCGCCCGCTGCCTGGCGCTCGAAGGGGCTGGCGCGCAGATCCGCGTCAACGTCGTGAACCCCGACGCGGTGTTGCGCGGCTCGAAGATCTGGACCGGCGAGTGGAAGGAACAGCGCGCCGCCGCCTACAAGATGGATGTGGACGACCTCGAGGCGCATTATCGCGAGCGCTCGATGCTGAAGCTCAGCGTCTTCCCCGAGGATATTGCCGAGGCGATCTATTTCCTCGCCTCCGACATGTCGGCGAAATCGACCGGCAACATCATCAATGTCGACGCGGGCAACGCCCAGTCCTTCACCCGCTGATCGAGGAGAGTTTCATGACGACCACCATGATCAGCCAGGCGACCGTCGAAGCCGAGAACGAAAGCCGGCTCACCGCACTTCGCCGGGATTATGAGAGCCTCGGCGAAAGGCTCAGCCGGCGCGGCATCGCGATCGACGAGATCAAACGGAAGGTCGCCGCCTACGGTGTTGCCGTCCCTTCCTGGGGTGTCGGCACCGGCGGCACGCGCTTTGCCCGCTTCCCCGGCAAGGGCGAACCGCGCAACATCTTCGACAAGCTCGAGGATTGCGCGGTCATCCAGCAGCTGACCCGGGCGACACCGACCGTCTCGCTGCATATCCCCTGGGACAAGGTGAGCGACATTTCCGAACTAAAAGAGAAGGGCACGTCGCTCGGCCTCGGTTTCGATGCGATGAACTCCAACACCTTCTCAGACGCGCCGGGCCAGGAACATTCCTACAAGTTCGGCTCGCTGTCGCATGCCGACGCCGCCACGCGCGCCCAAGCGGTGGAGCACAATCTCGAATGCATCGAGATCGGCCGGCAGCTCGGGTCCAAGGCGCTGACGGTCTGGGTCGGCGACGGCTCCAACTTCCCCGGCCAAAGCAATTTCACCCGTGCTTTCGAGCGTTATCTCGACGCGATGAAATCGGTCTACGCGGCGCTGCCGGATGACTGGCGCGTTTACACCGAACACAAGATGTTCGAGCCGGCCTTCTATTCGACCGTCGTCCAGGACTGGGGCAGCAACTACCTGATCGCCCAGGAGCTCGGCCCCAAGGCCTTCTGCCTCGTCGACCTTGGCCACCATGCGCCGAACGTCAACATCGAGATGATCGTCGCCCGCCTCATCCAGTTCGGCAAGCTCGGCGGCTTCCACTTCAACGATTCGAAGTATGGTGACGACGATCTCGACACGGGCTCGATCGATCCCTACCGGCTGTTCCTCGTCTTCAACGAACTCGTCGATGCGGAGACCCGCAAGGCCAAGGGGTTCCAGCCGGCGCACATGCTCGACCAGAGCCACAACGTCACCGACCCGATCGAAAGCCTGATGACGAGCGCCACCGAGGTCTGCCGCGCCTATGCCCAGGCGCTGATTGTCGACCGCCAGGCGCTCGCGGGCTACCAGGACGACAACGACGCGCTGAAGGCGAGCGAGACGCTGAAGGTAGCCTTCCGCACCGACGTCGAGCCTATTCTCGCGATGGCGCGGCTCGAAAGCGGCGGCGCAATCGCACCTGTCGCGGCCTATCGCAAGAGCGGTTACCGCGCGAAAGTCGCGGCTGAGCGCCCGGCCGTTGCCGGCGGCGGGGGCGGTATCGTCTGACCCTGAAACGAGCGGCGCCGGGCTGCCATTTGAGGCCCGGCGCCGCATCCCACGCTCGACAGCTCAAAAAATCGCTGCGCGATGAAATTGCCCCCTATCTGATTTCAATTCCTGATCTATCTTTCCCTTGGAGATTCATCGGAAAGGGACCCGTTCATGGGCATTGAAAGCATTTTCGTCTTCCTGATCGTCGGCGCGGTCGCCGGCTGGCTCGCCGGCCTCATCGTCAAAGGTTTCGGCTTCGGACTCATCGGCAACATGGTCGTCGGCATCATCGGCGCCTTCATCGCCGGCTTCCTCTTCCCGCGGATCGGCATCAGCCTCGGCACCGGCGTTCTCTCCGCGATCCTGCACGCGACGATCGGTGCCGTCATCCTTTTGGTGCTGATCCGCATCGTCAAACAGGCCTGACCCATCGCCGGCGGCAGTACCCTTCGCGCCCGGAATATCCCCGGCCGTTCCATCTGGACGCGCGAAGGGGGCTGTAGCACTGTGATCTGCTGGACGGGACATCGCACATAGCCAGACGGAGGCGAGCATGAACGCTCTTTACACCGACAAGATCGAAACGGCGCTCAAGTCGTTCATTGCGGATCACCCGGGAATGCAGACACGGGATCAGGCGATCATCGCGATCCTCGAAAACTGGTTCACCAATCACGGCTACCTGCCACCGCAGCAGGAAGGTCTGCGCCCGGAAGACCTTGACGCTTCCAACGACGATTGAGAGATTTGCGCGCCCGGCACGAAGGACCATAGCGCTTCTTGCGCCGCGGCGGCCACCCTTTGCCTTTTCAATAACGTGAACTGTTCGCCATGAGCCTGACCTCCGTCAAAGACTTCTTCTCCCAGCACGCCCCAGATATCGACGTCATCGAGCTACAACAAAGCACCGCCACGGTTGCTCTTGCGGCCGAGGGCCACGGCGTCGAGCCGGCCCAGATCGCCAAGACGCTGGCGCTTCGCGTCGGCGACGACGTGATCCTGATCGTCACGCGTGGCGACGCCCGCCTCGACAACAAGAAGTACAAGGCCCGCTTCGGCACAAAGGCGCGCATGCTTGGTTTCGACGAGGTGGAAGCCGAGACCGGCCACCCGGTCGGCGGCGTCTGCCCCTTCGGTCTCGCCAAGCCGCACAGCATCTATTGCGACCTGTCGCTCAAGGCCTACGACATCGTCGTGCCGGCCGCCGGTGCCACCAATGCGGCTGTGCACATCAGCCCGACCCGCATCGCCGAGCTGACCGGCGCCGAGTGGATCGACGTATCGGAAGCGTAGTTTGCCGTTGCGGATACGGGGCATGCCTTGGAATGGCCACAAAGCTTAACTGAAACCGCAGGCGCGCCCCCGGCAGTGATTTGCCGGGTTGGTCCTTTCCGTTCCCAGGAGTCCGTCAAGCATGAAGCTACTCGCGTACCCGCTCGTCTTCGCCGCCACATTCTCCCCGGCGCTGGCGATGGATCAGTCCCTGGTACGTCAGTTCGAGAAGCTCGACCCCCAGACCCGCCTGGAGCAGCGCTGCGACACCGAAGCGATGGAGCGCATCAACGCCGACAAGTCGAGCTTCAAACCGGACAAGGTGATTGCCTATACTTTCGCCGAACCGGTCGTGAAGGAAGACAAGATGAAGGCGCCGGGCGCCGTGTTCCGCAGCAAGGGCGAATGGTACAAGCTGAAGTTCAAGTGCCGCACCGACGCCGAGCACCTGGATGTCCTGTCCTTCGAATACAAGATCGGTGAGCTTGTGCCGCACGAGAGCTGGGACGAATTCTACCTTTATCCCTGACAGGCGTCGAAGGACGCGGTGGCCTTGAGGGCAGAGAGCCCTAGAGGATGGCCACGAGAAAGAGCAGGGAGCCGAACGAGAGCGCGGCCATGATGCTCATCAGCATTTTCATCATGTGCTCTGCCATATCGTACACCCTTACCTCGGCTCCATCGGAACGAACGCGACGGCGTATCCCGTCCGGCAGCTCCGGTCCGTCGCACAAGGGGCGGCGTGAGCCTGATCCGAGAGTGCTCCAGCATGGTTAACAAAGCGTTAACTGCGCTCGACCGGCGTCGTGAGGGGGCCGACATCGCCTATCCAAGACAAGGCTCACACAAGATCGAAGCGGAATAAGGAATGTGCAGGGGGCGTTCCCTGTATGCGCGGAACACCTGCGCCGTGCGGGCAGCGCCAAGGCTGGCGATGCGGGCAACGGCAACGTCCGAAGAGACTGGAAACCGCGCGAGAAAAGCACCATGGAGAGGCGCGTGAGCCAGGTTAAGCTGAGCATTTGCATTCCAACCTACAATCGCGCAGCCTTTCTCGAGAAGTCGCTCGCCTACTTCGTCGACCTTTACCAATTCTCCTATAAGTACGAGATCATCATCTCCGACAACGCGTCTACGGACGACACGCGCGACGTGGCCGAGCGTTTCATCGCCAAGGGCCTGCCGATCCGCTACCTCGGGCAGGCGGAGAACTACGGTTCCGGCGCCAACGTCGTCAGCGCCTTCAGCCGCGCGACCGGCGAATATGTGCTCTATCTCGCCGACGACGACATCCTGATCAACGAAGGCATGCGCGAGGCGATCCGCTACCTGGATCTCAATCCGGAAGTCACCGCTTGCTACGCGCCCTGGTACACGCATGACGAAGTCGAGGAGCGCGACGATCCGCCGTTCTACATCGTCGACAAGGATACGAAGTTCAAGAAGCGCGCTTCCGAGGAAGTGTTCGACTTCCTCTGCGAGCGACACGTGTTTCCGGAAATCGGCATCTACCGGGCGTCGGCGCTACGGTCGGCCTGGGTGCCCAGGAACTTCGCCTACTGGGCCTTCGCCTATCTCGCCCATTTTCTGGAGCAGGGCGCCGTCGCCTTCCTGAGAAAGCCGTTCTACCGACAGGTCACCCGTTCGAAGATTGCGCGCGACCGGCCGCAAGCCGGCCATGCCGACGTGCTCACCGCCTGGGACAGCTACCGCGGCGGCCTTGAATATTTTCTCTATTCCGGTGCCAAGCGCGGCGCCGTGCGGCTAACACCGGAGCGCCGTGCCTATCTCGATGCGCAGGTGAGGGATTTCACCATGCTGCGCATGACGGTCGCCCTGCGCATGTGGCTCGCGAAGAAGGACTACATCCGCGCCTATGAGCTTTATACCCGCCTGATGCTCGGTGGCTTCGAACACCATCCCGAACTGCAGCGATCAAAGGGCGTTCTGCCGCTCATGGTCGCCCTGCAGACGGTGATGTGGCACACGAACGCGGTCGCCGAGATCGATCGTCTGGTGCTGCACGGCGTCGAAGACCATGGTGCGATCGAAGAGCTGTTGCGTGACCTTGGCCTGCGCTCCCATATCGCCGTCGTTCCCGGTACAATGGAACTCACGCCGGACGAAATTGCCCGCACTGCCGTCTTCGTCACGGCCGACAGCGATCGCAAGCACTACCTTCGCAAGGGGCACCTGCCGAACCTAGTGGTCAGCGAAAGCGACATCCTCAACCACGTTCTGCTTTAAAATATAAAGGGCGCCGCTGGCGCCCTCGTTTGTTTCGCAGGTTATGCCGGGTAGCGCGACGGGCAAAAAGGCCGCTTGACCACGCACGCCCCACGGATACCGCATTACTTGCGCATGATGCCCTTGTAATAGGCGCCGTTGCGCGGCGGTGGGCGGTTCACGACCTTGGCCTCAGGGTTGTACTTCTCGCTCTTGTGGCCTTCGTTGATGGGCGTTGTCGATACGCCCTTGTAGTAGCTTCCGCCGGCAAATGCCGGAGCAACGCCGCCCACGGCGACCGTCGCAGTCACCAAAGCTGCCAGAGAGAGTGTCGCAAGTTTACGCATGTCTAATCCTCGTTGACCCGGCCGCGCCCCCGTTTTTTCCGGACGTCGCGGCCTAAATTGTGCGGCGACGAACTGCGCCGCTCAGGTCCTCCCGGGCGCCAGAATAGGCAGAAGCTGCGACACGCCTGTAACGCAGGTGACAGCCGAGGAGTCTCGGCTGGGTTAAGTTCCCGGGTCAGTCGAAGCCAGGTCGGCAGAGCCGACGATATTTTCCCCTCTTAATCGCGCCCTCCAAATCCACCTCTGCGGCTTGTCTCAGCGGAAGAGCTGCAGGATGTTCTGAGCGTCGGAGTTGGCGATCTGCAAAGCCTGGATGCCGAGCTGCTCCTGCGACTGCAAGGCCTTCAGCCGCGTCGATGTCTCGTTCATGTCGGCATCCACCAGGCGCCCGACCCCCTTGTCGATCGTCGCCATCAGCGTTTGAGCGAAGGTCGTTTGCATGTCGATGCGCGACAGCAGCGAACCGAGCGCCGCTGCACCGTCGATGGTCCGCTGCAGGACGACTTCGATGTAGTGGAGATAGGAATCGACCGATTGCGGGTTGGCCGCGATATCGACGTCAAGGAAGTTTCTGCGGGCGATCGGTTCGATGTTCACGTCAATGTTGGTGAAGCCGATAAAGGTTCCGGCACCGGATTTCCGATCGACGGCCGGATCGGACTTTATCAGGATGCCGCCTGAGCCGTTGTTCTGAATGATGGTGTTCGGCCGGGTGATGAGCGACTGAAGCACCGTCACCATCTCGTCGACCGTTTCGATCTTGCCGGTATCCTTGCCCAGCAGCGCGTTCACCTGATTGCGGTCGAAGGAATGGGTGCTGGGAGCTTCGCCGTTCACCGAAAAATTGAAGGATACGACGACGTCCTTGTAGACCTCGAATTGCTCGAACGTCAGCGTCATCTCCGATCCGCGCTCGCCGAAATCCGAGTTTTCAACGAGACCAGCTCCGCCGCCGCTCGACGTGCTGACGACCAGATTGGCGACCTCGACATAGGACCCGTCGAGGCCGGAATTCTGCTGTGTCATGAAGCCGATTTGATTGATAATGGGGGCGTAAGGCTCATAGGGGTGTCTATATGTCTTGACCGTGGCGCCGGCCCCCGCCTGCTTGACCGCGTGGTCGAGCACCGCTGCATATTGCGTGTAGTCCGATATCACGCCGTTGGCAGTGGCGCCGAGCACCGTGTCGACGGTGGTGCGATCGACGGTGACCGAGGTCGTCTTTCCGGCGTGTAGCGGCAGCGAGAGACCTTGAGAGCTGCTGTCCTTGTCGACGATGACGTCAAACGTGATCTTGTCGCCCGAGTTCGAAAAACTGAGCGGCCCCGTGAAATGGAACACGAATTCGCCAGCCTGGCCCGCCCGGTTGTTGTAGTTGCTGTTGGTCGTGTAGCCGTCGACATCGACCGAGGTCACGAAGCGGATCCCGCCGACGGTCCTCAGATCCCGCGTGTCGGCCTGCAGGATGCCGCCGCCGGTGCTGTTGAACAGCGAGGAGTCCCGCAGGAAAAAGTCGGCCGTGTTCAGCGACACGCCGTTTCGGGCGTCTCTCGAAAACGAGGAGGCGACGGACGTGCGATTCAGATCGCTGTCATAGATGTCGGAGACATTGGTTCTCAGCCAGTTCTGTCCGCTGAAGCTCGCCGAATCCACGATGCTCAGGATCTGCTGCTTGAGCTGGTCGAGCTCCTTCTGGAGCTTGCCCTTGTCGACGCCGGGCTCCCTCGCCGTCACCAGCCTGGCCTTGAACTCGCTGAGAATACCGGTAACGGCATCCATCGCCGCATAGGCCGTCTCGACCTTGGCCGCTCCCAGCCCGAGCGCGTCCTGGACCGCAGACACGGCCTTGGCGTCGGAGCGCATGGTTGTCGAGATCGACCAATAGGCGGCGTTGTCGGCCGCCGTCTGAATTCTCAGGCCCGAGTTCAGTTGCCCGCGGACCTGAGCCATGTCGGAGTTAATCGTACGCAGAGTCTGGAGCGCAGAAATCGCTCCAGCGTTCGTGAGAATGCTGACCATATTAGTGACATCTTAAAATTGAAAAATGCCCTTCATGGGCCGCTGTGATTGTGGCGATACAACCAAATACGTGGTTAACACCGACTTAAGAACTTCGCCTCGGGGCGCAAATATTGCGTCAGCCCTTCCGATGGTTGGCAATAATTGCGCCCTTGCTCCTCGCCCTGCAGGCGGGGTCAGGCACGCTCGGCCGCCAGCGGCACCGGTTGGGTTACGGGGAACAGGGCTTTCAGGGCGTCGAAGTGCTTTTCCACCAGATGCCAGGAAATCGTCGCGACGATGACCGTGATGGTGCTCATGATGAGGAACGTCATCGGCCCCGCCCTGTAGAGCGCCGGCCACTGTTCTGCGACCAGCCACCAGAGCGCCATGTGGTACACATAGGTCGCGTAACTGACGCGGCTGAGGAAGCGCGTGACGGGGTTTGCCAGGAGATAGGCCGACACGCCCTTGTATCCGATGTAGGAACTCAGAACGATCGAGGCCAGCGCGTAGATGCAAAGCAACTTATAGGTTTCCGAATGGCCGAACTTGAAACCGACGAAGAGAGGCGACGCGATGATCGCGACAGACGCGAGGTTGTTGAGCTTGCTCGTCAGAACCGCCCGCACATCGGCATTGTCCTTGACCAGCGCCAGGATCGCCCCTGCCGCCACCGGGTCAAAGGCAAGAACGATGTTTGACCAGGCGAGAAGACCGAGCTCGTCGCTATAGGTTCGGGCGATCACCGACATCGTGAAGATGAGCACATAAGCCACGAATATGTGCCGCCGGCTCAGGAAGATGATGATCAGCGGAGCGGTAAGGTAGAACTGCTCGACGATGTTGAGGCTCCAGAGATGCGCGGCAACCCAGGGCTCCCAGTCCTGGGTGATGGCGAAATACAGGCTCGACATCTGAAACGTGTGCCACGCCAGGCTGTTGCGTATGCCATCCATGTTGAACAGTGCCGCCACGAACAGCATCAGGAACAGCGCCGGAAGCAGGCGAAGCGAGCGGCGAATGTAGAAATTGGTGACGTTGATCGTTGCCTGGGTGTCTTTTGCCGACAGCAGGATCACCCCGATCAAGAAGCCGCTGATGATGAAGAAGAGTGAAACTCGAACAGATTCAAGTGTGGGATGCTCGTTCCAGTAATGAACGTACAATACCCCCGTCATGGCGATCACGCGAAGCCCGTCAATTTGCTCCCGCCTGTCGCCGCGCGCTCCCGTCGCAGCCATTCCTTTGTCCCCGCAGGATCTATTACTTAAATTATTTCTACTTAAGAATATCCTTGGAGATTACGCCGCTTCCGCGCACTTGTGAAGAGGAGCGATGTTCTTGACCGATCGGCGACGATACCTCGCCCGCCAGCCCAAAACAGAAAGGCCACGGGCGCCGCGTGCCCGTGGCCTTTCCAACGTTTAGAAGCAAACCTTAAGCTTCCTTGAAGACCTCGTCGCGGTTTCGCCGCATCGACGGCGAGATGGCGATCACAAGCGCCATGACGGCGATCGCCAGCAAAATTGCCGACAGCGGCGATTGCAGGAAGGTCAGCGGGCTGCCGCCGGAGATGATCAGCGACTGGCGCAACTTCTCCTCGAGCAAGCGGCCTAGCACGAAGCCGAGCGCCAGCGGCGCAGGCTCGAATTCGAGCTTGTAGAGGGCGTAGCCGATGATCCCGAACAGGGCGGCCATCATTACCTGGGCCGCATCGTTGGCGATCGAGTAGAGGCCGATGCAGCAGAAGCAGACGATGGCCGGAAACAAGAGGCGATAGGGCACGCGCAGCAGCTTCACCCACAGACCGATCAGCGGCAGGTTGATGATGACCAGCATGAGGTTGCCGATCCACATCGAGGCGATGAGCCCCCAGAACAGTTCCGGATTGCGCTCGATCACCTGTGGCCCGGGCACGATGCCCTGGATCATCATCGCGCCGACCATCAGCGCCATCACCGCATTCGGCGGCAGGCCGAGGGTGAGAAGCGGAATGAAGGAGGTCTGCGCACCGGCATTGTTGGCGCTTTCCGGGCCGGCGACGGCCGCCGGTGCGCCATGGCCGAAGTCCTGCGGCCGCTTCGAGATGCGCTTTTCGACCGCATAGCTGGCAAAGGGGCCAAGGATCGCGCCGTTGCCCGGCAGGACGCCGAGCACCGAGCCCAGGAAGGTGCCGCGGAGGATCGCCGGGAAGTTCTCCTTGAGTTCCTTCAGCGTCGGCCACAGGCGGCCGATGCGGCTGCGCACGACATCGCGGGCTTCCGGGTCGGCGAGGTTCTTGAAGATTTCGCCGAAGCCGAAGATGCCCATGGCCAGCACGACGAATTCGATGCCGTCCTGGAGCATTTCAAGGCCGAAGGTCATGCGCTCGCGACCCGTTTCCATATCGGCGCCGACACAGGAGAGCAGCACGCCGGCGAGGATCATCGACACCGCCTTCAGAAGCGAGCCGTGCGCCAGCACGACGGCAAAGACGAGGCCCATGATCATCAGCGAAAAATACTCGGTCGGGCCGAAGAGAAGGCCCATGCGTGTCATCGGAACGCCGAGAGCGGCAATCACGATGGTGGCAACCGTGCCGGCAAAGAAGGAACCGATCGCCGCAAGGCCGAGCGCGAGCCCCGCCTGGCCCTTCTGGGCCATCTTGTGGCCGTCGATGGCGGTGACGACCGCGGTCGCTTCCCCGGGAATGTTGACGAGGATGGCCGTGGTCGAGCCGCCGTACTGGGCGCCGTAATAGATGCCGGCGAGCATGATCAGCGAGCCGGTCGGATCGAGCGAGAGGGTGACCGGCAGCAGGATTGCGATGGTGGCGACCGGGCCGACGCCGGGCAACACGCCCACCAGCGTGCCGATGAGACAGCCGATGAAGCAGAGCGCGATGTTCTGCAGGGTGAACGCCACGGTCATGCCGAGGCCGAGATTGATAAAGACGTCCAGCATCTCAGTATCCTAGAAGCCAGGGCGCAACGGGAACCGAAAGCCCGAGCGCATAGCGAAAGAGGCCGATGCAGAAGGCTGTTAGCACGGCGGCAAAGACAAGAAGTTCGCCAAGGCGCGCATCGCGCGCGGCCAGGCCGGAAGCGACGACCGCCAGCGGACAGGCGATCGAGAGGCCGAGACCGGGAATGGTAACCGGACCGAGATGATAGCCACGCACCGTAACGGCAAAGAGAACGACGCCGAGGATGACGGGGATCGTCTCGCGGATCGCCCAGCGGCCGGTCGAAGGCCCCGGATCCTTTCGGCTCAGCACCAGTTGCAGGAGCCCGAGCCCCAGGATGACGAGGGAAAGCAGCCGCGGCATCAGCCCCGAGCCGACGCCTTCCGAGGTCATGAAGGGCAGATCGGAGCCGGCCCACAGGCCAAGCCCGCCGAGGCCGACCAGCACGATGCCGGCAAGCCTCTCCCGGCCGAGCCCTCCCGCGGAGGGCTCGGTTTCAGTGTTCGTGGACGTGGCTTCCATCTTACTCGACCTTGATGTCGGCCGCTTTCACCACGTCGCCCCAGCGCGCGCGCTCCTTGGCCATGAAATCGGCAAAGGCCTGGGGGCCCATGGAGGACGGCACGGCGCCGTCGTTCTTTAGCTTGTCGAGCACGTCGGCATCGCTGAGCGTCTCGGTCGTCGCCGCCTCGAGCTTCGACTTTACGTCCGCCGGCATGCCCTTCGGACCGACGAGGCCATACCAGGCCGAGGCCGTGTAGCCCGGAACGCCGGCTTCAATGGCGGTCGGCACATCCGGCAGGCTCGCAAAGCGCTTGTCGCCGGTGACGGCAAGCGCCTTCAGCGTGCCGCTCTCGATCAGCCCGATCGCCGAGGGAATGGTGGTGACCATGAAGTCAATGTGGCCGCCGACGAGGTCGTTCACCGCCGGGCCTGCGCCCTTGTAAGGCACGTGCCTGACCTTGATGCCGGCGGTCTGGCCGAGCAGCAGCGCGCCGAGATGGCTGGCCGAGGCGTTGCCGGCCGAACCATAGACCAGCTCGCCGGACTTGGCCGCCTCGACCAGTTCGCCGAGCGTGTTGACTTTGAGCGATGGTCCGACAACGACGACGAGGGACGCATCCGCGATCATCGCGATCGGATCGAGGTCCGTGCCCGGATCGGCCTTCAGCTTGAAGATATGCGGGTTGACGACCATCGGGCCCTGATTGCCGATCAGCAGGGTGTAGCCGTCGGGATCAGCTGCAGCGGCGACTTCGGTTCCAAGGTTGGCGGCGGCACCCGGGCGGTTTTCGACGATGACGCGACCGCCGAGCGCCTTTTCAAGCCGCGCGGCAAAGACGCGGGCGATGGCATCCGTACCGCCGCCAGCGGCATAGGAAACCACCAGCGTGATCGGCTTGGACGGATAGGCATCCTGCGCCATCACAGGGGCTGCGACCGACATGGTCATGGCGGCCCCGCACAGGGCCAGGGCGACGCGACGGGTAAATTTCATGGGCATTTTGTTCTCCTCCCAGTTCGTTAATGCATTCGCGACACGTTGCTCTGCAAGACCCTAAGCGTCTTTGCGAACAAGAGCCGCACCTTCAAACAGCCGACGCGTGGTGCGCATCACAGACACAGTCGGGCTATTGTCTCCTATGGCCTTCTCGACCCTTACCCGCAGTTCACCGGTCGGGTGCTCGAAGGCGAGCGTCGCCGGCAGCGAAAGCTCCGGAAAACGCCGACCCACGAGGCCGGTCGGGATCGTTGCCGCCAAACCGAGGCTCACGGCACCGGTCGTTGCAAGCGCGGTGTGGCAATTGGCGGGCGTGAAATAGCGCACGGCCAGATCGCCGCCGCTCGCGGGCGCCCCGATCAGCACCGGCTTCGGCAGAACCGACTGGCTGACATCCCCCATCCCCATCAGCCTTCCGGCCTCCCGCCGGATTTCCTCGAGCCGGGCCATGAAAGCCGCATCGGCGTCGAAAGCTGCAGCGGGCTCCGAGCCGCTGTAGCCCATATCCTCGGCGGTGATGATCACCACCGGCGTTGCGCCGTCCAGCAGCGTTACTTCAAGACCGAGAATGACATCGGTCGCCTTGCCGCTCGGCAGCAGTCGGCCGGTCTTGGCGCCGATCGCATCGCGAAAGGCCAGATAGACAGGGGCGGCCTTGCCCGGCACGCCGTCGATGGCGGCCTCTCCCTGATAGGCGATCGCGCCGCCGGGGGTCTGAATGCGGGCGTCGATGATCTTGCCGGTGTTGACGTTGTGAACCTTGATGACCGTTTCGTCGCCGGTCGGCAGAACTAGGCCGGCCTCGATGGCGAAGGGGCCGACGGCCGAGAGCATGTTGCCGCAGTTCGGCGCCGTATCGACGCTGCGCTCCAGCACCTTCACCTGGGCGAAGAGATAATCGACATCAGCTTCCGGACGGCTCGACGGACCGACGATCGCGACCTTGCTCGTCAGCGAGTTGCCGCCGCCGAGACCGTCGATCTGCAGCGGGTGGCCGGAGCCCATGATTTCGATCAGCAGGCGGTCGCGCTCGACGGGATCAGCCGGAAGATCGCGAGACAGAAAAAACGGTCCCTTCGACGTTCCGCCGCGCATCATCACGCAGGGTATCCTGATCAAGTCATCCATTCCGCATGCTCCTTCGAACCGGCCGCAACCGGCTGATCGGAGGGATCTCACGGATCAAATCTGTTGTGAAATGCAAAGAATGGCGTAATTATTCCGATATGCGCAATAATTTCGAATTCCTCGACCTCAAGGCTTTCCTCGCCGTACTCGACCTCGGCTCGTTCAACGAAGCTGCCCGCCAGCTCAATCTTTCACAACCTGCGCTTTCACGGCGGATCAAGGGCTTTGAAGCCTCCGTCGGCGCGCAGTTGATCGAACGCACGACCCGGCACGTGGCGCCGACGCAGGTCGGGCGGGAGCTTCTGCCACTGGTCAGGCGTCTGGTCGACGAATTCGAGGAATCGATCCTCTCGATCAGCGACCTCGGTGGGCGACACCGCGCCCAGGTCACCATCGCCTCGGTCCCGACCGCGGCCTTCTATTTTCTTCCCAGGGTTGTGCACTCCTTCAACGAGAAATTCCCGGGCATCCGCTTCCGAATCCTCGATCTCTCGGCCAATGAGGGGCTTGATGCGGTCGCCAACGGCGAGGTCGAATTCGGCATCAACATCACTGGGGCGGCGCGCCCTGATCTCAGCTTCACGCCGCTCGTCGACGACCCGTTCGTGCTCGCCTGCCGCCGCGATCATCCGCTGGCGACCTCGAAGCAACTGACCTGGGCGGATCTGACCGGCCACCCGCTGATCGGGGTCAGCAAGACCAGCGGCAACCGTGCCGTGCTCGACCGGGCGCTGACAACGGCCCAGGTGCAGCTCAACTGGTTCTACGAGGTCAACCACCTCTCGACCTCGCTCGGCCTCGTCGAGGCGGGCCTCGGCATCTCCGTGATGCCGCGGCTGGCCACACCCCAGGTCGAACACCCTGTTATCGCCACCGTGCCGCTGACCGCCCCCACCGTCAGCCGCACCATCGGCCTCGTCGAACGCCGCGGCGGCAGACTATCACCGGCCGCCATCCGCTTTCGCGAGATGCTGGTGCAGGAGTGGACGACATATTGAGGGAGCACAGCCGCATAGCGGTCGCAAGGAAACGACACGGCAGCGCTTGAAGGAACCAAGATCTTCGAGAAGAAAGATGGTGCCCGGAGGCGGATTTGAACCACCGACACGCGGATTTTCAATCCAGTGTCATTCCGCC
>NZ_LMJM01000052.1:55461-66068 GCF_001429005.1 Ensifer sp. Root954
GATTTCAGTAAGTTGTGACGAAAATTCTGTCAAACTCGCTAGTGAAGATCAAACACTTAGCGGGAATTTGTCAAAGGCTAAAGCCCCTCCCGCACCGATTGAGGAGGCCATTTTCGGCCTCAGTATTTCTCGCAAAATTGGTCATCCAGAGCAAGCGGTCGGGACTTCAGTCCTGATGGCTCTGGACGCTTCGGGCGGGCGCTGCACCGCTACAACGGCTCAGCTCGCTCACTCGCTGCGCATGGGTGAGCAGCACGTCATCGGGGCTTTGCGGAGCATGCAGGGCAAGGGCTTGCTGCGGATCGTCATAGAGCCCGATGTTGCGGCTATGGCGCGGCTTGGAGACGACTACAGGGCGGCAAAGCGCAGGCTTCATGAGCGAGAAGCCTGACCTTCCCGGTAAAGCCGATGTTCCGATGGCATATCGAGCGATCTGCTTGGTGCGCGCCTTGTCTAGCGACGCCAAGAGCATCGCTGCGATCATCATTGGCTATTTCAACCCGAGAACGGGTCAATGCGACCCCGGAACAGATACTCTCATGAGGCGATCAGGCGTGAGTAAGAGAAACGTCGTCAATGCGACGAACGAGTTGGATCAGCTAGGTCTGGTTGTAAAAATCAGGCACGGCGGCAACGGTTTTAGGTCTCGATACCAGCCCAACTGGAAGCGGTTTCGGGAGATTATTGAGGCCTACGAGAAGGAAGAACCGGAACCGGAGATAGTGCAAAAACGTGCACTTACTAAGTGCAAAAACGTGCACTTAGACAGTGCAAATTCTTGCACCCTAACTCAATTAAGGAACTCAAGTAAGAAACTCAAAGGCACTGACGGCGCAAGTGGAGGGGTTGAGCCCTCCAGGCCAGCAGGAACCTCAACGGCGGTGACGGCCGAGATGGTGAATGGGCTTTTGAGGAAGAGTGTGCGGGGGGCGAACCACTCACGCAAATCACCACCATCGGTTGTGTCTGCTCAGGCCGATGCTTGGACGATGATCGATCGCTGGCTTTCGAGTTTGTCGCCAACGACGCGCGAAGCAATCGACCGGATATGGACGTCTGACGTCCAGCAGGCAGCAATCATTGCAGAACAGAAAACCCGAGGAGCTGGCCGCGATCTGATCATGGATCGTGTGGCTCGGCTCTCTCCAACAGCCGGGAGACATTGATGGCTAAGCTGACGACACTGAAACCGCGCCTTGCGACGCTGGCTCCCCGCCTTGGCCTGGCCAAGCCTACCGATCGCAAAGAAGCCGAGGCTCAGCGCCTCAAGCAACGCGATCAAGAGCAGCCGTGGCGCAAGTGGTACTACACCCGGCGTTGGAAGAAGCTGCGCGAGCAGGTGCTGCTTAGGGACGGCTACACCTGCCAAAAGACTGGCGTGATCTGCGTCGGCAAGCATCCAGAGGGCAATAGTCCTGTTGTCGACCACAAGACACCGCATCGCGGAGTGCTAGCGTTGTTCTGGGACATCGACAACCTCGAAACCCTCTCAAAGGCGTACCACGACCGCGAAAAGCAAAAGGCCGAGCGCGGCGCGCGATGGTGAGGGAGGGGTGGGGCAAAAGTCAAAACAGGCTCTCGCTTGTCCACCCGCGTCCCCCACATTCGCACGATTTTTTTGAGCTGGAGTTATTTTCGGCTCAACCCCGAATTAGCAGCAGCGTCAGCGACATCCTCTCCGCAACTATCTGAATTTGCACGTGTTTTCTGGTCATTGGGCTCGAAAATGTTGGAAACAGAAACATTTTTTTCACTTCGCCAAGTTGGCGACATACGCAAGGAAAAACCGATGAAAGCAAAGCCGAAGGAAACCGAAGCCGAGGCGGGGAAGCGCTCGCTCTGCGACCAGATGCTTTACGGCTCCGCAAAGCTGATCATGGCGGACGTGGGTGTTAGCCTGCCCATGCTGCTCGACCGAATGCTGACGTTCGCTGCCGTGCAGGCAAGCGTCAACGAAGGCAGCCCGCGAGCCGCTGCGCGGTTCCGCCAGTTGGCAGACCGCATCGAGGCCGGTGCCCTTCACTCGTTGACGGGCGCGCGCCACGAAGCGAAGGGGCTGCAATGACCAGCCGCAAGCGCCGCCTCGGCCAGAAGGTCGCCGCCCATGGGTGTCATGGTGTCACCCATGGCACCGCCCCGACCGCGAAGGGCCAGCCGTTCGAACTCTCCCCGTTTAACAGCAAAACTCCATCTGCCGTTCGCATCGTAGACCATGCGCTGGCGGTGCAAGGTTGGGCGCGATCGGCGCGGCTCAAGATCCTCAAGGCGATCAAGAGCGGATCGGGAGACGAGCCGCTGAGTAGAATTCTCGAAGAGGCCGGCTTGACGGAATCGTCCGTTGATCCTACCTCTGGCATCAGGCATGCCAAGCGCTGCTCAGAGGACGGAGAACCCGGCCTCACCTGGCCCCCGGATATGTCCAGCGCTATCCGCACCAGTCGCAAGTCAAAACTCGCTAACCGCGAGCATTGAACCCGTTTCCACAACGGCGGCGATTTGGTGTTTCGGCCTGATGCCCTCCCTACGCCGCCTCAGATGAGGCAAAATCTCATGACGAAGCATATCCGCATGCCGCTGGCTCCCCTCGCGGCTCTCTTGGCTTCCTCGGCACCCGCCGCCCTGCGCTCCATGCCGCGAGCGGAAGGTGACGTTTCGGCTGTTCTCCACCAGATCGGCGCCGAAGTTGGCCGGATCAACAAGGATCTCAGGAACCGCATCGACACGCAGGAACAGACCATCGAGCAGTTGCGCACGCGCCAGCTCGACCTTGAACAGCGCGGCGGCGGCCGCCGAGGCGGATCGTCAAACCCGCTTTCGTGGGGCGCGACGGTAACCCAGAGCACCGAGTATCAGACGTTTGTGGCCAATAGCTGCAAGGGCAAGGCGAAAATCGGCGTTTCGAACGCTCTGACCTCCATCAGCACCTCTGCCGGCGCCCTGATCACGCCGGATCGCGATCCGAACGGTGTCATGCTGCCGCGCCGTCGCCTGACCGTGCGCGCCTTGCTTGGCTCCGGCCGCACCGGGTCGAACTCGGTCGAGTATTTCAAGGAAAAGACTTTCGTAAACAACGCTGCGCCTGCCGGGGAAGGCACCCAGAAGGCGGAGTCCGATATCACCTACGAGCTGGCTGATACGCCGGTTCGCACGATCGCGCACTGGATCCCGGCCTCCCGGCAGGCGATGGAGGATGCACCGCAACTCGGCACACTCGTTGATGGCTCGCTGCGCTATGGTCTGGCGATCAAGGAAGAGGTTCAGCTCCTCTACGGCGACGGAACCGGCCAGAACCTGCACGGGATGATCCCGCAGGCAACGGACTTCGACATCACCCGGGTGGTGGCCCGCGACACCCGTCTCGACATCCTGCGCCATGCAATCAGTCAGGCCGAAGAGGCAGATCTGCCGGCATCGGGCGTGCTGCTCAACACCCGCGACTGGCTGAACATGATGGGCATGAAGGACGACGAAGGCCGCTATCTGTCAGACGGCCCTTGGCAGGGTGGACCTGGTACGGTCTGGGGTCTCCCGGTTGTTTGGACCAACTCCATGCATGTCGGAGACTTCCTCGTTGGTGCCTTCGAGTCCGCGACGATGATCTATGACCGGATGGACCCCGAAGTGATGGTTTCCGACGAAGATCGGGACAACTTCATCAAGAACATGCTGACGATCCGCGCCGAGGAGCGGCTTGCCTTCGCCGTAAAGCGCGCCGCCGCCCTGATCCACGGCAATTTCACCGCGATCACCATCCCCCCTGTCACTCCCTGATTGTCTCAGAGCAAGGAGCGCCCCGGCCACTGTGCCGGGGCTTTTTCACTCCGGAAGGATCGTTAGATGGCGACCGATATTGAAAAGCTCGTCGTGCAGCTCTCAGCCGACATCAATTCTTACAAACGCGAAATGCAACGCGCAGCCGGCATCACCAATGCACAGGCCCGAGCGATTGAGAACCGTTTCAGAGGCATGCATCGCCGCCTCGATACCATCGGGCGCAGCTCGGCGCAGGCTCTCATTGCCCCTTTGACCGGGATCGCAGCGGTGCTGTCGGTGCGCGAGGTTGCGCAGTACGCCGACGCTTGGACCACCGCGAAAAACAGCCTCGCCGTGGCTGGCGTCGTGGGCGACCGCCAAGCAGACGTGCTTGAGCGGCTGTATCAGTCGGCGCAGGCCAACGCCGCGCCAGTCGGGGCGCTCGCTGATCTGTTCGGCAAGGCGGCGCAGGCCTCGGACAACCTCGGCGCTTCGCAGCAGGATCTGCTGCGCTTCTCCGACGGAGTGGCGACGGCGCTGCGCGTCAGCGGCACCAGCGCGACCGAGGCGTCTGGCGCGCTCACGCAGCTCGGCCAGCTCCTCGGCTCGGCCCGCGTGCAGGCCGAGGAATTTAACTTGGTCAATGACGGCGCGCGGCCTATCCTTATGGCTGTCGCGGCCGGCCTCGATGCGGCTGGCGGATCTGTCAACAAGCTCAAGCAACTGGTGAACGATGGCAAGGTTTCAGGCCAGCAGTTTTTCCAAGCGTTCTTGCGCGGGCTTCCTCAGATCCAGTCCATGGCGTCGAACGCGACACAGACGATTGATCAGGGACTGACGAAGGTTCGCAACGCCTTCACGAAGTACATCGGGGAGACGGATAGTTCTCTCGGCGCGTCGGCGCGGCTGGTTGACGGTCTCAACGCCCTGGCTGACAACTTCGACAAGACGGCCGACATTACGCTGAAGTTCGCCGGCATCCTCGCCGGCGCACTCGTCGGCCGTTCCATCGCCGGCATGATCGCCACCATCCCGAATGCGGCTTCGGCTGTCATTGCGCTCACCACTGCAATGCGCGCTGGCTCGCTCTCTGCTGCTGGCTTCTCGGCGGCGCTCGGCCCGCTCGGCTTGATCCTCGGCGCGGTCACAGGAGCCGTGCTGATCTTCCGAAACTGGAAAGGATCGATCGACGACGCGACCCGCAGCCTTGCGGAGCAGGCGACGACGGGTGAAGGCGTCCAGTCAATGATTGCCGACGTGCAGAAAGCGCAGGACGCGTACAAGGTGGCGATCGCGCAGACGGCCGGCGCTCAATCCTCGGCAACGTCCAGCATCGTGGCCGATACCAAGAAAGAGTTTGAGGCGAAGAAATCGCTTCTGGAGCTGGAGATGAAGCGCCAACAGGCGCTTGTCGCCGTCAGTCGGGCGTCGCTGGCCGAGAAGAGCGCGGCGCTGCGCTCTGAGGTCGGCGGCTCGGTCAATGTCGACATGGGCCGCGCCGAGCGTGGCGGTTTCTCAGATCCTCGCGTTGGCCGCTTTGTCGGCCTGCCTGACGATATCACCGGCCTCGAGAAAACGCGGGATGTGATCGCCAAGAGCCCGCTTTCCGCCGAGATCCAGAAACTGCGCGCCGAGATCGACCTGGCTGAAATCTCGACCGGCAAGCTGAATGAAGCCCTGTCCACGACATTCAGCGACAACGCGGGCGGAAAGGCCGCTGGCGGCGGCGCCAGCGACGGCAAGGGCGGCGGCGCGAAGAAGAAGGCCGACGAGTATCAGACGCTCACAGACCGCATCGCAGAGGCCACGGCGGCGACCATAGCTGAGACCGATGCACAACGCGCCCTCAATCCCACGATCGAGGATTACGGCTATGCGCTGGAGAAGGCCCGCACCGCTCATGAACTGTTGACGGCCGCAACGGCCAGCGGCCTCGAATTGACGCCGAAGCTGCGCGCCGAGATCGACACGCTGGCCGACGCCTACGCCAATGCGACGGCCGAGTCCGGGCGACTGGCCGACAGCCAAGACGAGATCCGCCAGCGCGCGCAGGAAGCGACTGCGTTTCAGCGCGACATGGCTCAAGGCATCGTCAGCAGCTTCCTTGAGGGCAAGAAGGCAGCCGATGTCTTCGCTGACGCCCTCACGAACATCTCCAATCGCCTTCTCGATCTAGCGTTCGACGACCTCTTTCCACGCAACGGAAATTCCGGCGGTGCGATCATCGGCGGCACCTTCTCACTCAACATCAGGAGACCCGCATGAGTGCGTTTTACTGTGAAATCTTCCCCGACCGTATCGAGCTGCTGACTGACGCGGCGTTCTATTCGGATGACGGAACGCTGACGGATATCGGCCGCAAGGTCTGGACTTCTGAGTATTTGCCGCTGGCGGTGACCGGCCGCGGCGACCGTGAGGCTGTCGCCAGCGTCGCTGCTGCCGTGATGGCCGCCGCGACGGTGATGACCACCGTCAACGACGTGATCAATGTCTTCGAAGAGATGTTGGCCGAGCGCAAAGGAAGCGCGCCGGCCGAGCATGTGGAGATCCTCATTGCGGGAATTTCTGAGACTGACGGGCCGGCCGCCTTTTTCGTCAACACCCACGGCCTGGCCGGCTTCGACGCTTGGCAGCTCTATCGCACCCCTGACGCTTTCGGAGCGGGTGGCGAACTTACAGAGGCCGAGGCCGGCGCCGTCGTCGCTGTGGGTGGTGGACTGGAGCAAACCGGTGTGGCGCTGATGGAGGCTTTGCGGCGCAAGCGCGGCAACCATCCCTCTAAGCCGGATATGCCTGAGATCTATGGCATCGGCGGCCACGTGGATCTCACGCTGGTTTCTGCGCTCGGGTGCACCACGGAAACCATTCACACCTGGCCGGATCAGGTCGGCAAGAAGATCGACCCGTTTGCGGCCGATGTGGCAGCGGCTTGAGGTGCGGGCGTGATTGTATCTCTCTCTGAAGCCGACTGGCGGGCAATTGAGAAAAATCTCAGCGCTCGACGTGGCGTTAAGCGTTCTAATTCGGCTTCCCCTCCGGTGGAGGAGGCTGATGGGCCGGATCAAGTCGCCAAGTTGGCGACATGCGTGAGCGAGGGGTAAAGGTCCGCAGCTAGGACATTTTTGGGCGGCTGCGAGATTTGCGCGGCCGCACTTTATTTGAGGCGTGGAAGCGTGCCGTTGGTGGAGGGCTGCCCACCAGGCAAGGTGTTTTTCGGTGGGAAGATCGTTTGGTGAAACCACGGCCACGCCTCCTGTGGCAGTCTTCCACTCATGTTTTCGGGATTGATTTCCGTGATAAGAAAATTTTCGAAATTGAAAAAAGGTTCAAAATGGACCCGTAGTTCGCTTACAGAGGCTTGCGATTTGATGCAGTATATAAGAGGCAAATAGTTCCAATAGCTCAAGACGTACGGGCTGCTCGTAATCCATCGATTAAACATCTCAAGATTGAATGTGGGCGTGTAGAACACGATCATGTAAATCTTTACTGGCATGTCACTTCACAGCCTCTTCACCTTCGACGAAAACGTTAGGCGTTTGTTCTGCCTTCCCGTCGATCGTCTGAATGGGTTTTCCGGTTTCACCGAGGACGGCGATGCGTCTTAATTCGACCAGATATTCTTCGGATTGAAGGCGGTCGGGATCGCGAATTGCGAAGTAGGTATAGAAACCAACTGAAACAACGACGACCAACACTACCAAATAGGTCAGCACTTCCTGGGTCCATCCGGTACTGAAATAGATTGCTGGCAGCAGCGTGGTCAGCGCTATGGCGAGCAGCAAGAGCATTGGCGTCAGTACGCTCTTAGTCGTCATGCGTTGGATAGCCTCACCGTGATGAGGCACCAATCCTGATACTCCCGCCCCTATGGCTGGCGGTCGACGTTTAGCCACGTCTGTCTCCCCTCATATAACGCCCCTCGCGTTTGGCTTCCGAACAAAAGGTCGTCGGCACTCAGGTGCGAGACGGTTTGATTTTATGAACGATGGTGATTGGGTCATCGTCGGCCTCAACGCCCAGCCACTCCCTCGCGGCTTGTTCGATTGCCTCCCGAGGAAAGATCACTTCGGAACCCAGATGCTTCGGAGGAGGAAGCTCACCAGTACGAACTAAGTCATCAAGCGCCATTGTGGATACACCAAGCAGGGCGGCGGCAGCGGCCCTGCTCAACCCTATCGGCTTCAGCTGGACGATCTCGATCGGTGTGTCCCAGTCTTGTTCGAGCGTCGCCTGAAGGCGCGCTACGATCTCAGCGTTCATCGACCGCCCGTTCTCTGCGGCAGCGGCGGCTATACGATCCTTTAGCTCAGGGAGCATTCGCAACCCGAACGGTGGAACGTTCGAAACTTTTTCATCAGCGGGCTTCTTGCTGCTCATGACTTCACCTTGTAGCCATTTTCCGTTTGACCGCAATAACTACACAGTGTAGCTACAACACAGTGTAGTCATTGCGGAGGTCAGAAACAATGAGCGCAGCAATCCCTCCGCTGGGAGTGCGTCTCCCTGCGGAAATCAAGGAAAAGATCAAGGCGGCGGCCGTAGTCAATCGGCGCTCGATGAACGCGGAGATCATCGTGGCCCTTGAGCGATTCTACTCAAACGGCAATCCAAAAGAAAAAGGCCCCGTCTCGGCGTAGGAACCGACGGGGCCTTTTGTGCAACCAGAAAGGTCTGAAATGCAAAAGCAACGTACATCATTCTCTGCTGAATGCGCAAGAGAGGCGCAAGTCGCCTTCATCAACAACGACGAAGCTGTGACTTTGCTCCGCTGCGCCTGGCTCGCTTTGCAGGGTGGCGGCGCCTACCTCCGAAACGAACAGTACTTGGAGGCGACATACGGCACGATCCAGATTGCCCTCGGGAACCTCGATCGCGTCAGCGAGGCGCTACGCACAATCCAGGAGGACTTGGACAATGCATAGCGCCCTCTCCCGCCGCGCCCTGCTGGCAAGCCCGTTGGCTCTTTCTGCCTACGCCGCCACCCCTGCCGATATGTCGGCACCCCCTGCCGATGTACCGGCACCCCCCGCCGTCAGCGGCGAACTCTCGTGGATGATCGACACCTACGAGGAGATTGCGGCAAATCGGGCCGTTCTGGTGGGTGAGATCATGCGTATCTCCGCATCGCCCGATCAGCCTCCATGCGCTGAAGTCGTCACCCCCTGCCGGTATATCGGCACCCCCTACCGTCAGCGGCTCGAAGAGGAGGAGTTTGCCCTGTTTGGAAAGCTCTCCGAAATCGAGAAATGGCTGCGCGCATACACGTGCCGCTCGCTGGCCGACGTTGTCGCTATCGCAGCCTTCGCCGAGACATGGCTTGCGGATGATGGGACCGACATGGAAGCGCGCAGCGACCTGTTGCGCGCGATCTCCGCATTCGCTGTTGCAACGGAGGAACGCTGATGGCGACGGCTACACTCAATCTCAAGGTCAACCATCGGCCCCGTATGCTCTCGCTGAAAGAGGCGGCCGAATACTGCGGCTTGGCCGTGAAGCGCTTTCCGGGCGCATGCCGAGTTTCGCCGGTCGCCATGCCAACGGGTGAGCGCCTATATGACCTCCGCGACCTCGATAGCTGGATCGATGCGCTTAAGGATGGCGCGCCCGATAGCGATGACGAAATCCTCGGAAAGCTCGGCTAATGGCAGATCGCGAGAAACGTCAGAACAAGTACAAGGGCTGGCAGATCTTCCGAGACAAGAAGCCGCCTTTCGAGTGGCGCGCCTATCATCGGAAGAGCCGCGAGAAGATCGACTGCACGAAGTTCGAGCCATACACGCTCGCCTTTGATGTCGAAGTGCACCGGATCAACGAGCTGCATAAGGTCAAGGAAGCAAAGCCGGGAACGCTTGGCATGCTCATCAAGAAGTACCGTGCCAGCCCCAAATTTCTGAAGCGCGCCCCGAGGACGAAGAGCGACTATCAGTTGGTGTTCGATTGGCTGAAACCCATCGAGGATACGCCTCTGGAGCGTTTCACCCGGAGCTTCGTCGCGAAGATCCGAGACAAGGCCGAATTGCAGCACAAATTCCGCTTTGCCAACAAGGTCCGGTCTGTCCTGTCTATCATCTTCAACTGGGGCTTGGAGTACGACTACGTGAAGGAAAACCCGGTCGAGGCGGTCAGCGTAGCCGAACGGCCGAAAAGCCTTGGGGACGCGAACAGGCCTTGGACCGATGCAGAGCGGGAAACCGTGCTCGGCGCCCTACCCGCTCATATGAGCCTCCCGATCGGCCTCATGATGTTCTACGGACTCGACCCTCAGGATGCGCTGGCGCTGCCCAAGACGGCCGTAGCGTCTGCCGGTATCGACACGCGCCGGCATAAAACGGGCCAGCCTGTCTACTTGCCGATTTTCGAGCCGGTAGCCGTCGCCCTGGCTAAGGCGCCGAAGCATGACGCGATTACCTTGTGCGCCAACAGCAGAGGTCAGCCGTGGACCTATAACGGTTTCAGCACGAATTGGGACAAGCTGAAAAAGAAGCTGGAGAAGGATGGGCTGGTGCAGCCAGGGCTCACGCTCAAGGGGCTTCGCCACACGGTCGGGACCATCCTTGCCGAGATGGGCAAGGATAACGGCACCATCGCCCTCGTGCTCGGCCACGCGACTGAAGCCATGGCAAAGCACTACTCAAGGCGGGCCGACCGCACGCGCCAGACGACTGCCGCCGTTGCCGATTTCGAGGCCGAGCTGAACAAACGCAAAACCAAAGTTGTCAAATCCACGACGTGATTTTGTCAAACGCGGCTACGTAAGAGGAATTGCATACATGGAAAAATCTAGGCACAGCAAGGGCTTAGAATGGTGCCCGGAGGCGGATTTGAACCACCGACACGCGGATTTTCAATCC
>NZ_LMJM01000052.1:66086-249655 GCF_001429005.1 Ensifer sp. Root954
GCTGCTCTACCAACTGAGCTATCCGGGCATCCTGCCGTTTCGGGCATCGGCTCCTTTCGGAACCATCGGGGCGCTTGTGTTTGCCCCGGGAACGAGCGGGGTTATAGCATCTTGTTCGGCGGTGTCCAGCGCCAAATGAAAGTTTTTTGACCGAAATCCTGTGGACAATCGAAACGCCGAAAAAGCGAGGAGTTTCAGAGAGATCGCATCCTCTCCCTGGTCCATTTTTCGTGGAAAGTGGCCGTTGGAAGCCGAAAAAGATGATCGCACGCATCCGGTGACGCGCGAGGATCTTCGAGGCGTCGTTCGCGGCAAAGAGGATGTGGGGAAGGAAAAGCCGGACCGGCCGGTCCGGCCGCAGCGGTACGCCTAGCGGTCGTCGCCGTCGTCGGCCTTCGCCTCGTCGTCGGCGACCGGAATAGCGTAGGAGCCGGAGAGCCAGCGATTGAGGTCGACGTTGCGGCAGCGGTCGGAGCAGAAGGGATAGTGTTCCCGATGCGACGGCCGGCCACATTCCGGACATGGGCGCGGTGCGCGCAGGGGCGCAACGTTCGAAGCGCTTTTCTTCGTTTCGTCGGTCACTCGTTCAGCCTTCCAGCCAACGATTGTGCACGTCATAGCCTTCGCCGACAAGCAGGCTGACGGTTTCGTAGAGCGGCAAGCCAACGACGTTGCTGTAGGAGCCGACGAGCTTGACCACGAAGCTGCCGGCGATGCCCTGGATGCCGTAGCCGCCCGCCTTGCCGCGCCATTGGCCCGACGCGAGATAGCTTTCGATATCGAAGCCGGACAGGCGCTTGAAGCGCACCTTGGTGTCGACGACCTTCTGGCGCACGGTCTTGTCCGGGGTGATCAGGCAGACGCCGGTGTAGACGCGATGACTGCGGCCGGAAAGAAGATGCAGCGCGCTCGAGGCTTCGCTGACGAGTTCCGGTTTCGGCAGGATGCGGCGGCCAACGCAGACGACCGTATCGGCTGCCAGAATGTAGCTTCCGTCCCAGCCGGCCTCGCCCTTGACTGCAGCAAGCGCCGCTCGCGCCTTTTCTGCCGACAGGCGCCTTGCGAGCGAACGCGGATGTTCGGCACGCTTCGGCGTCTCATCGAGATCCATCGGCATCAGGCGCGCGGGCTCGATGCCGGCTTGCGCCAGAAGCTCGACGCGACGCGGCGAACCGGACGCAAGTATCAGTTTCTTGGCCACTGTCATCGGAACGAGCCGTCACTCCAGAGCAATTCCAGCAAAATGCGAAAGGCGGTTTACGTCTGGAATTGCAATCCAACCAAAGGTTAGAGCGTTTTCGCGATTCGAAGAAGAAGCGGAAATGCTCCAGGAATTGCTAAGAGCCGGAGCGGCTTACTTGAAGCGGTAGGTGATACGGCCCTTGGTAAGGTCGTACGGGGTCATTTCAACGAGAACCTTGTCGCCGGCAAGCACGCGAATGCGGTTCTTGCGCATACGACCAGCAGTGTGAGCGATGATCTCATGCTCGTTTTCGAGCTTCACGCGGAAGGTCGCATTCGGAAGCAATTCGGTGACCACGCCCGGAAATTCAAGGACTTCTTCTTTCGCCATGTAGGACTGTTCTTTCTATCTTTGTTTAGGGAACCGTCAGGTATCCCGAAAAATTCGCCGGAAACTACACAATCGACGAGGATTTGTGAACCATCTAAGACCGGCTTTTGCGCTTTTGTGACGGGCTACTGTGCCGCGCGTCGGATCAGAAGCGCGAAGCCGCTATAGCACTTCGTACCGCTCCATGTCTCTAGTCTTAAATCGATCGAGATTTACGCCGGCATGGAAGCGACGGAGACTGCAGACCGCGCGGGGATTTTTCGCAACACTCTCAAGCGTCTTCCGACTTCCTGGAGCCGATCAACCGATGATTGATCAGCGTCGACAGGTGATCGCGCACGGCGCGGTAGGCATCGACGATCTGCTCGCGCGTGCCGGCAGCCACCGTCGGATCCGGCGTCGGCCAGTAGACCACGTCGACGGCCATGGAGCGCGTCAATTCGAGCGCCTTGTGATGCGCCTCCGGCGCCAGCGTGACGATAAGGTCGAAATAGTCATCCTCGAGTTCATCGAGCGTATGCGGCTGGTGGCGACCGAGGCTCAGGCCCACTTCGGCCATGACCACGTCGACGAAGGGATCGCGTTCGCCATGCCGCACGCCGGCAGAGGCGACATAGGTTCCGGCCGGCAGCGCCGCCTTGGCGAGCGCTTCGGCCATCGGCGAGCGAATAGCGTTCATGCCGCACATGAAGAGGACCGAGCGGGGCATTTTCAAGCGCTGAGCCTCGGTTCCCGCCATGCCGGTCGTCGCCCTCACCCGCGCCAGTAGAGCACGCAGACGAGCGTGAACAGGCGGCGGGCGGTATCGAAGTCCAGCCGGATCTTGCCGGAGAGGCGATCCATCAGCGTCTGCGAACCCTCGTTGTGAATGCCGCGGCGCCCCATGTCGATCGCCTCGATCTGACTCGGTGTCGCCGAGCGGATCGCTTCGTAGTAACTCTCGCAGATCATGAAGTAGTCCTTCACGATCCGGCGGAACGGCGTCAGCGACAGAATATGGGTGGCGACGTCGCTGCCCTTGTCGGTCGAGATCGCAAAGACGAGCTTGGCGTCGACGAGCGAGAGATTGAGCTTATAGGGGCCGCCTGGATGGCCGACCGGCTCGAACAGGTTTTCTTCGAGCAGGTCGAAGATCGCAACCGCGCGCTCATGCTCCACGTCAGGGGTCGAGCGGCCGATGGTCTCGTCCAGAACGACATCGCAGAGACGCTGGTTGCGGTCCGCCTTCATCCAGCGTCCCCGAGATTGAGGCGAATGGCGACGGAGCGCGCATGGGCCTCAAGGCCTTCGGATTTTGCCAGCACGATGGCCGCCGGTCCGAGGATCCGCAATTGTTCGGCATCAAGCCGCAGGATCGACGTGCGCTTCATGTAATCCAGCACGCCAAGGCCGGAGGAGAAGCGCGCGGAGCGGGCGGTCGGCAGCACGTGGTTGGAGCCGCCGACATAGTCGCCGATGACCTCGGGCGTGTGGCGACCGACGAAGATCGCGCCGGCATTGCGGATCTTGGCCACCATCGGTTCGGGGTCGGCAAGCGCCAGCTCCAAGTGTTCGGCAGCGATGCGGTTCGCGAGCGGCACGGCCTTCTCAAGATCGGGCACGAGGATGACGGCGCCGAAATCGCGCCAGCTTGCCGACGCCGTTTCGGCGCGTGGCAGCGTTTTCAGCTGCCGCTCGACCGCGCTCTCGACCGCCTGGCCGAAATCCGCATCGTCGGTGATCAGGATCGACTGGGCGCCGACATCGTGCTCGGCCTGGGCGAGAAGATCGGCAGCGATCCAGTCCGGATCGTTGTGCTTGTCGGCAATAACAAGCACTTCGGAGGGGCCGGCGATCATGTCGATGCCGACCGTGCCGAAGACCTGGCGCTTGGCCGCAGCCACATAGGCATTGCCCGGGCCGACGATCTTGGCAACCGGTGCAATCGTCTCGGTGCCATAGGCAAGGGCGGCCACAGCCTGCGCGCCGCCGATGCGGTAGATTTCCTCGACGCCGGCAAGGCGTGCAGCAGCCAGCACCGCCGGGTTGATCTTGCCGCCGGTTGCCGGCACCACCATGACGATGCGGGACACGCCGGCAACCTTTGCCGGCAGCGCGTTCATCAGCACCGAGCTCGGATAGCTCGCGGTGCCCCCGGGCACATAGAGGCCGACGGCATCGACCGCCGTCCAGCGCGAGCCGAGGCCGACGCCCATGGCGTCCTGGTAGATATCGTCCTTCGGGCGCTGGCGGGCATGGTGCGCCTCGATGCGGGTGGCGGCGACCTTTAGCGCGCCGAGAACTTCCGGCTCGACCGCCTGGATCGCCGCATCGATCTCGGCGGCGCTGACCGCCATCGGCGTTGTCTGGAAATCGACGCCATCAAAACGCTTGGAGTATTCGGCGAGCGCCGCGTCACCGTGTGCCCGCACGTCGTCGATGATCGCCTTGACCACCGCATTGACGTCCTCGGACACCTCTCGCTTGGTCGTCAGGAATGCCGCGAACTTTTGTTCGAAGTCACCGTCGAGAAAATTGAGCCTGATTGCCAAAGGGGACGTCCTCGTATGCCAGTGTCGGTCGGGTCGATCAGCGTCAAGCGCCTTCGGGATGCTTGGGCTTGAAAGCGGTTTCCCACGCCCCGCCAGTATCCGCAAGCTGCGTTTCGATGCATTCGACGTCAAGCGCGATCGAGGCGTCGCCAGCCAGAACCAACTCCAGCGTGCCTTCCGGCCCCTCGCCCTGCAGCGCGAACTTCAGCGTCAGCAGATCGAGCACCGCCTCGTCGTCACGCCGATCGAAGCCGACGGAGCGCACTGCATTCACACGTTTGAAGAGGAGAGCCGCACGCCGGCGCTCAAAGGAGCGGCGCTTGCCATCGGCCGTCTCCCAGACGAAGCGGTTGACGATGAGAGAAAACTGCTTGCGACGCGCGTCGTATTCCAGGCCCGAAACCTTGAACACGGCATCCTGGACGTGGGCGGAGACGACAGCGAGATCCTCCTCGTCGAGCGCCAGCAGCTTCAATCCGGTCATGCCATCCATTCCTTTCGTTTCGCCGCACATCTTGCCGTGCCACAATTGAAATGGACATAGGATGTTGCGCCTGAAACCGCAACGGTATCAGGCGCAACCGTTCAAATCAGTCGCTGACGCGCTCGACGTGCGCGCCGCAACGGGTAAGCTTCTCTTCGAGCCGCTCGAAGCCGCGGTCGAGATGATAGACGCGCGAGACCATGGTCTCGCCTTCGGCGGCAAGGCCGGCGATGACGAGCGAGACCGAGGCGCGAAGGTCGGTCGCCATGACAGGCGCGCCCTTCAGGCGGCTGACGCCCTCGATTTTCGCCGTCTGGCCGGAAAGCGAGATCTTGGCGCCGAGACGGGCGAGTTCCTGTACGTGCATGAAGCGGTTCTCGAAGATCGTCTCGGTGATGTGCGAGGTGCCCTTCGCCATGGTCATCAGACCCATGAACTGCGCCTGCAGGTCGGTCGGGAAGCCCGGGAAGGGATCAGTGACGATATCGACCGGCTTAATGCCGGCGCCGTTGCGCACGACGCGGATGCCGCTGTTGGTCTCGGTGATCTCGGCGCCGGCGCGGCGGATCGCTTCCAGCGCCGTGTCGAGCAGCGCCATGTCGGTGTCTTCGAGAATGACGTCGCCGCCGGTCATGGCAACGGCCATGGCGTAGGTGCCGGTCTCGATGCGATCAGGAAGAACGCGGTGACGGGCGCCGGAGAGCGAGCGAACGCCCTCGATGGTGATCGTCGAGGTGCCCTGGCCGGTAATCTTGGCGCCCATGGCGTTCAGGCAGTTGGCGAGGTCGACGACTTCAGGCTCGCGCGCGGCGTTGCCGAGCACCGTGGTGCCGTTGGCAAGCGTCGCTGCCATCATCAGCACATGGGTGGCGCCGACCGACACCTTCGGGAAGGTGTAGCGCGCGCCGATCAGGCCGCCAGCCGGCGCCGTCGCGTTGACGTAACCGCTGTCGATCTCGATGTTGGCGGAAAGCGCCTGCAGGCCTTCGATGAAGAGATCGACCGGACGCGTGCCGATGGCGCAACCGCCCGGCAGCGATACCCGCGCCTTGCCTTCACGGGCAAGCAACGGGCCGATAACCCAGAAGCTCGCGCGCATCTTCGAGACCAACTCGTAAGGGGCGGTCGTGTCGACGATGTTGCGGCAGGTGAAATGGATGGTGCGGGCGTAGCTCTCGCCCTGGCGCTCGCGGCGACCGTTGACGGAGATATCCGCGCCATGGTTGCCGAGGATACGGATCAGTTGCTCGACGTCGGCCAGATGCGGCACGTTTTCGAGCGTCAGCGTGTCGTCGGTCAGAAGCGACGCAATCATCAGCGGCAGGGCCGCATTCTTGGCGCCCGAAATCGGGATGACGCCGTTGAGCTTGTTGCCGCCTACAATCCTGATGCGATCCATGAGGCCTCTCGAACGGGCTTGGCCCGCCTTTCCAAAATAATCCGATGTTGTCTGAAGGCGCCTCTTTAGTGGAGACGCCGCGAAATTAGAAGTGCCTTGAACGCCGCGCATCCCTTCGGACGCCTGGCGCTGTAACATTTAGGTCGCTGCACGGCTTCCCCCGCGATCGGTCCCGATTTACGAACCTGTGCAATCGAACGCCGATGGAGATGCCACCGGCAAATTGAGAACGAAGCGGCGATGCCGCTTCCTGCCCGTACTAATCTTGGGATTCGTCCGTTTTTGCGGCAGGAAGACCGCTGACGTCATCGGCAGCGCCAGATCGGCGCGCCCGCATCTGCTGCTTGCGGCGCATGAGGTTGTCGCGCAAGTTCCTGGCAAGACGCGCCTTTTTCAAGTCCGCCTCGGTCGTATCCTTTATCTTTTTCTGGCGCACCTTGCCATCCGCCTGCCGTTCGTCAGGCGGAGGCACGGCTTTGCCGCCTTCTTCGTCGTCTGTTTGCATGCCCATGCCATAGCGCAAAACCAGGGTCTTCGGAAGCACCGGTGACTTTTCTCACAGCTCTTCGCGAAAAACTTCGAATTGCGGCTTGCACTCGCCGCTGAGCTATGGCAATAGCCCCCTCGCTTGATGCGGCTGAGACACGAACCGGCCGCCAGATGCTGCTATAGCTCAGGGGTAGAGCACTCCCTTGGTAAGGGAGAGGCCGAGAGTTCAAATCTCTCTAGCAGCACCATCTCTTCCCATTGAAATCATTGAAGCTCTTGCTTTTCAGGGGTTTCCGTACATTCTTCCGTTACAAAGCTTGTTACAAACGGAAGTTTCATGGCTCGCCAACCCCGCTATCTGCTGAACCGCGACGGCCGCTATTTCGCTCGCCTTGTCATCCCCAAGGAGCTCCGGCCATTTCTCAACAACAAGACAGAACTGCGGGAGCCGTTGGGCCCTGATCGGCGCACCGCAATCGCCCGCCTTCATATCGCGGTCGCCAGCCTGCAAGGGAAAATTGCAGTAGCTGAACAGAAATCACAACTAGCCAAGGGCGCGCCGATCGAGCCGGGGCGCTACCCGTTGCCGTTAGATCAACTTGCGCTCCGCAACTATAATGAAAGGCTAGAGTTTGATACCGAGTTGAGAAACACGTCACATCTTTACGCGCGCATTGGTGTAGACGATCGGATGGTTGAACTTTTGCGCGAAGGCATTGCCGGACGGCTAGATAACAATGCCTTGAACGCAATCATCGGCAAACGCATTGAGCGCTACCGCCGACTTGGCAACACAACGGTGGAATTTGGCACTCCAGAATGGCGAGAAGTGGCTCGCGTCCTCTGCATATCAGAGTACGAAGCATACGGGCGAGCAATGGAGCGCCACGAGGGCGACTTCACCGGAACGCCGGAACATCCTTTGTTGGCCAACGCGCAACCGCCCCTCGAGGAGGAGGTTGCGCCGGTCCTGATACGCGATCTTTTCAAGCGCTATGTCGCGGAGCTCAAGGCAAACGGCAAAGGCGCAGAAGCCGAAAAGCGGTGGCGACCAATCATCGAGGACCTGGTGTCCTTCGCCAGGACATCCGATGCGCGTAAGCTGACAAAGAAGACCATGCTTGACTGGAAAGACGCCAAGTTGAAAACCTTGGCTCCTCGGACTGTGAAAGACGTCTATCTCACTGCGGTCAACGCTGTCTTCAACTGGGCCGTTTCGAATGATCTCCTCGAAACGAATCCAGCCAGCACGGTCAAGCTTCGGGTGGCACCAAAAGTGCTGACGCGACCAAAAGGCTTTACGCGCGATGAGGCGACTGAAATCTTGAAATTTGCCTTAGCGTACAAGCCTAAGCAATCAGACAATCCGCAAACACAGGAGAAACCCCAAACGAGTGCGGCCAAGAAATGGGCCCCGCTGATCTGCGCGTTTACCGGCGCCCGCATTTCCGAGGTCACACAGTTGCGCAAGGAAGACATCCGCTCGGAGGGCGACATAGCGGTTATGCGCATCACGCCGGACGCCGGAAAGGTCAAAACACGACAATATCGGGATGTGCCGTTGCATGACCAAATCGTTGCGAAGGGCTTCCTGGAGTTCGTTGCTGCATCGGCTGATGGCCCACTTTTCTACCCGGCGATGAAGGGGAAGCGGGTTGCTGATCCGGCTCAGACTGTCTCTGGGCGAATTTCAAATTGGCTTCAGAAAGCGGGAGCCATTCCTGAGGGGGTTTCGCCCAATCACGGCTGGCGTCACGCGTTCAAGACAGTTGGCCGAGAGGTGGAGATCGACGGCCGCATACTTGATGCCATTGCAGGGCATGCTGCTCGCACAGCAGGCGATGACTATGGAGATGTCACGATCATCGCCAAGAAAAAGGCAATTGATCGATTGCCTCCGTTTGCGATCTAGCGTCCCAATCCCAATCTCGGCGGCGGGACATACGAAGTGCCGGCCTCGGCGCCGGTTCCGGCCGACGAAATGACACTCGTTCACACGATATGAATATTGGCTGGCCCCCTCAGAAAATAGCCGCTGGACAGGCTCCTTGCCGGCGCCAAGGTTCAACCCTTCTGCGATGCTGTGGCGGCCAGATCGAATGCGTCACGCTGGAATCCTATCTGCAGCTACTTAAGCATGCTCAAGTCCTCGCGCTTGAATTGCAAATTGATCGAATCCTGCAGTTTTCCGAGCGTACCATCCTTTCGAAATCGCGTGCCGTTTACGACGAAGGTGACGTATTCGTCGCTGGCGTAAAGAGTGATTCCTGTTACGGATAGGCGCAGAAGTCGGCCGCGGTTTTCACTTGTCACGATGTCCCCCGCCTCGATCCCAAGAATTGCCTGCGCCAACATGGAGCGTTCGCTCTCGAGCTCTCCTTCCCAGCGCTCCAATTCCTCCTCGATCAGGCGCCATGATTCACGCGCTGATGAGAATGGGCGCTTTTCCCCGAACCACAGCCGGTCCGCGATGGCCAGCGTTTCGTTGGGGACTTCACGTTCGATTGCGTATGCGGCGTTGAGCATCATCTCGTTCACCCGCTCCGCCTCGAGCAAGGCGACAAGGCGCTCGCGATACGGTGCTACTGACGCCCTCGTGATGGTCGGTGAAATCGACAGCTCACGCTCAGGCATTTGGTCAATCGGCATGATCTCTTTCAGTGCCAGCCTGCCCGTCATGTATCGCTCAGGCGGATCTTCGTCACGCCAGGCCTTACGGGTGTATTCCACCCACAGCTCTGTTGCCGAAACGCAAAGAGTGCTGTCCAGAAAGAGACGCGACTCGGGCGTGAAGACGTGGCGAACAGACCAGGCATGATCGGTCGCCATGAGCGGCATGACCACATGCTGGAGCTTTTGGTCTCGGACGAAGCGGACAAGAGCGGCGATCCGCTCCTGGAGATTTGAAGTCAGGCGCACGAAGACGACTGGACCATCTGAAGTGGACCAGCTTTTCTTATATGCGTTCTCAAACACCAGTAGCTGTGGCCGGGCCAGCGGCAGCAGCCTGCCGACGAGACCTGCCAGGCTGTTCTGTGCCGGGTGCGCCCAAGTCGCGACGACTTTCCCTGCATTAACCCACTCATGCCCACGGTCTTGAATGGCAAGCAGGACCTGTGCGGCGACATCAGGACTTACCTCGGGGAGCCGGCCTCCTCGTAGCTCGGCTCCGCTCACATCGACGCCGCGACCTTGCAAGTCGGAGAGCGCCGCTCGAAAGAACTTTTGCTGAAGTTTCGACAATAATTCCGCTGATCTGACGCGAGCCACTTCCCGGCGGCTACGTTCTATTTCCTCACGGAAAGCGGCCAGCGGTGGACGACGCAAGATTTGACCTGCCTCCACTTTTGCCCAGTATCCGCGCGGGGGCTTCGGAACCTGCAGGCGCGCGCATAGCTTACCGACCGCAACATCGGATAGGCCGAGGTTCTTGGCCACCTCTTGGGTCGGCTTCTCCCAGACCAAAGCAAACAATTCCTCTCGGGACAGGTCGCGTCGGGTCATACGATCTCCTTTGTCAGCTGAGAGCCAAGATGGCCACGATCTCCGCCGACGGCGATTCACCTCCAGGACCTTGCACCTCATCCAGCGGGATGCAGCCATTTACGGCGTGTGCGGACGACCGGTTTCGCGTACCTAACCCCACACCGCGTAGCCGTTGGAGAATCGGGGCTGAAACTCTTGCACGGAAACGTGGCGCTTCGGGCCGGGCAACCGCCACAACTCCGCTTGAACGGCTTCGCTCAGGTCGCTTCGGTCGACCCACGCGTGAGAGATGGTTTCGGGCGCGATCGGCTCCAGCACCTGCACTTCCGCGTCAGGACAGGTCGTCAGAAAGTCGGGAATGCCGGTCTCCAGGCGGTAGGACCTTCCCTTGAAAAGCGGCGGAGGCAAGTCATCCAAAAACATCTGAAAAAAGCCCCAAGGGCCGCCCAAAAAGCCTCTGTGCTCCTTTATTTCCCGCCTCGCTGCGTTGCGGGAGAGAAAACGGCAGTTGTGCGTCCATAGGATGCTCGGATCAAGCAAGAGGACTACCCATGCGGACCCTCTCCACGCCGCTTGCTTCGCCTTAAACATGTCGAGGTTGATCGCAGAAATAGATACCGAGATGGCCTCGTCCTTCTCGTCGAGCCTTTCGCTGGCGCTCACAAAAGCTCCGAGGCCACGTTCAAGCAAGTGCTCGCGCGAAAGAAGGCCGTGCGTGACAATGCTGGCCAAATTCCGGACTTGGGTGAAATGCACCAAATATGGGATGCGGCGCTGCACTGCCGCTTGTCGAATTTTTTCCCTGAAGTCCATTCCTGCTTATCGCCCCTCCGTTGCGCCACAAACTGTAACAACTTTTCAGGGTAGTTAGAAAGCAGCAACCCCAGAGGTTATCCTATCCTCCGGCCTGAACCAAGGCGTGCACCAGCCGCTTGACCATGATGTTCGGCTCAGCAAAGGGACCTTCAGCCGTCGATCGAATTTCATGGAGCCACATCTGCTCTTCATTCGTCATAGGCGTGCCAAGCATCCGTTCGAAAAGGCGAATTGCTCCCTCATCGTAGAACTGGCGCGCGGCTAAGCGGAAGAGCTGCCGTGCGTCACAGCCCAGCGCCAAGGCGACCTCTTCGACCCGATCAAGGGGAAGCCTGGCGTCGCCTCGAAGGATTATTTCGAAAAGCTTGCTATTCAGAAAGCTGCCTTCACCCACAACAGTGGCCGTTTTCAAGAGCCTTTCCTTCAAGAAGACGGCAAGCGCGCTTTCTCCGATATTCATTGAATTTACTCCTTCTATTGATTGTTATTTAAATTATAGCGTGACAGCATTGGTGATTCTCATGCTCCAAGAGGTATTACAGAGGATATTTCATAATGTACTTTGGTATCGTAAGTTATCTGCGACGATTTGATGATCATTTATTTTGTTATCTCGGCGCAACGGATGTGCTCGCAAGGGCGTAAACGCGATTTTCTCCGCACCTCCGGCACCGTTGCGGCTCCTTGGCTCCAGCATTGCCGAACCCGTATCAGCTACTCATTAGATGCTTTCGAGCTATCCACGCATTTCGTTCCCAATGAGCATATGGCATTTCCACTTTAACGCTCATTCATACAGGGTTATCTTGATGCGATTTCTTTTAAAATTGCGCATGGGAGCGCATTGACAGAGGCATGCGAGGGGAGCGCCGATGTTATCTCGCGTTGAAGAAATTGTCGCCGCACAGCTTGAGGGCCAGCCGATTGAGTGTATCCCGAACGGCTACCGCTATACGGTTGGGTCAGGAACGACGGAGCTCACCTTTCGACCAACCGCAGGTCCTCCAGGCGCGTTCGCGCTCTGCGCGATCGCTACGATCGAAACTCAATTTGTACAGGGCATCCCCAATTTTAACCGGGCCGAGATTGCGCGACTGAACCGTCGATGCGCCTTTGGTAGCTTCCACCCATCAGACCACGGCATTCGAGGCAAACTAACGTTCTCGATTTACAGGCAAGAACCTGCTGCCCAATGGGTGGCTGAGATTCTTCTAACGGCCCTCAGTCATCAGTTCGCATTCGGAATAGCTGCTGCCCAAGCCGAGGTTTCCGAAGAGCTTCTTCGCGCGAACCGGGCGAACCTCGAATATCCGCGGCAATGGACCTACTCAGTGACTCAACGGGAGATTGCCGCTTGCGCCGCACAATTTCGGGAGAGAGGGCTCGTCTCGACCGCCGGGCCACATGGCCTGGTATTAGAAGTACCCCTCGCAAAGGGGGGAAGATCACGTATGCTTGATCCCACTTCGGAAACGGCCCTGATCCATACCTCCACGGACATCCGACATCCGACGGCGGGGGTTGGGTATCTGGGCACGATTGCACTTCCATTCGATCCCTCGTCCAACCAAATCACATGGTGGTGCGAGCACCTCAACACTCAGGAACACAAACAGGAAGATTTCGTGCCACGGCTGGGCGCGTGGGGAGTAAGGGGCATGAACGATCAACTGGTCTATAGTCTTTTCTGGCCAACTAACCACGGCAACGTGAACGTGCTTTCGAATATCGCTAACTGGCTTATTCAGCGGACGCATTGGCTGAGGGAAAACTATTGGGCCGCGGGCACTGGGCTGCGCCGAGGAATGGCGACGAACGATGGCTAGCTCACCATTCCCCGACCACGTAGAGGCGTTCGTCAATGCCGTTAAATTCTTCGTCGCCAGTTTCGATTTGGAATTGCGTGACAGTTACGATGCGGATGCCACGACCGCTCATTCGCGAGCCTATGAGCTTTCAAATGGCAACTACAAAAGTAGCCTGGTCGTTCACCGCACTAGCCGATCGATCGACTCTACGGTCGGCGAATTTCGGGCTCGGGCCCTGATAGAGCTTCCGGAGCAAGTTCAATCTTCAATGGCTGGCCTGGAGGACATCGCGAACCAGTATGCGAGCGTTGGAGCGTTGGTGACATTCGAAGGAGGCAACTGCGTAATGTGCCAATGCCTTATCCAGCAGGAAACGTCTGGAACAACTGCAGGCATTATGGCAGCAGCCCTCGTACATGCGGCTCCATCCATCATTCAAAGCATGGGAAGGGCGGTCGGCGGACCGCCAGACGAGAAAGTCACAAATTTAAGCGCTTGGAGCGACCTGGATTTTGAACAGATCCATTACGACTACGCTCATTTAGGCATCGGCAGGATCGCCAGTCGCAGATGGTCACAGACTTATCTTGGTGGCAGCACCCTTACGATCGATGCCGTAGACAACAATCCGTATTGGGGAGGTGGCCTGCTAATCCTACTTCAACCGGAGCCTGAGTATTTTCGCACAGAACAACCTCCGATATCAACTAACGAGCTCAACACGGTGGCCCAACTGGCTGATGACATGCCAGCTTTCGGCGGGTGGTGTCGGCGGGAGAGTGAGTTCTGGTTCGTTTCCTTTGCGCCCAATTTTCTGAAAGCGCTACCGGGTTTTACTGATCTGACAATCGAGACGGCGGTTAGAAGACTACGATCAACCCCCGTCTTGGTCGAGACTGTTTTGGCGACACGAAAACCCAGTGAGGGGAAAGGTTAAGATTCGGTCGACGCGGGTCAGCCGGTCCCGCGAAATGGGAAGCGTGCGATGCTGCCGCTCCCTTCAAAAGAGTTTCCTGGGTTTGACTATCTTGCAGTGCACCGCATGTCCTTTGCCTCAGGCGGCAGCGATAGAGTCCAGAATGCTGTCGCACTTCGTCCGAACTGCCACGTGACGCTACCTCATGCTGTGGATGCAGCCACGCAGATGCGACGTCTCGTTTCGGCAAGGCCTGATAAATACCTTACTTCTGTTCACGCTCCCACGCGGCGAAGCTTTCGATGAGGAGTTGGCGCATGTCCATGCCGAGAGAGGCCGCTGTTATTTTGAACTTCGTGTGCCAGTCGCGGTCCATGTTGAAGGTCATGCCGACGCGCTTCTTGGAGCGCATAGAGTCGGCAAACACTGCCTTTTCCACTGTCGCTTCCTCGGACGTCAGTGCTTCGTCCTTCTCGAGCTCTGGGCGCATCTTCACGTTGCTGTCAGTCATAGGGTTGCGCATGTTTGCGGTCTCCGAACTAGTGGGATCAGCCGGACGGTTTCGTTTCCTGCGCCAGCTGTTGATTATCGCAGTAATTCGGGGCTGTACGCGCTTACGAGCCTCCGCCCTTTCCATCCCATGCAGCAGCAGCGTGTCGTAATCCGTCATCTCATGACGGAGGAAAGTCTGCATGGTGATGCCGACAGCCTTGCCTATCGTTGCGCGCTTCCAGTCTCGATTAGCAATTTCGTTGGCAAAGAAGGAGACAGCAAAATCGGGGCAGCCCGGATGATTGTGTCGGATGTGCTGCTCGATGGCAGCCAAAGGGAATTTCGCCATGTTGCCCTCCAGTAAAGAGGACATCTATATATTATGATGTGCGGGCGATTGATACGCATGTAAGTATTTACTTAAGTAGCTTGTCCACAGATTTCGCCATAACAGCCTCATTACTTGGGAAGATAGCTTTCAGGCGTTAGATCAGCGCCAACACACCAAGCATGAAGTCCTAGATAAAGTCCCTTTGCGCGAAGGGGATGCCTTCCGTATCGGCGAACTCCGGGCGTCCTATCCTCCTCAGCCGACGAGAGGATTGCGCCTTTTGGTTGCATTATTACCTTTACATACAATCACGTGACCTTTACATAGGTAAAGGTATGGAGCGAAAATTCCGCAAAAATAGCTATTCGGAGGGTGAAAATGTAAAGGTGCGACGGGTGAAGAACCCTGCATTTCCCGGCGCAACCTTGACAGAACTTTCCGCAAACTTGACGAAAATGGCATTTTTCGCAGTTTTTGGAAAAACGTAAAGGTCACTGAGCTTCAGCACCTTGATGACCGGCATGCATTCGTCGTGAAAACGGGACTGCTTCAACAATAGCTTTGAGGGATGAAACGCGGACCCGTTCAGAGCGGGCTACACGCTTATGGAAGGCCTTACCAGGCCAAGCCGAAAACATATTCACCGGTCCGGTGGGATACGGCTTCGGTAGCGAGTCAAAAGAGCGAAAAAGCACTGGTCGCTCGCATTGACGCAGCGACCGTGGCCTTCGTGTTAAAATCGGCCACGATATGTCCGCTGGTATTCAGAGGAGCATCGGTACAGAAAAACGTCTCTGTCTCGCTGCGATCCGCCACGCCGGTCCTCCTGCTGTTGCTGGCCGGTTCGGAAACCGGCCAGCCGAGGGTCAGCTAGAGTGAAATTTCGCTGAGTTCACGCCGGACGCGCGTTACGTCCTCGCTAGTGTCGTAGTAATACGCGGCCTTCTCCAATTCGTTGCGAAGCCAATCGAGTGCGGCGATTGCAGCGTTGGCGTTTCCACGGTGAATCTTCTGCTCGTCGGTCAGTTCATCCCAATCGTTGGCATCACCGACCCAATTGCCGCGGCTGTCCCGTTCCATGATTTCTCCCTCATAGAGCTCCGGGTAGTAATCAGCGATCTCGCGCAGCTGGGCTGCCCACTTCGGATCGGTGCCGTCTGCCTCGCGAGCGAGGAGCAGGTAATGCTCCCTAATCGAAAAGATCATTCCGTCAGAGCCGGTCTTCTTCGCGATCTCCTCCGGATAGGGAAGGATGAAGTTGGCGCAGTTCATGTTGGGGACGAGAGGTTCAGACATGTGAAATCCTTCAGATACTAAGGTCCGGCCCAATGCCGGAATCCTGTGTGGCTCCTCCAGTGTTGATTGCCACCTGCACGTCGCGTGCGATTAGCTGGGACTAGGTTCGAAAGCCGTTCGTTGGTCATAGTAGGATGGTCCATTCGTCGTGTTTGTATTTATAGCGAGGCAACTCTGTGGATGCAGTGAAATCTGTGGCTTTTTGGTCACAGTGAGCGATCACATCCACAACACTCGTCCCAGCGGCTTTCAAGGATTTCAGGTCAAGTGCGCCCCTGTTTCGGCCTGATGGCGGTGTTAACTGAGCACCGCCTGACCATCATCGCGCGCGCCCGCTAACTTGCGTGCTCGCAGTGGCGATCTGCGATCCGGTTAGCCACCTGTGCCATTTCCTGATCCTGCTCCAAGACATCCCCTGACAACAAGTAGAGGAGGTGGTCTACTGAGATCAGCGTTCCATCCAGCCCGAGCTCGCGCGCCTCATCTGACGAAAACTCAACGACTGCCAAGCCACGGCCACAGGCGCCCGGAGCCACTTTGTGGAGAGGACCCTCAAAAGGGGCGTTGTCATTCGCTGCGAATCCTTCGTCGCTCAACATCATCTTGCTCCTACGGTTGGTTGGCATGGCTACCTGTTTGGAAAGAAGGCAGCAGCGTGCGAGCTTCGTCCGCGGGTGTAATTTCTGACGCTTCGTTGCCATGTCTGTTGTCCCCTTGCTGTTGTGGTGACTTTTAGCAAAGCGACGATGGCGATGCACAGAAATATGTGCTTTTTCTGCAACACTGTTCACTTTCGAGACCTCAACGCCCTCGGGCGGCCTGCTGTTTGATCCGAGGAAGGAATCAGCATACCCACCCATGTATTGTTGGACGCAGCGACAGCGGAGTAATGCGTTGATACATGATGTCACCCTCTATCGGGAGAAGGCCAGAAAGGATCCGGTTGTCCTGACATACGTCGAAAAGACTCTCAGAAGCTCACAGAAGCGCTTGGTCGGGCGGACGACCCTGACCCCGCAGATCGATCTCGAAGCCTACCAGTGTCGCGCTGTGGTCGATTGGATCGACATTCATTTCGAGCTGTCTCGGCGCACCCAATATTGGAAGCTCAATGAACGCATTGAAAAGCTGACGAGCCGAAAAGAGTATCCCGAGGCTTTGGATCTTGGCGAGGGCAAGACAGCAACGCGATACAAGCTTCGCGTCCAGGAGCCGGATTTTCAGGCTGTCCGCAAGGTTCTTGACGATATTGAGAGGGAATACGGCTTCGTTGCGCCCGCCGAGATCCGTGGCATCGAAATCAGCATCGACTTCTATCCTAAAACACCAAGCGAGGAGGCTCGAGCGCGAATGCATGGCGTCCTCGTCCGGCACTTTTTCCCGACCACTCGCGTCTTGAGGAGCAATAAGATGTGGCCGCGGTTCATGCCGGGTTCTGTCGAGATGACCGACTACACAGTCGGCCGTAACGATAGTGATGACAGCCTGGACATTGTCGACCGCATGACGCCAGGAATAGACCGTTCCGCGCTCTATGGCTCGACATATTACGTCGGGGAGCGAGACGATAAGCGAGCCCTCTGGCGCATCCAGAACAAGGTCCTGGACAAGCAGAACGTGGCTGCAGGCACCCGGGATGAGCTACCTGATGACAAGAAGCGCATCCGGATCGAGGTTACGCTTGGACAGGAAGGCTGCCGCGAAATCGGATTGGAAAACTTCAACGACCTTGAAACACTGATGATCACGCGCCTGCAGAAAGGCTTCTTCCAGGTCATGAAGCCAACGTTCGCGATCGTCCGGCCGGGAGGTGTTCGATCTGGATCAGAGGCAGTCAAAAGGAAGGTCGAGGAGTACAGAAGGGAGCGGTTTTTGAACGCCGGCGTGCTTGGGCTTCAGATCCGTGAGGATGCGAGAGAAGAGCTGCGTGCGCTTCACCTTCCTGGCATCAAGAAGTGGCATCGGAGGCGGGGTGGCAAAATGCCGCCTAAGGCAAGAACCGGTGTTGGTCCGTACGGAACGATGGTTGTCTATGAGGACCTGGCGCGGGTCGTCGAGCGGGCACTGGCTGGGCTGCAGAGGAGAGTGAGGAAAGAGATGGGCGTGTAGGGGGATGGATGAGAATCTCAGGGGAGTAGAACGTCCGATAAACAAGTTATTAGGTGTCATCCGGCAATTGATGCCTTTTTCTGCGCAAAGCTTGGCTTTTTGCCGACGACCACGGTGATACGTCTCCGGGAAAAACCTGCAACTTTGGGACGGACGCCGCATCCTCTGATTACCGAGCAGGGTCGACTGATTCCGTACGTAGCGCCAGCGACGGTCCATGAGAGTCAATTGCTATCGTCACGCTTTTCAAACTCAGCCAGCAGCCTATCGCGCTCGCCTGTCGTTCGGTGCAAATGCGGCGCGCAGGGCGTCATCCAGGGGACAGCCGCGGCTGTTTCACCTGGCGCCCTTCTCGTCAAGAAATTTCACGTCCATGTTCTCGTAAAAGTGCCTATGCTCCTTCTTAGTATCACTCGCTGACAACTGGGTAGAAGGGCACGCCCCAGTCCTCGTGAGGATTGTCCATCATTAGGTCGACAAAAACCGGCATTAGAAATCCAAGAATTGCAGCTCCGTCGCGCACTTGCTGTCGGTTCACCTTACCGCCCCATGTGGAGCCGCCGTGAACGATCTGATTCCGCAGCACATACATGCGATCGAACACGAGGCTGAGGATTTTCACCGTGTCGCCTGAAGTTAGGGCAGATGCCACGACTTTCTGAGCTGCGGCAAAACGCCTTTCCCAGTCTGCATACCCTTCAACACCGTTATGGAACTGCCAGAAAGGGCTGAAGACGTACTTGTTCGCGAGAAGAAGGCGAATTGGTCCTGAGAACTGGTGCCAGATGGCCTTATAGACGCGTTTCTCCTGGTCGAGGTAAACCAGCCTCGCGAAAAAGTCTGCATACGTAGCTTTTTCTCCGGCAGCAATGCCAGCGAGAGCACGTTCATCCGCGTACGCTGCATTAAAGGCTATCCAGAGGAAAACAAACTGGGCATCCGTGTCGTCATCCTCCTTCTCAGCCCGGCCGATCCAACTTATCGACCGATGTACGCGAAGGCTCATAGTCGGTGGAAAGGCGCCCCGAAGCGCGCGCTGCTTAGTTTTCAGGATATCGTATCGGTTTGAGCTCATTGGTGCTCCAGAGAAAGAATGCGGCATACTTGGCGCGGTGTGATGAGGTTCGGATACGTGGCGGGAAGGCACGCAGATGCCCTCTCGCGCATATATTAACAGGAGGACGTCACCTCTAGGTAAGCGGCGGCGGTAGACTATTTCATTGCGTCAACGGGCCGTGTTGAACCCGCTAGCGGCCCCAACGGTCAGAGCTCCGCAAGGTAGCGCGCCAGTCGCGGCCTGAACACGTTCACGAACTGATTGGCTGTTAAGGAGAACCACCTGATGGCGCGTTGACGCTCGTTGTCGTCAGAAAGGTCGGAATACTGCGAACTGATAGCAACCCTGTGCCTGCCGTCTTTGCTTTCCCAGGTTGTGCCCGAAGGAAGCTCAGCCTCGATTTGATCGCGCTCGGTCGTCAAACGATTGTAGAACGAATCGCCTGGTTCGCCGCGATTAAACGCTAGGAACACTCTCATCAACCGGGGGTTCTTCAAGAAATCGAGCGTGACCCAGGCACTCGGCGATGGCATCCGAAGAGACGTGTTCGCCGCCTTTGCAACCGTAATGGGCGGCTGGCTTGCATCATCGAGGGCCATTGCCCTTTCAAGATCCTTCCAAAACTGCACATAAACTACTTGCTCTGCTGATAATCTCTGCTCCGGTTCCTCGGCATCTTCTTCCTCGATGACCGAATAATTGTTGCTCTCAATTCGGAGGACCTGTCGCCTGATCGTCACCGTCTTCGCCAAGACTCGCGGTAATACCAGCTGCCGACGGTCTGACGTACCATAAATAGCAAGCTCAACGAGACCGAACGTCAAGTCCAGGGTCGTGGACCGATCGAGGAACTCCGCAATGCTTGTAAGTTCTTCACGAATTCCGTCACCGCAGATAAGCAGGAGAAAGCGGCCCTGCCTCAGGCTCTTGGACACATTGTCGACGAATTCGGCTTCATCGATATTGGGGTGCTTCGCACGCACTAGCGAAAATAAGGTGTCCGACGTTAAGCCGCGCCGCTTTGCAACTTCTCGCTCAAGATCGGTGTATGCCCAGCGAGCGAGTTCGGCCGCGTAATCGATAATTTGTGCAACTACCTTGCGCCGCGCCTCGGGGTTCCGCCAGAGCTTTGCCTCGACGATAACTAGGCGCCCTTCCGGCGTCACATACAAGACGTCCAAAGAGCCTACCCGCGTCGACAGCTGCGTACAAATCGGCACAGGGTGAGAATACGTGGAATCGATCTCGCGGATGGGCAGCGCGGATGGTTGCTTAAACAACAGATCCTCCACGAATGCCTCGTCGTACCGCACGCCAACTTCGCTGTCAGTTAATGGGATGCGACGAAGGACTTCCGCCTTGTCATCGGCCGAAAGGAGCAGCGGCGTTGCATGTTGGTTCATGGCATGGACCTTAAAACGGGCGTGTCACGAATCATTTTTATTCATGAACTCGAAGATGAAAACGGCGCGCGGCAATTGTCCAGAGCGCCGGATACCGGTGTCGGCAGAACCGTTGATTTAGCGGCATCGGCGCCTTTCAGAATCCGAGTCTCATCAATCCTTCAACCCGCGACCAGGGAGTCGAAGGAGGCTTCCACCGTGTCCTCCCAGAGGAACTCACATAAAAGGCGATCGCGACCAAGTGCTCCAGCGGTCACATGGTAGCGGACAATCGACCGGAACTGCGATGATTCAGTGTTGATAAGCACACCGGTTCCGGCCGCAATTCGCGAAAAGGTCCTTGTTGGCGCATCCACGCGTTGAACGGTGTGATCAGGATGAAACTCGAACACGTCGATCTGCACGACGACGTCGAGAGTGTCGTGCTCTGCCCCGTTGCCGAGGTAGATATGCCAGCACACGCCCTTCGCTCCTTGCAGCCTCCATAAAAACAGCTACTGCTCATTGAGCGCACGCAAAGCATCAATTTCGCGAGGCGGCGTTACGGGAAGTTCCAGCTCCCAGAGAATACATTTCCACCGGTCCGCCTTTGGTACAACGAACGGTTTGCCGGATCCGATTCCAGCGGAAACGGGGACGAGCACCACGCAGTTAAGACCCGAACCAAGCTCGTCAGCCAGTTTCATCGCCTGTCGCCATGCCGCACGTGAGCGGCCGGACGCATCCTCTTCGACAAGCTCGGCAGCAAGCACATGTTTGAAATTCCGGAGCGCGGCTGCCGCCTCCGCTCGCTGATAGGCGAGTGTGACGGCTGAGAGCTCCGGATATTTGGCATCCACTCGATAGTAGATGATGACGTTCGGAATCGACATTTTTTCTTCCGCTAAGAAGCCACGGACCGCATTCGACTGGCCGCGGCAATGTCACGATTAGCTCAAGGTCACCCCGAGTGCTGGATGCACGGAAGCGCCACCGCTATTGCCGCTCGCAGGTGTTTGCCGTCAGCGCCTTGCGGATGGCGCAAGCGATAGATCTCGGATCTGACGGGATTGGTTAGGGTCGCGGTGACAAAACCTTGGAGAGGCGCGGCCATAGGCGAGAATCCGAGATCAAGCGCGCCCAGTCGGCTTTTCCTGGTGAAGACGAACACACAATCAGGCGCGTACTCTCCGAGAATTTCCAAAAACCGCTCGTTCGCTCTAGTCACCTGCTGATCGCTTGCCCACTTGTAGCGGTCGGAAGCCGGGCCGATCATCTTCGGGATGTAGTTGAAGAAAAGAACCCGGTTCCAGAATTCAGCATGGCTCGAATAGCCAAAGGCGTTCCGGATGACCGTGAAGAATCGAGGCTTCCAAGTACCTGAAATCACTTGACGTATCGTCAGGCGTGTAAACTCGCCATCATCACTCGGCGAATCGTGATGGTGGGAATACCCCACAATCGCAATTTTCTTCCCGCAGATTCCGTCGGCATAGCATGCTCCCTTAAATGGTAAGTGTTCTGCATTACCCATTCACGTCACCCTCGTGCTCTAACCCGCCTTACGACCGTGCACTTCCGCGTACGCCAGAACCTTCTCCTTGATCCGACAAGTATCTCGCGCCAATTTCGCCGCAAGCAAATCGTCACGCACGGTGGCATGCGGCCAGTGTGACTTCGAGATTTTGATGAATTGGCTTACTCCATCCAACCAACGTGGAAGATCTGAGAGAATCTCAGCGAGGGCGGCGTCCTTTGTTTCAGCTAGATCTGACACGGCTTTCTCCATTCAATGGACCTCCATTCTGCCTGCAGCGGTGTGACAAAAACGGTCACCCCCATTGAGTCACATTGATGCGTGGAAATACATGAGCCCCTATAAATGTACTGGACTAGTCACATAGGATCGGCAACATTCGCGCAAGGGTTGATTCCTCGCTAGCGTAGGGGAAATGCGCTTCAAGATATATCGGAAAGCCAAGGAAATCGGCGGGAACAAAAACCAGGCGGTGCTTCGTCGTCGGCATTGTCGAAGCTCTGAATTCGCCGTCGGGGCTACCTAATGTCCTTCGAGAAAGCCCTGGATCTACTCGAACTCGCAGAAATGGCCCGCGCCAGTCATGAAGGCATCACCCTCGGACAGATCCGCGACCGCTTCGACGTTTCCCATCGCACCGCGCAGCGTATGACTGATGCCCTCGAGGCAGCTTTTCCTCATGCAATCCTTGTCACGACTGACGCTGAGCGCCGCAATCGCTGGCGCATCCGCGGCACCACGCTAGCTACACTTGCGCTCAAGGGGGACCGCGAGCTCGCCGCACTCGACCTGGCGATTGCACAACTCGCGGGATCGGGTGATAAAGACACGGCTTCCAATCTACAATCCCTGCGAGACCGACTGCTTGCTGCGCTGCCCGAGCGCACGGCACTGCGTGCAGAAGCTGATGCAGAAGCGCTCATCGCGGCCCATGGGTTGCTAGCTCGTCCAGGTCCCACCGCGAAGTACGACCCAAAGATATCCGAAATCATCTCCGAAGCGTTACGCGGCCCTTTTCGGTTGAAATTTACATACCGAGGGAAACGCCGGACCGTCGAGCCCTACGGCATCCTCGTGGGGACAAGACGCTATCTCGTTGCCCGTGATCCCGAGCGCGCCGACGAGAACCTGCGGCGTTTTCGAATTGATCTGATCGAAGAGCCGCGAGTCGTTCCCGAGTCCTTTCCTGTGCCACGGGACTTTTCACTGCCTTGCCACGCCATGCTTGGCTTCGGCTCATACCATGCCCCGAAAGAACATATGGAAACGATTTGGCGGTTTTCGGCAGAAGCTGCTCCCCATGCTTGCGATTGGCGATTTCATCCAGGGCAAACAGCCATTGAGCTCCCCGACGGCAGACTCGAAATCCGCTTCTTCGCGTCGGGATGGGTCGAAATGGCCTGGCACCTCTTGCAATGGGGTTCTCATGTCGAGGTCCTCGCCCCCGAAGGACTGAGACAGTTACTCGAAGAGGTGAGAAGTGGGGTTGTCGAGGTCTTTCCCTGACCATGCCTGAATCTGACACCCCTCTTCGCTAAAACACTAAAGACTTGTTAAGACCACGCCATCCGGAGTTCAGATGCGCCTTTCCCCACTGGAGACCCGATCCCCGACAACCGGCGCGGAACGCCCGGTTACTACCGATCTCCTCGCTGCGACTTTCCTGGTGCCAAGTCCCTCGCCCTACCCTCTCGAGGATGTGCTTAAGGATTTTGTCGCGCCGTGGAGCAGCAGCTACCGGATCGCCGCTGAAGAGGTAAGCCATCTTGTCTCCCTCGCCCTACGGGATCTGGCGGTCGCCACGCCGAGCCTTTCCGTCCAATCAGTTAATGTAGCTACGCTGCCCGATGGCCGGGCGCGCGACCATCTCGCGGCTCTGAAGTCACTCTGGGAGAGGATGAATGACGCCCTTCCCGAAGATCTCCATATAGTTCGGCACATACTCTCCTGTTCCAACGAAGACGCCCTGGAACCGCTGCCCATCATCGGCGCTCCCTGCCCTTTTGAATCTCGTGCTGAAGCCGACCTGCGTTCTCATCTTTCTATGCTCTTCGGCGCACTCCCTTCGTCCACCACCGGCCCTGTGGCCGCCGGGGCGCTCGGTCACGTCCAGCGGCACCTCCTCGACAACAGTTCCCCCACCGCCTCGGATGAGACACTGCTCGCCTTCGGGCTGCGCGACCCACGCGAGGAAGTAGCCTTTGCGGCAGCGCGCGCGCAGGCCCTGATAAGGGCTGGTTACCAGCCACAAGAGATTGGCCTGCTGGTGCCTGAGGATCCAGCCTACCTTTTGCCACTGGAACCCGCCTTTAATCGTGTGGGCTTACCGCTTTCCGGTCTTCCCAGCGAACCATCTCTGCGCGACCACGCGGGGGAGTTTCTAACAAACCTCCTAGCGATCATGCGCGGTCCTGCTCCCCGCCTGGCACTTGCAAGCCTTTGCCTTTCGCCGCTAGCGCCCTGGTCGATCGACGAGGGCCGCGTTTTCGCAAACGAGTACGCCGAAAAAGGTTGGTCACCGTCCGCTCGCTCATTCGAAGGCCGCGGCGCCAAGATCTTCGACGAACTGCGCCCTGTCAGTTCACCCGCGCAGTTTATCGGCAGGTTATACGCGGTGGCTAAGCTTGTGGATGCCGCCTCGCTTGTTCCGCGCATTAACGCGCTCAGGCCGCTGCTCTCCGGTGATAGCATTGATTGGGGCTTACTCAGTCGTGCCGCTGCCCCCTCTGCTCTCGTTCCGGACTCCGAAAAACGCTTTGTGGAGGGTGTCTCCATCTTCGACGAGACCGCGCTTCCCTGGCGCCCGGTCCGACACCTCATCGTGATGGGACTCGCCGGCACGAACTGGCCGCGGCCTGTCTCCTCCAATCCGTTTTTCACGGAAAGCGAGATCGCCCAGATCGAGGCGGCAACCGGTATTAAATTGCCGTCGCGCCGCCGCACCCTTGCTCGCCGGCTCGAGCTCTTCCGCCGCCAGCTCTGTTCTGCCACGGAAGGCGCCACACTCACCGCCTCCGTCCGCGATCTCGAGGGCAAACCGCTCGCTCCGGCGACCGCGCTTTCTTTGGTATCCCGCGCCCTTGGTGCAAAAAACGCTCGAAGCCTCCTCAAGTCGCCGTTGACCCTCGATCAAACTTCGCGTCCGACCAACGGCGTCGTGACCTCGCTCGCCAGCTGGCACGAACGAAACGCCCGGGCGGACCTGCCCCACGAAGGCGAGGTCGCCATCCCTAGCAATCCATTCATGCTCCGGAAATCGGACGGCGGCGCGGTCAGTCCGCAATCGCCTTCACGGCTCGAAACTTTGCTCGTATCGCCGTTTGCGTGGCTCCTTGGCGAGATTGGCGCCGAGGATCGCACTTGGACCCCGGAGACCCTCGACGTTCTGACCCTTGGTAACCTTATTCACGGCACGCTCGAGGGGCTCTTTCCAGAGGGTGCACATGACCTGGATGACGCAACAATCCGAATAGGCTTTCCGGCCGCTTTTGAGGCCGCGATCGCCCGAAACGCGCCGTGGCTAGCGAGCGAGGGATGGGTAGCCGAACGGAGAAATCTTGCACGCGAAGCACTTGAGGTGGCTCTCGCCTGGGGGCGTTTCCTTGCTGACAACGGAGCTCAAGTCCGCCAAGTCGAGACGTCGTTTGCCGGCACCTATCACTTCGGTCTTCCAATCCATGGACGCGCAGACTGCTTGCTCGATCTGCCCGATGGCCGCGTCATCGTCGTGGACCATAAGCGCTCGAGCTCTTCCTCCCGCCGCAAGCGGATGGAAGCGGGAGCTGACCTGCAGGTAGAGTTATATCGTCGTATGATCGCAACGACGCCGGACTTCGCTCATCTCTCGCCGAGTTACATAATTACTGCTTATCACTGCACAATCGACGGGCGGGTCCTGACAGGGCCCGAGGGCGCCGATCTCAAGAGTGCGCGCCCGGTCCCAGGTCCGATCGGGGCGATAGCCGATCAAATTATCGCCGAACGCATAAGCGCGCTCTCTGCCGGCCGACTTTCCCTCAACCGTGCCTCGGATGCCGAGACTTTCGAAAAGACGCTCGGCATCAAAGCCTATGCACTTGATAACCCGCTGATTGCCGGCTTTCTCATCCCCGGCATGAGACTGGAGGAAGCTGATGTCTGACCGCCTCACTCTCGTCCCCGCCGGCGCCGGCTCCGGGAAGACCTATCGCATTGAAACCACGCTCGCCGATCTGGTCGTCAACGGTGATATCTCGGCCGACCGCATACTCGCCGTGACCTTCACAGAAGCCGCTGCGTCCGACCTACGCACCCGGATCCGCGGAGCATTGCTCGATCGGGGGAGAATCAACGAGGCTCTGGCGATTGACCGTGCCTACGTCGGGACAATTCACGCGCTTGGGCTGCGGCTTCTCACTGAACACGCCTTCGCCGCCGGTCGCTCACCTGCGAGTCGCCTCCTCTCAGACTCCGAACGTGACCTACTGATCCGTCTCCAGGTCGGCCGCGGTGCTGCCCTCGCCCCAATCCTGAATGCGCTTCCTCGCTACGGGTACGAGTGGAATCGCAACACACTCGAAACAGGCGAAGAACAGCTGCGCAAAAAGGTGATGCACACCATAGACCTGCTGCGCTCCCTGGGGCAGCGCGGCTTCGCAACCGAGATCATCGATCAAGCTGTTGGCAGGCTGCGCACAAACTACAGCCCGACCAAGGACGCGGCGCGTCTCGAAAAGGCCTTGTCCCGTGCTGTGGGCGCACTGCTTACCTCATTTCCCGAAAGCATCGCCAACACTGTACACGCCAAAACCGCCAAAGAAGCATTCGACAAGGACTTTGACACGCTCCGGCACGCGTCGCGAGCTGATAGTCTTACCCATGACTGGTCGCTCTGGCAAAGGTTGCGGGGGCTGAGGCTGTCAAACAGCAGAACTAAAACGCCGGAGGGCTACGACCGCCTTGCCAGCGCGGTTATCGCCGCCGCCGATGAACTTCGGCACCATCCTGGCCCTCTAAAGGACGCCGAGATCCACTTTACAGCTCTTGTGCACGGTGCTCAGGAGATCATGGCGGCCTATGAAGCTGAGAAGCGCACCCGTGGCCTGATGGATTACGCGGACATGATCGTTGAAACCGAGGCACTGCTCTGCGCGCGCCCCGACATTCTCAATGCGGTGCTGGCCGAGATCGACTGCGTGGTGATCGACGAGTTCCAAGACACAAACCCGGTGCAATTCGCCATGCTCGGGCGTCTCGCTGCCCTTGCGCCGCGCGCGCTGATCGTGGGAGATCGTAAACAGGCGATCATGGGCTTTCAGGGCGCTGACCCGCGTCTGTCGCAGGCACTTGACGCCGCCCATGCTAGTTGCGTCGAGCCCCTAACTCAGAACTGGCGATCCGATCCGAGGATAATGTCTCTCGTTAACGCGATCGGTCCTGCGCTTTTTCCCGAGGGCTACGATCCACTCTCTCCAACCCGAAGGAAAACGGGTCAGACAGCAATCGAATTTATCGAATTCGAAGGAAAAAAAGGAAAAGTCTTCGAAGGAATCGCCGCTCATGCCCGCGAGTTGCTCGACGGTAAAACCCTAGTTGCCGATCGAGAGACGGAAGGACTGCGCCCTATACGGCCGGCGGACATCGCGGTTCTAGTCTACACGCATCTAGATGCCGCAGAGGTCGGCAAGGCACTACGCGATTTCGGGCTTCCCGTGCGCCTGCCGGAAGATGGCTGGTTCCTCTCTCAAGTCGTCCAGGTTGTTAGGGCAGCGCTCGCCGTTGCCGCCGACCCGACGGACCGCTTCGCGACTCTCCTTCTGCTCTCTCTTGGTCCCAGTCGGATGCCCCTGGACCTCTCATTGCCCGCTGCGATTGACAACAAACTCCTTCAAATCGACTGCGTTCGCAGACTTGCCGATTTCGCCGATAACGCTCGTAACCTTACTGTCTCAGCCGCCCTCCCTCATATCCTCGAGATCGCCGGCATCGAGGACTGGATCGCGACGCTCCCCGAGCGCGCGGCGGCGGAGGCTGACCTCGGTCGTCTTTTCGCCGAAGCCACATCGTTCGATCGTGCTGCGGCTGGACTGCGTGAAGCTGCGGGTTTTCACGGTAATTCTATTCAATCCTTTCTCGGCTGGCTTGCCGATCAGGCCGAACGGGGACTCGACTATCGCCCCGACCGCGAAGGATGGGAGGTCGAAGGCATCGAAGTCTCGACCTGGCATGCCTCCAAGGGACGCGAGTGGCCGGTTACGATCGTCGGAGGCATGGATTTCGTCATCCCGGCACGCGGCAATATGATGCGTGCTGAGTTCGCATCTTTCGAAAAGCTCGACGCCGTGCTCGAGGGCGCCGGGCTAAGCTGGTTTCCGGCCTTCGACTGTCCCGAGGCGCAAGCTGCCTTCGCCGAGAACCGCATCGCAGAAGATGAAAGAGAAGCGGCCCGGGCTCTCTACGTCGCACTGACACGTGCTCGCGATCGGTTGATTCTGGCATTACCGTCCAAGCAGGGCAACGCTGACGAGCGTCCAAAGACCATGGCCGATCTACTACGCCGTCGCACCGGTCTCAGCTTTGATGCTGGCACGCTCACGGTTTGCGGCGTAAAGCTCCCCGCGATCTGCCGCATCATTCCAAAGGACACCGAATACAACTACCCCGAGCTTCCAGAGCCATCCGGCGTTCACCAGATTTGGGGCCGTCGCGCGCCCTTGCCGACGGCTGAGCGCACGACCTGGCGCACAAGCCCTTCAAGCCTCGCTGCCCAGAACGGTACTTCGATTTCGGCCTTGACCCATATCGATCTTGGTGCCCCTGCCGGCAGACAGGTGTTTAAATCCGCCACGGACCGAGGCACGGCCTACCACCTCGCTTTCCGCACCCTCGCGGAAAGACCCGATCTTGCCATCCGACTCCCAGCTGCTACGGGTCTGTCGAACGAAACGATTACTGCTATCGATAAGCAGGCCCACGCGCTCCGCGCCTGGCTCGAAAGCCTGGGCTTCAATCGCCTAAGCTTCGAAGTGCCGCTTCAGGTTCGCGCCGATGACGGTTCAGAGAACAACGCCATAATCGACCTCCTTGCGGAAAGCCGAGATGCGCTCGTCATAGTCGATCACAAGACCGGTCCTTGCCCCGATCCCGAGGCAAGGTTTGGAAACTACCTGCCCCAGCTTGAGGCCTACGCAAGAATGCTCGCTGCCAAATACCCCGACAAACCCGTCCGCTTCCTCGCCATCAATTGGATGGATGAGGGGCAAATCAGCTTTGTCAGCACGGCCAACCTAATAACAGAGAAAGCCGCCTGATGTCTTACCTTGCCTGGATCGACTTCGACCCCGAGGAACGCCGTCGTGCCCAAGCTCTCATCGACCTCTTCAAGCAACCGGAGGCGCGCGACGAACTAGGCCTGAGCACCGTCCGGGACGGAATTTCTGACCTTCTCTTCCCTGGGACCAGCACCATCCAGACGAGACTGCGCTATATGCTTTTTATTCCATGGATCTACCGCGAAGCCCAGGGACGCCGGATTACGCAAATTGAACGCGCAAAATTCGTTCGCGAGGCCGAATTCCGGCTCAGTGAAGCTCTTCTGAAGGGCGGCGAGACGATTGGTGTAATCGGGCGCGAAGCAGGACGTGGACTCAAGCGATTGCCTTCGAGCGTCTATTGGGCGGGGCTGGCCGCCCTCGGTATTCGGCTCATGAGCGGCACGCAGCGAAGTTGTCTTGCCTTTGGCCCGGACGGCTTGAGCGATCGCGATATGCCAATTTGGTCCCCGAGCCTTCCCGAGCGGCCTGCTGATCTTTACGAGGCAACCACCTTCAATCTTACCACCGAGGAGGCCGAATTTCTTCGTGATCGGATTGCAAACCGCGCCCGTGGAAGCCTGTTCGCAGAACTCGCAGGCACAGGTGAAACCTTCCAGCAGGACTGGGTCTGGAGACTGACGCACAAAGCCATTTCGAAGGCAAATCGGGAAATTCTCCGTCATGCTGAGCGTTTCTCGACCATGATGTATGGCGCCAGCCTTCTCTACAACCTCATGCTCGCAGAGCGAGCAAAAGGCCGTTCAAAAGCGAAAATGCACCCAGCGGCTGCGGGACTCTTTGATGAATATGAGGATGGCATTCGTCGATGGAGCGCCGAGATGGAATCGCTCGCTTTCGACGACTGGGACCTAGGGGAGCTGTTTAGTCTCGTCGGCCGAACCAGTCACCGACTGCATGAGCGCACGCGCAGTTTCGTGATTGACTGGGCCACAATCGCGATCCCAAACGCTCAATCAATCGCAACACTACCGGAAGCTCGCGACCTCCTGCGTCGCCGAGAGCGCTCACTCAAGGGTTCCAAAGCGCGCCTCACAGAGGATGCACCTCTCGATCGCTGGTCGGGCGCTTCGGCGAATTATCGCCTCGGGTTCCGCTGGAACATGGCGCGCAGCTATCTTGGAGAACTCGCAGATGCCGGCTGAAGGTTTTTTCGACCCGGACCATCGCCAACTGTACACTGATCTCCTGCGTCCGCCGGAGGGCTATCGTTTCGAAGATGCCATCGCTACGACCTACTCGCTCGATTTCGAAACTGCATTGGTGATCCCAACATCGATCGTATTCCGCGATGCCGAGAACCGCGAGGAGATGCTGGCAAATCCAATGGCCCTCCTTGAGGGGGTCGAACGGATGGCTGGACGCCTGGCAATTTACTGTGATCGCGGCATGATCAAGGGGGCCCGGCCCGACGCGGCTCGCCTTATGGCTCTTTACGAGAACACGATCACCGAGGTGAGCGCTCCAGGCGGAGGCGCATTTCATCCCAAAATTTGGTGCGTGCGTTTTCGTTCTGATACGCCTGACGACTTCGTCCGGATGCGCCTCGGGATTCTTTCGCGCAACCTTACAAGCGACCGCTCTTGGGACCTTTGTCTCTGCCTCGACGGCGTCGTAGGCAGCACCGCAAATCCGTCGAACGCGCCGCTCGAGCGATTGTTACGCAAGCTCCCGGAACTTGCGAATGTGGCAACTCGTCCTACTGCGCCTGTCTTCTTGCCAGCCCTGCTTAAGGACTTGCAACGATGCCATTGGGAGCTACCACTTGGCGCTACCCGCGTGGCCTTTTCGGTCAATGGTCTTGGTGGTGACACCTGGTCGTTGCCCAAGGGTGAACGCCTCGCCATTCTCTCGCCTTTCGTATCGGACCAGGCACTAACGGCGCTCCGAGATGGAGTCCCAGAAGAAAACCCATGCCACCTCATCGCCCGCTCGGAGGAACTCGATTGTCTGTCGCCGGAGGTGCTCGGACGCTTCCGTGTTCACACCCTGGATGAAAGGGCCACCGAAAACGATGGCGAGGACAATGAGGCTCGGCCGTCTGTTGACCTCGAAGGACTACATGCGAAAGCCTATGTCGTGGAACGACGACAGCGGCTGCAGATCAGCATTGGCTCGGCCAACGCGACGACTCCCGCTTTGTTACCACAGACAGCCCACAAATCGAATATCGAGGTGATGGCCAGCCTCGAGGGGCCGATCAGCCGCATGGGGGGGATCGATAACGTCCTGTTTTCAGAATCATTCAGCAAGCTTCTCGCTGAATATGTGCCCTCCGATCCGCCCGTCAACGACGACATCCGTGTGGCCGAACGTCTCCTCGAGAAACTCAGATATGAAATCGCTCGGCTCGCCTTGGAGCTTCATTGCCGGGAAGAAGGTGATTTGGTCTGTCTCACTCTCGTTTCGGCCGGCCAAGCGCTTCCAATCGCGCTCCCCGACAATGTGACCTGCAGCATCCGGCCGCTGACACATGAGAATACCGTAGGGTTCGATGCGAACGCATTTCTCCAGGGCGAAAGTGCGAGCCTTGATCTCGGAGAACTGGCGCTCGGAGATCTCACACGATGGCTTGGCCTCGGGTTACGGCATGAGCCCTCAGGAACGCAACTGCACTTCACGCTCGGTGCCCGGCTCATTGGGCTGCCGGAGGGACGGGATGCTGCTGTCCTGAGAGCGATGATTGCGAATTCTGAGAATTTCTTTCGCTATCTCAGTCTCCTTCTAGGTACGCTTGGCGAGGGAATTTTCGGAACCGAATCCACCGGCGAGGGACAATGGGCGCGGCAACTTGGCCGACCTGGCTCATCGCTTCTGGAGCCACTCGTGCGGGCCCTTTGTCAGGGCGGCCCGGAACTCGAACAAATCGACCGCCTGCTCCAGCGACTGGAAGACCCCACGGGCGGCGCCAGCATTGTTCCCAGCGAATTTCTCGAACTATGGGAAAGCTTCGTACCCTTCGTGAAGACGAACAACAAAAAGAAGAAAGGACGAACGCGGTGAAATATCGGGCCGACGAGCATCTAAAACTTCTCAAACCCTTCCAGCGCGCGACGACAGACTATGTCTTCCGGCGCCTCTTCACTGACAGCCATCCTACCGGGCAGTTCCTCGTGGCCGATGAGGTCGGGCTTGGCAAGACCATGATCGCGCGCGGCGTCATCGCCAAGGCCATCGAAACGCTCGTCGGCAAAGTCGAGCGTGTTGACGTCGTCTATATTTGCTCAAATCAGGCAATTGCCGAACAGAACCTTAAGTCGCTCAACGTAATCGGCGCGGATGTCAGTCCATTCAACACTCGTCTTACGCTGCTGCCGCTGCAGCTGGAAGGCAAGAAGGGTATCGCCGCCCGCAAAATCAACCTGATAAGCCTCACTCCCGGAACTGCGCTCGACCTCAAATCCTCTCTCGGCACCGCGGAAGAGCGCGCACTCATCTTCGAGATGCTACGCAAGACCATCGGTCTCAGGCACGTCGGAATCCGTCGGATATTCCGCGGTGGCGTCACCGACGAGAACTGGCAAGGATGGATGGCGCGAATGCAACGCCGAGACGATATCTCGCAGACTATCCGCACTGCTTTCGTGAATGCCGTGAGCCCGGAAATCCTCGGCCGTATCCGTGAAGCCGCGGCCCTCGCGCGCACCCGCGTGAAACCGGACTACCGCGACGATCTGCGTCCCGCCCGCCTCATTGGCGAGCTCCGACGCATCTTGGCGCGGATCTGCGTTGACGCCCTGCAGCCCGACCTCATCATCCTCGACGAGTTTCAGCGTTTTGCCGAACTTCTGCACGAGCACGACGAGACACAAGCACCCGAGAAGGCGGCTGCCGCGGAACTGGCGCGAGCGCTTTTTTCTTATAGCGACAATTGCGGGAACTCGGCTCGCCTACTCCTCCTTTCGGCCACGCCCTACAGGATGCTCTCCCGCAGCACTGACGACGCTGAGGAAGGCGACCATTACGCCGACTTTCTTCGTACTATGCGCTTCCTCTTTGGCGATGCGGAGGGTGCAGCACGCGCTGAAGATCTGAGGCGAGAGCTCGTCGCCTTCCGACGCACTCTACAATCTTTGCCCGAGGCTCACGCGGCGGCGCGCGATAACCGCGACCGTGTACAGACGATATTGCGGAAAGTCATCGCCCGGACAGAGCGCGTGCGCCTTACTGAAGATGGAAATTCCCTCATCCTGGAACACCGCCCCAAACTTGCGATCGATCCAGATGATCTCAGCGAAGCGAAAGCGGTGGCACGCGTGGCTCGCCTCGCAGATGCGCCGGGCCTCGTCGAATTCTGGAAGTCAGCCCCTTACCTTCTGAACTTCATGCGGGATTATAAGCTGCGCACAAAGCTGCAGGAGAGAAAACTCGCTCCCGCGGCGGAGCTGAAGCAGGCGCTCCGCGAAGCGCAGCCATTCATGATCACAAAAGAGCAGGTAGAAGGCTACGAAGCGATCCCCCCGCGTAACGCCAGGATGCGGGCGCTTCATGAGACAACCTTCCGCGATGGGCTGGAGCATGAGTTGTGGCTTCCTCCATCTCGTCCTTCCTTTGGTTCCCCGAAGGCTGCAACCAAAACGCTCGTCTTCTCCGACTGGTCGATGGTTCCCGAGGCCATTGCCGCGCTCCTTTCTCACGAAGCAAGCCGCCGGATGGGCATGACCAGAGAGATGGCGAGCCGGGCCAGTCGTCCGATCGGCCTTGAAGACATGCTTCCAATATTCTATCCAAGCGCGACTCTCGCGGCGCTTATCGACCCCCTTGAACTTGAGGCTCACTTCGGACGCGCTCATAGCTCCCTCGACCTTCGCGACCAAGCGCGTCGCGCCCTTTTCGAAACACTTGAACCGGCCCTACTTTCTCACCTCGCTGAGGATCGACGGCTTGCTGTCCTTCGGCTTGATCGAGAAAAGGGGTGTGACACGGACTGGCGACAGGTTCCAGCTCTCGAGTCGGACGAAGAACAAGACGAGCGCGCATCGGCTCGCGCTATCAAAGCGATCAGCGACGCGTTCAAAGCCGAAGTGGCGCCCGGCCACGCCGAGCCGGCTATTGTCGACCTCCTAATCGACCATGCGCTTGGGTCACCTGCAACGTGCGCGCTGAGAGCGCTTGGTCGCTTCGCGCCTGAGCTCCCCCTCGACGATCCGGATCTCATTGCCGCAGCCATCGGTATCGCTCTCAGCTTTCGCAGTCTCTTCAATCAGCCTGAGAGTCGCGCACTACTCGCTGAGACATCCCCCACCAACTACTGGCGTGACATCCTGTCATATTGCCTCGACCATGATCTTTCCGCTGTACTCGACGAATATATCCACCTCATTGTCGAGAGCGAACGCCTTCAAGATGTCGCCCCGAAGGATCGAGTACGTTCCATCGCGAGGTCGATCATCAACGTGGTCGCCATGCGCCCTGCCCAGATCATGCTAGACCATTGGAGCGCCGGCCGTACACGCTTACGCGAACACAGTTTTGAGGTTCGTGCGCGCTATGCCATGCGCTTCGCTACCAAGACCGAGGACGAGAAGGGTATTCGCCGGACCGGGATCGTCCAGGCAGCGTTCAAATCCCCATTCCGTCCGTTCGTCCTAGCGACGACTTCGATTGGACAAGAGGGACTTGACTTTCACCCTTATTGTTCCCGCGTCGTCCACTGGAACCTCCCCCGTAACCCTGTTGAGATCGAGCAGCGCGAGGGTCGCGTTCATCGCTACAAGAATCACGCGGTGCGAAGGAACGTCGTGTCGGCATTCGGCACGGTCGTTGGTCAGCAAGGTGGTTCGAAGCACGACCCATGGAGTGTCATCTTCGAAGCCGCGCGCCTTCAGGAAGTTGCCAACGGTGAGACGGGCGATCTCGTTCCATTCTGGCTTTATCCAGGCGATGCCAAGATCGAGCGTGTGGTTCTCCTTCCTCCTTTCAGCCGTGAAATTGAGCGCTACGACGAGCTGAAGTCCTCAATCGCGAACTACCGTTTGGCGTTCGGTCAACCTCGGCAGGATGAACTGCTCGAGCTTTTTGCCAAGCTGCCGCAAGAGGCGAAAGACAAACTGGCCGAGCTGCAGATCTCCCTCAGGCCGACGTCCCCTGAATCTGTTGATGGGGTTGGCTGATCCCCACGCCAGCCTCGGCCTAGCTGGGTAATATCAACTGGGCGGTAATTCACTTGTCACACGGTCACAACCCAGATGAGGTGATCGGGAAAAATTATAACTGTGCATACACAAGCTGATCTCCGAACTCCTGTGTCTAATGCCAAGTGATTTTGTTAGCGTTCTCAAAATTCTGGGCTGGTGGCGACCCGTGAATCAACTTTTAGTTTAAGCGTGCACTTTGGGAGGCATCGAAGAATGTCGCACAATCACAGATAGATCTTCTCAGGGTATCCTGGAACAAATTTGTACACGGTTCTGCGCCGGGATCTCGACGGGCAGGCGGGTTGTTCGGGCCGAATTTCAATGCTTCCGGAAACGGTAAAAAGACTTCTCTCTCTGTCGGTAAAAGGAATGTCCAACGCACAAATACTTGGGCGTATTCGGCATGCTGGACTGCCCGTCAGCCCGGACGAAATCATGCACTCTCTGGTCGAGCTGCAACGCAACGGCGAGGTCATTCTGACAGAAGGTCGCCGGTGGGTACTTTACCGCGGAACCAATGACCATACGGCCGCCGCCGCTAGCACCCTTGGTAGATCGGGAGGAGCAGTTGTTGGCAATGTACTCCAATCGGTGACTTTCACATATTTTGCACGCCAAGCTGAGGTGCAGTCCCCCTTGGAGATGCCCGTCACCAGCAAGGGAGCGCTGCCGGCCTGGTCCGACCTGCTCGGTTACTATGAATCGACGCAGAGGCTCGATCCCAGGGGCCAGGTCGAACAGTTTGCGGACCGGCATGGCATTCAGTTCCAGCTCATTTTCTGCGAGGGCTCCTGGTGGCAGGAAGGAGAGCTTACCGTCCACGAAGATCGTCTGCCTGCAGCGTTCAGGGAAGCGTTGACCAAACGCGGTAACGAGACTCTTGCTCTAGGATATGGGACGGGTGTTGTTACGCTCCAAGGCGTCCCCACGTTCATGCCGGCGTTGCTGCTGCCGGCTGTCGCTAAGTTCTCGTCGGGCAGTCTGTCGATCGAACTCACCTCCTCACAACCCGTCTTGAACCCCAAATGGCTTAGCCACTTTGCGAAGAGAAGTGCCTATGCCACGGAGGATTTCAAGGAGCGGCTGTATGCCAACGGAGAAGACTCCAGTCTTTCCGAGATCGCCAACGTGATGCGAAATGCACTGGCGACGCAGATCATCGGCCATTTGCAACCAGCCAGACTGTCCAGTGCCCTGCATCTGGACCGGGCAGGCATCTCCAACACACTCGCCATCTATCTTCCCGACGATAGCAGTTTCACACGTGCCACCGCATCGAACCTGTCTACATTGCGAGGATGGGTACAGGACTATCGGGCGCCGACTGCACTTTCACATCTGTTAGAGTATCAGCACTCTGGTGACACACAGCAAGCCGTAGAGGTAATCAATCCTTTGCCGCTTACTGCAAACCAGCTCGAAGCAGCAAATATCGCATTACGCTCCAGGCTGACTGCAATCCAGGGCCCACCGGGCACGGGGAAGAGCCAGGTCATTGTTTCTCTGATCACATCGGCAATCCTGCAGAACAAGAGCGTACTGCTAGCCTCACGGAATCATCAGGCCGTTGACGAGGTTGAGCGACGGTTAAATGCGCTGGCCGAGGGGCGCACGGTGATCGTGCGTACACGCGATTCGGAGGGAGAAAGGGATGTTAATTTCCTCCAGGCTCTTAGAGAGATCGCATTCGGTCACGCATTGCCGGTCGCCGCGTCGAACTTGGCGAACGATCTTGGCTCTGTCGAAAAAGCAGCGATGCACCGCCGGAAGACGTTTGAGACAGTTGCGGAACATGAAGCCATAAGCCTAAGGCTTTCCCAAGCGATCGAGCGACTATCCGCCATTCAGGACGAACTCCCCGGCATGCAGGCGCCGAAAATCGGGTGGCTTCGGCGGCTTGCATTTATTCTCAAAAAGCTCGTGCTTCCATCCCGTAACCTGGGATTGGAAGGCTACGATTACTACGGGCTTCGCCTCGCCATCGATGAAGATCTGCGTAGCCTCAAGAGTATAGAGCTTATTCCGGTCCCGGCCGGTACGGAGGAGGAAGCGTTATCCGAGGAAGTGGCGCGCCTTTTGCCGGCGAAGCTCGACAGCATCATGAATGTCAGCGAGGAGGAGCGACTACAGGCGGCCGCATGCGTTAAATCGCTCGACTTCGACGGTGTGAAATCGGTTGACCGCATTGCGGAAGAAGAAGCCCGGCTTATAGTCGCAAAACGGCCGATCTGGGCATCTACGACCCTCTCGGTCGCCAAACGCATCCCGATGATTCCGTGTCTATTCGATTACGTCATCTTCGATGAAGCGAGCCAGTGCGACATCGCCTCCGCGCTGCCGTTAATGGCGCGGGCGCGCGCAGCAATCATCGTAGGCGATCCGGAACAACTTACATTCATTCCCACTCTCAGCCTGCATCAGGAAAATGCGCTGATGGATGCGGCCACTATTCCTAAGTCGAGTCGCCCATCGATAGCCCAAAGCATCAATTCGCTTTTCGCTTTTGTTTCAAGTCAACCCGGGTGCAGATCCATCATGTTGCGCGACCAGTTCCGTTCCGCACCTGAAATCGTCACCTATCTGAACGATGTCTTCTACAGGGGCAAGCTTCAGGCGCAACGTGCCGAAGCCGATCTTCGCGCGCCGTCGAGCTACAGGCCGGGACTGCACTGGGAGGACGTCCCCGGACACGTTCGTATTTCAGCAGATGGCGGTGCAGTCAACACGGCCGAGGCCGACGCAATTACCCATAAGGTTCTGGAACTCATCGGCGGCGGCTTCCAAGGAAGCATCGGCATAGTTTCCCCCTTCAATGCCCAGATTGGGCTGCTTAAAGCCCAAATTCATGCCGCGATCCCCAAAGGGGACCGGCAAAGAACTGATATCAAAATCGCGACTGTCGACAGCTTCCAGGGCGGAGAGGCCGACGTCGTGCTTTTTTCGGTTGTCGTCGGACCGGGAGCTCCGCAGTCGCAGGCCGTGTTTCTGCGTCGCGACAAGCGTCGGTTCAACGTGGCGGTGAGCCGAGCGCGCGCGGTCTGCATTGTGTTCGGAGATCTCGCTTTCGCCCGCTCATCCGATATTGCCCATTTGCGAATTCTGGCCGAACGGGCGACCGCCCCTCCGCGCCAAGCCTCAGACCTCTTCGAAAGCCAATGGGAGCGCATAGTCGACGCGGCGCTCAGGCAGCGCGGTTTCGACCCACTTCCGCAATATCCCGTCGGTCGTCGCCGTCTGGATTTCGCGCTGTTTAACAAGTCCAAGAATATAAAGCTGAATCTGGAGATCGATGGCCGCCGTTGGCACGTCGATCCCGACGGGATGAGAAAAAAATCTGACCTTTTGAGGGACCTGGAAATGCAAGGGCGCGGATGGAAAGTCCGCCGATTCTGGGTCCATGAACTTGACACTAATTTGGAGGCATGCCTTGACGCCGTCGAACGAGACCTTGAGCCCTGAGCTGCCGGTCAATCGCAAATTCACGCTCATTACATGGCTGACGGTGCTGGTCGGTCTGGCAACAATTGGCGTCTACATCGCGGTTTTTCTGCAGGTGCAAGCGAACCTCTCAGAAATCAAGGAGGTTCGGCGGCTCTCGACGGACCTGACGAACCGTGAGGCCAGCTTTCTGCAACTGAAGAACTCGACACCCGGGCTGGAAGAAAAGGTTAAGGAACTCAACAGTGCGATTGCCGCGAAGGGATCGGACCTCGCCAACCTCACAGAAAAAGTGGCGTCGGCAGAAGCATCGCTGAAGAAGTCGCAGGAGGCGATGGCCGAGGCAGAGGCCAAAACCGCAGAGCTAACCAGTGCCGCTGATAAAGCTCGGCGCGACGTTCAGGCTCTTCGGAGTGACAAATCGGACCTTGAGGCCTCGCTGGCCAAGCTCAAGAATGATACGCGCAACGCCCAAACTGCCGCTGATCGAGCTGCCAGTGAGCGGCAATCACGCGAGGGCACCTTAGAGGACATTAACGACAAGGTTGAAGCTGCCGAAAGACAGCGCGAGAGCAAAGAAAACCAGCTTGACGAACTCGATTCCGACGTCGCCAGTCGGAAGAAGGAAGTTCAACGTTTCGATCAGGATATTCAGGCTGCGCAGGAGAACCTTGCCAGGATAAAGGCGGATCTAGCGACCGCTCAAGGCGCACGCGATGGAGCAGACCAGCGACGCGCGGAGGCCGAGAAAGCAACTGAAGATCAATTATCCAAACAGGCCGACTTAAGTACAGTCATCGAGGATCTCAGGAAACAAAAGGAAGGTCTTTTGCCAGCTCGAGCCGAATACGAAAATCTGGTCAGTGACAAGGCGCGGCTGAATGGAGAGCTCGGTGGATTGTCCGAGGCGATCGCTGCGTTGAAGCAAGAGCAATCGGACCTTTTGGACGTGTCCGCCAAGCTTGACACAGCGCACAAAGCTCTTGCCGAGAAGCGGGTGGAAGTTTCGAACGCCACTGCGGCACTCGAGCCGCTGCGCAAGGAAGAACAAGGCCTCGTGACCTCCGTCGCCGCCCTGAAGTTGCAGCAGGAGAAGCTCATCTCAGTAAACGACACTCTTGCCGCACAGCAGCAAGACCTTGTCAGCATGGAAGAGCGGATTAACTCAGCCAAGAGTGAAATACAGCAGAAGTCTAAGGATTTAACTGACCTTCAGTCGCAAATCGCCGCCGCGGCTGCCGCTCGCGACCAGGCGGAAGCTACGGCTGCAAAGCTCGAGGGGCTCAAACCCGAAATCGCACAGCTCGAGGCTCGCAAAGTGAATCTTAACCAGCAGATCAAGGACCTCGCTCAGGCGGTCGAGGTCGCGCGTGCAGCGCTGCAAGAACTAGAGCGGTCCCAGCCTGTTGATCAGGCTACGCCAAATCAAACGGAATAATAACTGAACCTCTGGAAGAGTTATAATGACATCTCTTTTCGCGGATACCGGTAGTCTGCTTGTTCTGACATTCATGTTGCTGCTGGCATTGATCGCCGGGCATTGGATCCACGCACTTTCCTATGAAAGACGCTCAGCCAATCTTCCGCTGGCGACGAAAGACCACAGTCTCGGCCTCAAAGTTGCTGAGAAGCGGGCGGAAGTGCTTGCGCTTGAGGAAAAACGAAGCAAGCTGGACCAGGAGATCAGCGATCGAGACAGGCTGGTCGCCGAAACGGCTTCGCAGAAAGAGCTGCTAGATCGCCTCCGGTTGGAATATGACCAGCTCCGGGAAGCCAAGGAAGAAATCGAAAAGACCCGCCTAGAGGCGGCCGAGATGGCCGCTGAATATGCAAAGGTGTCGCAGAGCCTTGAGGCGGCTCGCGAAGAGATGGCCGCGATCGATCGCGCAAAAACCGCGCACGAGCTTGAGAAGCTTGATTACCAGCGGCGCCTAGAAGAATACTCGGGCAAGCTCGAAGAACTCAAACACGAGGGCGGGCAAATCGAGTCTGGCCTCGTAGAGCTACGCTCGGAGCGAGACTGGCTGCTTGGCCTGCGCAATGAAGTAACAGCGCTGGAAGCGAAAAAGGCCATTCTTGCGGACGAACTCGCGGATCTTGAAACGAGACTGCAAGCCTTAGATGAAATGCAAACTCAGCATGCCGAACTTACGGCGTCGATCAGAATGCTGGGCCAACAGATTGGTGAAAAGGAGGACGAAGGGCAGCGGCTTGCGGCGCGCGCTGACGCTATTTCAACACAAGTTGCCGAAGCGGAACGGCAGCTATCGCGGCTCGCAGACGACAAACAACGCCACGACCAGTTGCGCCGCGAGGTGGATCGCATGGACGAGGAGCTCCAAAAGGGGCTCAGTCAGAAGTCGAGACTTGAGGCTCAGATCGCTGTTCTTGAGCAAGAGGCCAGCAAACTCGCCGACAGCCTAGGCGGCACCTCCTCATCCAGTGAAACGTCGGAGGAAATTGCGAGGGACCTTCTAGTGGTGCCTGAATCCCTCAAGACGCCGCCGACGGTCGGCAGGGCGCATAGGACCGAGGATGAAGCGCTCTACAATGTCGCGAGTTACCTCGATAAACGCGGCCTCAAATTCTCCGACCGCATTTTGCGGGCCTTCCACACGTCGCTGAAGATTAACGATCACGCCCAGATGACGGTTCTCGCCGGCGTCTCGGGTACCGGTAAGAGCCAGCTTCCCAGGCGATACTCTGAAGCGATGGGCATCCACTTCCTTCAGATCGCTGTTGAGCCGCGCTGGGATAGTCCGCAGGATCTTCTTGGATTCTACAACTATATCGAGAAGAAATATCGTGCGACCGATTTTGCTCGCGCCCTCGTGCATATGGATCCCTACAACACGTCCGGGCTATCTGATCGCTCCTTTGAAGATCAGATGCTGCTGATTCTCCTGGATGAAATGAACCTCGCACGCGTAGAGTACTACTTCTCGGAGTTTCTCAGCCGCCTGGAAGCGCGCCCTCAGTTCAAGGAGGTCGGAGAAGCAATAAAGCGACGGGACGCACAGCTGCCTATCGATATCCGCGCTACGAACGCTCTGAAGACAACTCTCTCCGTGTTTCCTGGCCACAATGTGCTCTTCGCCGGCACGATGAATGATGACGAAAGCACGCAATCACTTTCGGACAAGGTGCTTGATCGCTCGAACGTGATGCAGTTCAGCGCGCCAGTCAAATTCGAGCAGCTGAAGGCCGAGGACCGGGTTGAGCAGGCCGATAAGGCCTTGCCCTTCGCACAATGGCGGAGCTGGATCAAACCATCCAACAGTATGGGGGATTCCGACAGGACCAAAACCGAGCACGCGCTCCAGAATCTCGCAGACATCATGAAATCTTGCGGGCGACCGTTCGGCTTCCGCCTTCATGAGGCGGTCATGGCGTATGTCGCCAATTATCCGCGCAGGAACAATCTTGTCGAAGAGATCAACGCCGCAATTTCGGATCAGATCGAGTTCCGTATCCTGCCCAAACTCCGTGGAGTGGAAGTCGAACCGCACGATAGTGATCTCAGGCGCCTGGCCGAAGTCGTCCGCCAGGATCTCGGCGACCAAGCCTTTGGCGATGAGATCGAAGCCACTATCGACCGGGGAACAAATACCGGTCTCTTCTCCTGGCGCGGCATACAACGGCGATAAAGACGGGAAGCGTTCATGGAAGTTTGGACCCGTCCGTGGTGCCTGATGCAGGGACTGAATTCGACGCAGCGGCTCAAATCTCATCAGGATGCCGCCTCCCAAGCCGTTGTAAGGCTTGGAGACCATCTAACCGACCCGATCTACGTCTATTCACGTTCCTCGGAGACGCCGCGTGTCGACCACCATGCCGGCCATACCGTCGCCCACGCCGTTTTCAACACGACTGATGGAGCAACTCAGACACTTTGGCATATCGCCCGGCCGCTACGGATCTCCAAGACTTCCCATGTAACACGAGCGGCAACCGGTCTGCTCATCGACTGGCACGGCTTTCCAAATCGCCCGTTGAAAGACCAGGACGGGAATTTGGAGGACGAGCGGATCGGGTCCGATCTTATGCAGAGAATACAGTCGATCTGGGCTAGGCTGAAGGATGTCAAAGAGTCCTTGGCCCACCCCATTGACCTTTGGCCGAGCGTAGCTGCCCGGTGGATGCAGGAGGATGAGGCAAGACGTCCGGAAATGGACGTCATCGTCCGCCATGCACGTGAGCTTTCGCGGGAAATCGATGCTATTCAGAAATCCCCGCGGCGCATCCTGAAGCGTGTTCAGAAAAGCTTGCCGTTGTCACGCGTACAGGAGGTCGACCGCAGATCGCTTCTGTCGCTCACGAAGCAGCCCGGCAATACGATCGCCGAACGTGCCGGACCTTCGCAGCGTATCCTGGCGATCGCGCGCGAGGAGTCTTTTGATACGCTCGAAAACCGGGTTCTACGCAGCTATTGCGATCTGGCGCGCAAGACTGCGAAGGACTACGTAGCCCGCAACAAATGGGCGCGACAAAGCAATCGCGTCCAACTAGTACGCTCCTTCAACACAAAATCGCGACATGTCGGGCGCTCGCTCGCTGAAAGCAATGTGCGGATCACCGCGCCTGGAGTGGTTCCCAATTTCGTTCTCCAGAACAATCCGCACTATCACGCCATCTGGAACGGGTGGCAGGAACTGCTCCAGAAGGAAAAAATCAAGGACGAGCTATGGCGTTGGCAAGCACGTTCCTGGGAGGAGTATTGCGCTGTCGCCACTATTGTCGCGTTGCAAAGGATAGAGGGTGCTCGCATTATCGCGGCCGCGCCTGTGACCTTCATGGACGAGCAGCAATGCGGGCAGTGGCTGCAGCATGACAATCCACTCGCTGTTTTCCTGCTGGAAAAACAGGATGTCGTTGTGGAAGTCCAGTATCGGTTCAGGATCAGTGCGCGACTCGCGCAGTTCGGAGCCCCGATATGGCTCAGGATAGGCCATCTGCAGAACTGGCAGACAGTACAACGCCGCGTTCCAGTCTGGCCGCTGCATGCCGTGATCGGCGGCCTTAGGGCTAATGATGCTGAAGAGATCGCTGATATCGTTCAGCGTCATGGGCGTGCGGACAATCTTGTGGGAGGCGTCGTCTTGCGTTTCGGTTCCAGTGACCTTCCCGAGACCGAGTACGCTGAGAAAAGCAAAGCGCGCACCATGGCATCTACCTTGGGTGTCGAGAGCCAAAGCCTGAAGGCAGGTATGGAAACGTATTCCGCCTTCCTCTCTTCCTTTGTGTGAGGTGCTGTCATGCGGCATCTCGTGGGATTGGACATAAATGGTTGGCATGATTGGGCGGCCCGCAATTGGTCCGCATCCGAAGATCACCAAGTCGACTATGAAGTGGTGGATGGCGGCATCGCATCCGTCGTTATTTCTGAGATGGGCGCGCAGGCGGAACAACCGATCGGTGGTCCACAGGCGCATCTGGCTCCGCACGGGCGTGGGATCGGCTGGGGTCCTATCGGCAGTCCGGATAAACGCGCTCGAGTACGCGATCTGCTGGACCCGAATGGGACCGTTGAACAGAAATCGACAAGTGCGGCGCTCCTCTCCGTCGTCAACGCACTAAGCCTGGATGCAAAACGAATCGTCTTTGCCGTGTCGGACACCGAGGCAGGCATGAACGAGGCGCGGCAGACAGCGTTGCTGGGGCTTCTTCGCCACCCGAAGCAGCCTCTGCCCGTCCTCTTGTGGAAGCCGGTGGCCATTTTGCTGCAGGCGATCACGGAAGGCCGCTTTACGGAGTTGGATGTTGGGCGAGATATCGACATCATCTGTCACGAAGGAGAGGGCTTGTCGGTCCAGACGCTTCGTATCGCTAGTCCAAAAGGCACGAACCAGCTCCTTGCGCCGGAAAGGCACGGGTTCGGAAAGCTAGTTGTTTCAGACCTTGGGCTTTTGCCTCTTCAAGAAGAGATTGCCCGCCAGTGGGTCAGTGCTAATCCAGATCTGACCGGTCACGGGATCGGCTGGCATTGTGAGGCCGAGAGGTGGTTGTTGGGTGCCGCTGAGCGTAGAAGGGATCACATTCTACGAAAGGCGAATGGCGACTGGGTGAAGATAGTAGAGCCTGCGGGGTTGCAGGTCTCCGATTGGAAGCTCGACACTCTCGACAGCATGTCGAAAGGCTCTGGACCGATTCTACTTCACACGCCTTTGCATAAAGACCTCGCCCAGAAGCTTTCAGAGCTCGTCAGCAAAGCGTCTGGGCGTCCGGTAAACCTATGTTCAGTCGACAGTATTGCTCGTGGATGCCTGGAAGCGGCGAAGCGAATTGAAAAGGGCCACCCGCATTATCTTGACCGCTTGGAGCAGATCTCAGTGGTAGTGATGGAGCGGGGCGAGCCTATCTTTAAGGATCTTGTTCCGAAAGATGCAACCGTCCCTGCCAACAGGGCCTTCGTATCGGAGCCCATCCGAAATTTGGTCTGGCCGCAGGGCTCTTTCGAACAGGATTTTTACGTATGCAAGGGTGACAGCGAGATCCGCAAATGGATGATCCGCGATTTCGAGGCGCCCCACGAGAATCAACCGGTTGTAATGCAGCTCACCCAAATGCCTGCACAGGGCTGGGCGCGGGTAGAAATCAGCTCGCTTACCTGGCCCGCCCTGCAACAAAAGCCCATACGGCTCGACTGGGAATCTATGCCCATAGAAACGCGCGCTGCCGACGATATTTTGCGCGAACTGAGAACCCCACCACCAGTTATCCCTGTTCGAACCTGCTATCCTTATTCCGAAGATCTATGGACGGGTGTAGATAGCCAAGCAGGCCTGCTGCAGGAATTACAGAAATTTAACGCCTCGCGATATCCGGTTCCGGGAAATGTGCTCGCCATCGTCACAAGGCAATATCGCCCTATTGGCTCAAACCAGACATATTTCGCGTTAAGTACTGACGGTGATCTACCAGCAATCCCCGGGGCAACGGAAAACTTTGATGCCTGCATCAGCACGGTGGCGGGATGGCTGCTCGAACACGCGAAGCGGAATAGCTCGCCCACTTCCAACGACCTGATGCGCCTGCTCTCCTGGTGTTTTGCGCGCTGTCCCTTAGAAATTCAGGATGAAATGATCAGGGCGCTCACGGAACCTCAACATCCATTCCTGCGGCCGACAGCAGGGCGAACAGTTCTCTTACAGGGGCTTGGTCGGACCATTACGGACGAGAAAAGGCTTCAACGGGTCCTGGATCTCGTCAGCCATTTCGAACAGAACATGCATACGCGCGCCTGCATTGCCTTTTTGCTTTCTCGTAAGGCCGCGGCGCCTAGGGCCCTCACGGAAGAATCCATCAGTCGCATCGCGCGTATCGCTAACGACTCCATAGAAGCGGCCATTTCTGCGAAGAAATACCAGGTCGATTTCAGTTACTCTCTGCAACTGGTTGCCGGTCTCCTTCGCTACAGGGAGATTGAGCCGTTCGCGCTCTTAAGTGGAACCAGTTCGGACGCAGCAAAACTCGAAGCGACGCTTTCAAGAGCACAGAATGCCATGAGGCCTTTTGCCACTCGTCTCGCCGCAAAGCTGAAGATCGTTGAGGAGCTTCGGGAGATGTTGGCCGGCACAGGCGGGAACAGAAACGTGCTTTACGCAATCGAAGGCGCATCTTCGAGTGATGAGGCCGCGGTCTAGGTTGCAGGAACTCGCCTGGTGATTACGTTCTTCAGCCCAGATCGCATTTTGCCGCCTCCCGGCACGCAGGCTACCCCTCCCGACAATCTCGGCAGCCGGTGATGCTATGTCTCGATCCGGTGCCAATCCTGATGGAAAGCGTCAGATGCGGTTTCGGTCGCGAAGACTGATGCCATTGAAGACTGATGCCATGACCCGCAGATCTATCGCGCCGGAACGGCCGACCCTGCGTCAGGTTCCCAGTCACCTGGTGGATCGGTGCATGCGCTTTGGCCTTCAACGACGAGGGATGCCTTTTGGGTCGACCGATGTCCGGGAACGGAAACCTCCCATATGGCGCCGCCAGTTGACATTCCAGTTGGCGTTGTGTCTGCTTTTTCCGGGCGAGAGAGGGATCAGGCACTGTGGGAAAAAACACCTACAATGGGGGCGGAACTATTGTGCACCCTGGAAGCGGTTTTTTCAGCCATAAGGGTGGGCCCGGACGGAAGCGGAAACCATCGGACGGAGGCGACAAGCCTGGGCCGGCAAAGGCCGGAAGCATATGCGACTTCGGGCCTTTGCCATCAAAGCGGAAACGGATAGTTGAATTTGACCTTAAGAGGAAGAGACAAGGCGCCGAGGATCGCCACGAGGTTGAAACGAAACGGCTGAGGGCTACTGCAAAAAGCCTTGTCAGCAGCGCCGAGAATTTGGCGAGACAGAAGAACGCTCAGATTGGGGATCTTAAGGTACAGTTGGCGAGAACGGAGCGAGAGCTCGAGACGTTGAGGGTCGCACTCACTTTGGCACGTACCATTGATCTTGGTGCCGACCAATTGAAGGAAGCAACAGCCAAGCTCGATAGTCTTCTGCGCCCGTTAGTCACTTCCGCTCCGAAGCGAAAAGACAAATCGCCAAAGAAACCAGCGAAGCGAAAGAAATCGGGGTCTGCGCCTCGAGCCAAGTAATGAAATGAAGCTCGCCCCTTCCGGCTGTCCCCGGCTGGTCCTCAGATGACGAAGAGTCAGGCAGCGCGCCAAATGACCAAGACTTTTGCTACCTTGGATTGTTTCATTAATCTTACATACAAGCATCTCCAGGGCGCGAGATGTAACTTCAAAATTAGACGAAAATGCCAACTTCCGACCGCTCGGCCGCGGACGTGCCCCCTATTGGATGTCGGCGGGTAAGGCAACTCTGTTCAAGAGAGGATGATCGAGCAGTTTTCCGGCCACAATCTCGACCGTCAGTATTACCTCGCTTCGCGTCACAATTTCCTGAAATAAAAACAACCATGCTCGCTCTGTGTAGCAATATTTTCATCTCTGGTGTGCTCTCGTCTGCTGTACATACTTTGAAAGATCAGGAACTCGGTATCGCTGACAGAAGACAACCGATATGGATGGAGCCGAGATCGGCCACGTTAAAGGATCTCTCGTTAGTCGTTGCCTATCGATCGACCTTGAGGTTGATCCGGGTAAGGCGCGGATCTTTCGATTTGCCGCGGTTCGCTACCGTGGGGAGAAGGTGGTTTTCCGGAACGGCAACCTGGAAGCCGCCCTTGACCGTCTCGAAGAACTCGCCTCCGGCGCCGACTTCCTGCTTGGCCACAACATCATCAGATTTGATCTCCCACACCTCGCGGCAGTGAGGCCACGCCTTGCAGGGCTTTCGTCAAAGCCAATAGATACGCTTTGGCTGAATCCGCTAGCTTTTCCGCGCAATCCTTACCATCATCTGGTCAAGCACCATCACGACGGTCGCCTGCAGGTCGGGCACGTTAATGACCCGGAACTCGACGCGCACCTCGTGCTCGAGGTACTGGCCAACCAGTTCGCAGCCTTTGCAGCCCTAGCGCTGGAGACGCCTGCCGCTCTTACCTCTTACCGCTTACCACTACCTGACCACCTGCATGCCGGGGAGTGATGGGTTCGATGCGCTGTTTGCCGACTTACGCAGAGCGCCCCGTCCCAGCGCGGCACAGGCCACAAAGGCGATGATGGAGCTGCTCGATGGTCAGGCCTGCACCTGGCGTATCCAGCAAACACTGAACCGCCTGTCCTCACCAGAGCTTGGCTGGCCGATGGCCTACGCACTTTCGTGGATCTCGGTCGCAGGCGGAGATTCAGTCATGCCGCCGTGGGTGCGGGCGCAGTTCCGTGAGGCTTCGCTGATCGTTCGGCATTTGCGCGACCGCGCGTGCGACGACCCAGGCTGCCATTGGTGCCGCGAGAAGAACGACCCGAAAAAGGCACTCTCGCGCTGGTTCGGCTTTGACAGTTTCCGGCCCGAGCCAAAGGACGATGCCGGCCATCCGCTGCAGGAACGCATCGTCGCAGAGGCGATGGAGGGAAAATCTATCCTCGGTATTCTACCCACCGGCACTGGGAAATCCGTCTGCTACCAGATCCCGGCGCTAGCGCGATTCGACAAGATCGGCGCGCTTTCCGTCGTCATCTCGCCGCTGGTCGCACTGATGGCCGATCAGGTGCATGGCCTCGCGCGACATGGCATCAGCGGCTGCGTCACCATCAACGGGCTTCTCTCGATGCCAGAACGCCATGCCGCGCTGGACCAAGTGCGGTTGGGCGACGCGGCCATCTTGCTCATCTCACCCGAGCAGCTTCGCAGCCCGTCAGTGCGCTCAGTCCTCGCACAACGCGAGATCGGCTACTGGATCCTGGATGAGGCGCATTGCGTCTCAAAATGGGGGCACGATTTCCGGCCCGATTATCGCTACGTCTCGCGCTTCATCCGCGAGTATTCGGGGGATCAAGAGCCCGCGCCGGTGGTCTGCTTGACCGCTACGGCAAAGCCGGAGGTGGTGCGCGATATCCGCGATCACTTCAAGTCCCGCCTGGGGGTGGAACTGCTACTGCTCGACGGCGGTGCGACCCGCCAGAACCTCGCCTTCGAGGTGCATGAGACCCACCGCAGCCGCAAACTCGCTGACATTCTCGATACGATCGAACGCGCGCTGCCGAGCGATGGTGCGTCAGGCGCGGTGGTCTATTGCGCGACGCGTGCGGCGACTGAACGTGTTGCGGAATTTCTGCAACTACAGGGGTTAGCAGCGGACTTCTTCCATGCCGGCCTGACGCCCGAACGCAAGCACGAGGTGCAGGAGCGTTTCCGTGTCGGGGAACTGCGGGTTATTGCCGCCACCAACGCCTTCGGCATGGGGATCGACAAACCCGATATCAGGCTAGTGGTGCATGGCGATATTCCAGGATCGCTTGAAAACTACCTTCAGGAGGCGGGCCGGGCCGGACGCGATCGTGATCCGGCGGTCTGTGTGCTTCTATTCAATGTCGAGGATGTCGAGCGGCAATTCACTCTCAGCGCCCGCTCGCGTCTGGCGCGCCATGAGATCAGCGCGATCCTGAAGGCGCTACGCCGTCTGGATACTCGCGGAAAGCAAAGCGGCGAGGTCGTCGCCACGCCTGGCGAGATAGTGCGGGAAGAGACGGCGCAGGAATTCGAGCGCGATAACGCCACCGACGACACGCGGGTTAAGACCGCCGTCGCCTGGCTGGAAGAATCTACACTGCTGAGCCGGGAAGAGAACCGAGTGCAGGTCTTCCCTTCTTCCCTGCGTATCCGCACCATGGAAGAGGCTGAGGCGATCCTCTCCAAGACTGAGGTCACCGGAACCCGGCGAAAGCAGCTTTTGAACCTGGTGCGGCATCTGATGACGGCCTCCCCCGATGCAGGGGTCTCGACCGACGAGCTTTCCGGCGCCAGCGGCTTGACCGGCGGGGCACTTCGAAAGGCGTTGTCCGATCTCGAGGCCCTTGGCATCGCGACGGACGACACAGCTATCACGATCTTCGTTCATGTCGGGGTCGAGGGGGCGTCGAAACAACGATTCCTGGTCGCTACAGCATTGGAGACCGCGTTGATCGCAGCTATGCGCGAGGCCTCGCCCGATGCCGAGGGCGGCGAAGCGCAGCCTCTGCATCTCGCCGCAACCTGTCAGGCTCTGCGCGATCAGGGTCATCTCGAGGTGCGCCCGGATCTGATTGAAGCGCATCTGCGCAGCTTCGCGCAGGATGGGCGCGACGAGGATGGCGGGCGCGGCAACATCCATCTGCGTAAGTTGAACCGGAATACCTGCCTCGTGCGCTTGCAGCGGTCCTGGGACATGGTGAGCAGGACGGCGGAGGTCCGGCGTCGCGGGGCGGAGCTTTTGCTCCAGCATCTCGAAGGGATCGTGGAAAAAGGCACGCGCGGCAAAGATGTCCGGGTCGAGACCACGATGGGCAAGATGCAGGCGGCCATCACGGGGGATGTCTTCCTGAAGGACTCAGTCCGGGATGTGACCAAGCTGCTCGGCCGGGCGCTTATGTGGCTGCATGAACAGGGCGTGATCACCCTTGGCCGAGGCCTGACGATCTTCCGCCCTGCGATCACCGTTCACCTGCGCCCCGGGGGCGGACAGTTTACCCAGAAGGATTTCCTGCCTCTCGAGGATCATTACAGCGAACAGACCGTCCAGACCCATATCATGGCGGCCTATGCCGAGCGCGGTCTGGCCTCCATGAAGGAGGCCGAGCGGCTCTCGCAGGACTATTTCCAGCTCGACAAAGAAGCCTTCCTGAAGCGGTGGTTGCCGGATCGAGCTGGTGAGTTGCGCCGGCAAACCACACCGGAAAGCTGGCGGCAGATCGTCGAGAGCCTCGGCAATCCGGTGCAGTCCAAGATCGTCGCCGATGATCGCGAACAGACGAATGTGCTGGTCCTGGCAGGACCCGGCTCCGGCAAGACGCGGGTGCTGGTGCATCGCGTCGCTTATTTGATCCGGGTGAGGCGTGAAGATCCGCGCGGTATTCTCGTGCTGACCTACAATCGCCATGCCGCGGTCGAAATTCGCAAGCGACTGAAGGGGCTGGTCGGCGAGGATGCCAGTAGTGTGACGGTCTCGACCTGTCATGCGCTGGCGATGCGACTGGTGGGGGCAAGCTTTGCAGGTCAGATCGAAGGCGATGCCTCCTATGACTTCGACAAAATAGTGATGGAGGCGGTCACCCTGCTAAAAGGTGAAGGCCTGTCGAAGGTCGAAGCCGAGGCCCTCCGCGAAACCCTGATTCAGGGCTATCGCTGGATCCTCGTCGACGAGTATCAGGACATTGGCCCAGAGGAATATGCCCTGATCGCCGCCGTGGCGGGCCGCTCGCTCGGCGACCCAGACCAGCGTCTCAGCCTTTTTGCGGTGGGCGATGACGACCAGAACATCTACGCCTTCGCAGGTGCCTCGATAGAGTTCATCCGGCGCTTCGAAGCGGATTACTCGGCCAAGCCCACCTATCTGATCGAGAACTATCGCTCAACAAAGGCGATTATCGATGCGGCAAACCGCGTGATTGCGCCGGCCGTCGACCGGATGAAGACTGGCCATGACATCGCCATCAATCGGGCCCGTGCCCAAGCTCCCGAAGGCGGCACACTGGCGTCGCAAGATCCGGTCGCGCAGGGCCGGGTTCAACTTTTGCGCACCGCGCCAAGCCCCGCGGCGCAGGCCAACGCCGCCGTTGATGAACTGATTCGGCTGTCGCAGCTGGTGCCGGGCTGGTCCTGGTCAAAGGCCGCGATTATTGCTCGGGAATGGCGGCTCCTGGAACCAGTGCGCAGCCATTGTGAGGCTCGCGGCATCCTGGTGCAACTCGCAAGCGAGGCAATGCCTCCGTTCTGGCGACTGCGCGAGGTTCAGCTGTTCCTCGCATTCCTCAAGGCGGAGCCCGCGAAGATGCTGACCGCCGAAACCATGCATGCCTTCATCTCCGAGCAGCCTACGAACCGTTGGTGGGTTCTGATCTCGGAGGGTATCGCGGCACTCGGGACTGAACTCGATGGGAAGCCTGTTCCCGTCGCAGATATTATCGAATGGCTGGCAGAATGGATGCGGGACACTCGCCAGGAGCAGCATGGGTTACTGCTTTTGACCGCTCATCGCGCCAAGGGGCTGGAGTTCGACGATGTCGTCATCCTTGACGGAGGCTGGGACCGGGCCTCGAGGGGAGAGGATCGGGACTCGCCGCGGCGACTTTTCTACGTGGCCATGACGCGGGCAAAGCGCAGCCTCGCGATCGTCTCGATGCAGAAGAGGCATCCGCTCCTGCATGAGGTCGCGACAACCTTGTTGGAGCGGCAGGTTGGGCCGAACGCGACGGTTCAGGCAAATAGCGGACTGCGCTACCAGACCGTAGAACCGTACATGGTGGATCTGTCCTGGGTAGGCAGGCAGGCAGCAAACCATCCAGCTCACCAGACGCTCGCGAGGCTGCAAACCGGCGATCCTGTCGACCTGATCGAGATCAATGGACGCTGGGAGATTCGCAACCGTGAGGGGGTGACCATCGGGCGGATGGCTCAGAGCTATCGGCCACCGGACGGTTTGCGGTGCATACGAGGCGAGGCCAGCGCAATCATCCGTTGGCGCAAGGTCGACAATGCCGAACAATTCCGTGGCACCGTTCGGCGCGAAGCCTGGGAAGTTGTCCTCCCCGAGTTGGTTTTCCGAGATTGAGTAATCGGATCAGGTCTTCGACGTTGGAAAAGACAATGAAGCTGGTCGTTCTGATCAGAGAGACGAACAAGAACCCTACAGGGGCAAATCGCCGATGAAGGATCTAGACGGTGTAGCGCTGCTCGGTATCGACGTCGGGTTCTCGAAATCGCGACCGACGACCGGCATCGCCTGGAGCAAAGGCGGGGCATTTATGGCCGCCAAAACACATACAGACTGGCCGCGCCGCAGCCAGCATATCCCCGCTTCGACGACGTTCTTGGTGATCGCGATCGACGGGCCGCTCGTCCCGTTAGGCTCGGATGATGGTCTCGATCGACTATGCGAGCGGATGTTCATCCGCGGCGCCTTTCAGTCCCGATGCAAACCCGGTTTGAGCCACATTGGATACGGTCGTGACTTGAGGCGTGCCGCTGCGGAGACGGCGGAGCAGGTCGTGCATCTGGCCGATCACAGTGTTGCGATAGAGAAGGCTGTCAGAAAGGGCGCTTCAATTGTTGAGGCATTTCCAAACGCGTTCTTGGGTGTTCTCTTGCCCGAGGCGCGCTTTGCGATGCCGGCAGCGGGTAAACGCAAGAAGTTCGATTGGCTTTATGAGCATGCGGTCGATAGCGGCGTCCTCGAAAACCTGTTTCACACTATCGGATGGCTGAACCGTGAGCTGATAGACGCGGTGTTGGCCGAGAAGGATCACGAGAAGCGGGCCGCATGGATCTGCCTTCTTACTGCAGCTTGCGTCGCGGCCGGAAAATCAGAGGTCGTCGGCGATGAGCCTGGCGGGTGGTTTTGGCTGCCCCCCATGAAACTCTGGGCTCAATGGGCCCGCGATGCTTTGGCCCACAACACGATTGAGCTGCGGAGACAAAATCATGCCAGGTGAACCTCGCTTGCCGCGCCTTGCCGTACTCATTGACGCTGACAACGCCTCAGCAAAGATCGTCGACGGTCTATTCGAGGAGATCGCGAAGATTGGAGAGGCAAGCGTTCGCCGAATCTATGGCGACTTCGCCAGCGCACGCTCGAAGGCCTGGATCGACGTGCTTGCTAAGCATGCGATCATTCCACAGCAGCAGTTTGCTTACACGACAGGTAAGAATGCGTCCGACATTACTCTCGTCATTGACGCTATGGATCTGCTGCACAGCGGACGCTTCGACGGTTTCTGCCTCGTCTCATCCGACAGCGATTTCACTCGCCTGGCCGCTCGCATCCGCGAACAGGGCGTCGACGTCTTCGGTTTTGGCGAGCAGAAAACGCCAGAGAGTTTTCGACAGGCATGCCGTAGATTTATCTACACCGAGAACCTGCTTCCGACCGCAACGGCCAACGGCAGCGACGCGAGCAGCACGGCAAGGTCACTCCAGCCGCCGAGTGCCGCCACGCCGATCATCAAGAAGGTCATCGGGCAGATGGAAACCGAGGATGGCTGCGTGCCGCTCGGCGCTGTAGGGACTCAGCTTGCCAACCTCGCATCGGACTTCGACCCGCGAACCTATGGCTTCCGCAAGCTGAGTGACCTCATCCGCAAGACTGGAGCCTTCGAGTTCGAACAGCTTGAAGGTAAGCCACTTCGAATCCGCGTGAAGCCGCCCGGGAGCAGGAACGCTTCCAGCGTAAGCGCGTAGGTCACCCCACGTATCTTTAAGGCCGCTGAACGCGCATTCTCTGCATGAATCATGCGGAGAAACCTATGAGTGACAGTGTGAATCATCATCGAACATTCGAGGTCCTGACTGCCGAGCCGGTGCGGTCTAAACGCAAGCCACGTCATTGGTCGGACGAAGAGAAGGCGCAGCTTGTCGCCGAGGCGCTCTCGCCGAGGGCCATGTGTCGGCGATTGCGCGGTCTCAGAGATTGAACCCGTCGCAGCTCTCTGCGTGGCGTCGTAAGGCGCTTTCGTCGGGAATGGTCGCGCCATTGGCCACGCGCCCAACTCCTGCATTCCGGCTACCCCATCTGCGTGCCCCGCAGCTGAGCGCAGCCGGCCCGCCGAGCTGAGTTTCGCGCGCCGCATTCGAATAACTCTCACGATCTTCCGGGTTGAAAAACACGTTCCTGCAAGCTCCGACGAGGTATGGACGGTATCGGAATCGTATAATAATTTCGGTGCGGAGCGCCACTTAGATTTAATTTCAAGAATATTTTGCAGTATGACTGATCCACCACTCCATGGGACATATTTTGGCGGTCAATGGACGGCGGTTTAAATCGTACGGCCATCTCCGCAACTTCTAGTGCCCGCTTTGACGGCAGCGATGATTTTGTCGGGATCGGCGGTCCAAGTGAAGGGCTTAGGTTGTTGTTGTGCTCTGTAAGGAAGCGGTTGATGGCGGCCTAGAGGTTAACTAGCGAATGAAAAACGCCGCGCTTGAGGCCCTCAACGCTGTCTGAGCCACGAGCAGGAGGTCGGCGTGAAGTGGAAGGTGAAGCGCTGATGGCGGCCGAGGGGATGCTTGTGGGCGGCATAATTGTCGAGGACGACGTGGACGGCCTTGTCGGCCGGCACTTTGGCATCGATGGCGTTGAGAAAGCGGATGAATTCCTGGTGCCTGCGGCGCTGCATTTTTCCTGCCGGTGACGGTGCCGTCGAGCACGTTGAGGGCGGCAACAAGGTAGTTGTGCCGTGTCGCTTGTAGTCGTGGGTCAAGGTACCGAGCCGGCCCTTTTCAGGGGCAGGCCGGGCTGGGAGTTGTCGAGCGCCTGGATCTGGCTCTTCTCATCGACCGACAGCAAGCTGGCGTGCGCCGGCGGGTCGACATAGAGACCGACGACGTCGCGCAGCTTGTCGACGAACGCGGGTCGTTGGAGAGCTTGAAGGCCCGCCAGCGGCGGGGCTGAAGGCCGTGCGCCTTCCAGATGCGTCTGACCGCGCTGGCGCTGCCCGCCGCGGCCGCCATCATGTCAGCGGTCCAGTGGGTCGTGTCGCCCTGCGGGTCTGGAAGCGTCAGCGCCACACGCAGGTCTTCGACTTGCCGGTCTGTCGCATGATTTCGACGGTGCCGACGCCATCGGCGCTCAATAGGGTGATTTCGGCGCGCCAGACGTGCTTCTGCGGCGCGTTGCGATCTCCAATGAGTGCATTCAGGCGTCGACGACCTGCAGGAGGCCATCAATCGCTTCATCAATGAGCACAGCCAAGAACCGCGACCGTTCATCTGGAAAGCTGACCCAGACGACATCATCGCTGCCGTCAAACGTGGGCACCAAGTGTTGGATTTTGGCGTCTGCAATGGTGCCGTAACGCGGTCAGAAACCCATTCATATTGCCCAACGCAAGCTTGGTTTCGCCGTGAACCGCACAGGATTGCAGGACGCCGATAATTTCGCTATCGACGCTTCCAGGGGCGGGCGTTCTGGACGTGCTTCACCCGTTCGTGCTGCCGATCCCCAGCTGATCGTGGCGCTTTAACCGACAGGAGATTGTTAACTGGAAAAAGCGCAAGGTTGAGTAGCAACAAAGGGGGGGCATCTGGAGTGATAACCGAGTACCACGCAAAGCTATTCGCTCACGAACTGAGCAGGCGGCATTCCGTGGCGGATGCCGAGAAGCTGGCCGGTGCTCTTCTCGATGCCCAGGTTGACCTCAACCCGCACCAGGTCGAGGCGGCATTGTTCGCCTTCAAGTCCCCCTTGTCCAAAGGCGCGATCCTCGCCGACGAAGTCGGCCTCGGCAAGACCATCGAGGCCGGGCTCGTGCTTGCCCAAAAATGGACGGAGGGGCGCCGCCGCATCCTCGTCATCACCCCCGCCAACCTCCGCAAGCAATGGGCGCAGGAGATCGCAGAAAAGTTCTTCCTTCCTACCGTCATCCTTGAGGCGCGGAACTACAACAAGATGGCGAAAGACGGCATCCGCCGCCCCTTCGAGCAGAAGGCCCTGGTCATTTGCTCGTTCCAGTTCGCCGCGCGCCACGTCGAAGAGCTGATGGTCATCCCGTGGGATTTGGTGGTGATCGACGAGGCGCATCGGCTGCGCAACGTCTACCGGCCGGACAACCGTATCGGCAGGGCGCTCAAGGGCGCGCTTGCCAATGCTCCCAAGGTGCTGCTCACGGCGACGCCGCTTCAGAACTCGCTGATGGAGCTGTACGGGCTTGTCAGCCTGATCGACGATTACGCTTTCGGCGACGCGAAAAGCTTCCGCGCTCAATACGCCCGGCTTTCCGGAGACGGCCAGTTCGACGAGCTGAAGGGTCGGCTGAAGCCGGTTTGCCACCGAACACTGCGGCGGCAGGTGCTCGAATATATCCGCTACACAAACCGCATCCCGATCACGCAGGAGTTCGTGCCGACCGAGGCCGAGCAGACCCTGTACGACATGGTGTCCGACTATCTGCGGCGGCCATCGTTGCAGGCTCTGCCCTCAAGCCAGCGCACATTGATGACCCTCATCATGCGCAAGCTGCTCGCGTCCTCGACCTTCGCCATCGCCGGGGCGCTCGATTCCCTGGCGCGCAAGCTGGAGCGCCAGCTTCGCGACGATACGAACCTTCGCCAGAAGCTCGAAGAAGAGATCGCCGAAGACTATGAGGAATTCGAGGAAGTCGCCGACGAATGGGAAGAGGACGGCGGCGAACAGGAACTTCTCACGGCCGACGACATCGCCAACATCGAGCAGGAAATCGCCGACCTGCGGGCTTTCCGCGATCTTGCGGTTTCAATCTCGGAGAACGCGAAGGGCCTGGCGCTGCTCAGTGCGCTACGCGCCGGCTTTGCGAAGGCGATGGAGCTGGGCGGCGCGGAGAAGACGATCATCTTCACGGAATCCCGCCGTACGCAGGAATATCTCGTCCGCCTACTCGGCGCGAACGGCTATGAAGACAAGCTCGTCCTGTTCAACGGCTCGAACTCGGATGCGCAATCCAAGGCCATCTATGAGGCGTGGGTGGAACGCCATAAGGGCACCGACCGTGTGACCGGCTCGCGCACAGCCGATATGCGGGCGGCACTTGTCGATTATTTCCGCGAGAAGGCTTCGATCATGATCGCGACCGAGGCCGCCGCCGAGGGTATCAATCTCCAATTCTGCTCAATGGTGGTCAATTACGACCTGCCCTGGAATCCGCAACGTATCGAGCAGCGCATCGGGCGCTGCCATCGTTACGGCCAGCGCTATGATGTAGTCGTGGTCAACTTCCTCAACAAGAACAACGCCGCCGACCAGCGGGTGTACGAGTTGCTCGCCGAGAAGTTCAAACTCTTCTCCGGCGTGTTCGGAGCATCCGATGAAGTGCTTGGCGCGATTGAGTCGGGCGTCGAGTTCGAAAAACGCATCGTGTCCATCTATCAGAACTGCCGCTCGACCGACGAGATCGAGGAGCAGTTCGAGCGGCTGCGCGAGGAAATGGAAACCAACATCTCCGTCACGATGGAGGACACGCGCCGCAAGCTCCTTGAGAACTTCGACGCCGAGGTGCACGACCGCCTCAAGGTCAACATGTCCCAGAGCAAGGAATATCTCGACCGCTACGCGCGGATGCTTTGGGCGGTCACGAAGCACGAACTCGGCAAGCAGGCGAAGTTCGACGACGATTATTTCACGTTCATGCTCAATGGCGCGCCTCCCGGCATCAATGTCCCGCCCGGCAGCTACTACATGTCTCGTCACGGCATTGACGGGCACCGCTATCGCCTTGGGCATCCGCTGGCACAGCACCTCCTATCGATGGCCGGCTCGCGCAAGCTGAACGGCGCGTCGATCGTATTCGACTACACAGCATGGCCGCAGAAGGCAGTGGCTATCGAGCCGCTTGTCGGCAGGGCCGGAACGCTTGTCGCGCACAAGCTTTCGGTGCGCGGTTCCGATGATCAGGATCACATTATCCTCGCCGCCATGACGGATGACGGCGCGCGCCTCGATCCCAAAGCCGCAATGCGCCTTTTCGAGCTTCCTGCCAGTCTGGACGGGGTGACACAGCTGACGCTGCCCGACCCCCTCAAACAGACCGTGGAGAAGCAGCGCAAGTCCATCCTCGACGACATGGCCGTGCGGCAGTCCGCATGGTTCGATGAGGAAATGGAAAAGCTCGACAACTGGGCCGAGGACAAGCGCGCTGGCCTCAAGGCGGATTTGAAGGAGCTGGACGAGCAGATCAAGGCGCTCAAGAAAGAAATCCGCCAGACCGGCAACTTGCCGGACAAGCTCGCGCTACAGCGGCAGGCGCGGTCGGTGGAGACCAAGCGGGATGAAGCGTGGCGCGCCTATGACGCCGCCGCGAAAGAGATTGAGGTTCAGAAGGACGGCCTTCTGGATCAGGTGGAAGAGCGCCTCGGGCAAAGCGTGTCCGACGAAGAGCTGTTCGCAATCAGGTTTGAAATTCAGTGAAGGGGCAGGAAATGAACAAGCCGGAAGCCAAACCGGAGAAGTTTGATCTCGCGTCCATGGATGTGGCGCAGGAGAAGCGGGACGAATTGAAGCGCCGTCTTGGAGAAGCGTTCCCGGAGGTGTTCGCCGAAGGGGCGATCGACTTCGATCAGCTCAAACGCGTACTCGGCGAATGGGTCGATCCCGGCAAGGAACGATTCGGTCTGAATTGGCCCGGCAAGGCCGAATGCATGAAAATCATTCAGCAGCCGAGCGTGGCGACGCTCAAGCCGATGCGGGGGGAGTCGGTTGATTTCGACACGACCGAGAACCTGTTTATCGAAGGAGACAATCTGGAGGTTTTAAAACTTCTCCAGAAGGCATATTTTGGGAAAGTTAAGGTCGTCTATATCGATCCTCCTTACAATACTGGCAAAGAGTTCATTTATCCCGACAAGTATCAGGAGAGCCTGGATACGTACCTCTTGTATACGGGACAAATAGACGGTGAAGGAAAGCGGTTTGCAACAAATACAGATGCAGGCGGGCGTTTCCACACAAGATGGCTGAACATGATGTTCCCGCGTCTTTATCTCGCCCGTAACCTGCTCGCCGAAGATGGAGTGATGTTCATAAGCATCGACGATAATGAGCAGGCCAATCTCAAGGCCCTTTGCGACATCGTCTTCGGGGAGGAGTGCTTTATTGCCGACGCAGTCTGGCGTTCAAAAGATAACAGCAACAACGATGCGAAGAAATTTTCGCTGGATCATAATCACACGCTTATCTACGCAAAGAGTGCTGAGTGGCTTCCGGTTAGAATCTCGGATGAAAAAAAGCAGACGCACTTCAAGAATCCCGACAATGATCCAAATGGCCCGTACTTTGATGGAAATCCTCTCAACTCTCCCAATTTCAGAGAGAACCTTGTCTACACCCTCACCTCGCCACAGGGCATCAAAATAGAGCCGCCGAAGAATGGCTGGCGGTGGTCGCCGGAAGTTATGCAGGAAAAAATTGAATCCGGTGAGATACGCTTCACTCCAGACGGCACCGGCATAAGGAGGCGAACCTATCTCAAGGATATGGGTGGATTACCACCATCGACTTTGTGGATTGATCTAGAGCAGACCGGCCACAATCGACAGGCAAAATATGAACTGGTGAAACTCATTCCGGAGGATGTATTTGACACGCCGAAGCCTGTAAAACTCCTGAAGTATATATTGCGATTGGCGACCGCCGAATCCGGCGCAATTGTTCTTGATTTCTTCTCTGGCTCGGCGACGACGGCCCACGCCGTTATGGATTTGAATATCGATGAGGGTCGCGACTTAAAGTATATTATGGTTCAGTTACCTGAACCTTGTGAAAAAGGATCGGATGCCGATAAGGCCGGGTACAAAACAATTGCGGATATAGCACGAGAGCGGATTAGACGGGCGGGACGTTCAATAGCAACCCAACGAGATGCAGCATTGAATCTTGAAGGAAGCGCGCGTGTAGATACCGGCTTTCGCTCCTTTAAGCTGACTAGCTCCAATTTCAAGGTGTGGAATGGCGAATTGGAGGACGTAGAAAAGGTTGGCGATCAAATCGAGATGCATGTGGATCACGTATCCGCCGCTGCTACTGCGGAGGATGTTCTCTTCGAGTTGCTCCTGAAAGCAGGCTTTCCACTGACCACCAAGGTCAACGCAATCAACCTTTCTGGCAAGGATGTGTTCTCCATTGAGGACGGCGCGCTGCTCATCTGCCTCGAGAAAGAGATCACCCCTGAGTTGATCGATGCGCTGGCGGATGCCAATCCGTTGCAAGTCATCTGCCTCGACGAAGGGTTCAAGGGCAACGACCAGTTGAAGGCGAATGCGGTTCAGACGTTCCGGGCACGGGCCGAGGCCGAGGAGTCCGAAATCGTCTTCAAGACGGTTTGAGGGGGCTGATCATGAGAATGAGTAAGAAGCCCCTTCCGATTTCTACGATTTGCGCCTGGCAGAGGAAGGTCGATCCGACCCCTGATTATCAGCGTCCGCCCGCCTGGTCGCGGAAGCAGAAGCAGCTTTTGATCGATTCCATTCTTCGCGAATACGACATTCCGAAGATGTACTGGCGCGCCGTCAGTCGTGACGACGGTGTGAAATACGAGGTTATCGACGGGCAGCAGCGTCTGCGGACGATCTGGGAATTCCGGTCGGGCGAGTTTGCCCTACCCCGCGATACCGATCCGGTGAATGGCTTCTCCTGCGCCGGAAAGACTTACGACCAGCTCGACCTCGATGTCAGCACGATCTTCGATGCGTATCCGGTGGACGTGGTTATCGTCGAAGACGCCGTACAGAACGACGAGGAGGATGAAGTCCGCGACATGTTCCTGCGGCTTCAGAACGGGACGACGCTTAAAGCGCAGGAAAAACGCAATGCCATGCCGGGGCAGATGCGTGACTTTGTGAAGGAACTCGCCCGGCATAAGTTTTTCGAGAACTGCAAGTTTAGCAATAAGCGCTTCACGTTCGACCAGGTTGCGGCGCAGGCTGTTTGCCTTGAGATGGCCGGCGGCCCGACAAGCGTTCGGGATGCCGATCTCAACCGCATGTATAACGAGAATGTTGTCTTTGACGGCAGCGGCAAGGTGGCAAAAAAGGTTCGCCGCGTCCTCGACTACCTGCTGCGGGCGTTCCCCGAGAAAACCCCCGAGCTTGAGCGTTACAACGTCATCACCCTCTATTGCCTCGCCTCGACGCTGCTGGAGAAATACGTCCATGCGGGGACGGAAAGCGCGCTCGCGGCTTGGTTCGTCGGCTTTGAAACCGAGCGGCGGGCGCAGGAAGACCTCGATGAGGAGCATCGGGACGCGACACTGGTCGAATATCGCCGCCTCACGAGCTATTCGACGGACGGCGAAGATTCGATCAGGGGACGGCTTGAGTATCTGGAAAAACGCTTCTTCCTCGCTTGCCCCGACATTCCGACGATCGATGTGATCCGTGTATTCACGCCGGAGCAGAGGCTCGCGATCTACCGCAAGGATGACGGACGCTGCCAAATCCATACACATTGCGGCGGGGAGAAGCTCGGCTGGGCCGACTGGCATGCCGACCACAAGGTACCGCACTCCAAAGGTGGGCAGACCACCGTGTCGAACGGACAGGTCGCTTGCCCGACCTGCAATCTGATTAAAAACAACACGCATCCTGATCTTGCCGAGGTAACCGGATGAAGCTCAAGTTCGATCCCTCCCTTCAGTATCAGCAGGATGCGATCAATGCCGTAGTTGGGGTCTTCGACGGCCAGCCGTTCGCGCAGACCGGGGCGATGGCGTTTCAGAACATCCAGATTGGCGGGCTGTTCCAGACCGAGTTTGGCATGGGCAACCGGCTTAATCTGCCGGATGACCAGATTCTGAAGAACGTCCACCGGGTTCAGGAAGCCAACGAGATTGAGAAGGTTGTGGCGCTTGAGGGCCGCGAGTTCTCCGTCGAAATGGAGACCGGCACGGGCAAGACGTATGTCTATCTGCGCTCGATATTCGAGCTAAACAAGACCTATGGCTTCAAGAAATTCATCATCGTCGTGCCGAGCGTCGCCATCCGCGAGGGCGTGCTCAAGAGCATCGAAACGATGAAGGAGCACTTCCAGACACTCTACGATAAGGCGCCGTTCGATCACTTCGTTTATGACAGCAAGCGCCTGGGCAAGGTGCGGCAGTTCGCGACCAGCAACCAGATTCAGATCATGGTCATCAATATCCAGTCCTTCCAGAAGGACGTGGCCGACAAGGATTTGTCGGAGATGACCGAGGACGAGCTGAAGAAGCTCAACGTCATCAACCGCGAGAACGATCGCATGTCGGGGCGACGGCCCATCGAGTTCATCCAGGCCGCCAATCCCATCGTCATCATCGACGAGCCGCAGAGCGTCGATACGACCGAGAAATCGCGCCGAGCTATCGGCAATCTCAATCCCATGGTGACGCTGCGCTACAGCGCCACCCATAAGAACCCGTACAACCTCGTCTACAAGCTCGATCCGATCAGGGCTTACGATTTGCGGCTAGTGAAGCGGATCGAGGTCGCGTCCGTGAGCTCGGACGAGAATTTCAACGATGCCTATGTGAAGCTGATCGCGACCGACAACACCAACGGCATCCGCGCCCGCGTAGAGATTCACAAGGAGGGCAAGGCTGGGCCGAAGGCCACGAAGATGTGGGTCAAGCAGGGCGACGATTTGTTCGTGAAGTCGGACGAGCGCGAGGCGTACCGCAACGGCTACATCGTTCAGAACATCGACTGCACACCCGGCTCCGAATATGTCGAGTTCAATCAGGGGCGGTTTCTGGAGCTCGGGCAGGAGACCGGGGGGCTCGCCGAAGACATCATGAAGGCGCAGGTCTACGAGACCGTCGAGCAGCATCTCAAGAAGGAGCGCGCGCTTAAGGGCAAGGGCATCAAGGTGCTCTCGCTCTTCTTCATCGACCGCGTCGCCAATTACCGCGTCTACAACGAAGACGGCACGACCAGCCTTGGCAAGATCGGCCAGTGGTTCGAGCAGGCGTACAAGGAGCTGACCGCCAAGCCGATCTACAAGGACCTGATCCCGTTCGACATTGTCGACGTTCATAACGGCTACTTCTCGCAGGACAAGCAGGGTCATGCGAAGGACACGCGCGGCAACACCGCCGATGACGAGGGCACCTACAATCTCATCATGCGGGAGAAGGAGCGACTGCTCGACCCCAATGTCGCGCTGCGCTTCATCTTTTCGCACTCCGCCCTGCGCGAGGGGTGGGACAATCCCAACGTCTTCCAGATTTGCACCCTCAACGAAACGCAGTCAGCCGACAAGAAGCGGCAGGAAATAGGGCGCGGGCTGCGTCTGCCCGTCAACGAGTCGGGTGAGCGGGTGCATGATGAATCGGTCAATCGCCTGACCGTCATCGCCAACGAGTCCTATGAGGACTTCGCGCGGACGCTCCAGACCGAATTCGAGGAGGATTTCGGCATCCGCTTCGGCAAGGTTGAGAAGATCGCTTTTGCCAAGCTCATGCGGCGGGCGGAAAACGGCACGGAAAGCGAAATCGGTCAGGACGAGTCGGCGAAGATATGGGCCGAGCTGGTGGCAGGTGGCTATCTCAATGCCGCGGGCGACATTTTGGACAAGTTCGATCCCAAAAACCCGCATTTCGAGCTAAAAGTGTCGGAGGCATTCGCCGACCTCCGCGCCGAAATCGTCGATGAGGTCAACCGCAAGGTCTTCAAGAACCGCATCGTCAACGCCCGCGACCGTCGCGAGCTGAAATTCCGCAAGGAAGTCCATCTGAGCGAGGATTTCCAGAAACTTTGGGACAAGATCAAGCACCGCACCCGCTACCGCGTGACCTTTGCTACGTCCGACCTCATCGAGAGGGCGCTCGCCCGCATCAAGCAGATCGAGCCAATCAAGGCTCCGCGCGTTGCCACGACCGTCGTGGAACTGGACATTGCCGATGCGGGTGTGTCGGCGGACAGGCAGATCGCGACCCGAGTTCGCGAAGCCGAGCCGGTGAAAGTGCTGCCGGACATCCTCGCCTTCCTGCAAAAGGAGACGGAGCTGACCCGGCACACCCTTGCGGAGATATTGAAACGCTCGGGCAGGCTTGGCGAGTTCAAGGTGAACCCCCAGGCTTTTATGGCGGCGGTCGCCAAGGAAACCTCACACGCGCTTCACGACCTGATGCTTGAGGGCATCCAATACGAGAAGATCGCCGGGGCTCATTGGGAGCAAAGCCGCATCGAGCAGGACGCCGAGGAAGGGATCGTTCGTTACCTGAGCAATCTCTACGAGGTGCAGAACCGCGAGAAATCGCTGTTTGATGCGATTGAGTACGAATCCGAGGTCGAGAAGAAGTTCGCCCGCGACCTCGATAGCAACGAGAACGTCAAGCTGTTCATCAAGCTGCCGTCCTGGTTCAAGATCGATACTCCCATCGGGACCTACAATCCCGACTGGGCCTTCGTCACCGAGCGGGAGGAAAAGCTCTACTTCGTGCGCGAAACCAAGAGCACCGTGGATTCCGAAGAGCGCCGCACCAAGGAAAACCAGAAGATCACCTGCGGACGCAAGCACTTCGAATCCATCGGCGTCGATTACGCCGTCGTCACCTCGCTGGCGGAGGTGGCCTTTTGACCGACCCGTGCCCGTAGCAGTTGATCTCGCCTGTATCGGCGGGCGAGAGCGAGGACCTGCTGGCCGGAAAGAACAAGGAAGACGGCCTGCGGCGCATTCAGGCGCTGTTCGCCGACTGGAAACCTCGAAATACCTCCCCCTTTCCCGAGTTTTCTGATTCAATCCGGCTTGCGTGATTTGCAGGGAACGGATGATGCGGGGACAGCCTGGTTTTTGGGATTTGGACGAGCGGTACGAGCGGTTGAGTGCGGTAGGTGATCCGCTGGAGAAGCTCAACGCAATCATTCCCTGGCCTGTATTTGAGAAGCCGTTGGCGAAGGCATTGAAACGGTCCGACGGATCGAAGGGCGGGCGTCCGCCGTTCCCGGCGGTGCTGATGTTCAAGATCCTGGTGCTGCAGGCACTGTACAATCTCTCCGACGACCAGGCGGAGTTCGTCATCCAGGACCGGCTCTCGTTCATGCGGTTCCTGGGCCTTTCCCTGTCCGAGAAGGTACCGGACGCCAAGACGATTTGGCTGTTCCGCGATGCGGACCGGTGCCATCGACAATCTGTTCGCCCGTTTCGACAAGCATCTCTCACGGTCCGGCTATCTGGCCAAGGGCGGGCAGATCGTCGACGCGACGATCATCCAGCCCCCCCGGCAGCACAACAGTCAGGACGAAAAAGAGACGATCAAGGCTGGCGAAATCCCCGAGGACTGGAAGGACAAGCCCGCCAAGCTCGCGCAGAAGGATCGCGATGCGCGTTCGCGGATCACCGATTCAGCGGTAATTCGAGGTCTCCGATCGGGGAGGCAGCTCAGAACGGCACCAAAACCTCACAAAGAGCAGGTCGCTACAGCGTTACAAAATTCAACTCAACATATTGATTTTTAAGGATCTGTCGAGAGTTCAAATCTCTCTAGCAGCACCAGTTTTCTCTTAAAGAAATCAAATTGATACTCGCTCGTAGCACCGCGTGCTTTTGCGGTCTGCGAATGTTTTCGCCTGTCCTATCGCCCCAAACGAGCAGGATCTAGGGCGCCCGCGAAAGACGCGCGCCAGGCCGCAGAATTTCTCATCGGATGCAATTTTCGCCTGCTGCCATCTGCGTTATGCTGCGATTCGGGCGCGCCCACGCCTCCCCCCTCCGATCGGGAAAGTAGATTCCATACCGGGCACTCTCATCATCGAACCGACTGTTGGGGCAATGCGCACAAGGAGGGACTGCGACGATCGCTCGTACCAGGAGGTTGCCGATGAAACTGACTGCACCGATCTACCATTTGAAACGCAGGGCGAAACGCCTGTGCCGTGAAGAAGCCATCCCGCTCCATGAAGCGCTTGATCGCATTGCCGTTCAGGAGGGCTACTCCACTTGGAGCCTGCTTGCGGCACGACAAACGACTGCCGGCACCGCGGCGAGTATGCTTGCCCAGCTCGCTCCCGGAGATCTCGTGGTCCTCGGCGCACGCCCCGGCCAGGGCAAGACGCTGAAGAGCCTCGAGCTTGCCGTAGAGGCGATGAGGGCCGGCCATCGCGCCTACTTCTTCACACTGGAATATACCGTGACGGACGTCATCGAGCGTTTTGCGACCATCAGGGCCGACCATGGCCGGTTTGCCCCGCTGTTCGAGATCGATTGCTCCGACACGATCAGCGCCGACCATATCGTCGGTAAGCTGTCCAAGGCCGATCCCGGCACGCTGGTGGTCGTCGATTACCTCCAGCTTCTCGATCAGCGACGTGACAACCCCGCTCTTGGCGATCAGGTGCGCAAATTGAGGGCATTCGCGCGGCAACGCGGGCTGATCATCATCTTCATCTCGCAGATCGATCGATCCTTCGAAGCCGCCGTGAAACCACTTCCGGACCTGGACGATATCCGGATGCCGAACCCCGTCGATCTCCGGCTTTTCGACAAGGCCTACTTCTTGAACAAGGGCGAAGCGAGGCTACTGGCGATAAACTGAAACAAGAGCCTGCCTCGCTGACTCCCGGAACGTATTTCCCGATGCTGCGTTATCGTTTCAAAGGCAGCAACGCGGAGGCTTCTCAATGAAAGGTATCGTTCTCTGGCTTATGGGCGTGCCGCTCATCGTCATCATCCTTCTCTACATGTTCGTATTCTAGAGAAGCAAAATGCAACGGCAGGTTGGCAGATTAACGCAACCTTAAGATTCCACTGCCAGATTTGATATTGCGATGATGGACAATCGCAACATCTTTGATCCCCTTTTGAAACCGGCTCCTGCCGGTTTCTTTTTTTGCAAGATCGCTGAGCACGCGGCGTCGTTTGACTTAGGCGTTACTTGGCGGTCAGACCTTAACCGCCTGCTCAACGAAATCCTGCGAGCCAAAGAACTTGAGGTAGCGCTCGACCTCGGCCGGGTCACCGGTCGCCTTGCGCGGATTGTCGGAGAGTTTTACAGCCGGCCGGCCATCCGCCTCGCTGACCTTGCAGACGATCGAGATCGGACTGAGGCCGCTGATTTCCGTCGGCGCGCAACCGGCAAAATCATTGGTGAGGTTGGTGCCCCAGCCGAAGCTCATGCGCACGCGCCCCTCGAAGTGGCGGTACGTCTCGATGATCGTGTCGACGTCGAGACCATCGGAGAAGATCAGCAGCTTTTCCCGGGGATCCCGTCCCATCTTCTTCCACCAGGCGACGATTTTTTCGCCACCTTCGATCGGCGGCGCGCTGTCCGGCCGAAAGCCCGTCCAGTCCGCCACCCATTTCGGCGCGTCGCGCAGGAACGCCGCTGTGCCGAAGGCATCGGGCAGCACGATCAGGAGATTGCCGCCATAGAGTTGGTTCCAGTCCTGCAGCACCTTGTAGGGGGCGGCGGCCAGTTCCTTGTCGTTGCGGGCAAGGGCCGCGGCCACCATCGGCAATTCGTGTGCGTTGGTACCAAGCGCCTCCAGATCGTTGTCCATCGCGAGCAAGACATTGCTGGTCCCGGAGAACGAACTGCCAATCCCTTCCTTCAACGCCTCGACGCACCAGCGCTGCCAAAGGAAGCTGTGGCGGCGGCGCGTGCCGAAATCGGAGATCCTGAGGTTAGGGTACTGCCGCAGCCGCTCGACTTTGGACCACATCTTGGCCTTGGCGCGGGCATAGAGCACATCGAGGGTAAAGGGACCGAGGCCCTTCATCGCCGAGCGCGAGCGCAGCTCGTTGATGATCGCCAGCGCCGGGATCTCCCACATGGTGGTCTCTGCCCAGCGGCCGCGGAAGGTCAGCTCGAACTGGCCGTCGCTGCGTTTCAGCTCATAATCCGGCAGGCGGAACTTGGCTAGCCAGGCGAGAAACTCCGGCGAGAAGATCTGCTTGCGGCCATAGAAGGTATTACCCGCAAGCCAGATCATTTCCTTCTTGGAGAAACGCAGTTCGCGCGCGTGATCGAGTTGCTCGCGCAGTTCCTGCTCATCGATCTCGTCGGCGAGCCGCACCGTCTTCGTACGGTTGATCAGCGAAAAGGTCGCGTCGACATCCGGATAGAGCTGCCAGATCATCTGCAGCATCAGGAGTTTATAGAAATCCGTGTCCAGCAGGCTGCGTACGATCGGGTCGAGTTTCCAGGCATGATTGTAGACGCGCCTGGCGATATCGGTCTTCGTCATCGGTGAAATTGCTCCTTCCTCTTGGGCGAGGCTAGATCATCTCGGCTAGTTCAGCTCGACGCCGGCATCACGCATACGCGTCACCATGGCATTAAGCGAGCCGTTGAGGTCGATGCCCCGACAGGCATCGAGAACGACCGTGGTCGAGAATCCCTGCGCCACCGCGTCGAGCGCGGAGAAGGCGACGCAGAAATCGGTCGCGAGCCCGCAGAGCGTCACCTTTTTGATACCGCGGTCCCTGAGATAGCCGGAAAGGCCGGTCGGCGTCCGGCGGTCGTTTTCAAAGAAGGCGGAATAGCTGTCGATTTGCGCGCGGAAACCCTTGCGGATCAAAAGTTCGGCGCGGGTCCATTCGAGCGCCGGATGGAAATCGGCACCGGCGCTGCCCTGTACGCAATGATCCGGCCAGAGCGTCTGCGCGCCATAGGGCATGGCGATCATTTCGAAGGGATTTTTGCCGGGATGGCTGGAGGCAAAGCTGGAGTGGCCGGAGGGATGCCAATCCTGGGTCAGAACCACATGCTCGAAGCGGCCGATCAGCCCGTTAATCATCGGCACGATCTCGTCGCCGCCCGCAACACCAAGCGCTCCGCCCGGGCAGAAATCGTTCTGCACATCCACGACGATCAAGGCTTTATCCGCCATCATTCACCTCTGGACGATCAACTGCTTATCGATCACCAAAATCGATTTAAGTCCAAGATCAATCATAGAATTTGAGCGACGACAAGCCAGTTCCGCAGGCTTCCGAGATCGGAAGGGCAGATAAGCAAAAAGGGCGTCGGCCATGGCCGACGCCCTCGAACAAATGCGATCGAAAACGATCAGTTTCCGAGATTGTTGATGTTATCTGCGATCGAGAAGCCGGAATTGGCGATGCCGACCGGCTGGGCGACGAAGTTCAGGAACTTCGAGAAATCGACCGACGGGTGACGCGAGGCATAGATGACGTCGCGGTTCTTGACCGGGAAGGTCTGGCCGACAATCAGGCTGTCCGGCTTGCTCATGTCAAAGCGGTAGACGATCGGGTAGCGACCCACGCTGTCGGTCTTCATGCCCTTACGCAGCATTTCGTTGAAACGCTGCTGACCGAGCAGGCTCATGACCACATCAGGCTCTTCGTAACGGAAGATGAAATAGCCCTTCATGTCGAGCGTGTAGTCCGAGCCACCGCCCGCAAGGCCCATCGCCTCGAGCAGATTGAGATCGTTGGCGCCGAATTCGACGCGCTGGTTGGCCTTGACCGCACCGAGGATCGTGAAGCGGCGCGGATCGCGCGTCACGAAGATCTGGTCGCCCGGCTTGACGTGGATATTTTCCGACGGGTTCTCGATGATCGACTTCAGGAGAACCGTTCCGGTCTTCTTGCCGCGCACCAATGTGACGAAGGTTTCATAGGGCTGCGCGACCGGGCCACCGGCCTTGGCGATGACCTCATTGATCGTTTCGTCGACGAGACTCAGCGGCACCACCGACGATTTGCCGACGGCACCCGAAACCGTAACGTTGCGCGATGCGGTGCTCATGCTCGTTACGATGACGTCGGGCTCAACTGCCTTCTGCTTCAGCGCTTCCAGAATTTCCTGGCGCGCCTGCTCCAGTGTCAGGCCGGCAAACTTGACCGGGCCGACATAGGGGATGGCAGCCTTGCCATCCGGCTGAACGACGAGATCGATGCTCGTCTGCTTGGAGTCCTGCGTCGAGAACAAGCCGTCGCTGCCGGCTTCGAAGATCGAGACCTTAAGCTGGTCGCCAACGCCGATGACGACGCGGCCAACACCGCCGCCAATGCCGAAACGACGATTAAGCGTCGAGGAGACATAATCGGAAACGAGACGCGCGGAGCGTCCGTCCACATCGACGATGTCGAAAACCGTTGCATTCTGGCGGCCGATCTCGGCGCCTGACTGGCCGGCGTCCTTGACGATCGCTCCGGCCAACGGCCCCTCACCAGGCACAGCCTGGCATCCGACGAGGGCGGAACAAAGCAGAAGGGCACTGACTCGTTTCAACTACGACACTCCACATTCGGCACAGCCATGATTTTGCTCATGGTTCCGCGCCGCATCATCCCCCGGCAGGGAATTTCGCCGGTCTCTGAAAAGCACAATCGCCGTCCCACAACAAGTCACCTCAAGACCAAGACGGGCAATTTATTTGAGCCCGCGTCTTTCTGGTCATACCTTCGATACCTTGAGCGTGGTTTGTCGCCCAATCCGACTTGGACTGGCGTTGACAGCGTGTATATCTTCAGTCTTTGGGGTTGAAAGCTAGGGACTTTAAGTTAAAAGCTGACTAATGAGGCGGAACGAATATAGCTGGGGATAGCCCGCAAGCATGACGATTGGCGATTGCATTTCAACTTCCGCCGCGCAATCGCAGGTGCAACTTTAACGGCATTTTAGAGCGTTCGATCATACATGGCTGTTGAGATTATTGGGCGTGCATGCCTCGCCCCTGGAGCAGAATCGCCCTCGGCGTTGTTCAAACTTCTACGTCAGGGCAAGTGCACCGTCACCAGCATTCCATCGGATCGCTGGGACGTGGCGCGATTCTGGCATCCCGTCATGGGCACGCAGGGGAAGACCTATTCCTTCGCGGCCGGCGTGCTGGATCAACTCTATGATTTCGATCCGGCCGTCTTCGGCATGTCGCAGCGCGAGGCCATGTATATGGACCCGCAGCAGCGCGTGCTGCTCCAGCTCGCCTGGCGGGCGCTTGAAGACGCCAACATCTCGGCGACGTCGCTGCACGGCGAAAACGTCGGTGTCTATATCGGCGCATCGAGCCTCGACCACGCCAACCTGACGGTCGAGGATCCGGCTGCAGCTGGCCCTTACTTCATGACCGGCAACACCCTGTCGATCGTCTCCAACCGCATCTCGCACATCTTCGGCCTCAGCGGCCCGAGCATGACGGTCGACACCGCCTGCTCCTCCTCGCTGGTCGCCCTCGACCAGGCGATGCGGGCGCTCAACGCCGGGGAGATCGACACGGCGATCGTCGGCGGCGTCAACATCCTTGCCCACCCCCTGCCCTTCGTCGGCTTCGCCCAGGCACGCATGCTGTCGCCGGAAGGCCTCTGCCGCGCCTATGACAACGACGGCGCCGGCTACGTGCGCGCCGAAGGCGGCGTGGTCTTCGTGCTGCGCCGTTCCGACCGGGCGCGCCGCGAGAAAGACCGCAGCTATGCGCGCATCGTCGCGACCGGCGTGAATTCGGCCGGCCGCACCAACGGCATTTCGCTGCCGTCGCGCGAAGCCCAGGCCAACCTGCTGAGAGCGATCTACGAAGGAAACGGCATCGACGCCAATCAGGTGGCCTTCGTCGAAGGCCACGGTACCGGCACCAAGGTCGGCGACCCGGCGGAAGTCTGGTCGATCGGAACGGTCATCGGCGCCAAGCGCCGGGCGCCTGTGCCGATCGGCTCGATCAAGTCGAACATCGGCCATACGGAACCCGCCTCCGGCCTCTTCGGCATGCTGAAGGCCATGATGGCGCTTGAGAACAACTACCTGCCGGCTTCGCTGCATTTCGACACGCCAAACGAGCATATCGACTTCGATGGTCTGAACGTCCGCGTCACGGCAAACCCGATCGAGCTTCTGCGCGGCAAGCGCGCGCGCCTTGCCGGCATCAACTCGTTCGGCTTCGGCGGCGCCAATGCGCACGTCGTTATCAGCGACCCGGAACCGGCCGCCGATGAAAAGGCCGCAAACCCGTCGTCTTCGGGACATGTGTTCCTCGCAAGCGCTCATACGCAGTCGAGCCTGGAAGCCCTTCTCAAGGATTACAAGACCGCTTTCGCGCATGCTTCCAAAGGTGAAGCCCGTGCGATGATCGCCGCATCGGGTGCCAACCGCACCCATATGCGCCATCGGTTTGCCGCTCGCAGCGACCAGCCCGAAGATATCGTCCGAGCGATCGCCAGCCACCTGGAAAAGCCCGGCTCGGATATCGGTGAGGTCGGCGAGGCCGTCGTTCGCGACGCCAAGGTCGCGTTCGTGTTCTCCGGCAACGGCTCGCAATGGGCCGGCATGGGTGTGGAAGCCTTCCGCGAAAACCTGCATTTCCGCCAGTGTTTCACCTCGGTCAGCGCGCTGTTCAAGTTCCATTCGGATATCGCGCTCACCGATCTCCTGACCGATCCTGATCTCGACAAGAAGCTTGCCGACACGAAGATCGCCCAGCCGCTGCTGTTTGCGGTGCAGGCCGCCCTGTCGGATTCGCTGGTTGCCATGGGCATCAAGCCGGTCGCCGTCTTCGGTCACTCCGTCGGCGAAATCGCCGCGGCCTATGCCGCCGGCGCGCTGTCGCTCGTCGATGCCGTTTCGATCGTTGCGAAACGTTCGCTGCATCAGGACCTGCTTGCCGGCCACGGCACGATGGCGGCCGTCATGCTCGGTGAAGAGGCTGCTCGCGCCTTTGCCGAGGCTCGCGGTCTTGACGAACTCTGCGTTGCTGCGGTCAACGCCCATAATTCCGTGACGATCTCGGGCCCGGCCGACCAGATCTCGGCCTTCCGCGATGCCGCCCGCAAGGCGAAGATCCCGGTCCAGATCCTCGATATCAACTATCCGTTCCATCATCCGATCATCGATCGGGCGAAGGATGCCTTCCTCTCGGACATCCCCGATATCGCACCGCGCCGCACCGAACTCGCCTATCTTTCGACGGTCACTGGTGCCGCGCTCGAGGGCACGCAGCTCGATCCGGAATACTGGTGGAAGAACGTTCGCGAGCCGGTCCGCTTCCAGGCGGCTGCGGAAGCCGCGATCGAAATGGGCTGCCGCCTGTTCATCGAGATTTCGCCGCGCCCGATCCTGTCGTCCTACGTCAAGGAGACGATCAAGCAGGCAGCAGCCCCCGGCATGGTGGTGCCCACGCTGCTCAGAGACGTCGCCGAAAGCGGCCAGGATCCGATCTCGGCCGCGATGGCACGTGCCGTTGCGCACGGCGCCGTCGTGGATACGACCCGGGTATTCGGCAAGCGCAATGCATCGATCGCCCTGCCAAGCCTGCCCTTCGAGCCCGTCGAACTGCGCCCAGCGGCAACAACTGATGCCACCGACCTGTTCGGCCGGATTGCCAGACCATACCGCCTGACCGGCTGGCGCAGCGATCCGAACAGCGGCAGCTGGAAAAACCATATCGACGCCCATCTCTTCCCGGATCTTGCCGAACACGTGGTGGACGGCAAGGCGATCCTGCCGGGCAGCGGCTTCATCGAGATCGCCGTTGCTGCGGCACAGCAGTTCTATGGCAGCGAAGAAGTCGAGATCACCAATCTCGAAATCGTCCGGCCGCTGGAACTCAGCGACACAAAAATCATGGAGCTGTCGACCGTCCTTTCGCCAGAGACCGGCGACATCGAAATCCGCTCGCGTGAACGGCTGTCGGAAGACGACTGGGCCGTGCACGCGGTTGCCCGCTGCCGCAAGCCGCTGCCGGCCGGGGACCGCGCCTATCCATCGCTCGCAGGCCTCGCCAAGACGGCAACGGTGGCACCGGGTCGCGCCTATGAGACGGCGCGGCAATTCGGCCTCGACTACGGTCCTCGCTTCCAGCTGCTCGCAAAAGCGGTTGCCTATGGCGACCGCTTGGTCGATGTCGAGCTGAAGACGGCCGAAGCCACCGGACACCCGCTGGTCAGCTATGCCCTGAACCCGATCTCGGTCGATGCGACCTTCCACGGGCTGGTGGCGCTCTTCGACCGATTCACCGGCGACAAGAGCGGCGCACCCTATATTCCCGTCCGCTTCGGTTCGGTTCGTGTCGTCAATGGCGGCCTGCCGATCGCGCGCGCGATGATCGAAATTGAACGCGTCAGCACCAATTCGATCAAGGCGAAGTTCCACTTCTTCGGCCAGTCGGGCGAGCCGATCGCGCATTTCGAGGATTGCCGTTTCCGCCGCACCTATCTGCGCAAGCACAAGACGCTCGATGCGCTGTCCTTCCACTACGAGGCAGTACAATCGGAAGCCGCCCTGCCAGGCCTTCTGCGCAACAGCCTTGCGCCGGTATCGATCGCAATGCCGGCCGCCGGCGAGGCTGGTGTCGACAATGCGACGCTGCTCTTCAATGCCGCGATCTACCGCGCCTGCCAGGAGATCGCCCTCAAGCTCGGTAAGGGGCGTTCCACGATCCAGGGCGGCAATCTGCCTGGCGATTTCGCCTTCCAATGTTTTCTGACGAGCTGCCTCTACGTGCTCGAAGATGCCGGGCTCTGTGAGCACAAGGATGGTGTGTGGACCGTCGCGCAGGAATTCAACCTGCCGAGCGTGCCTGAAATTCTGAGCGAACTTTACGGCGAACGGCCTGACCGCGCCGTCGAGGCCGTGCTGATCAACAACGCCTATGCGGAAGCCCTTGCCCGCATCGACGCCCTGCATGCGGGCGACGAAGCGGCCTCGGGATCGAGCTTCATCAGCGACGCCACGATCGACCATCAGGCGGTTCATTCGGAGGCAAGCCGCCAGCGCATGGCCTTCGTGCTGGAGGCTCTCGAAACGGCGCTATCGGCACAGTCCGCCGGAGCGCGCCTGCGCATCGTCGAACTCGGCAGCGTATCCGCCGGTTTCACTAAGCGTCTGGCCACTCTTGCCGAAAAGCATGGTGCAAGCCTCACCGTGTTCGAAGCACGCGATAACGCCCAGCGCGGCCTTGAGCTAGCCTTCGAAAACGACGCCCATGTACACATCCTCAAGAAGGGCGAACTCGCGACGCTTGCGGCCTTCGATCTTGCTGTCAGCGCGTCCGATGGGTTCTACGGCCTGATCGAGGACGATGTGGCGGTTCGCACAGCGTTGCGCACGGCACTGCGCGCTACGGGTGGACTGATTGCCGCGGTCAGCGCGCCATCGCTGTTCAACGACTTCGCGCTTGGCCTGTCCGAGGGCTGGTTCGCGCGCAGCCAGACGGCGGAGTTTCCGATCGGCAACCTCGCGGCGGCGCCGCACTGGCAGAAATGCCTCGACGATCTCGACCTGCGAGACACCGACATTGCCGACCGCGAATGTGCAAGCGGCAACGTCATCCTGCTCGAAGCGCGTGGCGCAGCAACTGCTGCCGCAGACGCGGCGGTGCCGGCATCCGTCCCCCACCTGCTGCTGGAGATCGCGGGGCACGAACAGCGCGAGCCCTCTGATTCAGCCGTTCGCGTCAGCCTGACCGGCGATGCGGCTGCGGACAAGGCCGCGCTCCTGCCAGCCTTCGAGACGCTGGGGGGCCAACCGCTTCGGGCAGTCTTCCTTGCCTTGCCGGCGGCCGCGTCGCGCACCGACGATTCCGCCTCTCTACAAACACAGATCCTCGCGCTCGGCACATTTGCCGAAGCATTGCGCCAGCATATCGGCGGTACGGAGCCAGCGGACGACAAACGGCCCCGTCTCGTGCTTGTCGCGCCGGGTGGCGCACCGATCGCCAGCCGGACGGTCGGCGCGGCGGTCGCAAGCGACGGCGTCAATGCCGGCCTCTGGGCTTTCGCACGCGTGCTTCAGAACGAATACGAGTTCCTCGACGTCCACTCGCTCGACATCGACGGTTCACCGACGACGGATGCTCAGATGGCTGCGGCATTGCCGCTGCTTGGCGCGATGGGAGTAAACCGCGAATGGCTGCTCGAAGGCGAGGCTGGCGCTGCGCTTTCGGAGATCCGCGCCGTGCCTGGCCCGGTCGACAATGCGCACGCGGCAACGGCTGCCTTCAAGGCTGCAACCATCCGCCAGCGCGTCAGCTCTCAGGTCGGCAGCATCGTCTGGGAAGAAAGCGACATCCCCTCGGCAGGCCCGGGTGAAGTCGTCGTTGCGGTCGCAGCCACCGGCCTCAACTTCCGCGACGTAATGTGGGCGATGGGCCTTCTGCCGGAAGAGGCGCTCGAAGACGGCTTCGCAGGCGCGACGATCGGCATGGAGCTTTCGGGCCACGTGGTCGCGGTCGGCGACGGCGTCGATGACCTCGCCGTGGGCGATGCCGTCATGGCGATTGCATCCTCCGCCTTCTCGACCCACGCGGTCGTTTCGCGCGCCGGCGTCGCCAGGTTGCCGCAATCGGTCAGCCCCGTCGCCGCGGCGACGGTTCCGGTCGCGTTCCTGACTGCCTATTACGCGATGGTCGAGCTTGGACGGATCCAGCCTGACGAAACGATCCTCATCCATGGCGCCGCCGGCGGCGTCGGCCTTGCCGCGCTGCAGATCGCAAAGCTGAAGGGCGCCAAGATCATCGCCACGGCAGGATCGCGCGAGAAGCGTCGCTTCCTGTCGATGCTGGGTGCCGATCACGTCTTTGATTCCCGTTCGCTCGATTTCGTCAACGACGTTCGCGCGGTGACGGGCGGTGAAGGCGTCGATCTCGTGCTCAACTCGCTGTTCGCCGAGGCCATGGAGCAGAGCCTGGCGCTGGTGAAGCCCTTTGGCCGCTTCCTTGAGCTTGGCAAGCGCGACTATTACGCCGACAGCAAGATCGGCCTTCGGCCGTTCCGCCGCAATGTCAGCTATTTCGGCATCGACGCCGACCAGTTGCTGGTCAATCAGCCGAAGCTGACCAAGCGGATCTTCACCGAGATCGGAGCGCTGTTCGAAGACGGCAAGCTGACGCCGCTTCCCTATCGCGCCTTCGACTTCGACGAGATCGGCAACGCCTTCCGACTGATGCAGAATGCCGGGCATATCGGCAAGATCGTCGTGCTTCCTCCGGTCGCCGGCACGCACCGCGTTGCCAAGCGTCCGCATGGCGGCATGAAGGTCGATCCGAACGGCATGCATCTCGTCGTCGGCGGCATCGGCGGTTTCGGCCTGGCTGCCGCCAACTGGCTCGTCGAAAAGGGTGCGACGAAGGTCGCGCTCTGCTCACGCCGCGGCCTGGCGGACGCCGAAACGACGGCAATGATCGAAGCTTGGACGAAGGCTGGCGTATCCGCCACGGTTCATGCCTGCGACGTCACCGATCCGGCAGCGACGGAGCGCCTGCTCAAGACGTTGCGCGCCGTGGCACCGCTGCGCTCGATCGTCCATGCCGCAATGGTGCTCGACGACGCGCTGATCAGCAACCTCAACCGCGAGCGAAACCGGCCGGTCATCGACACCAAGGCCAAGGGTGCCGCGGTTCTCGATCAACTGACCAGCGGCGACAAGATCGACAACTTCATCCTGTTCTCGTCGGCGACGACACTCGTCGGCAACCCCGGACAGGCGAACTACGTCGCAGCCAACGGCTATCTCGAAGGTCTCGCCCGCGCCCGTCGCGCACGCGGCCTTGCGGGTCTCGCCGTCGGGTTCGGCGCCATCGCCGACAGGGGCTATCTGGTCCAGAACACGGATGTGAACGACATCCTCGCCAAGCGCATCGGCAAGACCGCGCTGAAGGCGCAGACGGCACTCGACATGGTCGAGAGCCACCTGGCCTTCGATCCAGGCACCGTCGATGCGGCAACCGTGATGATTTCAGAGATCGACTGGTCGGCGGCACGCAATCTGCCTGTCGCCAAGAACGCGCTCTTCGAAGTCATCCTGCGCAGCGCCGACCAGCATGCGACGGGCGGCGAAGGCACCAAGATGGATCTCGTCGCGATGATCGAGGGCAAGTCGCCGCAGGAAGCCGAAGACATTCTCTTCGACCTCGTCGCCGGCGAGATCGCCGCAATCCTGCGCGTATCGAAGGATACGGTCACGCGCAGCAAGGTTCTGAAGGAAATCGGCCTCGACAGCCTCATGGCCGTCGAACTCGGCATGAGCTTCCAGCAGAACACCGGCTTCGACATGCCGCTCAGCGGCGTCGCCGACAACACGACGGTTGGCGATGTCGCCCGCAAGCTCTATGAGAAGGTGAGCAAGCGCGACCAGAGCGACGATGCCGAGGCCGCCGACGACAAGATTGTCAGCGAACTTGCGCAGCGGCACGTCGGAACGGCGAAGGAAAAAGCACAAGGCCAATGAGCACGAACGGAAACGGTCCAGGCGCATCCAAGATGACCAGCAGCCTCAAAGAGAACCTGCTGGACCGGATGAGAAACACGCATCAATCCTCCGAGCGCAACCGCATGGCGCGCTCGGAGCGGGAGATGCCGCCGCCGGCACGCCGGCAGCAGGCCCGTTTCGAAGACCTGCCGGAATACAAGCAGGTGATGACCCAGAAGTTCGCAAGCGAGCAGCTCGGCATCGCCAATCCATTCTATCGTGCGCACCAGACGGCGGCGGGCGCGACCACCGTCATCGACGGCCGGAAGCTGATCAACTTCGCCTCCTATGACTATCTTGGCCTCAATCGCCATGCGGAGGTGCTTGCGCGGGCACGCGATACCATCGGCACCTTCGGCATTTCCGCCTCGGCGAGCCGCCTCGTCGCCGGCGAGCGCCCGGTGCATGTGGCGCTGGAAGAGAAGATCGCCGGCTTCTATGGCGTCGATGCCGCCGTCTGCTTCGTCAGCGGCTATCTCACCAATGTCGCCGCCATCAGCTGCCTGATGGGACCGAAGGACCTCGTCGTCCACGACGAATTCATCCACAACAGCGCCCTTGCCGGCGTCAAGCTCTCGGGCGCGACACGACGCCTGTTCAAGCACAATGACGTCGCCGACCTCGAACACGTGCTGCGCACCGTTGCCGGCGACTATCGCCGCATCATGGTCATCGTCGAGGGCATCTACTCGATGGACGGCGATGTCGCCGACCTGCCGGCACTTCTGAAGCTCCGGGCCGAATACGGCTTCTGGCTGATGGTCGACGAAGCGCATTCGCTCGGCGTTCTCGGCAAGACCGGCCGCGGGCTTGCAGAGCATTTCGGCGTCGATCCCCGCGAGATCGACATCTGGATGGGCACGCTCTCCAAGACCACGTCGAGCTGCGGCGGCTACATCGCCGGCAGTGAAGCGCTGGTCGAGGTGCTGAAGGCATCGGCCGGCGGCTTCGTCTACAGCGTCGGCCTTGCGCCGGTGCTGGCGGCCGCGGCAACCACAAGCCTGGAGGTGCTGGAACGGGAGCCGACGCGCACGGCGGCGCTGCGCCGCAACGGCGCGCTCTTCCTCAAGCTTGCCAAGGAAGCGGGGCTCGACACCGGCCTCAGCAGCGGATTTTCCGTGGTTCCGGTTCTGGTTGGCGATTCCCTGCGAGCGGTGCAGCTGTCGAACGACCTGCTTGCAGAAGGGGTCAATGCGCTGCCGATCATCCACCCGGCGGTCCCGGAAGGCCTGGCTCGGCTGCGCTTCTTCATCACCAGCGACCACACGGAAGAGCAGATCCGGCGCACGGTAACACTCACGGCCGAGCGTCTGGCCGACCTTACCGAACGCAACTTCGGCCTTGGCGGCATCGACATCGACCAGATGATGAAAGCGCTCTCGGCGCGCTGACCTGGTCGCATTTGCTGCCGAGTCACGCGGTTGCCGAAGCAGAGCCGCTTCGTACTCTCCCGAACTCTGGAGCGGAATACCAGCATGGCGCATGTGATCATTACCGGTGGCTCGAGCGGTATCGGATTTGCGGCCGCATCGATCTACGCGGCGCGCGGGGCGCGCCTCTCGCTGATTGCCCGCTCCCGTGGCCTCCTGGAAGACGCGCAGGCAAAACTTATCGCATCCAGTGGGGCCAACGCCGACAGCATCCGGATCGAGGCCGCCGACGTCGCGGTGGAAAGCGATGTCGAAGCGGCCATCCGTCGGTGCGAACAGGCCTTCGGCCCTTGCGACATCCTGGTGGCATCGGCCGGCATCGTCGAACCCGGCCGGTTCGAGGAGCTCGACAGCGCCTCGTTCCGGCAGCAGATGGACACTAATTTCTCCGGCACGGTGCATGCTGTCCGGGCGGTCTATGACAGCATGAAGCGGCGCCGTCGGGGCCGGATCATGATGATCTCGTCCGGCGCAGGGCTACTCGGCATCTATGGCTATTCGGCCTATTGCGCCTCCAAGTTCGCCGTGCACGGCTTCGCCCAGGCGCTGCGTTCAGAAGCCCGTCCGCACGGCGTCAGTGTTTCCGTCTGTTTTCCGCCGGATACGGAAACGCCGCAGTTTCAGCGCGAGCTGGCGGCTCGCCCGCCGGAAGCCGCCACGATCATGGGCACGGTCCGGCCCTGGCCGGCCGAAGCGGTGGCCAAGCGGATCGTCAAGGGAACCGACCGCGGCCGGTTCGAAGTCTATTTCGGCACGACATTGTTTCTACTTGGACGCTTCGCTCCCGCCGTTCGTCCCCTGCTCAACTGGTGGTTCGACCGGGCGATTGTGCGGTGCGGCAACACGGCGACGCATAATCGTGGAGTGTCCGAGCACCGGACCTGACGGTGCTTGTACCTAGCATCGATAAGATCTAAGTGTCGGGCGGACGCTGTGCCGCATAAAGCGGCATCGGCCGGCATGAAGACATGAAGGTTTCCGCTTGGCGTTGCTTCCCTTTCAGCTGCACGACTACCCGATAACACTGACGCTTAGTTGTTATCTGCTGTCCTGCGCGGTGATCTTCTTCACCGACCGTTTCGCCCTGCCGAAGCGGGAGCGGCGCGCCAATCCTTCGCCTTTCGGACGCACGCAGGACGTGATCGACGTGCTTGCCCGCCTGCCTGTCATCGCTCTGGTCTTTGCCGGTTTCTTCGCCGGATCCTGGCGTCCGCTCTATGCGGCGGCGGGCACGATGAGCTTCTTCATCATCTTCACCGGCATTTCCCGCGCCAAGTTCAAGTTCATCCGTGAACCGCTGATCTTTTCCGACATCGCGCTGGTCGTCGACGTGTTCAAGTACAAGACGATCTTCTATGCGAGCTCGCTGAACGTCGTCTTCTGGACCGTCGCCTTCCTCTACGTCTTTGGCGTTTCCGGCCTCTACATGTATTTCGAGCCGGCGATTCTGCCGGACCGGGGCAAGGCCTTCTGGATCCTCGTGATGCTCGGCATCGCCTATGGTCCCTGGCTCCTGCTCTTCTACGGCCCGGTGAACCGCCCGACGGCCGCGCTGGTACAGCGGCTGCTCAAGGTCCTCGACGTCAAGATGAACACGGTGCGCTTCGGTACCTTCGGCTCGGTCGTCTTCCGTTTCATCATTTGGCTCGGTGTGCGTCGCGAAAAGATCGTCGCGGATCTCTCCAAGATCGTCCGGGCCGCCGTGCAGGATCTGATCGGTGACGACGGCTCGCCGCTGATCGTCGTCTGGCAATCGGAATCCTTCATCGACATGCGGCACTTCGGCGTCGATACGCTAAAACTGCCGACGCTCGACCGGCTGCGGCGCGAGGCGGTTCAGTGGGGCCGGCTCAGCAGCGTGTTCGAAGGCGGCTATACGCTGCGCACCGAATTCGCCGTGATCAGCGGCCTGGTGCCCGACGATATTCATGTCGACGCCAGCTATCCCTATCTGCGCGCATCGCACTATGCCGACGTCGTCTGGCCCGGAAAGTTGAAGCGTGCCGGCTGGAATACCCACTTCATCCATCCTTATGACCGGACCTTCTTCCTCAGGCACAAGGCGATGCCGCAGCTCGGCTTCTCCAAGCTGACGATGCTCGACGGTTTCGACCATCGCCCAGAGCGAGACGGACCCTACGTCTCCGACGAGAAGCTCGCGGCGAAGGTGATCGACGCAAGCGAGAAGCTGCCCGAAGACGAAAGCGGCTTCATCTTCGTCGCATCCATGGCCAATCACGGTCCATGGGAGCCGGGCCGCGTCGGCGACCTCACCAATCCCGTCGACATCTATCTGGCCATCCTCGAGCAGTCCGATGCGGCGCTCAACACATTGAGCGAACACCTCGACAAGCTCGACCGTCCGGTCTGGCTCGTCTTCTACGGCGATCACGCACCGCTGCTCAAATCCTTCGCCGACCCCTTCCCGGATCCGCGCACCGACTATCTGATCGTGCCGCTCGCCAAGGCGAAGCGGTCGTCCCATAAGCCGGCCGAACCGAGCAGCGTCGAGGCCTGGAACCTGATCGAGGCGCTTCTCAACCACGCGAACCTGAGAAAGGATACGCTGCGCTAGCGGCGGTCTGCGGATGGAGAACGCTTCGACGACATCGGCCGGTGGGGCCGCACGGCCGAGACAGCGGGTCTTCCTGTTCCTGCAGGGCCCCTCCTCGCCGATCTTCCGCAAGATCGCCGACCGGCTCGAAGCCCTTGGCCACCGCTGTCTCAGGATCAACCTGAACGTCGGCGACCAGATCTTCTGGCGCCGCAAGGGCGGCTTCAACTATCGCGGCACGGCGGCCGCCTGGCCCGGCTATCTCGAGGCATTCATCGCGGCCCACGGCGTCACGGATATGCTGTTTCTCGGCGAAGAGCGGCCCTACCACAGGGCGGCCACCGCCGTCGCCCGGCACGCCGGCGTCAGTGTCGCGATTATCGAAATGGGCTATCTGCGGCCGGACTGGCTGACGCTCGAGCGCAACGGCATGTCGTCGAACTCCCATTTTCCGAACGACGCCGGTCAGATCCTTTCGGCGGCGTCAAACCTGCCGGAGCCGGACTGGCGCAAGCGCTACAGCCAGACGTTCCTCGCCGATGCGAGCTACGATCTGCTCTACAATCTGCCGAACGTCTTTTTCTGGTTCCTGTTTCCGCACTACCGCCGTCACGGGATTTTCCATCCGCTCGCCGAATACGCCGGCTGGGTGCGCCGGCTGCTATCCGAAAAACGGCGCAGCGCGGAAGCGGTGGCGACCGTTACGAAGCTCCTTTCGGACGATGCCCCCTACTTCGTCTATCCGCTTCAGCTCGAAACCGACTTTCAGCTCAGGGCGCATTCGCCCTTCCACAGCCAGAAGGATGCAATCGCTGACGTCCTGACCTCGTTCGGCGCCTTTGCCGCGCCGAATGCACGCCTGGTCTTCAAGGTGCATCCGCTCGACAACGACCTGATCCCGTGGCGCAGCTTCATCGAGCAGCGAGCAGCGGCGCTTGGCTTGAGCGGGCGCGTCTTCTACCTGGACGGCGGAAATCTCGATACGCTTGGCGAGGCCAGCGCCGGCATGGTCACGGTGAATTCGACGGCCGGATTGCACGCCCTGAAGCAAGGGCGGCCGGTCAAAGTGCTCGGCACTGCCGTCTTCGATATTGCCGGTCTGACCGATCAGCAGCCACTCGACGGTTTCTGGCAGGCGCCCCAGGCGCCGGAGCCTGAACTTAGTGTCGCAATGTTCCGCCTGCTTGCCGCGTCGATCCAGGTGCGCGGCAACCTTTATTCCCGCGCCGGAACCGATGCCGGCGCGGAAGCGATTGCCCGGCGGCTGAACGAAAGCAGCCTCAACGAACCTGGCGCCTTTATTGACCCCGCGCCGCGCCAAAAGCCTGCGAAACGCGCGCCTTCCGCTTCCCGCCAAGGGTAGCCGTTTTCATATCGCGGGGACCTAGCGCGGCGCGAGCGCTGCGGCGATGGCGGCGACCAGCATCAGGCCGGTCGCGGCCAAGGGCAGCGCGGAAAAACCGGCCCCGCCATAAACCACGCCGAAACCAAGCGTTCCCAAAAAGAGCGACAGATAGGTGACGCCGCTGTTCAGCCCCATGATCGCGCCACGCCTTGTGGGATCGAGCGCCGTCAGCCGCATGATCAGCACGTTGAGACCGAAATGGTTGGCAAGGCCCCAGAAAAAGACGACGACCAGCATGGCCGTGTAGGAGCTACTCACGGCGGCCATCGCCGCATAGACGCCGGCGACGACGAGAAAAATCAGAGGCAGCAACCTGCCAGCGCCGAAGCGGTCGATCAGCCGGTCGAGTAGTGCCGCCGCACCGAAGCCGAAGCCGTAGGAAACGGCCACGAGGCCATTGGCGCTGAGGGGCAACCCGAGCGCTGCGTGCAGGTGTTCGCCGATATAGGCATAAACGCCGTAGAAGGCGGCCATGAAGGCGGCACAGGCCGTCAACAGCGGTCCGGCGCCGCGCACGCCAAGCGCCGCGAGCGGCGACGTCGTCTTGCCGGCCAGTCCTTCCCGCACCGGCGCGAGCCTGACGGCAGCGCAAGCAACCAGTGTGGCTACGGCTACGACGAAGTAAACGGCGCGCCATCCTCCGAAGTCAGCAATCGCTGCCGATAGTGGCACGCCGGCCACCATGCTGAGCGTCCAGCCGGTCAGCACCAGGCCGATCGTCTCGCTCTCCCGTCCGGCCGGCGCGATGACCGAGGCCAGCGTGTAGATCGACGGAAGCGCAATGCCGGTGGCGACGCCGACAACGAGTTGGGCGGCGACCAGGAACGCCAGCATGGGCGCAAGCGCGCTACCGGTGAGCCCGGCGGCCAGAAGCAACAGCGCGGCAGCCAGAATGCGATGGGGGCCGTACCCGTCGATGAAGCGGCCAAGGAAGATGGCGCTGACGGCCGTGCCCAGTCCGAAGGCGGCCGAAGCGACCATTACCGATGGAACATCCGTGCCGAGGCTCCGCGCCACCTCCGGCGCGATTGGTCCGAGCGCCAGCGAGTTGGAGCCGATGACGCCGATGCAGACGGTCAGGACATAGGCGAAAGGCGGGATGCGCGCCCTGTCGATCGAGGTCCTGTCGATCGAATCTGGCGAAATTTGTTGATTGATGTTCGTCATTCCTTCAAGCTATGCCGAGCTTGGCGAACGCGTCGGACTTTCGCCGCCGGCGGCGCATGAACGGGTGAAGCGGCTCCGGCGTTCGGGCGCGATCCGCCGCGTGTCGGCGCTCATCGATCCGGACGCGGTCGGAAAGACGCTGCTTGCCTTCGTCCATGTCGACACGACCGGCTGGGGCAAGACGCAGGCGCTGCTTGCGATCGAGGAATGCCCTGAAGTGGAAGAGATCCACTCGGTCGCCGGCGACACCTGCATGCTGCTCAAGGTGCGCACAGAAAGCACGCATGCGCTCGAAGGGCTTCTGGCGCGGCTCTACGACACGCCCGGCGTCAAGGCGACGCGCAGCTATGTGGTGCTTTCCACCTATCTGGAACGGCCGGTGCAGCCGGGCACGACGAGCGACTGGCCCGCCGTGGTGAAGGGGTAGGCTGCTCTCGCCAGGCGGAGGGCCGCCTTGGCAGTCTCAGACGACGCCGGCGCGCAGCAGGTCGTGAATATGCAGGATGCTGACCGGCGCCCCGCCGTCGTCGACGACGAAGAGCACGGTCACCTTATGCTGCTGCATGAATTCCATGGCGCCGCTTGCAAGCACGTCGCCGCGGATCACGCGCGGATTGCGCGACATCACCGCCTCGACCGGTTGCAGCAGCAGGTCGCCGGACATGTGACGACGCAGGTCGCCGTCGGTGATCACGCCGGCCAGCTTGCCGCCATCGTCGACGATGCCGACGACACCGAAACCCTTGGACGACATCTCGATCAGCGCCTCGCTCATCGGGCGTCCGACGCTGAGAAGCGGCATCTGGGCGCCGTCATGCGCCAGCTCGCGAACAAGCCGCAACTGCGCGCCGAGCTTGCCGCCCGGATGAAAAGTCTTGAAATCCTCGGCCGAAAAGCCGCGCCGCTCCAAAAGCGCGATGGCGAGCGCGTCGCCGATGGCGAGTTGCAGCATGGCCGAGGTCGTCGGCGCGAGGCCGTGCGGACAGGCTTCCTGAACCTTCGGCAAGACGATCGGCACTTCGGAGTTGCGGGCAAGCACGCTGTCGCGGTTGGCGCAGATCGAGACGATCGGCACGTTGAAGCGCTTGGCATAGGTGAGCATGTTGGCAAGCTCGGCCGTCTCGCCCGACCAGGAGAGCAGGATCAGCACGTCCTGCGAGGTGACCATGCCGAGGTCGCCATGGCTCGCTTCGGTCGGGTGCACGAAGTAGGCGGATGTTCCGGTCGATGCCAGCGTGGCTGCAATCTTGCGGCCGATATGGCCGCTCTTGCCGACGCCGGAGACGACGACGCGCCCCTGGCTTTCGCCGATCAGTTCGACGGCTTCGACGACGCTGCGCGCAAAAACTTCGTCAGCGCCAAATTGGTCCGCCAGCGCCTTGATGCCGGCCATCGCGGTCGTCAGCGTCCGGCCGATCGACTCCAAAGCCGCAAGTGCAGTGCGATCATCCGCCGATGCATGTCTCAAACCCATGATGACCCCAATTCTGCGAAGACTTAAGCAACAGGCACGAATTTGCCCGCCAGACCATTGACGGCAGATAAGCGCTTTTTCTTGGCAAACCAAGTCTTGGAAGCAGAGTTCGGGGGAAAACTGGCGTGAACCGCGGCGTTTTCGTCAGCCGGCGCGCTTTTCTTCCATTTCCAGCGGCATCGACTTGTCGGCCGCGAATTCTTCGAGCGTCATCGAATCAAGAATGGCGGCAACGGCATCACGGACCGTCGTCATCGACACCCGCACCTGACAGGTCTCGGGATCGTTACAATCTTCGCAGACCTCGTAGGCCGTGCGGCTCGCACAGCGGATCGGCGCAAGCGGCCCGTCCAGCGTGCGGATCACGTGACCGATACGGATTTCCGAAGCGGGCCGCGAGAGCGAGTAGCCGCCGCCAGGCCCCTTTTTCGAGCGCAGCATGCCGGCGTTGCGCAGCTCAAGCAGGATCGTGTCCAGGAACTTCTTCGGGATATTGTTGCGCTGCGCGATCTCGGTAATGAAGGCAGTTTCCCCCGGCTCCAGCCGAGCAAGATCGACCAAGGCCTTCAGTCCGTACTTTCCCTTCTTCGTCAGCATTCCGGCACGCTTTCCCTGCGGCGGCACCCCAGAAAACGGGAATCATCCGCGCAAATGCAAATATATATTGGCATAGCACAAGAAACGTACTGCCAACATATAATTATAGTGGGGAATTGACCGATGTCGCGGGCAATTGCGTGCAGCCGATGCGGCAAGATTTGCGGATGTCTTCGCGGTGGATGCGGGAGAAAAGCCGAAACCGGCTTTTCTCATCCGCATCAACTGCGGCTTCAGGCAGCGGCGCTGTGGTTCTGCCGCTTGGCCTGGACGGCCTGGTGGGCCAACAGCTGCCGGATTGCGGCGCGCGCTTCATCGGCCGAGCCGAAGCGCTTCGCGTCCAGGTCCCAGACGTGATACTTCACCGCCAGGAACTTGAAGCGATCTTCATCCGGGACAACAACGCCGACGGCTTCGCCGCCAAATTCGATAACCTGCTTGCTCATACAAATAACGCTCCATCCACGCTGTCGGCGCGGAAACTTTCAATTTCGGCAAAAGATAAAGTTCGAGGGGTTCGAAGGTCACATTCGGCAAAGATTGCGAATGAGCCATTTTTTCTCTGTTGCGCGACAAAGGAGACGCGTGCCGAAGAAGGCGGCGGTCGAGACGGTTTCGGACATGTCACACTCCTTTGGCTGGCCCGGCATCAGCAATGCCGGAGCGTTCGATGAACAACCGTGAGGCGGACTCCCCGCGTTCACGTAATGGCAAACTAGAATAATCTACCAATTCCGTCAATTAAAAAGATGAAGACGCAGAAAAAATTTCTTCACCCTTTAAATTCAAGGGGCGATGTACGCAAAATCCATCCACCCGTTCCGGACCCGGAGACCTACGCTATTTAGGAAGCGAAGAATCAGTCTGCAAGGCACGGGTGGATAAAGACAGCACATTCGGACAAAAAAGGGGCGGCCCGTCGGGCCGCCCCTTCACGTTTTGTGTTCCAGTGCCGGATGTCAGGCAGCAGGCGTGCCCGCCTGCGGCGTGGTTGTGCCACCGCGGGATGCTTCGCGATCCTTCCACCAGCGATTGAGGAACAGCAGGATCGGGCCGCCGATATAGATCGACGAGGTCGTTGCCACGATCACGCCGAAGATCATCGGCCAGGCGAAGCTCTTGACGGCATCGCCGCCCCAGATCGCCATCGGCACCAGCGAGAAGGCCGTGGCCATCGAGGTGAAGATGCATCGTGCGATCACCTGGTTGATGCTCATGTCGATGAGATCCGAGAACGGCATCGACTTGTACTTCCTGAGGTTCTCGCGCATGCGGTCATAAACCACGACCTTGTCGTTGACCGAGTAGCCGATCATCGTCAGGAGCGCGGCGATGGCCGTCAGGTTGAAGTCGATGCCTGTCAGCGCAAAGAAGCCGATCGTCTTGGTGATGTCGAGCAAGAGGACCGCGATCGCGCCGACGGCGAAGTGCCATTCGAAGCGGAACCAGATGTAAAGCAGGATCGCCACCATCGCGAGACCGACAGCGAGGAAGCCCGAACGGGCAAGCTCGGTGCTGACGGTCGGGCCGACGACTTCGGTGCGCTCGAAGCTCGCATCCGGGATCGTCTGGACGACGGCATCCTTGATGCGGTTGAGCGCTGCCGTCTGTTCCTGCTCGCCGCCCGGCTGGCGCTGGACGCGGATCAGGACCGATTTGTCCTGGCCGAATTCCTGCAGCGCCACTTCGCCGATGTTGAGCGCTTCGAGATTGTGGCGAAGCGTCGGAAGGTCGAGCGTGTTCTTCGAGGTGGTTTCGACCTGGATACCGCCGACGAAGTCGATGCCGTAGTTGAGGCCGGGCGTGAAGAACAGCACCACCGAGCTGACCGACAGGAAGGCGGACATGCCGATGGCGACGAAGCGGCCCTTCATGAAGGAGAAGGACGGAAGCTTCGGAACCTTGCCGAACAGCGACGGGATCTCGAGCTTCTTCATCTTCCGGCGGACGACGACCTCACGCATCATCAGGCGAACGACGGTGATCGAGGTGAACATCGAGATGATGATGCCGAGCATCATGGTGACGGCAAATCCCTTGACCGGGCCGGAGCCGAAGGCGAACAAGAGCACGGTGCCCGAAAGCGTCGTGACGTTACTATCGATGATGGTCGCGTAGGCCTTGTTGAAGCCGATATCGAGCGCCTTCATCGCGCCGGCACCCGCTTCCGTTTCTTCACGGATACGCGCGTTGATCAGGATGTTGGCGTCCACCGCCATGCCGATGCCGAGAATGATACCGGCTATACCCGGCAAGGTCAGCGTCGAGCCGAGCATGGCGAGAAGCGCGATGGTCAGGATCGTGTGCAGCACCAGGCCGACATTGGCGATCATGCCCCAGGCGCCGTAGAGCACGACCATGAGGGTGACGACGAGCGCGAAGCCGGCAAGACCGGTGTAGATGCCCATGCGGATCGAGTCGGAACCGAGGTTCGGGCCGACGGAGCGTTCCTCGATAACGGTGAGCGGTGCCGGAAGCGCGCCGGAGCGCAGCAGCGCCGACAGAACGGTCGCTTCCTGTGCGGTGAAGTTGCCGCTGATCTGGCCGTTGCCGCCGATGATCGGCTCGCGGATAACAGGAGCCGTCAGGACCTTGCCGTCAAGAACGATCGCGAAGGGCCGGCCGACGGCAGCCTGGGTGATTTCCGCGAACTGGCGGGCACCGAGCGTGTCGAAGGTGAAGGACACGATCGGTTCGTTGGTGCGCTGGTCGAAGCCGGCCTTGGCATCGGCCAGGCGCTCGCCCGAAATCGCGACGCGGCTTTCGACCGCATATTTGTTGTTGTCGTGGGCGCCCGGCAGAATGTCGACGCCGCGCGGCGCCGGCTGGTTGGGATCCACGGTCTGGTCCACCATGTGGAAGCTCATCTGCGCGGTCGAGCCCAAGAGCTGGCGCAGTGCCGTCGGATCCTCGAGGCCCGGAAGCTGGACGAGAATGCGGTCGGAACCGACACGCTGGATCAGCGGCTCGGCAACGCCGACGGTGTCGACGCGCTGGCGGATGATCTCGAGGCTCTGTTCGACGGCCTTGGTGGTGCGGTCGGCAAGGCCGGCCTCTGTCATCGCGATGTTGATGCTGTCGCCGTTCTCGGTCACCTCGATATCGGAAGCCGCGCCGCCGAAACCAAGCGTGCCGACAGGGGCCGCCAGCTCTTTCAGCTTCGGCAGAACCTTTTCGCGGTCGGCCGGATCTTCGATCTTCACGGTAACGGTATCGCCGGCGATGCGGGCCGAGGAGGCCGAGATGCGCTCGGCGCGGAGCGCCCGGCGCGTATCGTCAAGCAGGGTTTCGAGCCGAGCTTTGCGAAGGCCGGCAGCATCGACTTCGAGCACGAGGTGCGAGCCGCCCTTGAGGTCGAGGCCGAGGGTTACCGGCTTGACCGGCAGCCAGCCTGCAAATTGTTCACGTTGTGCCGGCGTCAGCACGTTCGGAAGCGCCGCGATACATCCGAAGATGATCACGACGACATAGACGAGAATCGCCCATTTCGATGTACGCATGTTGTGGTTCCAGAAGAGCCTGCGCGGGCACGGGGCGCGTCGTCAGGGCTTGTTTCATAAAGGGCAGAGCTGCAGCCGAAGCCGCCAGCCAGCCAAAATCCGCGTTGTGGATCAGGCGCCGGGAGGCGCGCGAATATGGGGGCCAGGGTTCGAGGCCCCGCCAAGATACGCAGCGAACTCGCGGAAAATCCGCCCGTCCGACGAACGGGGAAGTTCGAGTTCGAGCGATGCCGGCAAGAGCGCCGGCAAGCCATCATCGGCCGCGGACTTGGCGTCCTTGCGCTCGGCCGTAAACCGAAGGTCTGAAAGCGGTGTCGCCCGCGAGAGTTGCCGGGCGGCGGGACGGTCAGTCGAACCGGTGTCGGTGACGTTGCCGGCCTGGGCACCGGAGGCCGAACGGGACGGGATGCTCTGTCCGACCGAGATGACCTGCATTGCGAAGGAGGCGCAGAACAGCCACAGCACAGCGAGAAGCCGGCCGGCCTGTATGTTCTTGCTGCCACCACCCATGCGGTCCATCGAGGACGCGGTCCCTTTCCCTGGCGATTGCACGCCAGCGAGACGAAAATTGAGCCCGAATGCCCGACCTTACCTAGAGAACGTGGCCGGAATCGAGCATGGGCGCCTTTAACACCATTCCGGGCCGGAAAAGTCAAATCCGGCCCGTTTCGTGGTTGTCGTTGCTCAGGCCGTGATGCCGCTCGTTCGCCGCTCGTGGATCTCGATAAGCGACGGTCCCTTGCGCTTCGCCGCCTCGGCGAGCGCCTGTGAGAGATCGGCGACGGAAGCAAGCCGCCGTCCCTCGACGCCATAGGCCTTCGCCGCCATCAGGAAGTCCGGCGCCGAAGGCTTGACGCCCTCCGGCGTAACGCCGGCATCGACCATGTAGCTTTCGATTTCCTGGTAGCCGTCATTGTTCCAGACGAGGAAGATGACCTGCGCCTGCGCATCGACGGCAGACCCGATTTCAGCGAGCGAAAACTGGAAGCCACCGTCGCCGACGAGACAGACGACCGGCCGAGACGGATCGGCGACGGCTGCACCGACGGCTGCTGGCGGCGCATAGCCCAGAGAACCGTAACCGGTCGCCGAATTGAACCAGCTACGCTGCCGCGGTGCATCACAGTAGAGGTTGCCGGCATAGACGGCCTGGGTCGAGTCGCCGACGACGGTGCAATCCGGCAGAGACTTGTAGATGGTGTCGATGATGCCGATCTCGGCCCGCATCTTCGGCGTCAGTTCCTTCAGCGCCGCCCTCCGCGCCGTTTCGGCCCGTCCCGCTCCATCCTTCGCAGCATGACCGGGGAGAAAGGCGAGGATGCCCGCCGTCGCCGCCTTGGCGCCGGAGAGGATGGAGAGCGCCGCATGCGGCCCGCGCGCGAGCTGCGCCGCATCGATGTCGGTGCGGATCAGGTTGCGCAGGGCCGGAAAGCCGCCATCGGCATACATGTCGTAGTCGGTCTGGCCCATTTCGGTGCCGAGCGCCAGCACCAGGTCGGCCTCCTTCAGCAGCGACCGCACCGCCTTCAGGCTGGGGCTCGCAGGAACCCTCAAGGGACTGCCCGAGAACATGCCGCGAGCATTGACAGTGGTGACGACGGGCGCACCGATCTTTTCGGCAAGCTCCGCAACTTCCGCCTCCGCCGTCAGCGCGCCGCCGCCGCAGATGATGACCGGACGCGAGGCGTCGGCGCAGAGGATCGCCGCGCGCTGCAGCGTCTCGCTGTCGGAGCGCGGCCGGGTGGCCGTTGCCGGCCGCAGCGCCTGCGGCGTGATCTTCGCCGACATCACGTCGGTCGGGATCTCGATATGCACCGGTCCCGGCCGACCGGAGACGAGCACCGAGAAGGCGCGGTCGACGACGAAAGGCAGGTCTTCCGGATTGAGGAGCGTGTGCGAATAGAGCGCCAGCGTCTTCATCATGCCGTGCTGGTCGGGCAGCTCGTGCAGCAGGCCGCGCCCATGGCCGAGCGAATCGCGGCGATTGACGCCTGAAATCACCAGCATCGGGATCGAATCCTGGCGCGCCTGCGCCATCGCCGTGATGGTGTTCGTGAGGCCGGGCCCGGTGATGACGAGGGCAACGCCCGGCTTGCCGCTGACGCGGGCATAGCCGTCGGCCATGAAGCCGGCGCCCTGTTCATGCCGTGGCGTCACGTGGCGGATCTTGGATGCCGCGAGGCCCCGGTAGAGCTCGACCGTGTGCACGCCGGGAATACCGAAAACCACCTCGACGCCATTGGCCTCGAGCAGGTCGACCAGGACTTCTCCAACCGTTCTTTCCATGGTCATGCGCGGCGCTCCTTGCGCAGACTGGCCCGCTCGGCAAGTGCGGAGATGCGGCGGCAGGCCTCGTCGATGGCACCATCGGGCACGGTCAGGCTGACGCGCAGATAGTTCTGTGCTTCATCGCCAAAGGACGATCCGGGCATGACGGCAACCCCCTCTTCTTCAAGCAGCGCCCAGGCAAATGCATCGCCGTCGAGACCGGTTCCGGAAACATCAATCAAGATGAACATGCCGGCTTCCGGCGCGAACACCTCGATGCCGGGCGCCCCGGCAAGGCCGGCGACGATCTGCGCGGCGCGCGACTTGTAGGACAAGCGCATCCGGCGCGCCGTATCGATGTCATGCGTCAGGGCATAGGCGGTCATGTCGGCGATGAAGGGCTGCGTGCCGAAAAGCATCGTTTCGGAGACCGGCAGCAGCCGCTCGGTGAACTCGACCGGGCCGACCGCCCAGCCGCTGCGGAAGCCGGGTGCGGCGTGCGATTTGGAGATCGACGAGACGACGATCGTGCGTTCGGCGAGATCCGAATTGTCGAAGGGCGAGGCAAAGACGGCGTCGAACACCAGCTCCTCATAGACCTCGTCGCAGACGATCCAGAGATCGTGACGGCGCGCGACCTCGCCGATCGCGGCAATTTCTTCCGCCGTCAGCACGGCGCCGGTCGGATTGTGTGGCGTATTCAGCAGCAGCACGCGGCTCTCCGGCGTGATCGCCGTTTCGAGATCTTCGGCCTGCATGTGGAAGCCGAATTCCGGCTTCAGCGGCACCAGCACCGGATGCGCACCGGTCGAGCGGATCACACCTTCATAGGTCGCATAGAGCGGATCGCCGACGAGAACGGCATCGCCGGCCTCCGCCAACCCGAGAATCACGGCGAAGAGCGCCGTCTGCGTGCCGGGGAAGCAGAGCACGTTCTCGTTCGTCACATCGGCACGGCGACGACGGTATTTCTCCGCGACGGCCGCCACGACCGTCGGTTCACCGCGGCCGTTGGAATAGCGGTAACGCCCCGCATTCATCGCGCGCTGGCATTCATCGAGCAGGGCGCGCTCCGGCGGAAGATCCGGTTCGCCGATCGTCAGTTCGATGATGTCGGCACCACTCGCCTTCAATTGGCGGGCACGGATATGCAGCGACCATTTGCCCGAACCAAGATCGGCAAGACGTTCGGTGATGGACGCGTAGCGCATGGTGCTTTCTCCCGTTTTCATTGTTTTGCAGTTCCGATCTTCGTGCCGAGCAGCGCTTCGACCGAAGACATGGCGATGGCGACGAGCTCGCCTTCGCGAAAGAGATCGCCGGCAAGGCAGCCCTCGACCCAGAGGCCGTCGACCAACCCGTTGATGGCGATGGCGAAGGCCCGGCAGGTTTCGGCGTCGGCCGGCTTGCCTTTGGTCGCGAGGAAGTCTGCGAGCAGTTCCTGCAGCGAATTGCGAAAGGCGAGATAACCTTCGCGGTGGATCGCCGACAGCACCGGATCGACCCGGACCTGGCTGATGAAGGCGGCCCAGAGCGAGATGCTGCGGCTGTCTGCCACCGGCTCGGTGAGGTTGATGGCGATGAAATCCCGGAGCCGGGTTTCCGGATCGCCCTCGACCTTGCTCGCCTTTTCGGTGAGCGAGGCGATGACGGCGCGATAGGCCTCGGCAACCATCTGGTCCTTCGATTCGAAGTAGTGGCGCACCAGCCCGGCGGTCACCCCGGCGCGGATCGCGATCTGCCGTACGGTTGCGCCCTTCAGCCCGAATTCCGAGATGCAGTCGAGCGTCGCTTCGATCAATTCCTGGCGGCGCTCGCCTTCCGGCGCGCGGTGAAAACTGCGTCTGTTCATGCGGCACTCTGCTCTTGAACCGGCCCAAAATGCTGTTCAGGCGCGGTCGGCAAAGGCTTCGGCCAGAACGGCGGCATGGGCGGCTCCTTCGGGAAATCGAACGATCGGCGGGCGTCAAAAAATCGACGACGTCTATTATTATACGCTTGAACAATAGCGGCACAAGTGCAACCATGCCGGCCAACAAAAACCCGTGACAGGCCAAAGATGCCGCACGGAAGACGACAGGGGAACTGTTTCGATGCTGACAGAAAAAGCTCGCAGAGCCATGGGAGCGGCGCGCCGATGACGGATGCGGCCCAGGCAATCGCGGTCACTGACCTGCACAAGCGTTTCGGGCCATTGGAAGTGCTGAAGGGAGTTTCGCTCACAGCGAAGCAGGGCGACGTGATCGCCATCATCGGCGGCAGCGGTTCCGGCAAATCCACTTTCCTTCGCTGCATCAACCTCCTCGAACTCCCCTCCGCCGGTAGCGTCAGCGTGCATGGCGAAAAGATCCGGATGAAATCCGACGGTCGCGGCGGCCTGGTGCCGGAGGACCGCAAACAGGTCCAGCGCATCCGCAGCCAGCTCGGCATGGTGTTCCAGAGCTTCAACCTCTGGCAGCACATGACCATCCTTGAAAACGTCATCGAAGCGCCGATCCATGTGCTCGGCAAGCCGAAGGCGGAAGCGGTCGCCACCGCCGAAACCCTGCTGAAACGCGTCGGTCTCTACGAGAAACGCGACGCCTACCCGGCCTTCCTTTCCGGCGGCCAGCAGCAACGCGCCGCGATCGCCCGAGCGCTTGCCATCCAGCCGCTCGTCATGCTCTTCGACGAGCCGACCTCGGCACTCGATCCCGAACTCGTCGGCGAAGTTCTCACTGTCATCGGGGACCTCGCGCGCGAAAAGCGCACGATGATCCTCGTCACCCACGAGATGAAGTTTGCGCGCGACGTCGCCAACCACATCGTCTTCCTCCACAACGGCGTGATCGAAGAACAGGGCCCGCCTGAGGCCATCTTCGGCGCACCGAAATCGGAAAGGCTCAAGAAGTTCATCAGTTCCATTCACTGAATTCCTGAATGCTAAACAACCAAAAAGGGGAACAGCATGAAGAAGGCATTGAAAGTCCTGGCCGTTGCGGCGGCGATCGCCGTGAGCGGCGGCGTCGCGGCGTCGGCGGAAGCGCTGAAGGTCGGCGTCGCAGCGGAGCCCTATCCGCCGTTCACAGCGCCTGACGCCAGCGGCAAATGGGAAGGCTGGGAAGTCGAGTTCATGAACGCAATGTGCGCCGAGGCCAAGCTCGAATGCGTGCTGACGCCGGTTGCCTGGGACGGCATCATTCCGGCACTGACGTCGAAGAAGATCGACATGATCATCAGTTCGATGTCGATCACCGATGAGCGCCTGAAGACCATCGATTTCTCCGACAAGTACTACAACACCCCGACCGGCATCATCGGCACCAAGGGCGTCGAGATGAACTCCTCGCCGGAAGGGCTGAAGGGCAAGACGCTCGGCGTCCAGGTCTCGACGGTCCACCAGGCCTATGCCGCCAAGCACTTCGCGCCGGCGGGCGTCGAGGTCAAGGAATACCAGACGCAGGACGAGGCCAACAACGACCTCGCTGCCGGCCGCCTCGATGCGGTGCAGGCGGATGCCATCGCGCTCAAGGCGTTTCTGGCGACCGACCAGGGCAAGGAATGCTGTGAATACAAGGGCGACGTTGCCGAAGACGTCGCCGTGATCGGCCCGGGTGTCGGCGTCGGCCTGCGCAAGGGCGAAACCGAGCTCAAGGACAAGATCAACGCCGCCATCAAGGCGATCCGCGACAACGGCACCTACGATACGTTCTCGAAGAAGTACTTCGACTTCGACATCTACGGCGGATAAGGCGCGATCGGCCGGCGATCGAACCGTCGCAGCGCTTGTCGCGTCTGACAAAGACCGCAGCGCTGCAGCGATCGCCGGCCGGCGCCATCGGAGCTCGACGACGCATGGCTGCGGATTCCCTCATCAATTGGGGCCTGCTCTCGCTTTCAGCACCCGGCTGGGGCGGCGTATTGCTGCAAGGCTTTTTCAATTCCATCCAGATCGCCGTCGGCGGCTTCACGCTCGGCCTGGCGCTCGGCATCGGCGGTGCATTCGGCAAGCTCTATGGCGGCCCAGTTCTGCGCGATCTGCTCGAATGCTACACCACGGTCGTGCGTGCAGTGCCCGAGTTGGTGCTGATCCTCCTGCTCTATTATGCCGGCACCGACCTGCTCAATCAGGTTCTGGAGTTGTTTTCGGTTGGCCCGGTCGACATCAGCGGCCTGATGGCCGGCATCTTCGTCATCGGCGTCGTCCAGGGTGCCTATTCGACCGAAGTGTTGCGCGGCGCGATCAAGGCGGTGCCCGCCGGGCAGATCGAGGCGGCGCGCGCCTATGGCATGTCGCCGGCCATGGTTCTGCGCCGCATCACCCTGCCGGCGATGTTGCCCTATGCCATTCCCGGCCTCTCCAATCTCTGGCTGATCGCCACCAAGGACACGGCCCTTCTCGCCGTCGTCGGCTTCAGCGAGTTGACGCTGGTCACCCGCCAGGCGGCCGGCACGACCAAGGCCTATCTCCTGTTCTTCCTGGCGGCTGGCGCGCTCTACCTGGCGCTGACGCTCATCTCCAACGTCTTCATCGGCATGCTCGAACGCCATGCCCGACGCGGTTTTGCGGAGAGCCGATGACCGACGAAACCACCCACGCCGTTGCGTTTACGCCCGAAGACCTGCCGACGGCGAAGAGCTTCTTCCTGCCGCACCGCATCCTCATGATGCTGGTCTTTGCCGCCTTCGTCGTCGCCGTCGCCGTCTTCATGCGCTGGGACTGGCTGCCGCGCTACCTGCCACGGCTTGGCTGGGGCATCCTCGTCAGCCTGATAATGCTCTTCAGCACCGCCATCCTCGGCTTCCTGCTGGCGGTGCCGATCGGCCTCGTGCAGGTCACCGGCCCCTGGTTCCTGAAACTGCCGGCCAAGGTGTTTTGTACCGTGATCCGCGGCACGCCGCTGCTGTTGCAGCTCTGGCTGCTCTATTACGGTCTCGGCTCGCTGTTCCCGCAATTTCCGGCGATCCGCCAGTCCTTCCTCTGGCCTTACCTGCGCGAAGCGTGGCCCTATGGCGTGGCGGCGTTGACCATTTCGTTTGCGGCCTATGAGGGCGAAGTCATGCGCGGCGCTTTTGCCGGCGTTCCGAACGGCGAGCTTGAGGCGGCGAAGGCCTATGGCATGGGCCGCTGGACGATGTTCCGCCGCATCTGGCTGCCGCGCGCCATCCATCGGGCTCTGCCAACGCTCAACGGCGAAACGGTGCTGCAGCTGAAATCGACGCCACTTGTCGCGACCGTGACCGTCGTCGACGTCTATGCGGTCATCTCCAAGGTGCGGCAGGAAACCTTCCTCACCTACGAGCCGCTGCTTTTGCTCGCGCTCATCTACATGTGCCTCACCGGAATTCTGGTGGTGGCCTTCCGCACCTTCGAAAATCGCATACCAACCCGCGGTGCCTGACATGAAGCTTTCCCCCTCGATCACCAACGCCATGCCGGAACTCGTCGCCATTCGCCACGACCTGCATGCGCATCCGGAACTCGGACTGGAGGAGACGCGTACTTCCGCCTTCATTGCGAAACACCTGGAGAGTCTCGGCTACGAGGTGACGACGGGGCTTGCGAAAACCGGTGTCGTCGGCACGCTCAGGAACGGCAACGGCAAGCGCTCGATCGGCATCCGCGCCGACATCGATGCGCTGCCGATCCTGGAAGAAACCGGGCTGGACTATGCCAGCAAGACCTCGGGCCTCATGCATGCCTGCGGCCACGATGGCCACACGACGATGCTGCTGGGTGCTGCCCGCGCGCTTGCCGAGCGGCGCAATTTCGACGGCACGATCCACCTGATCTTCCAGCCGGCCGAGGAGAATTTCGGCGGCGCCAAGATCATGATGGACGAGGGCCTGTTCGATCAGTTTCCCTGCGACGCCGTCTTCGCGCTTCACAACGAGCCGGGTCTGCCTTTCGGCCAGTTCGCCCTTAGAGAAGGCCCGATCATGGCCGCCGTCGACGAGGCGCGCATCACCGTGCATGGACGCGGCGGGCATGGCGCGGAGCCGCAGGAAACAGCAGATCCCATCGTCTGCGGCGCCTCGATCGTCATGGCGCTGCAATCGATCGTCTCGCGCAACATCCATCCGATGGATCCGACTGTGGTCACCGTCGGCGCCTTCCATGCGGGCTCGGCCAGCAACATCATTCCCGAACGCGCCGAGATCGTCGTCGGTATCCGCTCATTCGAGCCCGATGTGCGCGACGAACTCGAACGCCGCATCCGCATGATCGCCGAGGCGCAGGCGACGAGCTTCGGCATGCGCGCGACCGTCGACTACCAGCGCAGCTACGATGCGACGATCAACCACAAGGCCGAGACGGACTTCGTCCGCGATCTCGCGGTCCGCTTCGCCGGCGCCGACAAGGTGGTCGATCTCGCCCGCCCCTTCATGGGCAGCGAGGATTTCGCCTATATGCTGAAGGAGCGGCCGGGGACCTACTTCTTCCTCGGCTCGAAGGTCAGCGACGACGACAGGCCGCTGCATCACCCCGGCTACAACTTCAACGACGACCTGCTGCCGATCGGCGCGGCTTTCTGGACGGAGTTGGCCGAGGCCTATCTCGCGCGCCGCTGATATCCCGCTCACCTTTCGCCAATATGCCGCAGCGCAACATTGCCGCAGTGTGACAACGTGGCGGACGCGCTGTCATTGACGTTTGGCAAATTTGGCGCAGATTCAAGTACATGCTGAAAAGCCGGTGCAACCCCAGGATTTGCCTCGGCCAGAGGCCAAGACAGGTTCCCTGATCGACGATCGGTCACCGGACAAATGATGCAGCAGCCAGAGCATTGCGGCCTACGCTTCCGTGAGGCGTCGCATCCGCGTGTCTGAAAGGATTGCGCCCGTGTTTGAGAGTTTCGATGCGACCCTGCTCGCTCGCTTCCAGTTCGCCTTCACCGTTTCCTTCCACATCATCTTCCCCGCCTTTTCCATCGGGCTTGCGAGTTACCTCGCGGTGCTCGAAGGGTTGTGGCTGTGGAAGAAGGACGGGGTCTATCTCGAACTCTTCAATTTCTGGAAGACGATCTTTGCCGTCGCCTTCGGCATGGGCGTCGTTTCCGGCATCGTCATGTCCTATCAGTTCGGCACCAACTGGAGCGTCTTTTCCGACAAGGCCGGGCCGATCATCGGGCCGCTGATGGGCTACGAGGTGCTGACCGCCTTCTTCCTCGAAGCGGGCTTCCTCGGTGTCATGCTGTTCGGCCTCAACCGCGTCGGGCCGAAGCTGCATTTCTTGGCAACCGTCATGGTCGCCGTCGGCACTCTGATCTCGGCCACCTGGATCCTTTCGGCGAACTCGTGGATGCAGACGCCGGCCGGTTTCGCAATGAACGAGGCGGGCCAGTTCGTCCCGGTCGACTGGTGGGCGATCGTCTTCAACCCCTCCTTCCCCTATCGCCTCACCCACATGGTGCTGGCGGCCTATCTCACGACCGCCTTCGTCGTCGGCGCCTGCGGCGCCTGGCACCTCATCCGCAAGACGGCGCCGCGGCGGGCGCGAAAGATGTTTTCGATGGCAATGTGGATGGCGGCGATCGTCGCGCCGATCCAGATCTTCGCCGGCGACATGCATGGTCTCAACACGCTGGAGCACCAGCCGGCCAAGGTGATGGCGATGGAGGGGCACTACCAGAGCCATCCGGACGGCGCGCCGCTCATCCTCTTCGGCATTCCGAACTCGCCTGAAAAGCGCGTCGAATACGCGATCGAGATCCCGAAGCTTTCGAGCCTGATCCTGAAGCATGATCTGAACGCGCCGCTCGCCGGTCTCGATACGATCCCGGAAGAACTTCACCCGCCTGTTGGTATCGTGTTCTGGTCATTCCGGGTGATGGTCGGCCTCGGCTTCGCCATGCTCGGCATCGGGCTCTGGTCGCTCTGGTGTCGCTATCGCGGCACGCTCGACAGCAATGTCTGGCTGCACCGTGCCGCGATCGCCATGGGGCCCGCCGGCTTCGTCGCCGTGCTCGCGGGCTGGGTCACGACCGAAGTCGGCCGTCAGCCCTATACCGTCTACGGCCATCTGCTGACGGCAAACTCAGTGGCGCCGATCGCGGCACCCGCAGTCGCCGCCTCGCTGATCGCCTTCATCATCGTCTATTTCTTCGTCTTCGGTGCCGGCACCTTCTACATCCTCCGGCTGATGGCGCGATTGCCGCGCGATCCGATGCCGGAGCTCGGCGAAGGACCGTTGCGCAGTTCCGGCATCATGCCGGGCCCCGCCATCCATAGCAGCCATGCGAACACCAAGGGAGGCCATCATGGAGTTTGATCTGCCGTTCATCTGGGCCGGCATCATCGCCTTTGCGGTGCTCGCCTATGTCATTCTCGACGGCTTCGACCTCGGTGTCGGCATCCTCTTCCCGTTCTTCCCCGAGAAGCACGACCGTGACGTGATGATGAATTCCGTCGCCCCGGTCTGGGACGGCAACGAGACCTGGCTGGTTCTTGGCGGCGGCGGCCTGATGGCGGTGTTTCCGCTGGCCTACGCGACCATCCTGCCCGCACTTTACGCGCCCATCATCGCCATGGTGATCGGCCTCATCTTCCGCGGCGTCGCCTTCGAATATCGCTGGCGCACGCGGCGGGCCGAATATCTCTGGAACTGGGCCTTCTCCGGCGGCTCGATGCTGGCCGCCTTCGCGCAAGGGATCACGCTCGGCGCGCTCGTCCAGGGCATTCCGGTCGAGAACCGTGCCTATGTCGGCGGCTGGTGGGATTGGTTGACGCCGTTCTCGATCATGACCGGCATCGCCGTCGTCGTCGGCTATGCGCTGCTCGGCGCCACCTGGCTTGTGATGAAGACCCATGGCGACCTTGCCGACCGGGCCCGCGACCTCGCGCTCAAATGCTCCTTCGCCACCGTCGCCGCCATGGGCATCGTCAGCCTGTGGACGCCGTTCCTGGAGCCGCAGTATCTGGACCGCTGGTTCGGCTATCCGACGGCGATCTTCAGCGTCGTCGTGCCGGCGCTCGTTCTCGGCTGCCTTTATGCGCTGATCACGGGTATCCGCAAGCGCCACGACAGCCGGCCGTTCATCGCCGCACTGGGCCTCTTCGTGCTCGGCTATGCCGGCATCGGCATCAGTTTCTACCCCTATATGGTGCCGCCTTCGCTGACGATCTGGGACGCGGCCGCGCCTGAGGAAAGCCTCTCCTTCCTGCTTGCCGGCGCTTTGGTGCTGGTGCCGATCATTCTCGCCTACACCGCCTATTCCTACTGGGTGTTCCGCGGCAAGGTCGATCCGGAGGAGGGCTACCATTGACCAGCGAAACAGGAACCGGCCGCAAGCTTCTCTGGTTCGTCGGCCTCTGGTGCGCGGGGGTGGCGGCCGTCACCCTCGTCGGCCTTGCGATCAAGCTGATGATCGGAACGTAGTCGATCCATTGGAGCGGGATGGGGGCGGAAAACCGCAGACACTTTTCCTCATCCCGTTCTAAAAAGCCTCGCTCAAGCTTGGCCGGCTAACTTCCCTTAACACGTCAGCAGGCGATCGCCGCAGACGGAGACAGGACCGCACCCTCCTCCCCTGCAAAGCGATCGCCTGCTGAGGTGACCACCTCAAGGGTCGCCGGCTGCGACCCTGTTGCCCCTTCCAAGATAGCTCGCCGTTTGTTAGCAGTGCGCCGCAGAAGCGCCCCGCTTGCTGAGAGCCGAGGGACGCTCGAACATCCTGGGCCCGCGCTTGGCCGCATCCAGGCAATTGGACGAGACAGATGCAGAAAACCCCCGCGCAATGCGAAACCATGGCCGACGTGCGTGCCGAGATCGACCGTCTCGACCAGGCGCTGATGGCGCTGTTTGCCGAGCGCTGGGGCTATATTGACCGCGCGGCCGAGATCAAGGCGCCGCTGAAACTGAAGGCCGACATTCCGGCGCGGGTGATGGAAGTGCGCGAGAATGCCCGCAAGAACGCTGCGCGCGTCAACCTCGATCCTGATTTTTACGAAGACATCTGGGCGCGGCTGATCGGCCACGCGATCGCTCATGAGCAGAAGCTGCTTGGCGAAACCGGCGACGAATAACGTCGCCGCCTCGCTCTTTCAATCTACGGCCGTCAGCGCCCGAGAATGTAACCCTGGAGACGGTCCGCCGCTTCCTTCACGTGGCCCGGATCACGCAGGAAGCAGGCGCGCATGAACAGCGAGCCGCCGTCGCCGAACGCCGTTCCCGGCGCCAGGCCAACGCCGGTCTTGTCGACGATGTCGATCGCTGCCGCGCGCGAATCGGTGACGCCGTCGATCTTCAGGAACGCATAGAGCGCGCCGTCGGGTTTGAGCGTTTCCACCCGGTTGGTGGCGATCAGCGCGTCGCAGAAGACGTCCCGGTTCTTCGCCGCCTTGGCGACATTGGCATCGACGAAGGCGTCGCCCTCGTCAAGCGCCACGACGGCACCGCGCTGCATGAACTGGGCGACACCCGAGGTCGAATACTGCACCAGGTTTTCGAGCACCTGGCCGATCGCGGGTGGAGCCACGATCCAGCCGACACGCCACCCGGTCATCGACCAGTTCTTCGAGAAGGAATTGACGAAAAGGATGCGGTCGCCTTCCTCCATCACGTCGAGGAAGGACGGCGCGCGGGCGCCGCCATAATAATAGAGCGCGTAGATCTCATCGGCTATGATCCAGAGCCCGTGCCTGCGCGCCAGCGTCAGGATCGCGGCCAGTTCGTCGCGGGTCGCGGTCCAGCCGGTCGGGTTCGACGGCGTGTTGATGAACAGCGCCTTGGTCTTCGGACCGATCGCCGCCTGCAGCCGATCGAGATCGAGTTGCCATTTGCCGTGTTCGAAACGAAGCTCCACCGAGACCGGGCGAACGCCGGAGAGATCGGCGGCGGCGGCAAAGTTCGGCCACGCCGGCGTCAGAAGCACCATCTCGTCGCCGGGCGAGGCGATCGCCTCGATCGAGAGCTTGATCGCCTGCATGCCGGAGCCGACGACGTAGAAATTCTCGGGCGAAAGCGACTTCTGAAAGCGCCTTTGATAGTAGCGCGACAGCGCCTCGCGCAGCGGCGGGATACCGCGCTGCCAGGTGTAGAAGGTCTCGCCGCCGGCAAGCGCATCGCGCGCAACGTCGCTGATGAAGGCAGGCGTCGGCAGGTCGCCTTCTCCGACCCACAGCGGGATCAGGCCATCGCGCCCGCGTGCATAGTTCACCACCTCGACGATGCCGCTTTCAGGTGCCGAAAGCGCACGGGGACTGATGGTGCTGAGGATGGTCATCGGCGGGCTCCGGATGCACGACGTTAAAGGCCGCGGCCTTTAGATCATCGTGAAAGATTCCAATGGACTAGAGCGCGTATCGACCGCTCCAGTTCGCCCGTTGCTTCTAGCCGCTTTCGCCAAGGCGATCACGCGACTTTATCTGACCGGTTTATCGATTTTTGTGATGTTTCGCGGCCCCGGCGAAGCCAGGGCCGCGAGGAAAGTCACGCGCGCTGCTTCAGCAGGTCGCGGATTTCACCGAGAAGCAGAATGTCTTCCGGCGGGGGCGCGGCCGGTGCTTCGTCCTTCTTCTTCTCCATCGAAGCGCGCATGCGATTCACCGCCTTGATCATCAGGAAGATGATCCAGGCAAGGATCAGGAAGTTGATGAGCACGGTGATGAAGTTGCCATAGGCAAAGACGGCACCCTGTTGACGGGCGGCGGCGAGAGACGTCGCCGTCACGTTCGCCGAGAGCGGCAGGAAATAATTGGAGAAATCGAAACCGCCGCCGGTCAGCGCACCGACGATTGGCATCACCAGGTCCTCGACGACCGACGTTACGATCTTGTTGAAGGCGGCGCCGATGATGACACCGACCGCGAGATCCATCACGTTCCCGCGGGCAATAAACTCCTTGAACTCATTCAGCATAAATCTCTCCGTATTATCCCCGTTTGAAAACGGCTGGCGGCGCTGTCCCGCGCTGCAAGCGTTTACGGAAACTAAACCAAAGCGGGCAGCGAGAAAACCTTTCTTTGCCTTTGGTCAATTGGCAGCGGATGGAGCAGGAACGGGAAGGCAGCCTGTGCTGTACACCGATTTCTCGTGTCGAGCCTTGAACTTAAGACTCATGCGGCAGGCAATTCTCAACCCGGCGGACTTGTCCTATGCTCCGCCCTGGAGGAATGAGGCATGCTTTCGGGTTCGGTCATCTTTGCCTCGGCCTTCGCCTATCTGCTGCTGCTGTTTGCAGTGGCTAGCTATGGCGACCGGCGGGCCAGGAGGAACAGCGCTGTGAAGGGCAGACCGCTCGTCTATGCGCTGAGCCTTGCCATCTATTGCACGTCCTGGACCTATTTCGGCGGCATCGGCCTTGCTGCCGAACGCGGACTCGAGTTCACCGGCATCTATATCGGCCCGATCCTGATGTTCACGCTCGGCATGCCGCTGATCCGCAAGATCATCCGCCTTGCCAAAACCGAGAAGCTGACCTCCGTCGCCGACTTCATCGCCGCCCGCTACGGCAAGAACCCGGCGGTGGCAGCCATCGTCGCGCTGATCTCGCTCGTCGGCGCCATTCCCTATATCGCGCTGCAGCTGAAGGCGATTTCGAGCTCGGTCGCAGCGATGATCAACACCAGCGACTACGGCATCGGCGCCGGGCAGAGCTACGTCGATCTTCCCCTGCTCGTCACATTGTTTCTCGCCTGCTTCGCCATCGTCTTCGGCACGCGCCATACGGACGCAACGGAGCACCAGGACGGCCTGATCCTTGCGATCGCGATGGAATCGCTGGTCAAGTTGGTGGCGCTCGTCACCGCCGGCTTCTACATCGTCTTCGTCATCTTCAACGGACCGGCTCACCTGTGGTCGCTGGCTGCAGAGAGCCCCGCCGTGCAGTCGGCGCTCTCCTACGAGACCCCTATCGCCCGTTGGGTGCTGTTGATCGTCACGTCGGCTTTCGCGATCATCATGCTGCCCAGGCAGTTCCACGTGACGGTCGTCGAAAACCGCACCGAAGGCGAGCTTCGCACCGCCGGCATCCTCTTTCCGCTCTACCTGATCGGCATCAATCTCTTCGTGCTGCCGATCGCGATAGCCGGCATCCTCACCTTTTCCGGTTCCGGCGACGCGGATCTCTACCTGCTGACCTTGCCGCTCGCCAACGGCCTGCCGGTGCTGACGCTGATCACCTTCATCGGCGGTTTTTCGGCAGCGACCGCGATGGTGATCGTCGCATCCGTGGCGCTGTCGATCATGATCTCCAACGATATCGTCATGCCGGTGTTCCTGCGCCGCAACCTCAGCCAGCGCGGCGGCTTGCAGGAAAACCTCGCGGGAACGCTGCTCAACATTCGCCGTTCGGCGATCTTCGTGGTGTTGTTGCTCGGCTATGGCTACTACCGCTCCGCCGATATCAGCGCCGGCCTCGCCTCGCTCGGCCTTCTGTCTTTCGTCGCCATCTCGCAGATGGCGCCGGCGCTGCTCGGCGGCCTCATCTGGCGACAGGCCAATGCCCGCGGCGCGATCACCGGCATGGTATCGGGCTTCCTCGTCTGGGCCTATCTGCTCTTCCTGCCGAGCCTTGGCGGACCCGACAATTCCCATGTGGCGACGACGATCTTAAGCTTCCTGTTGCCGTTCACCGACCTCTTCTCCGGCCCCAACGCCGATCCGCTGGTCAACGCGACGGCGCTCAGCCTGCTCGTCAACTGCGCCACCTATGTTCTCGGATCGCTGACCCGCACACCGAAGCCGATCGAACGCTTCCAGGCCGGCGTGTTCATCACCCGGCGGTCGCGAACCGAAGGCGCCTTTCGCGGCCGCAAGACCAAGGTCACGGTGCGCGACCTCAAGGCGACGATCGCCCGTTACATGGGTGCTGAGCGCATGCAGCGCTCGTTCCATACGTACGAGCGCCAGACCGGCCGCTGGCTGGACGACAATGCGCCAGCCGACATGGCCGTGGTGCATTTCTCCGAGCAACTGCTCGGCAGCGCCATCGGCTCGTCCTCCGCCCGGCTGGTGCTTTCCCTGGCGCTGCAGCGCGGCGACGACACATCGTCCGAGACGGCCTGGCTGCTCGACCAGGCGAGTGAGGCGCTGCAATACAATCAGGATATGCTGCAGACTGCGCTCTCGCAGATGGACCAGGGCATCGCCGTCTTCGACAACGCCAACAACCTGATCATCTGGAACCGGCGCTTCCGCCAGCTTCTCGACCTGCCGGAGGCAGCCGGCCAGGTCGGCTTCCCGCTTGCCGATATCGTCTCGATCCTCACCAAGCGCGGCGATATTCGCAAGGATCAGGAAAAGGGGCTGATCGCCAACTTCCTGACGCTCGACAAACCCTTCCTGCTCGAACTGGGCAACGGCGAGCGCATCATCGAAGTGCGCACCAACGCCATGCCCGACAAAGGCATCGTCACCACCTATACCGACATCACCCAGCGCGTCGCCGCCGACATGGCGCTGAAGCAGGCGAACGAGACACTGGAACTGCGCGTGGCCGAGCGCACCGGCGAATTGACCCGGGTGAACCGGGAGCTCGCCGAGGCGCGCGCGGCCGCGGAAGAGGCCAATATCGGCAAGACGCGGTTCTTCGCCGCCGCCGGCCACGATATCCTGCAGCCGCTGAACGCCGCCCGCCTCTATTCCTCGTCGCTCGTCGAGCGGCTCGGCGAGTCCGACAACAGCACGCTGGTCGAAAACATCGATTCCTCGCTGGAATCGGTCGAGGCCATCCTTGGCGCCGTGCTCGACATATCGCGCCTCGACACCGGCGCCATGAAGGCGCGGATACAGTCCGTTCCGCTCAACGAGCTGCTCAGAAGGATCGAGACCGATTTCGCCCCGATGGCGCGGGCCAAGGATCTCGAACTCATTATCATGCCGACATCGCTCGTCGTGCGCAGCGATCCGAACCTGCTGCGCCGCGTCGTCCAGAACCTCGTCTCCAACGCGATCAAATACACCCTGGCCGGCAAGGTGCTCGTCGGGGTGCGCAGGCATGGCGCCATGGCGACGATCGAGGTGCTCGATTCCGGCATCGGCATTCCCCAGTCGAAGTTCCGCACCGTCTTCAAGGAATTCGCCCGGCTCGACGAAGGCGCCCGCACGGCGTCCGGTCTTGGGCTCGGCCTTTCGATCGTCGACCGCATCTCGCGCGTGCTCAACCATCCCGTCAGCCTGCAATCGACTCCCGGCAAGGGCACGGGCTTCAAGGTGACCCTGCCGCTTGATGCCAGCGCCGGCGATCGGGTCGCTGTCCGTCCGGTGCCGCAGAGCAAGGCAAGCGAGGCGCTGAACGGCCTGCGGGTGCTCTGCATCGACAACGAACCGCGGATCCTCGAGGGTATGCGGGTGCTGCTGTCAGGTTGGGGCTGTATCGTCAGTACGGCGGAATCGCTTTCTGCCTGTTCCGAATTCGGCGTGGAGCCCGGCGAGAAGCCACACGCCGTCATCGCCGATTATCACCTCGACGACGGGACCGGCATCGAGGCGGTCGCCCGCATTCGGGCATCGACCGGCGAAGCGACGCCGGCGCTGCTCGTGACGGCTGACCGCTCGCCGGAAGTGCGCGCCGCGGCCGAACGCGACGGCATCGCGATCCAGAACAAGCCGGTGCGCCCGGCGGCGATGCGCGCCTGGCTGACGCAACTTTCGACAGCGGCACGAACGGCTGCGGAATGAACGGCTCCCACGTTGTGGGGCCGCCTGGGACGAGAGAAAATCACAAAGCCAAGGCTGGCCGCATCAGGCGGCGGCGACGGTGCCGATCTTCGAAAGCTGGATGACCGCCTGGGTGCGGCTGTCGACATTGAGCTTTAGCAGGATCGCCGAGACATGCGCCTTGATCGTCGCCTCGGAGACGCCGAGTTCGTAGGCGATCTGCTTGTTGAGCAGGCCCTCGCCGAGCATGCTGAGGACGCGGGACTGTTGCGGCGTCAAGGTCTGCAGGCGCTGGAGCAGATCGGCGACCTCGGGTTCGTATTCCTGGGCCTGGTCGTAGCCCGCGGGAACGAAGACCTCGCCGGCCATCACCTTCTCGATCCCCTCGCGGATTTCCTCGATGCCGGCCGATTTCGAAAGAAAGCCGGACGCGCCGAGATCGAGCGCGCGATGGATCGTCGCCGGATCGTCATGGGCGGAAACCACCATGACCGGCAGGCTCGGAAATTCGGCGCGAAGTGCGATCAGACCGGAAAGCCCGCTGACGCCGGGCATGGTCAGGTCGAGCAGCATGAGATCGGCGTCAGGGTTGTCGGCCGCCGCCTTGCGCGCGGCTGCGAAATCGCCGGCCTCGACGATGGCGGGCGCGCCGTCCACGCCGCTCAGTGCCTGGCGCATTGCGCCCCGAAACAGCGGATGGTCGTCCGCGATGATGATGGTCATGTCCGGTGTCATGCTGCTCCCTCCCAAGAGCCCGGGCTGAAATCTGCACGCCCCCACGCGCCGATCCGCATCCCGCATGGCCGATCCGGAAACTCAGGTCTTCTGCGGCTCCTGAGCGGGGTCGCTGCCTTCGAGATCCTTCACGATATCCATGAACCTACGCATCATTCTTTCCATGATGCCCATTGCCCGGTCAATCTCTTCCTCAGCCGGAAGGTCCTGTTTTGCGACACTTTCACCGGCTTTGGCCGCCTTTTCCAAAGCATCGACCCGCTTCGTCAGGAGGTCCAACTCCTGTTCAAAAGCGGCCCGCTCGTCGGCGGCCATGCGGCACACCAACTGGCCGTCCTTCTCCTGGCAGAGCGATACCTCGCCGGTCTGGGTATCGAGCCGGGCGATACCGGTGTCGGACTTCTGCATGCTGTAGCGTCCGGGGGACGGATCCTGCGCGCTGGCGCCGCCGGCCAGAGCTAATCCGGTACCGAACAGAAGTATGGCAGCAGCGTTTTTCATGACATCTTCTCCGTTACGATCCTTGTCGGAACATCACATGTGCGCGAACGAGAAGAGCGAAATCGGTCTTCACCGCCGATTATGCGCGAATCGTCGTCCTTCTGCGATGGACAATCGCCGATATTTACGGCAAGGCCACGACAGAAGATTACGGGGACAGACGGGCACCATGAGTTCCATCATCTACAAAATCGTTCCGGCATTGCTGTGGCAGGAAGCCAAGCGCAGCGGGCGCTTCGACGGCGCGCCGGTCGATCTCGCCGACGGTTACGTCCATTTTTCGACCGGCGAACAGGTGGTCGAGACGGCAGCGCGCTACTTCGAGGGACAGGAAGGCCTGCTTCTGGTCGCCGTCGACGGCGACGCACTTGGCGAAGAGCTGGTCTATGAACCCTCGCGCGGCGGCGCCCTCTTCCCACATCTCTATGCCCCCCTCTTCCTGTCGGCCGTTCTCTGGGAAAAGCCCCTGCCGCTCGGCGCCGACGGCGCGCATATCTTCCCGGAACTTGATGCATGAACCCGCTGACCAGCCTTGCCCGCCGCGGCCTTTTCCTCTTCGATCCGGAGGCCGCGCACGGCCTTTCGATCAAGGCGTTGAAGACCGGGCTCGTGCCGAACTGTCCCGCCAGGGCCGACAAGCGGCTTGCGCAGACAGTCGCTGGCATCGTTTTTCCGAACCCGATCGGCATGGCGGCCGGCTACGACAAGAATGCAGAGGTGCCGGAAGCACTTCTGAAGATCGGCTTCGGTTTCACCGAGATCGGCACCGTCACGCCGAAGCCGCAGGCAGGCAACGACAAGCCGCGCATTTTCCGCCTGGTCGAGGACGAAGCGGTGATCAATCGCCTCGGCTTCAACAATGAAGGTCATGGCGCAGCGCTGGCGCGGCTGAAGGCCTGTTCGCGCGATGCGCTGATCGGCGTCAATATCGGCGCCAACAAGGACAGCGCCGACCGCATCGCCGACTATGTCAGCGGCATCCATACGTTCTACTCGGTCGCCCGCTATTTCACCGCCAACATCTCCTCGCCGAACACGCCGGGTCTGCGCGACCTGCAGGCGCGCGAAAGCCTCGCCGCCCTGTTGTCGGCGGTGCTTGCCGCGCGCGACGAAGAGGCGCTGCGCAGCAATCGCCGCGTTCCCGTCTTCCTGAAGATCGCGCCCGATCTCACCGAAGAAGGCATGGACGATATCGCTGCCGAAGTGCTGGCACACAATCTCGACGGCCTGATCGTCTCCAACACGACGCTCTCGCGCGACGGCCTCAAGGATCAGGCCCAAGCGAAGGAGTCCGGTGGCCTCTCGGGCAAGCCACTGTTTGAAAAGTCGACGGCGGTGCTTGCCCGCATGCGCAAGCGTGTCGGCCCGAAGCTGCCGATCATCGGCGTTGGCGGCGTCAGCTCGGCCGAAACCGCGGCCGAAAAGATCCGCGCCGGCGCCGATCTGGTTCAGCTCTATTCCTGCATGGTCTATGAGGGCCCTGCCCTGCCGGGCCGCATCGTACGTGGCCTCTCGGATCTCTGTGAGCGCGAGCGTCTCACCTCGATCCGCGATATCCGCGACAGCCGTCTCGACTACTGGGCCGGCAGGAACGTCTGACGCGCCTTCATCGGGATCCGCGACAAGAGGAACAGCCCGCGCATCAACAGGAACAGGTTGAGCCCCGCCCACAGGCCATGATTGCCGAAGGCGGGGACCAGCACGGCGAGCGCTGCGGCATAACCGACAAAGGCCGCCAGCATCATGTTGCGCATCTCGCGCGACCAGGTGGCGCCGATGAAGACGCCGTCCATCAGGAAGGCGAGCGCGCCGGTCATCGCCGTCACTGCCGCCCAGGGCAGATATTCGTAAGCCGCCGCGCGAACATCCGGGGCCGTCGTCAGAAGATCGATGAGCCTGCCGCCGAACAGCAGGAAGGCAACGGTCGTCACCAGTGCAAGCCCCAGCGACCAGGCCGCCGTCAGCCGCAGCGCACGGTCGAAGGCCGGGCGGTAACCGGCGCCGATCGAGCGGCCGATGAGCTGTTCCGCCGCATTGGCAAGGCCGTCGAGATAGTAGCCGGCAACGAGGAAGATCGTCATCAGCACCGCATTGGCGGCAAGCGTCACAGGCCCGAAGGCGGTGCCGATGCGGGTCATCAGCGTGAAGGCGGCCAGAAGCAGGAACGAGCGGATCATGATGTCGCGGTTGAGGCCGAAGAGCGGCTTCAGCCGTTCGCGATCGAAGATCTCGGCCCAGCTTGGCGCATCCTTGCGGTCGAAGCGTCCATAGACGATGGCAAATCCGACGAGCGCGCCGATCACCTCTCCGGTAACGGTTGCGAGCGCCACTCCCATCACACCCCAGCCGAACACCAGGCCGAGCAGGATCGACAGCACGATATTGATGCCGTTGATCAGCGTCTGCAGCATCAGCCCGATGGTGCCTTCGCCGCGGCCGAGCACGAAGCCAAGGATGGCGTAATTGGCAAGCGCCGCCGGTGCCGAAAGGATGCGACAGAGAAAATAGGTGCTGGTGACATCAGCCACTTCAGGCTCCGGTCCCATCAGCCAGAGGCCGCCGGACAAAAGCACCGGCGAAACGAGCAGGCTGATCGTGCCGCAAACGAGCGCGATGATCAGCGAGCGCCAGAACACCGCCTGCTGCTCGCGCCGGTCGCCGCGGCCATAGGCCTGGGCAACCAGGCCCGTGGTCGCTGCCCGCAGGAAGTTGAAGCTGGTGAAGATCAGGTCGAACAGGATGGCGCCGACGGCAAGGCCCGCCAGCAAGGTTGCCTGCCCCATGCGGCCGACAACGGCGGTATCGACGAGGCCTAGCAAGGGCGTCGTCAGAAAGCCGAGCGTCATCGGCAGCGCAATCGCCAGGATCAGCCGATGGGTGACATGGAACGGGCCGGCAGCGTCGCTCGGCGAGGCGGAAGAGGCGGTCATCGGGCGGTCCGGGCGTGTTGGATGAGAGGTGACCGTTTTAGGGAATGAGCATGGGGGGATGCAAGCGCGTCGTGCAGCTCGGCGAAAACGTCCCAATGCGGCAAGAGCCCCTCACCCTAGCTCTCTCCCCGCAACCGGGGAGAGAGGACGTGGCGAACGCAACGTCGCCCCCGACATCGATCGAAGGAAAGTCCGGATATCAGTCACAGTGAATTGGAAGGGCGCGGCAAGCCTCCGTCTCCCCGCCTGCGGGGAGAAGGTCCGGGCAGGGGGATGAGGGGCGCAGTTCCATACGAATGCGGACGCTATCAGCCCGAAAGTACCATCGCCCAGAACGGACGGTTGCCGGAGGCTGCGTTCTGCGCGACGGCAACGCCCAGGCCACGGTAATTGCCGAGCATGTTTTCGAGATGCTTGGGCGACCTGTACCAGGCGTCATAGGCGCGTTCGGCATCGTCCTGGCCCACGGCGATGTTTTCGGCGGCCGGAAGCGTCACGCCCTGGCCCTTCATGCGGTCGTAGAAACTGTCGTTCCAGCCGATCAGGTGCTGCATCTTGCCGGCCTTGGCCATGCGCGCCGCCTGGTTCATCGCAGCGACGGACGCCGCATGGTCGGCGACGAGCTCGGTCAGGCCCTTGCCCTTGCGCAGCTTGTTGACATAACCGAGGCTCGCTGCGGTCTGGTCGCTGCCGGTGCCGCTTTCGGGCATCAGCACCTTGGAAGTTGTGCAGCCGGCAAGTGCGCCGAGCGAGAGGATGGCGGTCGCACGCAGCAGGCCGCGGCGTTCGATCAGAAGAAGGCGGTCCTGCATCGTCAACGCCGAAAGTTCAGGACGCGCAGGATGACGAAGGCCGGCACGACGATCACGGCGCCGAGCAGCAGATAGTCGCCCACCCGACCAAGCGCTGCAAAGCCGGTGTACCAGAGGTCGAGCAGGAAGTTGCGGACGGCGAAGTAGATATCGGTCGGATACCAGCCGAACATCCTCATCACGAAGCCGACGAGGATCGACACCACGATGAGCTTGACCAGCACACGCAGCGGCGAGTCACCCAAGAATCTGTTCATTCCGTCCGACATCAGCGAACTTCTCCTGTTTGTCTTCACATAAGCCGCGATCGGCAGCGTCGCAAGTCACCGGCCCCGGCGGGCACGGCCCGCGCTTCCGATCGCGCCAGATTCCGCTTGTATTTTGCGGCATCCGGCGTCAGAAGCGCTAATCGCAACCAACATCTCACATTGATGACGCTCAACCAGCTCTCCTCCGGCGACCTGATCGCCGACCGCCGCGCCGACTACGCAAAAATGCTTGCCGAGGGCGGTGAGCCCGCAAGTGCGGCCGAACTCATGGCGCAAGCGCTGGAACAGGCACCCAACTGGGCAGCCGGCTGGTTTCGGCTCGCGGACTATGAAGAAAAATCTGGCCGGAAAGAGGCGGCGATCGAAGCGCTGAGGAAAACGCTGGCGCTCAGCCCCCAGGATATCTTCGGCGCCGGCCTGAAACTGGCTCTGCTTGGCGCTGCGGCCATGCCCGAACAGCCCCCGAGCCTCTATGTCGAGCGCCTCTTCGACGACTATGCCGATCGCTTCGACAAGGCCCTGGTGGAGAAACTCGGTTATACCGTGCCGCAGAAGCTCGCGGCGCTCATTCAAAGCCATATCGGGCAAAGCCACACGGGAGGCCTCATCTTCGAGCATGTGACGGATCTCGGGTGCGGCACCGGCCTCTTCGGCGAGCGCGTCCGGGATCAGGCACAGTTCCTCGAAGGTTTCGACATCTCCATCAACATGCTCGCCAAGGCCGAGGCGAAATCCACCTACGATCGGCTGGCCCGCGCCGATCTCTCTCTTTCGCCGGAGGTTTCCGGCATCTTCGGCAACTTCGCCACCGCCCGAGCCGATCTCGTCAGCGCCGCCGACGTGCTCATGTATCTCGGTAATCTCGACAGTGTCTTCGACATCACCACGCGCCTGCTCACCCCTCAGGGCCATTTTGCGTTCTCGGTAGAAGACGCCGGCGATGGGGAGGAGTTCCTGCTGCGGCCGTCGCTGCGCTACGCTCACAGCGAGACCTATGTCCGCGGCCTCTGCGCAACGCATGGACTGGAGCTTGTGGCCATGGAGCACACGGTCATCCGCATGGATGCGGGAGAGCCAGTCTTCGGCATCCTGTTCCTGGCGCGCAAGCCTGCATAAAACGCAAGGCAGAGTCGCAAAAATAGGTCAGCATAACTGACATATTTTTCTTGATTGTTGTTGTGCATTGCAGCATTGCTCAAGCCATCGCAATCGAGGATTTGCCATGGCCCAGATCAGCAGCGTTTTCGGTCTCTGGAACACCAGTCCCACCCGGCACTCCGCCGTCGAGGACCTGCAGGGCATCTTTACCGGCAGCCTGATTGCGGCGCTCGGCCTCTATTTCCTCGCAAGCGCCGGCCTTTTGACCGGCAGCACGGCGGGCGTCGCCTTCCTTTTGCACTATGCTTTCGGCATCAATTTCGGCCTCGCCTTCTTCCTGCTCAACCTGCCGTTCTTCTACCTGTCGCTGAAGCGGCTGGGCCCGGCCTTCACGGTCAAGACCTTCATCGCCATCGGCGTGACCTCGTTCCTGACGGACATCCAGTCGCGCCTTTTCCAGATCGGCACGATCCAGCCAGCCTGGGCGGCCCTGCTCGGCGGACTTCTGCTCGGCTACGGCCTGCTTGCGCTCTACCGCCACCGCGCCAGCCTCGGCGGCGTCGGTATTCTCGGCATCTATCTGCAGGAGCGCTTCGGCATTCGCGCCGGCCTCGTGCAGCTTGCGATCGACATGGTGGTGCTTGTCTTCGCCTTCGGCGTGACCTCGCCCACCGTCGTTGCCTGGTCGGTACTCGGTGCTGTCGTCTTGAACCTGTTCGTGGCCATCAACCACCGCGCCGATCGTTACATCGCGCTCTAGAACGCCGTGCGTTCATCTGAACGCAGATGCTCTAGGATGCAGAGCAGCTAGCCCCGAAGCGGACCTCGGGGCTAGCTGGAAGTTCCTCACGCGATATCAGGCGGCCTTGACCGGCTGATCGACCGGATGCTGCGAGCGCAGGCCGACAGCGACACGGTTCCAGACATTGATGACGCCGATCGCCATGGTGATCTTGGTGATTTCAGCCTCGCTGAAGTGCGCGCGCAGCGGCTCGAAATCCGCGTCGGGTGCGCCGGTCTGGGCAAGGTTGGTCAGCGATTCCGTCCAAGCGAGCACGGCGCGCTCACGCGCGTCATAGATCGGCGATTCCCGCCAGGCGCAGATCAGGTGAATCCACTGCTCGCTCATACCGGTGTGGCGCGCCTCTTTCACATGCATGTCGATGCAATAGGCGCAGCCGTTGATCTGCGAGGCGCGCAGCTTGATCAGGTGGATCAGGCGCGGCTCCAGGCCGGATTCCTTGACGATGTAGCTGTCGAAGGCGGCCGCGGCCTTGTAGGCATCGGGAGCGGCTTGAACGAAGTTGAAACGCGGCTGCATGGACTTCTCCTTGGGCTTAACGGGTTGATGGGGGTCAGGCGCTGGCGGACGATTTGCGCTCGTTGATCGCCAGAAAGGCTTCGGTTCGCGCCCATACGCTGCCGTCATCCTTGGCGTTGAGGTCATCCAGGATGCTGGCGATGGTCACGCGCCTGAGTTCGGTGCGGTAGGCCTGCTCGGCTCTCAGCATCGCGACATTGATGGTGCAGGGCGCGGTCGGCTTGCAGGCATAGGGATTGGGACCGCGCAGCCGGATCTCGTTGCAGCGGAACGCCGGCTCCGGGCCTTCGACCGCAAGTACGATATCTAGCAAGGTAATCTTCTCCGGCGTCTTCGCGAGCCGGTAACCGCCCTTAGGACCCGGAACTGCCTCCAGCAGTCCGGCACCGGACATCGCCTGCAGGTGCTTCAAGAGATAGCTCGTAGAGACGCCATGGAACTCGGCAAGAGCGGCCGCCGACAGGGTGCTGCCCGGCTGAAGACAGCTCAGCATCGTCACGCTGTGAATGGCCTGCTCGACCCCGTCACCGAGTTTCATGGGCGGCTCCTTAATCGTGGATAATTTTTATCTATGATTAGACCGCGAGTCAATGCCTGTGATTGCACCCATCGGACAGGCTTCTCTTTTGGCGGATTTGATCTACCTTTGTTCTCCGTGAACAGGATCGATTCCAGAGAGCCGCAGGGCGATGCCCTGACCCTGCCCGCTCCCTTTCTGCGCTGGTTCGGCGAGAAGGGCTGGCGGCCGCGTGCGCACCAGCTGGAGCTGCTCGCCCGCGCCGGGGCCGGGGAAAGCACGCTGCTGATCGCTCCGACCGGCGCCGGCAAGACGCTCGCCGGCTTCCTGCCTTCGCTGGTCGATCTCACCCGGCGCGGCAAGATCCCGCCGGGCGCAGCCTTCGTCGGCATCCACACGCTCTACATCTCGCCTCTGAAGGCGCTCGCCGTCGATATCGAGCGCAACCTGATGAAACCGGTCGGCGAAATGGGACTGCCTGTGCGCGTCGAAAACCGTACCGGCGATACGCCGACCGCCAAGCGTCAGCGGCAGAAGCTCAATCCGCCCGACATCCTGCTGACGACGCCGGAGCAACTGGCGCTGCTGCTCGCCAACGGCGAGGCGCAACGCTTCTTCAAGGACCTGCGCTACGTCGTCTTTGACGAGCTGCATTCGCTCGTCACCTCCAAACGCGGCCATCTTCTCTCCCTCGGTCTGGCGCGGCTGCGCCGGCTGGCGCCCGGCCTGCAGACGATCGGCCTTTCGGCAACGGTCGCCGACCCGATGGATCTGCAGCGTTGGCTGGCGCCGCAAGAGCCGGACGCGCACAACCATGCCGGGCTGGTCCAGGTCCAGGGCGGGGCCAAGCCGCAGATCTCCATTCTGAAGACCGAGGAGCATGTGCCCTGGGCCGGGCACTCGGCACGCTACGCCATCGCCGATGTCTACGAAGCGATCAAGGAGCACGGCACCACCCTGCTCTTCGTCAACACCCGCAGCCAGGCGGAGCTGCTCTTCCAGGAGCTCTGGACGATCAACGACGACAACCTGCCGATCGCGCTGCATCACGGTTCGCTCGACGTCGCCCAGCGCCGCAAAGTCGAGGCGGCGATGGCGGAGAACCGCCTTCGGGCGGTCGTTGCGACCTCGACGCTCGACCTCGGCATCGACTGGGGCGATGTCGATCTCGTCGTGCATGTGGGCGCGCCGAAGGGCGCGAGTCGCCTTGCCCAGCGCATCGGCCGCGCCAACCACCGCATGGACGAACCGTCGAAGGCGATCCTGGTGCCGGCCAACCGCTTCGAGGTGATGGAATGCCAGGCCGCACTCGACGCCAACTATATCGGCGCGCAGGACACGCCACCCGTCGGCAAGGGCGCTCTCGACGTGCTCGCCCAGCACGTGCTCGGCATGGCTTGCGCCGCGCCTTTCGATCCGCTCGCATTGTTCGATGAAATCACCACCGCCTCGCCTTATGCGACGCTCGCCTGGGAGACCTTCGAGCGCGTCATCGATTTCGTTGCGACCGGCGGCTATGCGCTGAAAACCTACGAGCGCTATGCCCGCATCCGCAAGACCAAGGACGGGCTCTATCGCGTCTCCAATCCGCTGGTGGCGCAACAGTACCGGCTGAACGTCGGCACCATCGTCGAATCGCCGATGCTGAACGTGCGTTTGGTCAAGCGCAACGCCCGCGGCTCGCTTGGCCGCGGCGGCATGCCGCTCGGCAAGGTCGAAGAGTACTTTCTCGAAATGCTCTCGCAGGGCGACACCTTCATGTTCTCCGGCAAGGTGCTGCGTTTCGAGGGCATCCGCGAAAACGAGTGCCTGGTCAGCCAGGCCTTTACCTTCGATCCCAAGGTGCCGAGCTATGCTGGCGGCAAGTTTCCGCTGTCGACCTATCTCGCCGAGCAGGTCCGCAGGATGCTTGCCGATCCGGCGCGCCGGGCAGCGCTGCCGGAACAGGTGCGCGACTGGCTGTCCTTGCAGAAGGACGTCTCGATGCTGCCGCGCGAGGACGAGCTTCTGATCGAGACCTTTCCGCGCGGCAGCCGCCATTACATGGTCATCTATGCCTTCGAAGGGCGGTTGGCGCACCAGACGCTCGGCATGCTGCTTACCCGCCGGCTCGATCGCGCCGGGCTGAAACCGCTCGGTTTCGTCGCCACCGATTACTCGCTAGCGGTCTGGGCGCTCGACGACCTCGGGGCCACCTTCGAGCTCAGGCGCGGCGCGCTTGCCGATCTCTTCGACGAGGACATGCTCGGCGACGACCTCGAAGCCTGGCTCAACGAATCCTTCCTGCTCAAACGGACCTTCCGCAACTGCGCCGTCATCGCCGGCCTCATCGACCAGCGCCATCCCGGCAAGGAAAAGACCGGCCGGCAGGTGACGGTCTCGGCCGACCTCATTTACGACGTATTGCACGCGCACGAGCCGGATCACCTCCTGCTCGAAGCGACCCGCAACGATGCGGCGACGGGGCTTTTGGACATCGCCCGCCTCGGGGATATGCTGAAGCGAATCAAGGGCCACATCACGCATCGACGGCTCGACCGGATCTCGCCGCTGGCGGTGCCCGTCATGCTGGAGATCGGCAAGGAAATGGTCCAGGGCGAAGCGCAGGACTTCCTGCTGTCGGAAGCCGCCGACGACCTGATCCACGAGGCGATGGGCGGTCTGGATGTGGATTGATAGGAAAATGGTTTCGAGAATGAGCAGTCTGTCGATGTCGGCGGGTTACCCCCCTCTGGCCTGCCGGCCAGAGGGGGTTATTATCCTCGCAACACAATGTGCGAGACGGTGACCATGCACCGCCTCGCCCACGCCGTCTCGGCTCAGACGACTGCCCCCCTCCTCCATGCCCAGACAATCGTCAACGGCGTCATCGCGATCTGCGATCCGCTCGGTAGCCTCTACCTGCCGGAGACGGGCACGCTGGTCGTCTCCGACCTGCATCTGGAGAAAGGCTCCGCCTTTGCCCGCCGCGGCATGCTTTTGCCGCCTTACGATACGCTGGCGACGCTGCGCGTGCTTGAAGCGGCGATCGCGCGGCACGACCCGAAGTTCGTCATCAGCCTCGGCGACAACTTCCATGACCGCGTCGGTTCGGCGGCAATGCCCGATGATTTCCGGCACATGATTGCCGCCATGGCGCATGGGCGCGAATGGGTCTGGATCAACGGCAACCACGACCCGGACGGCGCTTTCGGGCTGCCGGGCGCCTCGATGGACGAACTTGGCCATGCGGGCCTGACCTTCCGGCACGAGCCGAAGCGCGGCGATGCCGTCGGCGAGATCGCCGGGCACCTGCATCCGGCTGCAACGGTGGTAAGACGGGAAAGAGCGGTGCGCCGCGCTTGCTTTGCGACCGATGGCACGCGCATGCTGATGCCGGCTTTCGGGGTCACCACTGGCGGGCTCGATCTCAGGCACCGGGCGATGACCGGCCTCTTCGACCGCAGCAAGCTTGTCGCCCATATGCTCGGGCGCGACCGGATCTATTCGGTTCGCTTTGCCAATCTCATCGCCTGAAGAGGGCGGGGAAAACGGCGCGGCTCTCCCGCGCCGGGGATCCGCCGGTAATCAGAAGGCGTTGAAGGTCAGCGTCGTCAGCGAGCGCGAGATGCCCGGCACCGTGGCAATGTTGTCGTTGATGAACTTGCCGATGTCCTGGCCTTCTTCGATATAGACCTTGATGATCAGGTCGTAATCGCCGCTCGTCGAATACATCTCCGAAACGATCTCCTTGCGGTAGATCTCGTCGGCAACCTCGTAGGTCTTGCCGGGAGCGCACTGCAACTGGACAAAAATCGGTTTCATCGAGCTTCCTCTGTTTTTTATTTGCCATGGCATGCGCTGATGAAACGCATTCAGCATGCCTTTCCATAGCGCTCCGGCGCGCAAAAGGAAACGTCGGCGAAGATCGCCCGTCGCTATTCCTTGCGGAAGATCACGCTGGCGCCCCAGCCGGTGATGACGGCGAGCAGCACGGCCATGAGGCCATAGAGCAGCGGCTGCTGGTGTGCCGCCTGGGTGATGAACTGTTCCAGGCCGGTCTTGACGACACGCAGCGGCAGCGCCTTGGCGGCGACGAAGACGCCGTCACGGAAGAGATAGGCGCGAACCACATGCACGCCGTTCGGCACGTTGGCCGGCAAGCGCACCGAGGCCTTGAAGAGGCTGGAGCTGATGAACTGCACGCCGCCGGGATCGCGCTCGTAGACGCCGCTGGTCTCGCGGATGCGGCGGAAGGCATTGCGGAATTCGCCGAGATTGCTGCCGTCACCGACGAAGCCGAGCGGCACCAGCCGCATGTGGTCGACGCCGATGCCCATGTTGCCCATCTCGCCGGGCGGCGCGATCGTCTCGATATCGCGCGTCGACGACAGCGAATAGGATTCAGGCACCAGCTCGAAGGTCATGGAGCTGGTGTTCACCCAGATGCCGAAGACGCGCTCCTTCTTACGCACCGTCGCGTTGTCCTTGGGCCCTTCGAGGCTGACGACGATGTTGTAGCGACCCTGAGCCAGCAGGCCCTGATCGAAGCCGTCGACGGCGCCGAAGATCGTCAGGTCGGCGCCGCGGAAATCGGAAGTGATGGCGATCTCGTCGGTCGAGATGCCGATCTCCAGCTTCTCGGTGAAATCGGCATTCTCGTCCTGGATGGCTGCCTGCGCCGGGGCGGCGAAAGCGAGAACAAGGAGAGCGAGAGCTGTGCGGGCGAGGCGGATCATCAGAAACCGAACCCCGCGGATACGACCGAATAGACGTCCTTCGGCGGAATGATGAGCTCGATTGCCAGACGGATGCCGACGGCAAGAACAAGCAAGGCCAGCAATGCGCGCAGCTGTTCGCCGCGCAGCTTCTGGCCGACGCGTACGCCGTATTGGGCACCGATGACACCGGCGATCATCAGTACGAAGGCGAGCACGATATCGACGGTGTAGTTGGTCGAAGCCTGGACGATGACCGTGTAGGCCGAAACGAAGATAATCTGGAACAGCGACGTGCCGACGACGACGTTGGTCGGGATGCGCAGGAGATAGATCATCGCCGGCACCATGATGAAGCCGCCGCCGACACCCATGACCGAGGTCAGGATGCCGATGCAGAAGCCGAGGGCGACAACCGGGATGACGCTCAGGTAGATCTTCGATTTCTTGAAGCGCATCTTCAAGGGCAGGCCATGCACCCAGTTGTGCTGGCCAGGGCGACGCAAGGTCGTCTGCTGGTTCTTGGCCGCCTTGCGCATGGCGACGACGCTCTCCCAAAGCATCAGGCCGCCAACGGTGCCGAGCAGCACGACGTAAAGCAGCGAGATCACCAGGTCGAGCTGGCCGAGGCGACGCAGCAGCGAGAACAGCCAGACGCCGACGGTCGCGCCGGCAAGACCACCGCATAAGAGCACCGTGCCGAGCTTGATGTCGATCGTGCCACGCCGGAAATGCGTGATCGCCCCCGAAATCGACGAGGCCACCACCTGGTTGGCACCGGTCGCTACCGCTACGACGGGAGGAATATTGTAGAAGATCAGGAGCGGGGTGATCAGGAACCCGCCACCGACGCCGAACATGCCGGACAGAAAGCCGACTGCGGCGCCCATACCGAGAATGATGAGTATGTTCACCGACAACTCTGCGATGGGCAGATAAATCGACACGCCGGGACCTCGATATGCCAACGGCCCGCGATGCGGGCGAACCAGTCAGTGTGGCAATCAAATCACCACGATTGAGGGAATATTCGAAGGGCCGGCACCTCTCCCGAGGGCGAGGCGGCCTCCGTCATGCACTCCTGCAGCGTTGCGCTTCCGCCAGGACGTGCCAAGGCCACGAATCGGACCTTGATTGCTGCATCGGCTCTTCCTTAGCCCGATTCCGATTAAGGAATTATGCAGCAGCCCGAGATTTCAACCTTTTCAGCCACATGGCGGATGGCTGCGCCACCCGCAACCCGTGTCGCCCGGCTCTGCGGCTTTATTACGGCGCAAGGCCCAAGGGTCAGGAATTGCGCTTCAGCAATTCCTTGACCAACTGCTCGGTGATTTCGCCCGTCGGCTCCTGGCCGACCGACTTCTGGAAGGCCTTGATGGCGGCGACGGTCTTCTTGCCCATCTGGCCATCCGGCTTGCCAGCGTCAAAGCCGTTGTTGTTGAGGATCGCCTGGATGTTGCGGACCGCCTTGCTCATGTCGACGCTGGCGGTCTTGTTGGCCGGGCCAACCCAGGCATCCGGAACGTCGACGCTGTTTGCCTTGGCGTCGACCGGCTCAGCCTTCCAGGCTTCCGCCTTGGCCTTGGCGCTTTCGAGCTGCTCCGGCTTCATCGCCTTGGCAACTTCGTCGCGCTTGGCGCCGGCATCGAGATCGCCTTCGCGGGCAGCCGCCGAGAACCACTTGTAGGATTCCGTCAGGTCCTGCGGCACGCCGTTGCCACGGGCATAGAGAACCGCAAGGTTGAACTGGCTGTCGCGGATGCCGAGCTCGGCCGCCTTCGCAAACCACTTCGTTGCCTCGTTGAAGTCAGGCGCGCCATCGCGGCCGCTTGCCAGCATCACCGCGAGGTTGTGCATGGCGCTGGCGTTGCCCTGGCCAGCGGAAGCGATATAGAGCGCCTTCGCCTTCGCCGCGTCGCGCGTCACGCCGGTGCCCTTCTCGTAAAGGGTCGCGAGGCGGTACTGTGCCGGCACGACACCGGCATCGGCGGCGCGCTGATACCATTTGGCGGCTTCAGCCATGTTTTCCTGAACACCACGGCCCTCGGTGAAGCGCACGGCGATTTCGTAGAAGGCGAGCGGGTCGCCGCCCTTGGCCGCGGTCACCAGCGCGACCGGACCGAAACCTTCCGGCAACACGACGTCGGTGGGCACAGCGGCAGCAGCTGTCGTCGCCGGGGTCATCTCGGCGCCATCGGCCGGCGCGCTGGCGAGCGAAGCGTTCGCCACCGGCGACGCTGCGGCCGGAGCCGGCTGGAACTCGGTGACCGGCGTCTTCGTTTCGGCGACCGGCGCAAGCATCGGCGCCTTGTCTTCGGGCGTTGCAAAGGTGGTCGTCGGCACGGTCGTTGCCGTCACCGCGATCGAGGCCTCGGCAGGCTTCACGGGCGTTTCGACGGAATCGAGCGGCGGCGCAACGGCCGTCTCAGACGCGGTAACCGGTGCTTCCTGCGCCGCGACGGTCGTGCCCTGCACCAGATGGTCGTCGGCGGCCTTGAACTCGGCTGCCTGCGGAGTGACCGTCTTCTCGATGACCGCGACCCGTTCGACCGGCATCTCGTCCTTGTTCAGCATCGAGCTGACCAGCGGGTAAGACATGATCGCCAAAAGAACGGCGCCGACGGCCATGAGGATCGGCCGGCGATGGCGGGCGAAGGCGCCGCCGATGCCGGACGTCGCGGCCTTGTCGCCGGTCTTGTTGAGGGTGTCGGTCTCTTCGACGGCAAGCTGGGCGGCGCGGCGGGCGGCGGCGATGAAGTCCGATTTGTCGCCATCGGCCGGTTGGATGCCTGCCTTGTTCATCTGCCCGGCGCGCACGCGTTCCAGGATCTTCTTCACGTCGGGAACGCCGGAGCCCGGCTCGAGCAGCTGGTTCGCTTCTTCCGGCGCGAGCATTTCGGAGGGATCGATCGACGGGGTCGGCTCGACGAGCTTGCGTGCCTGTTCCGGCGCCGGTTCCGAGCGCTTGCCGGAAAAGCGCCGGGTGAGGCCGGCGAGCAGGCCGGTGCGGGCGGCGGCAGCCGGCTCGCGCTCTTCTTCGAGCTCGACGGTCGAAATCTGCGCATCGTCGGCAAGGGCTGTTGCCGGTTCGGCGGGTTGAACCGCGACGGCCTGGTCCTCTGCCTGGAGGGCACGGACATTGCGCTGCAGGTCGTCGTAGCGATCATCAAGATCGCCGCCACCGAAGGGGTCGTGGAACTCCGGCTGTGCGGCGCGCGGCATCTGAGCCGCTTCGCGCACCACCGCCATGGCAGGCTGCGCCGCCATTGCCGGCTCGCGGTTTTCGATGCGCTCCAGCTTGTCGGCAATGTGGACGAGCGTTTCGTGCAGCGCCTCGAAGGTGCGCGCGGTCCGCTCCTCGCTGGAACGGCTCAAGTCCTCAAGCGTCCTCAAGTCTTCGGCGAGTGCCGAGATCGCTGCCAGATCGCCACCGGCGGAGGCCTGCGAAGGGCCGTTCTTGGAATAGGCTTCCATCACAGCTTCGGCGGCCTGGCGCGCGGCTTCCACGATGTACTCGTCGCTGGTCGAGAAATAGTCCTCGAGCGCGGTCATGCGGCTTTCGTAGTCGACGGGCATGGCGCTTTGGGCGACGTCCGCCCGCGGCTGGCTGACCAGCGTCGACAGGTTGGCAATCTGGGCTTCAAGGTTCTGAAGTGCTGCGCGGTCGTCGAACGGCGCGGCGTAGGTCTCTTCCAGACGCTGCGCGATACCGACCAGGCGATCTTCCAGCCGGTCGAAACGCGGATCGGACGCGGGCTGGGCGCCATGGGCGTCAAGCTCGTCGATCCGGCGGGCGAGATAGTCCAACCGTTCGGCGAGCGCGTCGTTGACGCTGCCCTGGTCGAGAGCTTCGATCTTGCGGGAAATGTCCGACAGGTAATCGTTGAGGTCTGACTGCGCGGTCCTGCTGCTGCGCTCCATCATCAGCGACAGCTGGTCCAGCCGCTCTTCCAAGCGGGCAGCCGCCTTTTCACCGGCGAGATCCTCGACCCGGACGGTCAAGGCTTCGAGGCGCGCACCGAGCCCACCGTCGTTCGGGCGCGACAGGCTGTCGATCTGGCGGGAGAGATCGCCAAGCCGGCTTTCCAGGCGATTGACAAAGCCGGAATCCAGCCCGGACGTCATGCGAGTGTTGGCCGCGATGGCGCGGCTGATTTCGTCGAGACGGCTGTCGAGATCGGCAAACTGCGAGACGAGGCGGCGATCGTCCGGCTGGATCTGGCGACCGAGCATTTCGATCGCCTGGGCGACGGCGATCAGCTTGTCTTCCAGCGCGTCGACGGCGGAGCTTCCCTGGAGCGAGCCGATCTGCGACTTGATTTCGTCCAGGCGATAGGCGAGCGCGACCAGTTCGTCGTCGCGGTTCTGATCAAAGGCGATCAACCGGTCTTCGACACCGCTCCAGCGGTTCTCCATCCGGCGCATGCTGTCTTCGCGCGCGAGACCGTCGATCATCGCGCGCAGGTCGTCAAAATCGCCGCGCAGCGCATCGGCCTGGGCGGGCGATGCCTGGCGGCCGAGATGCTGGATGCTGTCGGCAAGGCGCTGCATGTCGCCGCGCACGTCTTCGGCAAAGCTGTGATCCTGCGCCTGCGCCTTGATGCCGCGAATTTCGGAGCGCAGCGAATTCATCTCGCGCGTCAGGCCGTCAGTGATGTCGCGCTTCAGGTCCTGGCGCAAACCGATAAGCGCTTCGGCGATATCGTTGACCGCGGAGGCGGGCCGCGGAGGTTGGCTGTGAAGCGGTTGCTGGCGCGGCTCTTCGACGAAGCGCTCGGAAACGGGTCGTTCGGGGGCATAACGTTCCGGCTCGCGCTGCGGCATCCGGTCGCGAAGCGTCGGGCGCTCGCGCGAGGTGCTGAGGCTGCGCTGGCGCTGCATGATTTCGGCGACGGCATCGCGGGGCGAGGCCGTTTCCCGCACGGGTTCGCGGGCGGGCTGGCGCTCGGGCGGCCTTGGCGCCGGGTCGCGGGCCGTGCCGCTCATCAGGCCTTCGATCCGCGCCTCCAATCCTTCGATGGTGCGGTTCAAGGCGTCGAGCGACGGCCGCTCGCTATAGGACTGGCTGCCTGCGCGCTGAGGATTTGATCGCAATCCACTCATGTTGTTCTTCGCCCCTGTCGTCGGCCATCTCGAAAGTCGTCACGGAAGAAAACTGCTTTCTTCACCCCTGTGGCGCTTCCGACGCGGGCAAAACTACAACGATGCGACGCCAGGACAGGTTGCAGCTTTGACCATCTCAACACGCACCTTTCACGAAACGTGGTAAACAAGCGGTTAACCTGCGGATGATTTTTTAACGATTTGGCAGGATCGTGCGAAGTTGAGGCGCCGCGGTGCCGCCGACCTCCCCCACACGCCACCAATCTGCACGACACGCAATTTTTGACGTTTACGCAAACGTCAAAATTTTGTAGCATCCGGCCAACGATGCGAGACCGCCCTGGAGCATCCCGATGTCCCGTGGAAGCACGGGAGGGAGACGATGCCCTGGAATCAATGAGGATGGCGGCGCATCCGGCATCCTGCAACCGGGCGTCGACGACGAGAGACGGCAGCCCGAAGCACCAAAGGCGAGGAAAGAATGCCCATCTACAAGGCTCCGGTCGACGATACCCTCTTCATCCTGAACGACGTGCTCGGCATCGAGCGCTACAACAACCTGCCCGGATTTGCCGATGCGACGCCCGACATGATCGAAGCGATCGTCGGCGAAGCTGCCAAGCTTGCCGAAGAAGCTCTGTTTCCGGTCAACCTTTCCGGCGACCAGGAAGGCTGCAAGCGTCGCGACGACGGTTCGGTCAGCGTGCCGAAGGGCTTCAAGGAAGCCTTCGACCTCTACCGCGAAGGCGGCTGGCTTGGCCTTGCCGTGCCCGAAGAATTCGGTGGCCAGGGCCTGCCCTATACGCTGCACACCGCCGTCGGCGAATACATGTCGTCGGCCAACATGGCACTGACCATGTATCCGGGCCTCACCCAGGGCGCGATCGCCGCGATCCTCGTGCATGGCACGGACGAGCAGAAGCAGGCCTACCTGCCGAAGATGGTTGCCGGCACCTGGACCGGAACGATGAATCTCACCGAGCCGCATTGCGGGACGGACCTCGGCCTCCTGCGCACGAAGGCAGTGCCCACCGGCGACGGCGCCTACAAGATCTCCGGCCAGAAGATCTTCATCTCTGCCGGCGAACACGACATGTCGGACAACATCATCCATCTGGTGCTCGCCCGCATTGAGGGCGCGCCCGAGGGTGTGAAGGGCATTTCACTGTTCATCGTACCGAAATTCAGGCTTGATGCCGCCGGCGAGCCGGGCGAACGCAACGGCGTTTCTTGCGGCGCGATCGAACACAAGATGGGCATCCACGGCAACTCGACCTGCGTCATGAACTATGACGAGGCCGAAGGCTATCTCATCGGCACGGAGAACAAGGGCCTCAACGCCATGTTCGTGATGATGAACGAGGCGCGCCTCGGCGTCGGCCTGCAGGGTCTCTCGATTGCCGAAATCGCCTACCAGAATGCCGCCAACTATGCGCGCGACCGCATCCAGGGCCGTTCGCTCTCCGGCCCGAAGGCGCCGGACAAGAAGGCCGACCCGATCATCGTGCATCCGGACGTGCGCCGCACCCTGATGACGATCAAGGCCTTCAACGAAGCCGGCCGCGCCTTCACGCTCTGGACCGCGCTCAAGTCCGACATCGCCCACCGCTCCGACAATGATGCCGACCGCCAGACGGCCGACGACGTCCTCGGCCTGATGACGCCGATCCTGAAGGGCGTACTCACCGACAAGGGCTTCGACCATGCCGTCATGGCGCAGCAGATGTTCGGCGGTCACGGCTACATCGAAGAACACGGCATGAGCCAGTATGTCCGCGATGCCCGCATAGCGATGATCTATGAAGGCGCCAACGGCATCCAGGCGCTCGACCTCGTCGGACGCAAGCTGGGCCTCAACGGCGGCCGCGCCATCATGGCGCTGTTCAAGGAGATCGGCGATTTCTGCGAGGAAAACCGCAGCAACGAAAAGCTCGCCGCCTATACCAAGGCGCTGAAGAAGGGCCTCAACGACCTGCAGGCGGCCACCATGTGGTTCATGCAGAACGCCATGGCCAAACCCGACAATGCCGGCGCCGGCTCGACCGACTACATGCACCTCTTCGGTCTCGTCGTCCTTGGTTACATGTGGGCGAAGATCGCCAAGACCGCCGAGGAAAAGCTTGCCTCTGGCGAAACGGCGCGCGCAGACTATTTGAAGAACAAGCTGATCACCGCGACCTTCTTCATGGAAAGGATCCTGCCGGAAACGGCCCTGCGCAAGGCCCGCATCGAAACCGGCGCCGACACGCTGATGGCGCTTGATGCGGCCGCTTTCTAATCCCGCCGCGGGTTCGATCTAAAATGTTTTGACGGGCAGCACCTGACGGTGCTGCCGAAAGGGAGATGAGACATGACGAAAGTCTTCGTTTACGACCACGTGCGCACACCGCGCGGCCGTGGCAAGAAGGACGGATCGCTGCACGAAGTGCCGTCCGTTCGCCTGGCAGCCAAGATGCTGGAAGCGGTGCGTGACCGCAACGACCTCGACACCTCGACCGTGGACGACATCATCATGGGTTGCGTCGATCCTGTGATGGACGCAGGCGCGGTGATCCCGAAGGCTGCCGCCTTCGAAGCCGGTTATTCGACCCGTGCGCCTGGCATGCAGATTTCACGCTTCTGCGCCTCCGGCCTCGACGCCGTCAACTTTGGCGCAGCCAAGATCGCCCAAGGCGCCGACGACATCGTGATTGCCGGCGGCGTTGAATCGATGTCGCGCGTCGGCCTCGGCATGTCGGGCGGCGCCTGGTTCATGGACCCCTCAGTCAACCTGCCGGCCTTCTTCATGCCGCAGGGCGTTTCGGCCGACCTGATCGCCACCAAGTACGGTTTTAGCCGCGACGACGTCGACGCCTATGCGGTCGAAAGCCAGAAGCGTGCGGCGCACGCCTGGGAACAGGGCTACTTCAAGAAGTCCGTCGTGCCCTTCAAGGACCAGAACGGCCTGACCATCCTCGACCGCGACGAGCACATGCGTCCGGGCACCGACATGCAGGCGCTCGCTTCGCTCAACCCGTCCTTCCAGATGCCGGGCGAAATGGGCGGCTTCGAAGCCGTCGGCATCCAGGCGCATCCTGAAATTGAGAAGATCAACTACGTGCACCACGCCGGCAACTCCTCGGGCATCGTCGATGGCGCTGCTGCCGTGTTGCTCGGCTCCAAGGCCGGCGGCGAAAGCATGGGCCTGAAGCCGCGCGCCCGCATCCGCGCCTTCGCCAACATCGGCTCCGATCCGGCACTGATGCTGACCGGCCCGGTCGACGTCACCGAGAAGCTCCTGAAGCGCGCCGACATGAAGCTGTCGGACATCGACCTCTTCGAGCTCAACGAAGCCTTCGCCGCCGTCGTGTTGCGCTACATGCAGGCCTTCGACATCCCACACGACAAGATCAACGTCAACGGCGGCGCGATCGCCATGGGCCATCCGCTCGGCGCAACCGGCGCGATGATCCTCGGCACCGTGCTCGACGAACTGGAGCGCCGCGATCTCAACACCGCGCTCGTCACGCTCTGCATCGGCGCCGGCATGGGCACGGCCACGATCATCGAAAGGGTCTGACGATGGACGTGATGCGCCGCACCCTACTCGGAGTGATGGGCCTGGGGCTGCTTGCAGCCGCGGGCTGCGTCTCCGACGAGGAGGAAGGCGGCGACAGCTTCACGCTCACCGGTGCGATCTCCAATGTCGCGAGCGGCCCGGTTCCGGCCGGCACCGTCACGATCCGGCTCGAAGAGCAGGGCGTGATGGACGTGGCCGCCAAGCTGATCGCCGAGACTTCGGTTGTCAGCGACGGCAAGGCCACCCGCGTGCCCTTCGTGCTGCAGGTGCCGAAGCCCGAACTCGACAAGACTGTCGACGCGGGCTTCACCATCCGCGTCGAGCGCGACGGCCGGCTGATCGCCACCAACACCAGCAAGCAACGTTACAGCGGCGGATCGAACGTCTCGCTGCAGATCGAACCCATTCTCTACTGAGGGGGAGAACCATGACGAATTACACCAATTTCAAGATCGAGACCGACGCTGACGGCATCGCGCTCGTCACCTGGGACATGCCTGAGAAGTCGATGAACGTCTTCACTCAGGAGGTGATGGAAGAGCTCAACGCCATCGTCGACCAGACCACGGCCGACGCAACGGTCAAGGGCGTCGTCTTTACGTCCGGCAAGTCGAGCTTCTCCGGCGGCGCCGACCTTTCGATGATCAAGTCGATGTTCACCTTCCAGCAGGAAGAAAAGAAGAAGGATCCGGATAACGCCGCCCAGAAGCTCTTCGACCTCGTTGGCCGCATGACCGGGCTCTTCCGCAAGCTCGAAACCTCGGGCAAGCCATGGGTATCGGCGATCAACGGCACCTGCATGGGCGGCGCCTTCGAGCTTTCGCTCGCCTGCCACGGCCGTGTCGCGTCGAATTCCAAGTCGGTCAAGATCGCGCTGCCGGAAGTCAAGGTCGGCATTTTCCCGGGCGCCGGCGGCACCCAGCGCGTGCCGCGCCTGACCAATGCGCAGGACGCGCTGCAGATGATGACGACAGGCTCGTCGCTGACGGCAGCCCGCGCCAAGGCGCTTGGCCTGGTGCATGAAGTCGTCGATGCCGACAAGCTGGTCGACGCGGCCAAGGCGATGATCAAGAACGGCCTGAAGCCGGTCCAGCCGTGGGACGAAAAGGGCTACAAGGTTCCGGGCGGCGGCATCTGGACGCCGGCTTCGGCCCAGCTCTGGCCGGCCGCTTCCGGCATCCTGCGCCGCGAGACCTACGGCAACTATCCGGGCGCCGTCGCGATCCTGAAGTGCGTCTATGAAGGCCTGCAGGTACCGTTCGACACGGCGCTCAAGATCGAGCAGCGCTACTTCACCGAGATCCTTCAAACGACCGAAGCCTTCTCGATGATCCGCTCGCTGTTCGTCTCGATGCAGGAACTCGGCAAGGGCGCCCGTCGTCCGGCCGGCGTGCCGAAGTCCGAATTCAAGCATGTCGGCGTCGTCGGCGCCGGCTTCATGGGCGCCTCGATCGCCTATGTGACGGCTGCTGCCGGCATTGCGGTGACGCTGATCGACCGCGACATGGAAGCGGCCGAAAAGGGCAAGGCGCATTCGGAAGGCCTGGTCAAGGATTCGATCGGCAAGGGCCGCCTGACCAAGGAAGAGGGCGAGGCGCTGCTTGCCCGTATCACCCCTTCGGCCGACTACAATGACCTGAAGACCGCCGGCCTCGTCGTCGAAGCGGTGTTCGAGGATCGCCAGGTCAAGAAGGACGTGATCGAGAAGGTGGAAGCGGTGATTGCCGAAGACGCGATCTTTGCCTCCAACACCTCGACGCTGCCGATCACCGGTCTTGCCAAGAACTCCAAGCGCCCCGGCCAGTTCATCGGCGTCCACTTCTTCTCACCGGTCGAGAAGATGATGCTGACGGAAGTGATCCTCGGTAAGGAGAGCGGCGACAGGGCGCTCGCCGTGGCACTCGACTATGTCGCGGCGATCAAGAAGACGCCGATCGTCGTCAACGACACCCGCGGCTTCTACGTCAACCGTTGCGTCTTCCGCTACATCCACGAAGCCTATGACATGCTGATCGAAGGCGTGCCGCCGGCGATGATCGAAAATGCCGCCAAGATGGCCGGCATGCCGGTCGGCCCGCTGTCGCTCAACGACGAAGTGGCGATCGACCTCAGCCAGAAGATCCTCAAGGCCACCGTCGCCGACCTCGGCGAAAAGGCTGTCGATCCCAAGCACCTGGCGCTGATCAACAAGATGGTCGACGATCTCGACCGTCGCGGTCGCAAGAACGGCAAGGGCTTCTACGAGTATCCGGCCAAGCCCGCCAAGAAGTATCTGTGGCCGGAGCTGAAAACCCTCTATCCGCAGAAGAACGCAGACAAGATCGATGTCGAGGTGCTGAAGCAGCGGCTTCTCGCGACGATCGCGCTCGAAGCGGCCCGCACCATGGAAGAAGGCATCGTCACCGATCCGCGCGAAGCAGACGTCGGCTCGATCCTCGGTTTCGGCTTTGCTCCCTACACCGGCGGCACGCTCTCCTACATCGACGGCATGGGCGTGAAGGCCTTCGTCGAGATGTGCGAGACGCTCGCCAAGGATTATGGCAACCACTTCAAGCCGACGGCACTCCTCAAGGAAATGGCCGAACGCGGCGAGACCTTCTACGGCCGCTTCGACCCCTATGGCGAGAAGAAGCAGGCGGCGTAAGGTTCGCTGAATAGCATTGGAAGCAGGCCCCTTGAGGGCCTGTTTTCGTTTGAGCACGGCCTGCTCGAGGCCCTTGCCGGCTTAGCGCCCACCCGGCCGCCATCACTCTGTTACGGTTGTGGTGCTAGGCCTGCGCGGATTGAACCACACTCCATGACGAAACCATGACCAAAGCCGCCCTCCGCCCCGCCGTCCCCGACGACGAACCCTATCTGCGCTGGCTGGAAGAAGCCTGTATGCGCAACTATGCGATCGCGCTTTGGGGCAGCTGGCGGCCTCGGCTGGCGGATGCACTCATCCTCGGCGAGTATCGCATCATCGCCGTGGGGCACGAGGATGTCGGCTGCGTATCGGTCACGCGGCGCGAGGACCATTTCTGGGTGAACAAGCTTTACGTCGCGCCCGGTCACCAGAAGTGCGGCTACGGTGCGATCGCGCTTCGCCAAGTGCTCGGTGAAGCAAGGGCGATCGGCCTGCCCGTGCAGCTCAGCGTGCTGACGACCAATCCGGCGGTGGCGTTCTACCGCCGCGAAGGTCTTGTGATCTATGAAGAAACTCCCGAGCGACGTTTCATGACGTCCGGCGTGCGTTAAGCTTATCAGCATCTTCTGATTGACGCTCTTCGCGCGCAGGCGCATCCTCCGCGAGGTCAGAGGGGGACACGCCATGAGCGAGCCTGATCTCTATCTTCTTGGGCGCGCCGGGCCCGAAGAAGAACGCCTGAAACGACAGATTGCCAATCTCGCCCCTGATTCCGACCAGCAGCTCGAACGGGTCGGAATCCGGCCGGGCGAACGCGTCGTCGATCTTGGCTGCGGCCCCGGTGGGGTTCTGCACCTACTTGGCAAACGCGTCGGGCCAAACGGATCGGTGCTCGGCATCGAACGCGATCCGAATTTTGTCGAACTCGCCCGCCGTTTCGTTGCCGGCCATGCGCTCCCCCAGGTGGATGTGCGCGAGGGCGATGCCTATGCGACAGGCCTGCCGCGCCGTTCCTTCGACGGCGCTCATATGCGGCTGGTGCTCGTCAACGTGCCGCGGCCAGAGCTGATCGTGCTCGAAATGGTGTCGTTGGTACGGCCGGGTGGCTGGATCGCGAGCTTCGAGGCCGATTTCCTCGGACATATCTGCGATCCGCCGCTTGCCGCCTGGGACAGGCTGCTTGCCGCCTATGTCGCCTATTCCGCCGCCAGAGGCATCGACCTCAATATCGGTCGCCGGCTGCATCGTCTGTTCCGGAACGCCGGTATCGAGGCGATATCCGTCGACGCGGTCGAGCATGTCTATCCGCCGGGTCACGACCGCCGGCCGATCCTTCGGGATTTCATCGACAATGTCCGCGGCGGGCTTGTCGCCGAAGGCTTCATCGGCCAGGCCGAGCTCGATGCCGATCTGGAAGCACTCGACCAGCATCTTGCCGACCCAAACGTGCTCGTGACCTCACACATGTTCTTCCGGCTGACCGGCCGTGTTCCCGAGGCGCTCGTCATCAAAGCATGACGACGGTTTCCATCCGTCCCGTATCTCTAAGCGGCGGCACCGGCGCGCCGATGCGCCAGTCGTTCGCCGACGATGATCAGCAGGCCAGCCGCAAAGATCAGCCCGGCGCCGGCAAAGACGTTCATGGCCGGAACGTCGCCCCAGATTAGGAAGCCGAGTCCGAAGGCCCAGACGAGCGAGGTATATTCGAACGGCGCGATCACCGAGATCGGTGCCCGGCGCATACCCTCGAACAACGCGTACTGGGCGATGCCGGCGATGACGCCGGTTCCGGCCATCAGCGCGACGTCGAAGAGCGCAGGCGGCGTCCAGAAAAAGCCGACGGCAAGCCCGGTCATGCCGATGAAAAAGACGTTGGAGATCGTCATCTGCACCAGGGTCGTTTCCTGAAGTGCCGTCTTGCGCAGCATGACCGTGCCGATCGCCCAGAAGACGGCGGCGATAAGCGCCAGGAACACCGGCAGCGACAGTTTCATGCCGGTGCCGAGCGGATCGCAGGCGATGAGCACGCCGACGAAACCGATGAACACGGCGAACCAGCGGATCGGCGGAACGTCCTCCTTCAGGATCGGTACAGCAAGCAGCGTCACGATGATCGGCGCGGCGTAGTAAAGGGTGGTCATCTCCGCCAGGCCGAGGTCGCGCGCCGCGTTGAAATAGGAAAGCCAGGCAGCGAGCAGCAAAAGATTGCGCACGAAGAGCGGTTTGATCACCGGCGACGAGATGGCGCTGCGCACCAGCTTGCCGCGACCGATCACAAGGCAGAGCAGGAGAATGGTGATGCTGCGGGTAAACAGGATCTGCCAGACCGAGTAGCCGACGACCAGCCATTTGACCGACGCATCCTGCAGCGAAAACAGGAAATAGGAAAACGTCGTCATGACGATGCCTGACAGGACGGTCTTGTTCATGGGAGCCTCGATCACGCCGGCGGGAGGAGAAGCGGCGGAGCCCGTCTGATAGCGCGGCCGCGACGGGCGCGGAAGGGGCATGTCGGGGCGGCGCTGTGGCGATTTCTTGGGGTGGCTTGCACCACGGATCGGACAGCAAGCTTGATGGAGATCAAGAACCGGCGCTTGCGCCGCTGCTAGAAGGCAGCGATAACGACCATGAAACTCGGGTCCCAACGACATGCAGCCGCTCGCCTTTGCCCTTGCCGCCCTCGCCCTGCTCGCGACGCCCGGTCCGACGAATACGCTGCTTTGGCTCTCCGGCGCATCGGCCGGGTTTCGCCGGTCGCTGCCGCTTTTGACCGGCGAGCTCGGCGGCTATCTCGCGGTGATCATTCCCGCCGTCGCGTTGCTCGCACCGTTCCTTGCCGCCCATCCGAACCTCGGCCTGGCGCTGAGGCTCATTGCCGCCTGCTGGGTTCTCTACCTCGCCTATGCGCTCTGGACGACCGATGCCGAGCGCAGCGAAGGTGTCGTCATCTCCATCCGACAAGTCTTCGTCACGACGCTGCTCAATCCGAAAGCCCTGATCGTCGCCCTGGTGCTGTTGCCGCAGACAGGACTGGCAGCCGTCTGGCCCTGGATCGCCGGCTTCTCCCTGCTGGTCATCGCCGCCGGGTCGACCTGGATCGGGGCCGGCGCCCTGCTGGTGCAGATGTCCAAGGGTCTTTCGACTTCGCACCTGCCGCGCCGGATCGCCGCCGTCTGCCTCACGCTCTTCTCCGTCGGCATCGCCGGCAGCGCGATCGCTGCCATGCACTAGAAAAATCCCGGAGGACCAGCACGTGTCCTCCGGGATATTGATCGCTATGCGCGCTATGCGCGGCCAAACGTTGTGCCTCAGGCAGCAACCGCCTCGCCGAGTTCCTTGGCCAACGCCCCCATCAACTCTTCCCAGCCTCCGCGGCGGTACTCGAGCTTGTCGAGCCCGTCGAGGAAGGCCACCTGTTCGGTAAAGACGAGGCGCGTGCCGGTGCCCGCAGGCTGGATATCGACCGTGGCGACGGAGGCAGAAATCCGCCTGTCGTTCTGCGTCATCGTATAGGCAAAGATGATCCTGCGGTTCTCGACGATATCGAGATAGACGGTATCGTCGTAATAGGTCGTCCCGTCGTCCACGCTGAAGCGACCGCTTTCGCGGCCGCCGACGCGGAAGTCGTGGGTGATCTGCGCCCCGGCTTCGACGTTGACGAACCAGCGCTCCTTTGCGGCTGGCTCCGAGAACGCCCTGAACACCTCAACCGGTGTCGCCTTGAAGCTGCGTTCAATGTTGAAGCTCGAATGTTCCACGGATCTGGCAGTCATGTCTTGCCTCCTCTGGGTCGGAAACCGATGGCTTATACGCAACTGGTTTCGATTATGAACTGCTATAATTTTGAAATCAGTTGAACGTTAGCGTCAGTGATGCGATAATGCAAGCGGTTTTAAAGAGGTGCCAATGAAGGACGACATGCGCTCGGGTTGCCCGATCAATCTTTCGCTCGAAGTGTTCGGCGACAAATGGAGCCTGCTGATCATTCGCGACATGATCTTCGGCGGCAAACGGCACTTCCGGGAGCTGCTGCGATCGCAGGAGGGTATCTCATCGAATATCCTTGCGGATCGGCTGAAGATGCTGGTCGAACAGGGAATGCTGACGAAGCGCGACGACCCCACGCACAAGCAGAAGGCGATCTACAGCCTGACGGAAATGACGATTGCGCTCGTGCCGATCATGGCCCAGCTCGGTGCCTGGGGACGGCGCTACCTGCCGGTCAGCGAAGAGCTCAGCATTCGCGCCGAACTCATGGAGAACGGCGGCCCGGCGCTCTGGGATCGCTTCATGGAAGAGCTGCGGCACGACCATCTGGGGATGCCGCTCGATGGCCCGCCACGGGTGCGCGCCACGCTCCAGGCCGCCTATGAAGAGGTGGTCGCCAGGAAGGCGCAGGAAAAGGCGACGGCCTGACTTCGCCCGGCGGCCCGTTCAGAGCCCGATCGCCGAGAGCATGACGAAGGTGGCAAACAGCACGAAATGCGTCATGCCCTCGATGGCGTTGGTCTGGCCGTCATTGAGGTTGATCGCGGCAACGATCAGCGTGATCGTCACCATCACCGTCTGCACCGGCGACATCGCCATCAGGAACGGCTGGCCGGTATAGAGCGCGATCGCCTCCATCACCGGCACCGTCAGGATGACGGTCGAAAGCGAAGCGCCGAGCGCGATATTGACGACCGCCTGCATGCGATTTGCGAGAGCGGCGCGCATGGCGGTCATGATCTCCGGAGAGGCGGAAATCGCCGCGACGACGATGGCCGTGACAGCCGGCGGTGCACCGCTCCCTTTCAAGCCCGATGTCAGCAGCGACGACATCACTTCCGCCAGCACACCAATCAGTACGATGCCGAGGATCAGGATCACGATCGACGGCAACACCGGCTGGTCGGGGCCGCCCTCTCTCGCGCTCCCCTCGCCCTTCGCCTTCGGATAGCTGTAGCTGAAGAAGTAGCTGTGCACGCCCACCTGCATGCGCAGGAACAGGGCGTAGAGCGTGATCATCGCGCCAATGGTGAAGGCCGAGTAGAGATGCCATTTCGCCGCCGGCACGAATTCCGGCACGATCATAGAAATCCCCATCGCCGTCAGGATCATCACGCTGTAGGTGCGGGCGGAATCGTCATTATAGGGCTGTTCGCCGTGCTTCAGACCTCCGAGAAGGGCTGCGAGGCCCAGGATGCCGTTGATGTCGAGCATGACGGCCGCATAGATCGTGTCGCGCACCAGCGTCGGCGAGGTCTCGCTGGTCATCATGATCGCCAGCACGACGACTTCGACGAGCACCGCCGACAGCGTGAGGATCATCGTGCCATAGGGATCGCCGACCTTGGATGCCAGAACCTCGGCGTGATGCGACACCCGCAGCGAAGCAAGCACGATCGCAACCACCAGACCGGCGGCACCGAGAAGCGTTGCGAGGCGCCCCATCTCAAGCAGGCGATCTTCGAGCGCAAGCCCGGCGACCGCGGCAAGCATGGCGACGATCAGCAGGCGTTCCGCTTTCATGCGCATCAACAAAACGCCCTCCACCGAAAGCCTGTCCTGCCCATCACCGGAACTATAGGGGCCGCGTCCCGCAAAGCAAATGACGGAAAGAGGACTATTTTCCTCCCGATTCTTTACCGCCCTGCAGCGTTTCGGTAGTGTGGCCGGGAACCAAAGCAGCAAGTGGCCGCCTGCCCGGCCTGGATCTCTCGTCATGTTGTCTCACGGCACGATCTGGCACGCTATCGACACCCTGGCCGAGCGCCACCAGCTCTCGCCGTCCGGCCTCGCGCGCCGTGCCGGCCTCGACCCGACCTCCTTCAACAAATCCAAACGTCGCTCCGCCGACGGGCGCGAGCGCTGGCCCTCGACAGAATCGATCGCCAAGGTGCTGGGGGCGACGGGCGCCACCATGGACCAGTTCACAAGCCTACTGCAGCCGGACGGGGCCCCAGCGCCTTCCGAGCCGGTGGCCGCTGCCACGATCCCGCTGATCGGCTTTGCCCAGGCGGGTGCCGGCGGCTACTTCGACGATGGCGGCTTTCCCGCCGGTCAGGGCTGGGACGTCATCGATTTTCCGACGGATGCGGAAAAGCGCAGCGGCACCTATGCGCTCGGGGTCCAGGGAGACAGCATGCTGCCGCTCTACCGCGACGGCGACATCCTGATCGTCGATCCCGGCGCGCCGATCCGGCGTGGCGATCGGGTCGTGGTGAAGACGCAGGAGGGCGAGGTCATGGCAAAGGTGCTCACGCGCCAGACGCCGCGTGTGATCGAACTTCTGTCGCTCAATCCCGAGCATCCGAACCGGAGCTTCGAGACCAGCCAGATCGAATGGATCGCCCGAATTATCTGGGCCAGCCAATAGGACGTCCTTCCTGATGCGGCAGCATTTCTACACCCTTGCCGGCGGCATCGCCGCAATCGCCCTTTTCACCGGCATCCTCTATGCGGGCGCTATTGCCATCCGCGACCGTGAGACCGCCGCCACACCGGAACTCGTTCTCGAAACGCCCGACATGACAGATTTCGAGGCGACGCCGGATCAGGCCGACGACGAGGTCCCGCTCGACCCCGGCGCGTCCTCCGGCGGCGCGGCGACGACCGGCGAGCAACCGCAGGGCACCCCCACAACGGAAAATGCGGCGCGCGCCATCGAGCCACAGCAGTTCGGCCTGCCCGATACGGTCACCAGTGCGCCGCTCGAACGGGTGGAACCGCGTGCGCCGTTGTCGGAACCGAAGAAGGAAGCGAAGGCCGCCGGGCCGACCGTACTCTATCGCCCGGTGGCGGTCGCCGCCGGTGTGATCCAGTTCGACAAGCTGACGCTGCAGATCGACGGCATCGAGCCGGAACAAGCGGAGCGGACCTGCGAAAGCGCCGGCAAGAGCTGGCCCTGCGGCATCGTCGCGCGAACCGCCTTCAGAAACTTCCTGCGCGCACGTGCGATCAGCTGCGATCTGCCCGAAGGAGATTCCGGCCCTTCGGCCACCGCCTCCTGCACGCTTGGCGGACAGGATCTTGCCACCTGGCTCGTCGACAATGGCTGGGCAACGCCGGTTCCCGGCTCGACCCTCGAAAAACGCGCCGACGCAGCACGCCAGGCGAAGCTCGGTTTTTACGGTGACGATCCGCGCGACCTCAGCCACACGCCGATGACATTCGACGATCCGACCCTCGGCATCGGAGTGGACGCCTCGCAGCCGGACTTGTAAATAGCCGCGACAATTCCCAGCTCTCGACCGTCTGCCGAAAGCGGCAGACGGCTCAACTCTTTCAAACGACGCAATTCCGGATCAGGAACCGTCCCATCCCTGGAATCGCTCTACCGCCGGAAAGCCCATGCAACCAAGCCTCAGCCACCACGAAGCTCTCATCTATGTCATGGTGATGATGTCGGCGGTCGACCGCGAGATGAGCGACGACGAGTTTGCCCGCATCGGCCGGCTGGTTCAGTTCCTGCCCGTGTTCGACGGCTTCGACGAGGACAGCCTCGTCCATATCGGCCATGAATGCTCGGCGCAGCTGGCGGCGCCCGAGGGGCTCGACATCATGCTCGAGATCGTGCGCGAAGCGCTGCCGGAAAAGTTCCACGAGACGGCCTATGCGCTCGCCGTGGAGATCGCGGCCGCCGACCAGCGCATCCGCAACGAAGAAATCCGCCTGCTGCAGTTGCTGCGCGACCGGCTTGGCCTCGACAAGCTGACCTGCGCCGCTATCGAGCGCGGCGCGCTCGCCCGCTTCCGCCGATAGGCCGGCCGGTGATCACGCCGAGAAGTCCTGGCGCCTAGTAGATTCCGTTCGGGAAGTAGCGCAGATAGATTTCCTCCAAGCGGCCACTGCGCGACAGCGCCAGCAGCGCGTGATCGATCGCCTGGGTCAGGGCAGGCTCGGACTTGCGGTTCATGATCGTCAGGCCTTCACCGAGGAAGCGCTGCGAGAAGTAGGCGCCATCGACAAGCGTGCAGCAGCCGCCAGCAGCGCTACCCGAGATCCAGAAGGACAGCTGCATGCCGTCGGAAAACACCGCCGGCACATCGCCCTTCTGCAGAGCCGTCAGCATGGCCTCGCGGTCGGGATAGACCTTGGCCTGGATCTTCGGGAAAAACGCCTTGAACATCGCCTCATGCGTGGTTCCGGCGACGACACCGACCGGCTTCCCCTTGAGATCGCTCGGCGCCGAGACTGCGCCCGCCGCCTTGGTGTTGACGGCGACGCGCGCCGGAAGCCGCATGAACGCGCGGGAAAAGGCGAAGCGTTGGCGCAGTTCCGGACCGACGGCGATACCGGCGGCCACCGCCTCGCCCTGCCCCTCTTCCAGCGCCGGCAGCAGCTCCGCATAGGTCACGGCCTGGATCTGGCATTTGGCCTCGATGTCGAGCTCGCGGCAGATCTCGCGCACGAGATCGACATGAAATCCCGAAAGCTTGCCGGACTGGTCGATGAAGTTGAACGGCGGAAAATCCACCGTCGTCAAGAAACGCAGGCGCGCCAGGCCCGTGAGATCGGGCTTGGCGATGCGTTCGCGCGCGTCGAACAGCAGCGGCAGATCCTTGGCCTCGGCCGCAAGCGGCGTCGCGATCAAGGATGCGCAAAGGGCGAAAAGGGAAAGAACTTTCATGGGCAGCGGCCGGCACGTCTCATGTGGCAGGGGCGGCCCTTGGAACCGCGGTGATTCATCGAGCGGTAAAGTAACCGGCCGCAGCGCAGCTGACCATAGGCCACCACGAGAACGCGGTTACACAAGGAACGGGACGAGGAAGAATGGAGCGGGTGATCGGGATCGAACCGACGACATCCAGCTTGGGAAGCTGGCGTTCTACCGCTGAACTACACCCGCGGCGCCTGCGAAACTTCCCGAACCGAGGCGATCTGTCAAGCACCCTTGCGCGGGATCGCGTAAGGGGCGCTGCGAAATCCCCTACTCGGCGCGGAAATGCTTCGAGAGCTTCAGGCCCTGCGCCTGGTAGTTGGAGCCGACGCCGAGGCCATAGAGACCATCCGGCCGTTCCAGCATGTGTTCGTAGATCAGGCGGCCGACGATCTGGCCGTGTTCGAGGATGAACGGCACCTCGTGGCTGCGCACTTCGAGCACGGCCCGGCTGCCCGTGCCGCCGGCCGAGGCATGGCCGAAGCCTGGATCGAAGAAGCCGGCATAATGCACGCGAAACTCGCCGACCAGCGGATCGAACGGCGTCATCTCGGCCGCATAAAGCGGTGGAACATGCACCGCCTCGCGCGAGACGAGAATGTAGAACTCATCCGGATCGAGGATCAGTTCGTCGCGCCCGCGGCTGTAGAGTGGCTCCCAGAAATCGAAGATCGCGTGCTGCGCTTTCTTGTCGACGTCGATGACGGCGGTGTGATGCTTGCCGCGATAGCCGATCAGGCCTTCGGGCCCGGTGCCCTTCAGATCGATCGACAGCGCGATGCCGCCGCCGCTGACGTTCGGCTTGTCGCTCGCCACCAGCACGTCGCTCTCGTGCAGCGCCTGCAGTTCCTGCTCCGACAGGATAGACTGGCCCATGCGGAAGCGGATCTGCGACAGGCGCGAGCCTCGGCGCACGACGATCGGGAAGGTGCGCGGGCTGATTTCGAGATAGAGCGGACCGCTGTAGCCGGCCGGGATCTTGTCGAATTCCTGGGCGCGATCGGTGATGACGCGGGTGAAGATGTCGAGGCGACCGGTCGAGCTTTTCGGGTTGGCCGAGGCCGACATGCCCTCAGGCAGTTCCAGGCTTTCCATCAGCGGCACGATGTAGACGCAGCCCGTTTCCAGCACCGCGCCATCGGTCAGATCGACGACGTGCAGCTTCAGCCGGTCGAGCTTGTCGGCAACGAGGTGAGACGGACCCGGCATGAAGCTTGCGCGGACGCGGAAAGCCTTCGAGCCTAGGCGCAGGTCGAGGCTTGCCGGCTGGATCTGATCGTCATCCAGCGGCTTCTCGCTTTTGAGGCGTCCCGATTCTAACAGCGCGGCGATCGCGCGATCGGCCAAAATCCCAGTGTCGCGGCCCATTGCAGTCCTCTTTTCAGTTGCGAGACAAAACCAAACTCCGGGAATTGACGCAAGCGTACCCTGGCAGTATTGAAGCTTTATCCCGTGGTGATTTGGCCGGTCGGCTTGCAGCCACGTTAAACAAGTAGCTAAAAAGGCCGGGTGTCAAACCGGCCCTTCACGCGGCCGGTTTTTTTGTTTTTGAAAGTGACCGTCACATGAGCAAAAACTGGCGCCCCGCAACGCAACTGGTCCATGGCGGGACCACCCGTTCCCAGCACGGAGAGACCTCCGAGGCGATCTTCCTTACCCAGGGCTTTGTCTACGAGACGTCGGAAGCTGCGGAAGCTCGTTTCAAGGGCGAGACCGAAGGCTTCATCTACGCCCGCTACGGTAGCCCGACCAACGACATGTTTGAAAAGCGCATGTGCATGCTGGAAGGCGCCGAGGATGCGCGCGCCACGGCATCGGGCATGGCTGCCGTCACCGCCGCCATTCTCTGCCAGCTGAAGGCCGGCGACCACATCGTCGCCGCCCGCGCCCTCTTCGGCTCCTGCCGCTGGGTGGTCGAGACGCTGGCGCCGAAATACGGCATCGAGTGCACGCTGGTCGACGGACGCGACCTCGCCAACTGGGAAAAGGCGATCCAGAAGAACACCAAGGTCTTCTTCCTGGAAAGCCCGACCAACCCGACGCTCGAAGTCATCGACATTGCCGGCGTTGCCAAGCTCGCCAACCAGATCGGCGCCAAGGTCGTCGTCGACAACGTCTTTGCGACGCCGCTCTTCCAGAAGCCGCTGGAACTCGGCGCCCATATCGTCGTCTATTCCGCCACCAAGCATATCGACGGCCAGGGCCGTTGCCTCGGCGGTGTCGTGCTTTCCGACAAGGAATGGATCAACGAGCACCTGCACGACTACTTCCGCCACACCGGCCCGGCGATGTCGCCGTTCAACGCCTGGACGCTGCTGAAGGGCATCGAGACGCTGCCGTTGCGCGTGCGTCAGCAGACGGAAACGGCCCGCCGCGTGGCCGACTTCCTGGCAGAACAGCCGCAGGTCGCCAAGGTCATCTATCCTGGCCGCAAGGATCATCCGCAGGCCGACATCATCGCCAAGCAGATGACCGGCGGATCGACGCTCGTCGCCTTCGAACTGAAGGGCGGCAAGGACGCTGCCTTCGCGCTGCAGAACGCGCTGGAGATCGTGCGCATCTCCAACAACCTCGGCGACAGCAAGAGCCTGATCACCCATCCGGGAACGACCACGCACAAGAACCTGACCGACGAGGCCCGCGAAGAGCTCGGCATTTCCGCCGGAACCGTGCGCTTCTCGGCCGGTATCGAGGACAGCGACGATGTGGTGGAAGATTTCGCCCGCGCGCTGAAGGCCGTGAAGGCCTGATTTTACGAAGACACGGCCGCCGTGATCAACGGCGGCCGAACGCCGCTTGCCGGCCGTCACGATATGGTTTCCGGCGGCGGGGCGCCAATGCGCCAGGCACGTTTCACCCGCTCGATCGCGTCAGCACGGCCATCCGTCCCATCATGGGATCGCACAATCTTGCCGTTATTCTTGACGAAACCATCTTGCTGTAGAATACCCTGAAAGACCTGAAGCAAGGTGATGCCCATGTATCGCGCTTTGACCCGCGACATAGAAGTTACGGTGGAGCCGTACTATCTCGAAGAGCAGTCGGATCCCGATGACGGCCGCTATGTCTGGGGCTATCGCATCGTCATCTCAAACCACTCGGACGCGTCCGTGCGGTTGATGACGCGCTACTGGCACATTACCGATGAGAACGGGCAAGTCGACGAGGTCAGCGGTCCGGGCGTCATCGGCGAGCAGCCGCTGCTCAATCCCGGCGATACCTATGAGTATTCGTCCGGATGCCCTCTGGATACGCCCTCAGGCGTCATGTTCGGCCACTACAGCATGGAATCGGAAGGCGGAGAGACCTTCAACGTTGCCATCCCCGCCTTCTCGCTCGATTCACCCGGGCTCGTGCGCACCCTGAACTGAAGCCAATCCGGAACAGCGCGTCCTTCGGACTAGCGTCGCTCTAAATCGCGGCCAGTCGGCCGGAGGCGCCCGCTACTGCGGGCGCACCTCGCTTGCTTCGAAGCGATAGGTCGTCGAGCAAAACTCGCAGGTCACCTTGACTTCGCCATCGTCGATGGTGCTTTCGAGGTCGTCCGTGCTCAGGTTGGACAACACCGACTGAAGCTTCTCGCGCGAGCAGCTGCAACGGTCGTAGACCGCCTGCGGTTCGTAGACGCGGACGCCGCGCTCGTGGAACAGGCGATAGAGCAGCCGCTCGGTTCCGACCATCGGATCGGTCAACTCGTCCATGTCGATCGTTTCGACCATCACCTTGGCTTCGGCCCAGAGATCGTCGTCCCCGAACGCGCTTTCACCATCATCGCCATCACCGCCGGAAAGGTCGGGCTGGCGCATGCGCTCCGGCGCTTCCGGCAGGAACTGGGCGACCATGCCGCCGGCGCGCCAGCGATGGCGCGGCTTGCCGTTTTCGTCGCGATCGAGAAGCTCGGCCACGCCAAGGCGCACCTTGGTCGGGATCTGCTCCGACTGCCGGAAATAGACGCCGGCGATTTCTTCCAGCGTCGCTCCGTCGAGCGCAACGATACCCTGGTAACGCTGGGTATGGGCGCCCTGGTCTATGGTGAAGGCGAGCACGCCCTTTCCGAGCAGCTCGTGCGAAAGGGTCCGGCCGTCCTTTTCGGCAGCGGCAAGCGCTTCTTGATCGTAGCGGGCATAGGCGCGCACGCGATCCGGCGTCGAGAAATCAGCGACCACCAGATCGACAGGGCCATCGCCCTGGGTCTGGACGATCAGCTTGCCTTCAAACTTCAGCGAGGTCCCGAGCAACACGGTGAGTACAACGGTTTCAGCAACCAGGCGCGCGACCGGAAGCGGATAGTTGTGGCGCTCTAGGATTGCGTCCAGCATGGGGCCAAGCTGCACGGCGCGGCCGCGCACGTCGAGGCCTTCCACCTGGAAAGGCACGACGTGATCGTCACCGGCAAAGTCGAACTCACCAAGCCCTGGCGTCATGTCAGTCATGTCTTGCTCCTTGCCTTCAGCCACCAAGCTGCACCAGAGATATTGCTATCCCCGCGCAACGTGCTCGCTGTCTCAGTTGATCCCGCGATAAACGGATTGTCCACCAGGTATGTGCCGCCGCCATAGCAACGCACCACCTCGACGGTTGCGCGCTCACTACTTTCAGGAGCGCCCGTATGCCGCCTAAATCGTGTCGCACGTGGACAATGTCAAGTGCGGTGAACACGCCCCTATATGGCGCAAGCTCGGCGGAGCGCACTGAAGCCTCTTCGCCGTCGCGCGCGACCGGGCAGCCGGCTCAGACGAGCCCCATGCACCAGGCAATGACCGACTTCTGTGCGTGCAGCCGGTTTTCCGCCTCGTCGAAGACCACCGACTGCGGGCCGTCGATCACCTCGTCGGTGACCTCTTCGCCGCGGTGCGCCGGCAGGCAGTGCATGAACAGCGCATCGGAGGCCGCACGCTTCATCAGCGCTTCATTGACCTGGTAGGGCTGGAAGACGTTGTGCCCGCGCGCGCGATGTTCCTGGTTCATCGAGATCCAGGTGTCGGTCACGACGCAATTGGCGTCGGCGACGGCCTGTTCGGCGTCATGACACAAAAGGACCTCGCCGCCATTGTTGCGCGCCCAGTTCAGGAACTTGTCCTGCGGCTCGGAACCGAGCGGCACGGCCATGTTCATGCGGTATCCGAAGCGGGCAGAACCTTCGATCAGCGAATGCAGCACGTTATTGCCGTCGCCGGTCCAGGCAATCGTCTTGCCCTTTACCGGACCGCGATGCTCCTCGAAGGTCAGGATATCGGCCATGATCTGGCAGGGGTGCGTATCGTCGGTCAGGCCGTTGATGACCGGGACCGTCGCATGCTCGGCCAGTTCCAGAAGGCGGCGATGGTCGGTGGTGCGGATCATGATGGCGTCGACGTAACGCGAGAGCACCTTGGCCGTGTCGCCGATCGTCTCGGCGCGGCCGAGCTGCATTTCGGTGCCCGACAGAAACAGGGTTTCGCCGCCGAGCTGGCGCATGCCGACATCGAAGGAAACGCGGGTGCGGGTGGAGGGCTTTTCGAAGATCATCGCCAGCATCTTGCCGGCGAGCGGCTTCTCGGCAGTTCCGGCCTTGGTCGCCGCCTTTCGGACGCGCGCATCGTCGATGATCGTCCGGAGGTCGGCGGCCGTCATGGCCGAAAGATCGAGAAAATGTCTGGTGCCTGCCATCGTACTCGGTTCCTGTCTGAAAAATCGGTCCCTGGTGCGGCACGCTATCGACGTGCCCGCACGAAGGTCATTCTAACGCCTTAGTCGGCCCTGGGTCGCTACCTTCAGGCCGCGGCGTTGCCGCTTGCCTTGCGAACCGCCTCGGCGGCGCGTTCGATACGTGCGAGCCCCTCGCGCGCCTCTTCCGCCGTCACGGTCAGCGGCGGCAGCAGACGCAGCACATTTTCGCCCGCCGGCACGGCCAGGAGCTTTTCGGCGCGGATTTCCTTCAGCAGATCGGCCGAAGGGCCCTTCACCTTGATGCCCAGCATCAAACCGTCGCCGCGGATGTCCTCGATGACATCAGGGAAGCGGTCCTTGAGCGACGCAAGGCCCTGGCGGAAGACCAGCGCGACATCGCGCACATGCGTCAGGAATCCGTCGGCCAGAACGACGTCGAGCACGGCGTTGCCGACGGCCATGGCCAGCGGGTTGCCGCCATATGTGGAGCCATGCGTGCCCGCCACCATACCAGATGCGGCTTCCTCAGTCGCGAGGCAGGCGCCGAACGGGAAGCCACCGCCGATACCCTTGGCGACCGCCATGATATCCGGACGGATATCCGCCCATTCATAGGCAAACAGCTTGCCGGTACGGCCGACGCCGGTCTGGACCTCGTCGAGGATCAAGAGCAGGCCGAACTCGTCGCAGAGCGCGCGCAGTTCCTGCATGAACTCCTTGGTCGCCGGACGGATGCCGCCCTCGCCCTGGATCGGCTCGATCAGGATCGCTGCGGTTTCCTCGGTGATCGCATTCTTGACCGCGGCGATGTCGCCGAACGGAACCTGGTAGAAGCCCGGCGCCTTCGGCCCGAAACCTTCGATGTATTTCTGCTGACCACCGGCGGCGATCGTCGCGATCGTGCGGCCGTGGAAGGCGCCTTCGAAGGTGATGACGTGGAACTTCTCCGGGTGGCCCTTGGAGAAGTGGTAACGCCGTGCCGTCTTGATGGCGCATTCCAGCGCTTCCGCGCCCGAATTGGTGAAGAAGACCTTGTCGGCAAAGGTCACCGCCGTCAGCCGGCGGCCGAGGCTTTCCTGGCCCGCAATTTCATAAAGGTTGGACAGGTGCCAGACCTTGTCGGCCTGCGCCTTCAGCGCTTCGACCAGGTGCGGGTGCGCGTGGCCGAGCGAGTTCACGGCAACGCCGGCACCGAAATCGAGATAACGCGTGCCGTCTTCAGCGATCAGCCAGGCGCCCTCTCCTCGCTCGAAACGCAACGGCGCGCGCATGTAGGTATCGTAAAGCGGCGTGGTTGCAGTCATGCGAGGCTCTCCTTCACTCCAGATCGACATCGATCCCGCGCCTCACGCGGGCCGATAAAAATCAAAAATGCCGCCTTTCGGCGGCGCAGGCACTATTCCCATTTCGCGCTGCAATGTCAACAAAACCAAGCCTTGCAGCGCAACATGAAGGGTCGATTCCTGGCAGCAGAAAAATCGTCCGGGAGGGCTTGCAAAAATGCAACGCTGGCCGAGCAAGTTGGGGAAAACTACGAAATCGATTCGGCCTGATTCCCGGGACTCTTGCCACAGAGTCCAGCGGTCAGTACGTTAACATTCAATTACTAGACGCATGCGGCGGACCTAGTCACCAAAAGAGTTATCGCGTTTGCAACCCCGGGGTTTAGCCGGGGTGCGGTGAGGGATTCTGCCATCCCCAACGCTGAGAACGGAGAGTGCAGAAATGAACTGGACTGACGAGCGGGTGGAGAAACTGAAGAAGCTTTGGTCCGAGGGCCTGAGCGCAAGCCAGATCGCGGCACAGCTCGGCGGCGTCAGCCGTAACGCTGTCATCGGCAAGGTTCACCGCCTGAGCCTGCCAGGTCGCGCCAAGGCCGGTGGCAGCACCACGACGGCGGCCCGTCCGAAGCGCCCGACTTCGGCACCGCGCGCGCCGAACTACGCTTCGCGCGTTTCGACCCGCCCGGTTGCACGCGCGGCCGGCGCTGTCGTTCTGAAGGAAGAAATCGAAGTCGATCTCGTTGCCGAGCAGGATTTCAGCACCCGCACCGACGTTGTCGTGCCGATGTCGCGCCGCCTCGAGCTGACCCAGCTCACCGAGCGCACCTGCAAGTGGCCGATCGGCGACCCGCTGAAGGAAGAGTTTCACTTCTGCGGCAACGATTCCCCGGAAGCCTCGCCTTACTGCACCTTCCATGCGCGGCTGGCCTACCAGCCGTCGGGGGAGCGCCGCAGGGCCCGCTAAGAAGCTGGACCGCATTGATAAAGGAAGGGGCCGATCGGCCCCTTTTTTTTGTTGGCGACTTTCAGACCGCTCAGCTTTCGAGCGAATAGCCGGCGCCGCGAACGGTGCGGATGACGTCGGGCATGTTCGAGAAGTTCAGAGCCTTGCGCAGACGACCGACATGCACGTCGACGGTGCGCTCGTCGACATAGATGTCATGACCCCAGACGCCATCCAGAAGCTGCGAGCGAGAGAAGACGCGGCCCGGCGAGGACATGAGGAACTCCAGAAGACGGAACTCGGTCGGGCCGAGGCGCACTTCGCGGCTGCGGCGATGAACGCGGTGGGTCTCGCGGTCGAGTTCGATGTCGCCGCAGCGAAGCAGCGTCGAGAGCACCTCGGGCTTTGCCCGGCGCAGCATCGCCTTGACACGCGCCATCAGCTCCGGCGTCGAGAAGGGCTTGACCACGTAGTCGTCGGCACCGGTCGCCAGACCCCGGACGCGCTCGCTTTCCTCGCCGCGCGCCGTCAGCATGATGATCGGCAGACGTTCGGTCTCCGGACGCTGGCGCAGCCGACGGCAAAGTTCAATGCCGGAAACACCGGGCAGCATCCAGTCGAGGATAAGCAGGTCGGGCAGCCGCTCCTGAAGCCGGATCTCCGCCTCGTCGCCCCGCAGGATCGTATCGACGTCGAAGCCCTCGGCTTCCAGATTGTAACGCAGCAGAACGCTCAGCGCCTCTTCGTCTTCGACTACGGCGATTTTTGGCAACATCAGGTAACGTCTCCTTACCGCGGGCGGCCTTTGGGCTCATCGGCCCGGCCGGCGCTCAGACACTCTAAATCTGGAGCACATCCGCCGTTTTCAAAGGCGGGGCGAAAACCACATGCTTCAGATACAGGAATTCGGGGCCGCGACCGAAGCCGCGACCGGATCAGATTTCAAAGGGCATGCATGCTTACGGCGCGCTTGGCGCTCAGTCGTTGACCGAGCCCAGCGTCGACGTGGTGTCATCCTTCGGACGCTCGCCTTCCGGCTGAGCACCCGTCGCCATGTAATAGATCGTCTCAGCGATATTGGTCGCGTGGTCGCCGATGCGCTCGATGTTCTTGGCGCAGAACAGAAGATGCGTGCAGGGCGTGATGTTGCGCGGATCTTCCATCATGTAGGTCAAGAGCTCGCGGAACAGCGAGGTGTAGATCGCGTCGATCTCCTCGTCACGCTCGCGGATGCTGTTGGCCTTTTCCGGCGAGCGCGAGGCGTAGACGTCGAGCACTTCCTTGAGCTGGACGAGAGCGAGCTCTGCCAGATGCTCGAGGCCACGGGCGAGCTTGCGCGGAATGCCGGAGCCGGCGACCGCGATCACGCGCTTGGCGGTGTTCTTGCCGAGGTCGCCGACGCGTTCCAGATCGGAGGCGATGCGGATCGACCCCATGATCTCACGCAGGTCGGCGGCGACCGGCTGACGCTTGGCGATCGTGACGATCGCCTTCTCACCGATCTGGCGCTCGGCGTCGTCGAGGACGGTGTCGTCCGAGATCACCTTCTGTGCGAGAGCCAGGTCGGAGTTGACCAGCGCGCGAACGGACTCGGCGACCATCTGTTCGGCGAGGCCGCCCATCTCCGAGATGCGGCGCGTCAGGTACTTCAGTTCTTCGTCATAGGCGGACATGATATGCATGGACATGATCGTCGATCCTTACGGGCGCTTTGCAGTTACTGTTGCAGCCTTATGCGGCCTCAGCCGAAGCGGCCCATGATGTAATCCTGGGTGCGCTGGTCATCCGGATTGGTGAACATCTTGTCGGTGTCGTTCTCCTCGACGAGATTGCCGAGGTGGAACATGGCGGTGCGCTGCGAAACGCGGGCGGCCTGCTGCATCGAGTGGGTCACGATGACGATCGTGAAGTTCGTGCGCAGCTCGTGGATGAGCTCTTCGACCTTGGCGGTCGCGATCGGATCGAGAGCCGAGCACGGCTCGTCCATGAGGATGACTTCCGGGCTGACGGCGACGGCACGCGCGATGCAGAGGCGCTGCTGCTGACCACCGGAAAGGCCGGTGCCGGGCTCCTGCAGACGATCCTTTACCTCGTTCCACAGACCGGCCTTCTGCAGGCTGGTCTCGACCACTTCGTCAAAGTCGGCCTTGGTGCGGGCAAGGCCGTGAATCCGCGGGCCGTAGGCGACGTTGTCGTAGATCGACTTCGGGAACGGGTTCGGCTTCTGGAAGACCATGCCGACGCGGGCGCGAAGCTCGACGACGTCGATCGTCGGGTCGTAGATGTCGTCCTCGTCGAGCGTGATCTTGCCGGTGACGCGGCAGTTCTCGATCGTGTCGTTCATGCGGTTCAGCGTGCGCAGGAAGGTCGACTTGCCGCAACCCGAAGGACCGATCAGCGCCGTGACCGTGTTCTCGCGGATGTTGAGGTTGACGTCGAAAAGCGCACGCTTCTCGCCGTAATAGACCGACACATCCTTGCCGATCATCTTGTAGGGCACGGTGTTCATTTTCTGATCCAGAGCCTTCTCGACTGCTGCTTCTGACATGATGTTCATAGTAATTACCTCACTACCAGCGGCGCTCAAAGCGACGTCGCAACAGAATGGCTCCAAGGTTCATGACGACCAGGAAGATGAGAAGAATGATGATTGCGCCGGAGGTGCGCTCGACGAAGGCGCGCTCCGCCTCATTGGCCCACATGTAGATCTGCACCGGCAGTGCCGTCGACGGTTCCATCGGCGAACCGGGAAAATCGACGACGAAGGCGACCATGCCGATCAGGAGCAGCGGCGCGGTTTCACCAAGCGCGTGGGCAAGACCGATGATGGTGCCGGTCAGGATGCCCGGCATCGCCAGCGGCAGCACGTGGTGGAAGATGGTCTGCATCTTCGACGCACCGAGACCGAGGGCCGCCGAGCGGATCGACGGCGGGACCGCCTTCAACGCCGCACGGGTGGCGATGATGATCGTCGGCAGGGTCATCAACGTCAGCACGAAGCCGCCGACGACGGCTGCCGAGCGCGGCATGCCGGCGAAGTTGATGAAGACGGCGAGACCCAGGAGGCCGTAGACGATCGACGGAACGGCCGCGAGGTTGTTGATGTTGACCTCGATCAGGTCGGTCAGCCGGTTCTTCGGCGCAAACTCCTCGAGGTAGATCGAGGCGGCGACGCCGATCGGAAGCGACAGCACCAGCACGATCAGCATCATGTAGAGCGAGCCGAGGGCAGCGACGCCGACGCCTGCCGCTTCGGGACGACTGGAGGCGCCGAAGGTGAAGATGCCGGTGTTGAAGCTCTTCTTCAGGATGCCGGCGCTCGCCAGCTCGTTCATCCAGGTCACCTGCTGGTCCTTGACCTTGCGCTTGCCCTCATCGACCGAGAGATCGATCTGGCCCTTGAAGGCGGAGTCGATGTTGGCCTCGGCCAGCAGCGTGACAGGAACCGTCTTGCCGATGATCGACGGGTCGGCGGCGACCATGTCGCGCAATAGCGTGCGGGAGCTCGCGGAAACCATGTCGGTCGCCTGCTTGACCTGCGGCCGCTTGGTGGCGTCGATGCCGAGCTGCTTGACGAGCGCGTCGCGCACCAACAGCGGATAGTTGGCGGTCATCAGCACCTTGCCGTCGGTCGCGCGTTCGCCTTTGGGGTCGATGACCTTTTCGGTGAATTCGATCGGCAGCGTAATCGTCGTCTGCTGGAATGCGGTGTAGCCGTTGGAAAAGACGGTCCACAGCAGCAATGCCAGGAAGAAGAGACCGGTGCTGATCGCGGCCATGCCGTAGAAGCGGAACCGGCGTTCGGCAGCATAGCGACGCTTGATGCCGATATCGCGCTTGGCGGATGCGGGACGGGCGGAGATCCGGACGGTCGGGGAAGCGATGTCGGTCATTCGTACTGTTCCCGGTATTTGCGCACGATGTAGAGCGCGTAAATGTTGAGGCCGAGCGTGATGACGAAGAGCGTGATGCCCAGTGCGAAGGCCACCAGCGTCTGCGGCGAGGTGAACTCGAGGTCACCTGTCAGCTGGTTGACGATCTTAACGGTCACCGTCGTCATCGGCTCGAAGGGATTGATCTGCATGCGGGCCGCCACACCGGCTGCCAGCACCACGATCATGGTCTCGCCGACGGCGCGCGAGGCGGTGAGCAGCAGCGCGCCGACGATGCCCGGGAGGGCTGCCGGAAGGATCACCTTCTTGACCGTCTCCGAGCGGGTGGCGCCAAGGCCGAGCGAGCCGTCACGAAGTGCCCGCGGCACCTGGGTGATGATGTCGTCCGACAGCGACGACACGAATGGGATCAGCATGATGCCCATGACGATGCCCGCCGTCAGAACGCTTTGTGCCTGGATGAAGTTCTGGTAGTTGCCGGTCATGAGACCGTTCATCTGGGCGGAGATGTCACGCAGGAACGGGCCAACGGTCACCAGCGCAAAGAAACCGTAGACGATGGTCGGGATGCCGGCGAGCACTTCAAGCAGCGGCTTTGCGGTCGAACGCAGGCGCGGGCTTGCATATTCCGCCATGTAGATCGCCGCGAAGAGGCCGATCGGCACCGCAAACAGCATGGCGACGAAGGCGATGTAGAGCGTGCCGGCAAGAAGCGGGATGAGGCCGAACTGGCCCGAAGCGCCGCCGCTGCCGGCAGCGGCAAACCGCGGATCCCAGACCGTGCCGAAGAAGAACTCGAACGGCGAGACCATGGTGAAGAAGCGTCCGGCTTCCGACAGCATCGAGGCGACGATGCCGACCGTCGTCAGGATGGCGATGGAGGACGCGACGATCAGCGAGCCGAGAATGACCCGCTCGACCTGGTTGCGGGCGCGGAAGCGGGTCGCGACGTTGCGGATGGCGTAGACGCCGCCGGCAATCGCGATCAGCAGAACGGCGACCGTCATCAGCCAGCGGTTGGTCGCGGTCATCGCGTTGAAGTGCTTGGCGACGGTGACCATGTAGGGATCGCCTTCGCCAGCAAGGGCAACGCCCTTGGACGCGAGCGTCGCGCGAAGATTGGCGGAGCCGCTCTCAAGGGCTGCGAGCTCTTCGCCGCTCAGGCGCAGAAGGCCACCGGCAACGGATTTGACCTGACCGAGCGCGAGCTGCACGGCGGCAGGGCCCTGGCTCTGGACGGTATCCGGCAGGGCCGCGCGCGTGCTTCCGTCGATATAGACGGGAGCGGCGAACAGCCAGGTGCCGAGAACGAGTGCGGCCGGAAGCATCGCCCAGATGGCGACGTAGCTACCGTGATAGCCCGGCAGAGAATGAAGGTTGGAGAGCTTGCCGCCGGACTGCGCCAGCGAACGGGCGCGGCCTGCAAAATAAGCAATGAAACCAATAACAATAATGAGCAAAAGAAGGAGCGAAGTACTCATCCGCACGTCTCCCCGGCATCGCCCGTCATGGGTGCCGGCAAATCGAATGAAGGCATGCCCCGGCGCGAAGACATCGCGCCGGGGCTTGTCATTATCAGAGCATGTTGCCGGCAGAGAAAGCCTTGCGGATTTCTTCGCGCTCAGCGTCCGGAGCGGCAACGAGGCCGTATTCGGCGAGCGGGCTTTCCGGGCCGATCATCTGGTCGTCGAGGAAGAACTCAACATATTCCTTGAGGCCCGGAATAACGCCGAGATGTGCCTTCTTGACGTAGAAGTACAGCGGGCGGGAAACCGGGTACTCGCCGGAAGCGATCGTTTCGGTCGACGGTACGATGCCGTTGACGGTCGCGACCTTCAGCTTGTCGGCGTTGTTTTCGTAGAACGACAGGCCGAACACGCCGATGCCGTTCTTGTTGGCAGTGATACGGGCGAGCGTTTCGGTGTAGTCGCCGTCGATGTCGACAGCCAGGCCGTCCTTGCGGACTGCGACGCACTTGCTGTGCTGCTGCTTTTCATCGGCAACGGCAGCCTTGATCACGTCAACGGCGCCAGCGTTCTTGCAGCCTGCAGCGAGGATCTTCTCTTCGAAGACTTCGCGGGTGCCGTGCTTTTCGCCCGGGATATAAGCGGCGATTTCGACGGCCGGCAGGGCGGCGTTGACTTCGGACCACTTCTTGTAGGGGTTGGCGACGATCTTGCCGTCGACGACGACTTCAGCAGCGAGCGCCTTGTAGAGGTCTTCCGGCTTCAGGGCGAGGTCGGCATTGCCGGCGTCGGTCGCAAAGACGATGCCGTCATAACCGATCTTCACTTCCTGGATTTCGGTGACGCCAGCGGCCTTGCAGGCCTCGACTTCGCTGTCCTTGATCTTGCGCGAGGAGTTGGCGATGTCGATGGTATCAGGGCCGACGCCCTTGCAGAATTCCTTCAGGCCAGCGGAGGAGCCGCCGGATTCGACCACCGGGGTCTTGAAGTCGGGGAACGTCTCGCCGAACGTCTCGGCGACGATTTTGGCGTAGGGAAGAACGGTCGAGGAGCCAGCGACCTGAACCTGATCGCGAGCGGCGGCTGCGCCGGCAAATGCGGCCGAAGCGACCAGCGCCGCGACAGTGAGTTTAAGAGCTTTCATAAAAGTTCTCCCGGAATGGGCTTGTGTTGGTGTGCGCCAAGCGTTGCAGCGCTCTTCGCCGTCTTATCGGCTGCCCCTAACTAGCTGCCGATGGCCACACCTTTTATGTCAGTTCGACGAAACATTTATGACAGCTCATGTCATTGAAAATACTAATGAAAAATGAACACCCCCGGGTTTTCCCGCGCCAATATGTCAGAAGCGGACCGTAAAGGTCGTGCCTTTGCCGACCTCTGAATGGATGAGGAGCCGGGCACGATGCCGCGTGAGAATGTGCTTGGCGATGGCAAGGCCCAGGCCGGTGCCCTTCTTCGAGCGGCTGGCCTCGACATTGACCCGGTAAAACCGCTCGGTGATGCGCGGCACATGCTCGGCCGGAATGCCCGGGCCATAGTCCTTCACGACGACTTCGGCCTCGCCTCCCTCGCCGCCATGCAGGATTACGTCCACCTTCTTGCCTTCCTGGCCGTACTTGCACGCATTCTCGATCAGGTTCTCGAAGACCTCGATGAGTTCGTCGCGTTCGCCGCGGACGACCACGGGCTTGTCCGGCACCACGAGCGAGACGGTGACATCCAGATCCTTCGCCAGCGGCAGCAGGCTGTCGCGGACATGCCCGAGCAGCGGCGCCAGATCGACGGGGTCATCGGGGGCGATATGCGAGCGCAACTCCAGCCGCGACAGCGACAGCAGATCGTCGACAAGCCGGCTCATGCGCGTCGCCTGCTCGTGCATGATGCCGAAGAACTTTTCCTGCGCCTTCAGATCGTTGCGCGCCGGACCCTGGAGCGTCTCGATGAAGCCGCGCAAGGAGGCTAGCGGCGTGCGCAGCTCGTGGCTGGCATTGGCGACGAAGTCCGAGCGCATGCGGTCGATACGGCGCGCCTGAGAGATGTCGCGATAGGTCAGCAGGAAGATCCGCTTGACCGGCCCGTCGCCCGGAATTTCAGCCGGAGCGACCCGCACCACATAGACGGCGTCGGACGGCAACTGCTCGTTATGCTCGATCTGGTTCGCCTTGCCGGTCGCCATCGTCTCGCGGACCATGTCGAGGATGCCGGGCGAACGCACCCGAGCGGCAAGATAGGTGTTTGGCGGAATGGTCCCGAAGGCCTTCTCGGCTGCAATGTTCTGGAACACCACCGTCTCGTCGGCAGCAATCACCAGAACCGGCATGTCGAGCGCGTTCAGCGCGGGCACCAGCGGATCGCTCGCCGGGCCGGCAGCGACCACCGCCTTGGCCGGGCTCAGAATAACCGAGGTTGGCGCGCTACGGTTGAGCAACGCGGCGACGAGAACGATCCAGAAGGGCAGGACAATGAGGAAATGAATACCCGCGACGGTCGCAAGGATCGCCAGGAGCACGGTGAGCCCCAGCAGCCAGCGCTCTGCTTTCAGCCGCGGAACCAGGTTCCGCCAGAACGCCTTCGAACCGTCCACCTCGACATCCTCATGAATCACTTTCTTTTCCTCCCGGACCAAAATGGTCGAGGAATAGCGATCCTTCATGACATGATTTTCACGACCGGCTTGAATCCGCAACGCAATTATGGCCTCCTCCAACGAAATCGGGTCGCGAGCGCCTTGTTTATCCGATGACAGGCGCAGGCCCGAAAGTTTGAAAACGCGCATGATCCTTCCGATGATCGAAGCCGGTTTTCGGGCCCGTGCGCCAAGCCGAAAGGGCGAACCGATGGCAGCGACGGATACGGCGGACAAGGCGGAGAACCGCGCGGTGGAACTCGAAATCGGCGGCAAGAGTCGCGTTTTCGACATCGACAATCCCGAGTTGCCGAAGTGGATCGACGACGCGGCATTTTCCTCCGACGACTACCCCTACAAGAAGAAGCTCGACGACGACGAATATCTGGAAACGCTGGAAAAGCTGCAGGTCGAACTGGTCAAGGTTCAGCTCTGGCAGCAGAAGACCGGCAAGCGCATGATGGCGTTGTTCGAGGGCCGGGACGCCGCCGGCAAGGGCGGTGCGATCCATGCGACTATGGACAACCTCAACCCTCGCTGGGCGCGTGTCGTCGCTCTGACCAAACCGACCGAAACCGAACGCGGGCAATGGTATTTCCAGCGCTACGTCGCGACCATGCCGACGGCCGGCGAATTCGTGCTGTTCGACCGCTCCTGGTACAACCGCGCCGGCGTCGAACCGGTCATGGGCTTCTGCACGCCCGAAGAGCATAAGCAGTTCCTGAAGCAGGCTCCCCGCTTCGAGAAGATGATCGTGCATGAGGGCATCCAGTTCTTCAAATTCTGGATCAACATCGGCCGCGAGATGCAGCTGAAACGCTTCCACGATCGCCGCCACGACCCACTGAAGATCTGGAAGCTGTCGCCGATGGACATCGCGGCGCTCAACAAATGGGACGATTATACCGCCAAGCGCGACGAGATGCTGAAGGAGACCCACACGGACCATGCACCCTGGACGGTGGTACGCGGCAACGACAAGCGGCGAGCCCGGCTCAACCTGATCCGCCACATCCTTTCCTCGCTCGATTACGAGGGCAAGGACAAGGGCGCGATCGGCGAGGTCGATGACAAGATCATCGGATCCGGCCCCGGTTTCCTGAAATAGACGCCGGCCCTGTCAAAACCGATGACGCCGATGGGGCCGGCAGGTTTTCCCGCTGCCCCACCCCGGAAAGCCTTGGCGACCGGCCTTATTGCCCCGGCAGGACGCGGATGGCGTAGAGGCTGAGGCTCTTGCCCTCACCGCTGATATCGCTGTTGATCACGATCTGGCCCGGCGAGCTCGGCGCCAGGCTACGGTCGAAGGTGATCTTGAACAGCATGTCGAGCCGCTCGTCATGCACGGTGAAGCGATGGCGCCCGCATTCTCCGAGCGAGGAGAAATTGCACTCGACCGCGAACTCCGTGGTCTTGCCGGGCTCGGCCTGCACGGTCAACGCCAGCGTCGACGTCTTGCCGGAGAGTTCCGCCAGGACCGAGGCCGGGATTTCGATGGTGATATCCCCTTCCGCGTCGGCGACCGCCGATGTCAGCTGCACGCGTCGCCCGCCTTCGTCGTCCACCGGCTCGACCTTTGCCTGCGCTCCGGGCGCGATCGCGCCGGTTTCCTTGGGCGTGAAGACCTCGACCCAATCGCCGGTAAAGCCCTGCTGCGCGCCGAGTGTCCGCAATCCCGCCGCGCCATCGAAGTCTTCCGACGCGACCGATGCCGGGGGATTGGCAACATTCGTGTCGCGCTCGGCGGCAGATTTCAGCAGGTCATTGGTCTGCACCCACCAGGCCGCGGCCCCTGCTGCGGCGGCAAGCGTGACGACGACCATGGTGAAGGACAGAAAGCGGCTGCGCTTGCGCCGGCGTTTGCGCGTATCTCCGCGGACCGTGGGCGCGATGCTCGCAGCTTCGCCAGCATCCGCCGTGCTCTCGGCGGCTGCACGCGTCGATACCACCGGACCGTCGCGATCGGCACGCAGACCACCGAGACCGCCATCGCTCGCCGCCTGGCGCGGCGCGTCGCCGGCAAAACCGGGTTCCCGACGACCGGCCGCCGGGGCCTGTGGCTGGCTCTGGGGCGGAGTCTGGGCTTGAGGTTGGGGTTGGGCCTGCGTCGGTGACCGGACTTGCGGCTCGACCCGTGGCTGTGCCGGCCCGCGCGCCCGCGCGGCATCATCGAGGCTGACCACCGGAGGTGCCGGTTGTCGCGTCCTCAGTGCCGCTCTCTCTTCCGTTTCGATCGCATGGATGACGGCTTCGAGCCGATGGCGCTGCTGGGCGATGACGTTGCCGTCCTCGATCCCCTGTTTCTGCAACCCGGTTTCGAGCGCCTGACGGGCAGATTGATAGATGCGCGCCCGCGTTTCCGCATTGGCGCGATCGGAGCGCTCAAGGGCATTTCTGATTGCAGTCTCAAGTCCGCTCACATCAAGTCCTTCTGTGTAGGCAGGGCTTTGGACCTGCCGGCGCGCCGCGGTTGACCACCGCTCTCGATCCAACCGCAAGGGCATAAGGGTTAAATCTGGAGGCACGCCGTTGGTTTTGTTAACAATTGCGTAACCGCTGCTGCCAGAATCCGCAAGTCCGGCGACGGGCGCGACCGGCCAAGGCCGGGGAAAACGCTTTGCTTCGCGGCGCCTGCGAGAAAAAGAGGCGGCGACATCACGGCCAAACCGCCCTTTGCAAGCGGCAAACTTGCTGCTATCTATTTTGACGTTTACGCAAACGTCAAAAATCTGGCGCGCCTTACCGAGGGATGGAGAAACCGATGCCGCTTCCGCCAATTCTTTCCGGAACGACGAGACTGCCGGTTGTCGGCGCCCCCCTGTTCATCATCTCCAACCCGAAGCTGACGATCGCGCAGTGCAAGGCTGGCGTGATCGGCGCCTTCCCGGCGCTGAACGCCCGCCCGCAATCGCAGCTCGACGAATGGCTGGCCGAGATCACCGAGACGCTTGCCGACCACGACGCCAAGAATCCCGGCCGGCGGGCCGCCCCCTTTGCCGTCAACCAGATCGTGCACAAATCCAATGCGCGGCTCGAGCAGGACCTGATGCTCTGCATCAAATATAAGGTGCCGGTCGTCATCTCCTCGCTCGGCGCCGTGCCCGAGGTTAATGCCGCCATCCATTCCTATGGCGGCATCGTGCTTCACGACGTCATCAACAACCGTCACGCCAATTCGGCGATCCGCAAGGGCGCCGACGGCCTGATCGCGGTGGCCGCCGGCGCCGGCGGCCATGCTGGCACGCTTTCCCCGTTTGCGCTTGTCCAGGAAATCCGCTCCTGGTTCGACGGGCCGCTGCTTCTCTCGGGCGCGATCGCCACCGGCGGGGCCATTCTGGCGGCCCAGGCGATGGGCGCCGACATGGCCTATATCGGCTCGCCCTTCATCGCGACGGAAGAGGCGCGCGCCAGCGACGCCTACAAGCAGATGATCGTCGACAGCAACGCCGCAGACATCGTCTACTCCAATTATTTCACCGGCATCCACGGCAACTACCTGAAGCCCTCGATCTCGGCCGCCGGCATGGATCCGGACAATCTGCCCGAAGCCGACCCGTCGAAAATGGACTTCGGCGCGGCGACCGACGGCGCCAAGGCCTGGAAGGACATCTGGGGATGCGGCCAGGGCATCGGCGCGGTCAAGGAAGTGACATCCGTCGCCCGCATGGTCGACCGGCTCGAGCGCGAATACGATGCAGCGCGCACCCGCCTCGGCCTGCACTCCGCACCCGCAGCGACAGCCAACAAGGAATTTTCAAGTTCTCGCAACTGATGGCTTGAAATCTCGGCGCTTTGCGTTTATCAGCGCCTCACATTCGTTCCGCGGGCTTCCGCGGAACTGCCTCCGGGCCGCTTTAGCTCAGTCGGTAGAGCACATCATTCGTAATGATGGGGTCACGTGTTCGAGTCACGTAAGCGGCACCATTCCTCCTTGAAAAGAAAAGCACGATCGCCAACGGCGAAAGTACCACTCTGTCGTCGGACAAACGATTGCCGAGATTGCCCTATCTCGCTCGGACTTTCCAGCCGTGCTTGGCATCAGACACGGTTCCAGGTGACTTCACGTCGGTCACCCAAATCTCCAGTCCATTGGCACCCGGTCGTTGACGCTTTTGCGGAAACCACGGCCGGTTCGGGTCGACGGCAATCAGCATGCCTTCATCATTGCCGATCGCGGCAAAGCTGGACGAGGCTGGCCCCACCGTTCCGACACCGAACGTCCAGGCCGCCTCGGCCACCATGCCCTCGACATCATCGGAGGGAACGCCGACCTCGCTCAGGCAGGACAGGTCAGCGCCGCTGAACGGTCGCTTGTCCGCAGGATGGATCAGCCTGCGGCGGCCGATCAATTCGAGCACGGCATTGTCGGGGCCGTCGAAGTAGATCGACCTTGATTGCCAATCTCCTTCAAGGGCAAAGCACGCGTCTCCACCCGGCTCCTTTTGGAGCAATGTCCGCCCCCCCAACCAAGCGACGGCCATATCAAAACGCGCAAAGGGGACGTTGAAGGCCAGGTGCACGCCGTGCGGCGCTCCCTCTGCCGCCGGGATCAGCTGAATTTCGCTCCGCCCCACCTGGATGGAGTTCCCGGCCGTCGGCAGTTCGAGGACGTCGCGAAAGAAGGCAGCACTTTTGGCGACGTCCGATGCCGGCAGAATTAGTCTGGAGATGTGCATGAAGTCCGATCCGTCACATGGCAATTGGCTCTATCGGACAAGTTCATAAGACCTCAACTTAAGTTGAGGTCAAGACGCTTCCCTATCCTGGACCACGGACAGCCGGATTTTCTGTTTCGAACCTCACCACAACGAGCCCAAACAGACAGGCCGAGCCTGATCAGGGCACGGCCTCCCCGACGAAGCGACGCGCGTCACAGCAGCAACAGCTTCTTCAGCACCGAAAACACTTCCTTGTAAGGCAGCCTTGTCGCGCCGGCGACGGCGAAGGGAATGAGAGCGGCGGCGGCGACCGGCACGACGGCGTCGCGGCTGATGAGCATGGTCGAAAGCTTCTTGGTCGCGTCGAACAGTTTGCCGGGGTCGGCCACGTCGTCGTCGGGTTCCTCGGTCGCGTCGGCTGCCACGTTGCGGCCGAGCACCTTGCGCTCTGCTGCGCGCTGGAAGCGGGTCGCCTGCACGCCGAACATCAGCAGCCCGGTTTCCTTCAGCCGTGCCAGCGGCTTGGAGAAGGCCGATAACGGATAGGCGAAGAAGGCGATCACGATCGCCAGCCACCCGCTCATGATCATGCTGAACGTCGTCATCGACAGCGTCTCCTGCAGCAGGTGCTTCATGACCGCTGCCGCGATCGCCGCGCTCATGCCGAAGACGAAGAACATGTAGGCGTTCGGATATTGCGACAGAAAGCCGAGGCCACCCTTGCCGTCGGGATGGGCGGCGACGAGGCGAAGCTCCAGTTGAGCGATCTTGCGCAAAAGTCGCGCCCAGACGAGGTGCCGCCATACGCCGCGCAGGAACAGGAAGACGAAGAGCGGTAGGCTGACGCAGATCGACCACCAGCCGGCAGCGGTAATCCTGTTGCCCTCGGCCGAGTGCTCGACGGCCCAGAACGAGACGTCTGTCGTATGGAAGTTCAGGAAGGAAAGCAGCGCCGCGACCGCGGCGAGTGCCAGGCAGACGGTTTCCGCCAGCCCGGAATCGCGTTGTTTCAGCGCGTTGGAAATCGCGCGCGCGGCTGATGGCATCGAGGTCGGAGCGATGAGCGGCGCGCGCGAAAACTGTCCGAGCTTGATGCGAAGCCCCCGCTCGACCTGCTGTTCGGCCAGCACAAAAGCGGCAATCGCGACGAAGAACTTTGCCCACACGCCCGGATCGGTCAGATAGGCGCCCTGGCTATGGTCGAGCGACAGGCTGTCGGGCAGGCCAAGCAGAAAGGGAACGCCCCAGGCAAGCGCGACGAAAAGCAAAGCCCGCTTTCCTGACTGCAGCGCGTTCGCACGCAACAGCTTCAGCCTTGCCTGCAGCTCGAAGAACGGGCCGCCATGGGACGCGAGGTACTCGGCGATCTTTCCCTGCCGAGCTGCCGGCGCGGCATCCGCCGCGTCGCCGCCGGATGCCTTGGCGCCTGGGTCCGCTCCGCTCATGGCGCTCAATCCTCCACGACCTGCCAGTTGTCGTTGGGATTGAACTGCCGGATCCCTTCAGCAACGCTCTCGGTCTTGTCGCCCAGATCGGCCTGGTAGACGGTGCCGTTGCGGTTGACGACGAAGGTGTGGACGCCCGTTGCGCCATATTTCACCGGCCAGGCGACCAGAGCGAAGCCCGCAATCATGTTGCCGTTGATGATGTAGTCGAACTTGCCGCCGGCGATGTTGTCGCCCTGGCTCGTCAGCACGCGGTAGCGATAGCCGAAATAGCCCTTGCCGGCCTGGGCCCTGGCAAGCACTGCGCCATCGGCGAGCGCTTCACCCGCAGGGCTCTGTGGCTGGCCCTCGCCCGCGGGCCAGTAGAGCCCGTCGGTCTTGCCCTCGCTGCTGATCAGCTTCTGCGCGTATTCGAGCACGCCGTCGCCGTCATGATCTTCCTGCGCATATTCCTCCTGCGCCTCGACATAGGCGCGGACCGTCGCGATCGTGTCGAGTTCGTTGCGGCCGACCAGGCGATTGGCGATCTCCTCGAGACCGGTATAGGTGTCGAAGGCCCATTTTCCGTCGTCGCCCTTGGCAATCGGGAACGGGAAGGGCCAGAGCACTTCGCCGATCTCCAGTACCTTTCGGTTTTCGACGTCCTGTACGGCCACCTTCTTCTTTACGCCCGCCTGGATATCGGCGTAGGCGTCCATCACCCCGTCGCTGGTCTTGGCCTTGGCCGCATCCAGCCCCACCAGGTTCGCGAGCTTGTCGAAATCGCCCGAACCAACGGCGGCCTTGAACGCATCGATTGCCTGTTCCGGTGTGTCGAACGCCGGCGGATCGCTTGCGGCCGCATAGTCGGAGAGCGGCGTGTGCGCCGCGGGATCCTGCGCAGAAGCGACCGTCGCCGAGCCGCTGGCGAGCACGGCGGCTGCAAAGGAAGACAGGAGCAGATTATGTACGCGCTTGGTCATTTTCGTTCTCCTCCCTTGAGTTACCGGTGCCGTCCGCCGCCGCCGCCACCACCACGCCTGATCTCACGGTGCGGCTGGCCACCGCCGCGCTGGCCGCCACCAAGCGCCTGGCGGCCGCGGTCCGACTGCATCTTGGTCACCCGTCCGCTCTGGACCTGACCAAGGGCGGATGGTTTTCCGCCACCGCCACGATCGATCTTGCCGCCCGGCTTCGGCTTGGCGACCTGGCGATCGGCCCGGGCCGCCGGCTTGGCATTGCCGATCTTGTCGCCCTGAGGCCTCTGCTTGACCTGGTTGCCCGGTTTGCGGTCGCCAGGAGCTGCGTTGGTTCGCCCGAGATTTTCCCGCTGGCGCGCCTCGACCTTGCTCTTGCGGACATCGTCGACCGAGATCCGGCTACCGGATCTATTTGCCGCCGCGCCGATCTCGTTGGTGCGGGCCACCTTCGCCCGGTTGGCGATGTTGTTGCCTTTCGCGGACTTGAAGTCCCGCTCCATGGAGGTGCGATCGATCTTGGCGAACTGGTTCTTGTCGAAGCTGATCTTGCTGCGGTCGACATTTTTCCAGTCGACGTCGTTGAATTTCACCTTGCCGTTGATGTTGTTGAAGCAATTGTTGCAGTCGATATCGACATCGCCGCCGTTCCAGCGCCCGCCCCAGACGCCCCAGTCGTCCCAGTCGACGACCGCGGCAAAGGCAGCACCCGTGACCACGCCGGCAAAGAAGGTCGCCGTCGGATAGTAATAGTTCGGATAGGGCTCGGGATAATAGGCGATCGGGGCCGGCTGATAGCCTGGATCATAGAGCATCTGCGGCTCGTATTGGGGGACGTAGATTTTCTCCGGATTGGCGGCCTGGATCACGACGTTGTCGTTTTCCTGCTTCACCACCACCTTGTCGTCCGACTTGATGACGCCGTCGGCGACGGCCTTGTCGCGCAATTGCTGGATGGCGACGAGCACGTCCTTCTGCTGATAGGCGAGCGCGTCGCTGAGCGACTGGGTCCAGTCGAGGTCGTCGCTCATCATCTTGACGATCTGAGGATAATTCAGCAGCGAGACGATGCTGCCGTCCCAGCTGTCCTTCGGCTTCATGTCCTTCTTGGTCTGCGAAACCTCGAGGAAGCGCTCGGCCTCGACGATCTGCAGCGGGTAGAGCGAGGCAGAGGTCACGAGTGCGACGAGTTCGTCGGGATAGAGCGCAATGCGCGCGACGAGGACCTCGAGCTCATCTTCGCTGAGCGGTTGCGGCGCCTCTTCGGTCGCCGCCTGGGCGGCGGCCTGCTCCTGCGCCAGCGCAGTGCCCACCGCAAACGAACCCGTCAGCAAGGCAAGCAACGCCACCGTTGGCGCACGCAAAGAACGAGGTCGGTCGAACATGGTCTCTCCTATCCAGGCACAACGATCAACAAACGAGCCCGGGAGATCCCCCGGCTTGGACGTCACGGCGCCGGCCATACGCGGCCGGCGGGGCAATCGCGAGAATTCCCATTCGCTGTCATCGACGTCCCCTTCCGCACGCTTGCGTGGAGAACCTGGTCGCTTGTCAGAAAGCCGAATGGGACAATCAGGAAGAGCGGTATGAGCACCGGCAGCCAGCTGGCCAGCTGCCGGTGAATTTTAGACATGAGAAACAGAACGCCCGGCAATTGCAACCGGAAAATGAGGACGTGCGTGCGCGCACGCCGTCTTTGCTTGCGCGAGAGCCGGGCCGAAGCCCGTGCCCGCCAGCCGCGAACGACCGGGATCAAGGGCGGTCGGCATTGGCTCCAAGCATCATTTCAGGCTGCCGTCGCCGCTTCGATCCGCGGTCTTGAAATCCGCCATCACCCGATCAAGAAACTCGTTCCGGCTGATCTTGCCGTCGCTGTTGGTATCCGTGGCGGCAAACTGCTGAGCGTTCAGCGCCTGCTTCGTCTCGTCGGACGTAAGATTTCCGTCCTTGTTCTTGTCGAGATTGTCGAAGGCGCCCGCCATGAAGGCCTCGTACTCGGACCGCTCGACCGCGCCGTCCTTGTCGCTGTCGAGCGCGCTCATCTGTCCCTGGTTCATCGTCGCAGCTTGCTGCGCGATCGCCGGTGTGATCTGGCCGAGCGCAAGCACGCTCATAAGAACGATTTTCTTCATTCTGCTCTGTTCCTCGATCAATAATAGCGGCATGTCAGCGCGTTGCCGGCAGCAGCGCCGAGTGTCGCTCCACCACCAACGGCCCATAGCTGACCGGTGCCTGAACCAATGGTCGAGCCGATCAGGCCGCCGACAATGGCCCCACCAACGGTTCCGGCAATGCAGCCGAATTCGTTGCCGGTCGAACCGCTCTTGGACATATAGGCCGATTGGCACCCCGATAAGGCTAGGGCGCCGGCAAGAACGATAGTTATGGTCTGCTTGCTCATCTTATCCTCCAATATGGCCGTCTGATTGCAATAGAGATCGGCGGAGGCGCCATTGAGTGGCGTCGGATGTAAATAAGCTTCCGAATATTCTCCCGGAATCGGGGGAGACTCTTCTGTTGGATCAGAAGCAGCTCGCGGATTAGACATATTAGACATGCAGTCTAGCAACAACAGGGCCTTGAACTGCCGGCGAATACTACGCCCGAGAACCCCCGATGACAACGGACAGCGTGATTTTGTAGAGCGCACGGCGCCGGCGCCCCTCCCCGCCGCCCTTTCGGCCTCTGGAATCGTCTCCCGCGCGGCGACATCTCACCTTAGATTTTCTAGGGTCTCCCTCGAAATATCGTCATTTGTGCCGTCGGGCCGGGCGGTCTAGCTCTTTGCCGTCCTGTTGGGCACTTCTTGCAGGGTCTCCGTGGCCTGGCGGGACATGGGCCGGCAAAGCGCCAGCTCGGACCCGACACAGCATCTCCGACCGTGGCCGGCGGCCCTCCCACGCCGCGCCACCGACAGCATACCTATCGAGAGAGAACACATCGAATGGATAGAATGGCGACAATTAAATTAGGTCTTTCTACTGCAATCCTTGCGACCCTGGCGTCCAGCGCCTTCGCCGAAGGTGGCGAGCGGGCGCAGATTGCCGCTGCCGTGGACAAGGCGATCCGCCCCATCATGCGCGAACACAAGGTGCCGGGCATGGCCGTCGCCGTCACCGTTGAAGGCCGGCACTACTTCCTGAACTACGGCGTCGCTTCCAAGGAAACGAACGCACCGGTTACCGAGAATACGCTGTTTGAACTGGGCTCGATCAGCAAGGCCTTCGCCGCGACACTGGCGTCCTATGCGCAGGTCACCGGCAAGCTCTCCTTCGACGATCATCCCCGCAAGTACATCCCGGCCTTTGCGGGCACGCCGATCGACAAGGCGACCCTCCTGCATCTTGCCACCTATACGGCTGGCGGGCTGCCGTTGCAGTTTCCCGATGCGGTCAAGAGCGACGCCGACATGGTCGGCTATTTCAGCACATGGAAACCGGAGGCCAAGCCCGGCAAGACGCGTCGCTATTCCAACCCGAGCATCGGCCTCTTCGGCCACACCGCGGCTTTAGCGATGGGCGGCAGCTTCAGCGCGGTTCTCGAAAGCGAGATCTTTCCCAAGCTCGGCCTGAAGCACAGCTATGTCCGCGTTCCCGATAGCCAGATGGGCAGCTACGCCTGGGGCTACGGCAAGGCCGACAAGCCAATTCGCGTCACTGCCGGTACGTTCGACGCGGAGGCCTATGGCGTAAAGTCGTCGGCCGCAGACATGATCCGCTTCGTCGAAACCAACATCCAGCCTGAACTTCTCGACGGCGCGATCCGCAAGGCGGTCGAAGGCACCCATGTCGGATATTTCGATAGCGGCAAGATGGTGCAGGGGTTGGGCTGGGAACAATACCCCTACCCCGTTTCGCTGGAGCGGCTGCTCGACGGCAATTCGCGCGACATGGCCCTGAAAAGCAACCCGGTCAAGGCATTGGATCCCCCGAAGCGCCCCGATGGCTCGACGCTCTACAACAAGACCGGCTCCACCAACGGCTTCGGCGGCTATGTCGCCTTCGTACCGGAGAAGAAGATCGGCATCGTGCTGCTTGCCAACCGCAACTACCCGAACCCCGAGAGGATCAAGGCTGCCCACGCGATCCTGAAGTCGCTGGAAGCGGCGGCGAAGTAACGGCAGATCGCCCGCGTCGGTTTCGTGTCGCGGCAAGCCCGCAACACGGGAAACGACATCCATCAACAACTCTGTAGCGAATCTTCAATCAGCGCCTGCTTGCATATTGACGCCGAGTATTGTCATCTGCATTTCGCGAAAGCGCGATCAGATGCAGTCGAGTTCAGGCGTATGTGGGGATGCCGATGTTCGAATGGGTGGGAGTTCAGGGTTCGTTACATCGGGGAGGCGCAGGCAGGGGGCGGACAATGTTCGTGCTTGCGGCGCTGACGCTGCTTGCCGGCTGCGGCGGCCATGCCAAGGGTGTGATGGCGCCCGTCGCACTCACCACTCCGGTCCCGGGCGCATCCACCGTCGACATGCTTGTCGCAACCACGCGCGAACCCTCCGGCGATCCGGCAACGCTCTTTTCCGGCGAGCGCGACGCCAATACCTTCCTTACCGACGTCGCGGTTTCGATCCCGCCGGAAACGGCGCGCAAGTCGGGCACGGTGCAATGGCCGCGCAAGCTGCCGCCGGATCCGGCCAAGGAATTCGCCGTCACGCGGGTGAACGAGCTCAAGTCGCTCGATGAAGCCAAGTCCTGGTTCCTGCAGCACGATGTCGGCGGCAATGCCTTCGTCTTCGTGCACGGCTTCAACAATCGCTACGAGGATTCGGTCTACCGGCTGGCGCAGATCGTGCATGACTCGGAGGTCCAGGCAACGCCGGTTCTCTTCACCTGGCCTTCGCGCGCCAACGTGTTCGACTACAACTACGACAAGGAAAGCACGAACTATTCGCGCACGGCGCTCGAAGACATTCTGAAAAAGCTATCCGACGCGCCGAAGGTCAAAAGCATAACCATCCTCGCCCATTCCATGGGTACCTGGCTGACGATGGAATCGCTCCGGCAGATGGGCATCCGCGACGGCAACGTGCCGTCCAAGATCGAGAACGTCATCCTCGCCTCGCCCGATATCGATCTCGATGTCTTCGCCAAGCAGTTTGTCGAGATGGGCAAGAAACGGCCGAAGTTCACCATCTTCGTTTCGCAGGACGACCGCGCCTTGGCGCTTTCGAGCTTCATCTCGGGCGACGTTTCACGCCTTGGCGCAATCGACCCGTCGGCAGAGCCTTATCGCACTCAGCTTGAAAGGGCCGGCATCACCGCCATCGATCTGACAAAGGTCAAGTCTGAGGACGGCCTGCACCACGGAAAGTTTGCGGAAAGCCCCGAGATCGTCCAGCTCATCGGCACGCGGCTCGCCACGGGGCAGACGCTCACAGATTCCGATATCTCGGTTGGAACCGGCATTGCCGCGGTCGTTGCCGGCACGGCGAGAAACGTCGGCAACGTCGCGGCCGTGACGGTCTCGGCGCCTGTGTCGATCCTCGAAAACCCGCAGCCGGCGAAGAAGAAGAAGGTGGTCGTCGGAGACACGCTCGCAACCGACATGCCGACGCCGGTGAAGATAAAGTAAGGGCTTGGCGGCAGCCTGCCGTCAGCCCTCGTCGCCGACGAAGCGATAGCCGACGCCCGGCTCCGTACGGATGATCTGCGGATCGGCCGGATCGTGCTCGATCTTGCCGCGCAGCTGGCCGATGAAGACGCGCAGATAATGCAGGTCTTCGCCGTGCGCGACGCCCCAGACCGAGGTAAGCAGCGTCTTGTGGGTGACGACACGGCCGGCGTGATGCGCCAGCATCACCAGGAGGTCGTATTCCTTTGGCGTCAGCCGGACGGGCTCGCCGTCCTTCGTCACCACCCGCTTGATCGTGTCGATCGAAACGCCATCGGCGGAAAGCTGCGTCTGGCCGCCTTCCATCTGCACCCGGTGGCGAAGGGCCGCACGGATGCGGGCCGTCAGTTCGCCGATACCGAAGGGCTTTTCGATGTAGTCGTCGGCGCCGAGATCGAGTGCTGCGATCTTTTCGCTTTCCCGGTCGCGGGCCGACAGGATGATGATCGGCACCTGCGACCAGCCGCGCAGGTTGGCGATGACCTCCTTGCCATCCATATCGGGCAGGCCGAGATCGAGGATGACGACATCCGGCGCCATCGTCGCCGCCGCCTTCAGCGCCTCGGCGCCGGTCATCGCCTCACGAACGTCATAGCCGGCAGCACTCAGCGCGGGTTTCAGGAAACGCTGGATCTGGGGTTCGTCGTCGACGACGAGGATACGCTCCACGCTCATGCACGGTCCTTTTCGGAGATTTCAGCCTTGGCGGCGGGGAAGCGCATGGAAATGCGCGTGCCGCGGCGGCGAAGCGCCGGGCTCTCCGCCTTGATCTGCCCGCCCATCGCCTCGACAAAGCCCTTGGCGATCGACAGTCCCAGCCCCGTTCCCGGCGTACGGCCGTCCGCCTTGCCGCGGCGGAAGAATTTCTCGAAGACCTGCTCGAGGTCCCGCGGCGGAATACCCTTGCCGAGGTCGGTCACTGACAGCACGATCTCGTTGCCGTCGGTACGGGCATAGATGCTGATCGGCTCTTCGCCGCCATATTTGTTGGCATTGTCCAGCAGGTTGAAAAGCACCTGGCCAAGCAGCACGCTGTCGCCGCGCATCAGGGGCAAGTCAGGGGCGATGCTGGTTTCGATCTCGCGCTCGGGAAAATATTTGCGAGCGCGATCGACCGCCGCCCGCACCACGTCGGCGACATCGACCCAATCGCGCTTGGCGTTGACGGTGCCGGCCTCGATGCGGGTCATGTCGAGCAGGTTGGCGACAAAGCGCGTCAGCCGACCGCCCTCCTCCTCGATCGACTGCAACAAGTCGTCGCGGCTTTCCGGCGGCATGCGATCACCGAGCTGGCGCAAGCTGGTGACGGCACCGGTGATGGTCGCAAGCGGGGTTCTCAGATCGTGCGAAATGGATGACAGAAGGGCAGCGCGGAAGCGCTCGCCCTCGAGCTTTGCGGCCTGGTCGAGGCTTTCGCGTGACAGGCGGGCGCGGTCGACGGCGATCGCCGTCTGGTCGAGGATCGCTGCCAGCGCCCGCTCCTCGTTGATCTCCAGTGGCTTGTCGGCCTGGACGAAGCCGCAGACGCCGACGACGCCGTGCGGGCTCGTCAGCGGCCGGAAATGGAAAGGGCTGTTCGGCAGGGTTCCCGTGCCGTTGCCGGCCGGCTCGCGTTTGTCCATCGCCCAACGCGCCGCCATGATGTCGGTGAGGTCGAGCTCGGTGTCCGGCGGCCAGGCGGCTTTCAGCTGCAGGTCTCCGTCCTCAGGCAGAAGCAGCGCTGAACTGCGTTTCAGCGTCGACTGCATCTGCGTCACCGCCGCCCAGAGCACGTCGTCGGCCTTGGCGGTGCCTGAAAGTTTGCGCGAAAAGTCATAGAGCGCCTGAGTCGCGGCGGCGCGCTGGCGGGCGGTCTTTGCCTGCTCCCGTACCCGCGACGCCAGGCTGCCGGCGAGGGCTGCGGCAGCGAGGAAGACGACGAGCGCAAAAACCTCGTGCGGCTCGGCGATGGTGAAGGTGCCGGTCGGTTTGATGAAAAAGAAGTTATAGGCGAGCACCGAAAAAAGTGCTGCCGCGATTGCCGCGATGTGACCGGCATAGGTCGCCGAGGCCAGCACTGCGAGCAGATAAAGCAACGAGATGTTGGGCAGGACGACGAAACGGCCAAGCAGCAGGCCGACGGCGGTCGAGACGACCACCGATCCGGCGGCGATGCCGATCGCGCGCCCACTTCCCGGCGGCAGCGTCCGTTTCATCTTCGTTCGCCGTTTGACGGGCACCGTCTCGCGATCGGTCACAAGGTGAATGCCGATGCCGGACACGCGCTCGGCCAAGGCGTCGGGAAGCGACTGGCGAAACAGCCGCATCGGGAACGGCTGGCGGCGCGCGCCGATGACGATCTGCGTCGCGTGTTCCCGGCGCGCGAGCTTCAGGATTTCCTCGACGAAGTCGTTGCCGATAATACGGCGCGTCTCGGCGCCGAGCTGCTCGGCAAGACGGAAGGTTTCGTCGAGCCGGCGCACGTCTTCGCCGTCGCCGCTCTCGCGGTCGGCGCGCTCGATGAAGACGACGATCCAGGGGGCATTCAATCCTTCGGCGAGCCGGCTTGCCGTGCGCACGACCTTTTCGGACAACGGGTCCGAACCAATGCAGACGAGCAGCCGCTCGCCGCTCGCCCAGATGCCTTCGATGGCGTTCTGCTTGAGATAGTCGACCATCTGGTCGTCGACCCGGTCGGCTGTCCGCCTGAGCGCCAGTTCGCGCAGTGCCGTCAGGTTACCAAGGCGGAAGAAGCGGTCGACGGCGCGCTGCGCGCTGTCGGGCAGATAAACCTTGCCCTCCTTCAGCCGCTCGATCAGCTCGGCCGGCGACAGATCCACAAGCAGTACGTCGTCAGCGCGCTTCAATACGGTATCCGGCACCCGTTCGCGCACGGGTACACCGGTGATCTGGGCGACGATATCCGAGAGGCTTTCGAGATGCTGGATGTTGAGCGCCGTCCAGACATCGATGCCGGCGGCGATCAGTTCCTCAACATCCTGATAGCGCTTGGGGTGCCGGCTTTCGGCCGGATTGCTGTGGGCCAGTTCGTCGACGACGATGATCCGGGGACGCCGCGCGAGGGCCGCATCCAGGTCGAACTCGGAAAGCATTCGGCCGCGATGGTTCACATCGCGGCGCGGCAGTATCTCCAATCCGTCAATGAGCGCAGCGGTCTCGCTGCGCCCGTGTGTCTCGACCAGCCCGACGACGATATCGACACCGTCATCCTTCAGCCGGCGGGCCCGCGACAACATCGCATAGGTCTTGCCGACGCCGGGAGCGGCGCCGAGGAATACGGTCATTTTTCCCCGGCGGTCCTGCGCGGCAAGCGCCAGCAGTGCGTCTGGGTCCGGGCGACCTTTGGCGTCGCGTTCACTGTCGGGCATGCATTGTCTCAGGCGTGATCGATTCTAATAGCTTAGAGCGGGATGCGGGCGGAAAACCGCAAGCACTTTTCCTCATTCCGCTCTAGGTTCGAGGCGCATCAAGGGCCAGGTTGAGTTCTAGCACATTGACGCGCGGCTCGCCTACGACCCCGAACAGCCGATCCTCCGTCGCCTTGGCGACCAGGGCGGCAACATCCGCTTGGCTCAAGCCCCGCGCCTTGGCGACGCGGGCGACCTGGGCTTCGGCGAAGGCCGGCGTGATATGCGGGTCGAGCCCGGAGCCTGACATGGTTGCCGCGTCCGCAGGAATTTCTCCCGCAAGGCCGGCAGCTTTCAGGCGCTCGACATCGGCCGCGACACGATCCCTGAGCTTGACCGAGGTGGTCCCGAGGTTGGAGCCGCTCGAAGCCCCCGCGTTATAGGCGTCCGGACCGGTCGCGGAGGGCCGCGGCCAGAAGTATTTGTCGGATGTGAAGTTCTGGCCGATGAGGGCGGAACCGATGAGGGTACCGTCCTTTTCGATCAGGCTGCCATTTGCCTGCGCGGGCATCAGCACCTGCGACGCGCCGGTGATGGCAAAGGGATAGGCAAGGCCGGTGATCGCAGTCAGGAGCACGATCATGACGATGGCGGGGCGAAGTTGGTTCAGCATGGTTACACCAGATTGAGTGCGTTGACGGCAAGGTCGACGAGCTTGATGCCGGCAAACGGCAGGACAATGCCGCCGAGGCCGTAGACAGCCAAGTTGCGACGCAGAAGGGCTGCCGCACCGACGGGCCGGTACTTGACGCCCTTCAGCGCCAGCGGGATCAAGGCGACGATGATGAGCGCGTTAAAGATCACCGCCGAGAGGATCGCCGATTGCGGCGAGGCGAGGCCCATGACGTTGAGCGCGGCAAGGGCCGGATAGGTGGTGATGAACAGCGCCGGGATGATGGCGAAGTACTTGGCCACGTCGTTGGCGATCGAAAACGTCGTCAGCGACCCGCGGGTCATCAGCAGCTGCTTGCCGATCTCGACGATCTCGATGAGCTTCGTCGGACTGGAATCGAGGTCCACCATGTTGGCGGCCTCGCGGGCGGCCTGGGTCCCCGTCTGCATGGCGACGCCGACATCGGCCTGGGCGAGTGCCGGCGCGTCGTTGGTGCCGTCGCCGCACATGGCGATCAGGCGGCCGCCCTGCTGCTCCTTGCGGATATAGCCAAGCTTGTCCTCCGGGGTCGCTTCGGCAAGGAAGTCGTCGACGCCGGCTTCGGACGCGATGGCGGCAGCGGTCACCGGGTTGTCGCCGGTGACCATCACCGTGCGGATGCCCATGGCACGAAGAGCGGCGAAGCGCTCCTTTATGCCGGGCTTCACCACATCCTTCAGATGGATGACGCCGAGCAGGCGCGGACCATCGGCAACGGCGAGCGGCGTGCCGCCGGTGCGGGCCACCTGGTCGACGGCGCGGCGAAACTCGTTCGGCACGTTCTCGTCGCGGATACCGGTGAACTTCAGGACCGAGTCGACGGCGCCCTTGCGCAGCCGGCGGCCGCCGAAGTCCACGCCCGAAAGCCTCGTTTCCGCAGCGAAGGGAATGACCGCGTCGATCGGGGTCGCGCCGGCCCGGCTTGCGCCGCCGCCGACGGCGAGCGTCAGGACCTCGCCCTTGTCGGACGCGGGCAGCGACACATCTGGCGTCTGGCGGCCAAATTCCCCGGTGGCAAGCGCCGCGATCGAGCGGCCCTCAGGCGTTTCGTCGGCAAGGCTTGCAAGCAGTGCGGCATCGGCAAGCTCGGCCTCGGTGACGCCGGGCACCGGCATGAAGTCGGCCGCCATGCGGTTGCCGAAGGTGATGGTGCCTGTCTTGTCGAGCAGCAGCGTATCGACGTCGCCAGCAGCCTCGACAGCGCGGCCGGAGGTGGCGATGACATTGAAGCGCACCAGACGGTCCATGCCGGCGATGCCGATGGCTGAAAGCAGGCCACCGATCGTGGTCGGAATCAGGGTGACGAGCAGGGCTGCGAGCACGGTGACCGAGAGCACGGTACCGGAATATCCGGCGAGCCCCCAGAGCGTGACGACGGCCACCAGGAAGATCAGCGTCAGGCCCGAAAGCAGGATCGACAGGGCGATCTCGTTCGGGGTCTTCTGGCGCTGCGCGCCCTCGATCAGCGCGATCATGCGGTCGACGAAAGTGTCGCCGGGTGCCACGCCGATGCGGATCTTGATCCAGTCGGACAGCACCTGCGTGCCGCCTGTGACAGCCGAGCGGTCGCCACCGGATTCACGGATGACGGGCGCCGATTCACCGGTGATGGCGCTCTCGTTGACAGAGGCGACACCCTCGACGACTTCGCCATCGCCGGGGATCAGTTCGCCGGCCTCGACCAGCACGAGGTCGCCGACCTTCAGCGATGTCGCCGGGATCGTCTGGGTCTCGCGGCCTTCGTCGGCAACGAGCTTGCGTGCCGTCAGTTCGGACTTGGTGCGGCGCAGGCTGTCGGCCTGGGCCTTGCCGCGGCCTTCGGCGACGGCTTCGGCAAAGGTGGCAAAAAGCACCGTGAACCACAGCCAGGCGGCGATCTGGCCGGAGAACAGCGGGCTGCCTGTGCCGGTGGCGATGTCGCGCACGAAGAGACCGGTGACCACGGCTGCGACCACTTCGGTGACGAAGATCACCGGATTGCGCACGAGCTGGCGCGGGTCGAGCTTGATGAACGCCGCCTTGATCGCCGGCAGCAGGATCGCCGGGTCCAGAAGACTGGGTGCGATAGGTTTGGAAGACATGTGTCGAATTCCTTTAGAAGGTCTGACCGGCAAGCATCGAGAGATGCTCGACGATGGGACCGAGCGCGAGCGCCGGGAAAAATTGCAGCCCGCCGAGAATGAGGATGATGCCGACAAGCAGGCCGACGAAGAGCGGCGTGTCGGTCGGGAAGGTACCCTTGGACGCCGGCACGCGGGTCTTCACCGCGATCGAACCGGCGATCGCCATGACCGGAACCGCATAGGCGAAGCGGCCGAGCAGCATCGCGAACCCGAGCGTCGTGTTGTACCAGGGTGTGTTGCCGGTGAGCCCGCCGAAAGCCGAGCCGTTGTTGCCGGCCGCCGACGTGAAGGCATAGAGGATTTCAGACAGGCCGTGCGGGCCCGCCGTGCCGATGCTTGCGACGGCAAAGGGCAGCATCGCGGAGACGGCGGCAAAGCCGAGGATCGTCACCGGCAGAATGAGGACGGCAAACATCGCGTATTTCATCTCGCGGGATTCGATCTTCTTGCCGAGCAGTTCCGGCGTGCGGCCGACCATCAGGCCGGCAACGAAGACGGCGAGGATCGCAAAGACCACCATGCCGTAGAGACCGGACCCGACGCCGCCCGGCAGGACTTCGCCAAGCTGCATCAGGAACATCGGCACGAGACCGCCGAGGCCCGTCAGCGAGCCGTGCATGCCGTTGACGCCGCCATCCGACAGACCGGTGGTGACAGCCGCATAGAGCGCCGTCATCGCCTGACCGAAGCGGACTTCCTTGCCTTCCATGTTGCCCTGGGCGGCATCGAGGCCAAGGGCGGTCAGGATCGGGTTGCCGTGGGCTTCCGCCCAGTAGACGACCGCAACGCCTGAGATCAGCAGGATCGCGGTGACGGCGATGAAGGCCCAACCCTGGCGGCGGTTACCGACCATCTGGCCAAACGTGTAGACGAGCGCCGCCGAGATCGACAACATAGCGAAAATGTTGAGATAGTTGGAGAAGGCCGTCGGGTTCTCGAAGGGATGGGCGGCATTGACGTTGAAGAAGCCACCACCATTGGTGCCGAGCTGCTTGATCGCTTCCTGACTGGCGACAGGGCCGAGCGAGATCGTCTGCTTGGCGCCTTCGAGCGTGGTTGCCGACAGATCGGCGTGGAAGGTCTGCGGCAAGCCGGTCCAGACCATGGCAAGGGCCATGACGACGGCGATCGGCAGCAACACGTAAAGCGTCGAACGGGTGAGATCGACCCAGAAGTTGCCGACGGTCGAGGCGTTCGAGCGGGCGAAGGCGCGGGTGACGGCAAGCGCCATGGCGATGCCGGTCGCGGCGGAGACGAAGTTATGCACCGTCAGGCCGGCCATCTGGCTGAAATGGCTGAGCGTGGTTTCGCCACCGTAGTTCTGCCAGTTGGTGTTGGTGACGAAGCTGACCGCCGTGTTGAAGGCGAGATCGGACGGCATGCCCGAGAAGCCCTGCGGGTTCATCGGCAGGTAGGCCTGCAGCCGGAGGATCGCATAGAGCGAGACAAAGCCGGCGAGGCTGAAGGCGAGCATCGACATCGTGTAGGCGAGCCAGCCCTGTTCCTTCTTCGGATCGACACCGGCGGCAAGATAAAGGCCGCTTTCGACGGGACCGAGGACGGGTGAAAAAACGTTGCGTTCACCGGAGAAGACCCGCGCCATATAAAGCCCCAGCGGCTTGATGACGATCAGGACGGCGATGAAGAGGAGGCTGATCTGCAGCCACCCGATGATAGACATGAGATTACTCCGCTAAGGGCGGCCGGACGGCGCAAAGGCGCCCGGCTGATGCGAACGGCCAACGGGTTCGATCCCCGTCAACCGGGTCAGAACCGTTCCGGGCGAACGAGGGTGACGACGAGGTAGGCCGCAAGACCGACGGCGACGGCAAGACCGAGCAGGGCTTCGAACATGACGCCCTCCTAAAGCCGGCTCAGCGCGCGCGCATAAAGCGCGAACACGACAAAGCCGCCGATTCCGGCGGCAAGAAAAAGAACATCGGACATGCAAATTCTCCGGACTGTTGAAGTCCGGATCTTGCGCCCACAGCGGGTCAATTATCGATTGCGATGGTCGGAAGGAGGCATAAGGAAAAGATAAAGACGCCCGCAAAGATCCGTTCGGGAGCGCGGGAGGCGACCTTCATAGGCGCGGGACCGGTCCGGTATCGGCCTATCTGCCACAAGCTGAAGAGATCCCGAGGCCGCCCGTATGCGACCGCCGGTTCGGCAAAAGAGCACCTAGCCCTTGATAATCTCGTTCACGCTCGTTTCGGTGGGCGTGGTGGCTTCGCGCATCCATTCGCGCCAGATCGCAACGAGCAGCGCCATCAGCACCGGACCGACGAAGAGGCCGAGGAAACCCATGGTCTTCACGCCGCCCACGAGGCCGAAGAAGGTCGGCAGGAAGGGAAGCTTGATCGGGCCGCCGACGAGGCGCGGACGCAGCGTCTTGTCGACGATGAAGAGTTCGGTCGTGCCCCAGGTGAACAGCGCCAGGCCGTGAATGGGCGAACCGCTGGCGACGAGATAGACCGAGACCAGCGTGAAGCAGAGCGGCGCGCCACCGGGGATCAGCGCCATCAGGCCGGTGATGATGCCGAGCGTGACCGGAGACGGCACGCCGGCAAGCCAATAGGCGACGCCAAGCACGATGCCTTCGCCGATGGCGATGATGCCCATGCCGGTGACCGTCGAGCTGATCGTTAGCGGCACGACGCGCGACAGCCGTTCCCAGCGCATCGGGAAGATGCGCTCGCCGAGCTTGTCGAGTTGGCCGGAGAAGGACTGCCCATCGCGATAGACGAAGAACAGCGTGATCAGCATGAACAGCAGCGTCAGGAAGGCATGGAACGTCGAGGCACCGACGACCAGAACGCCGCGGTAGATATTGCCGATGTTGGAGCCGCTGACGAGCTGGACCAGTTCGCCGAGCGCGCCCGGATGGCCGATATGCTTGACCCATTGCTCGCCAAGCCAGACACCGGCGATCGGAATGCTCGACAGCCATGCGGGCACGACGGCGCCGTTGGCATTGGTCTCGACGGCCCAGACGACCCAGTCGCGCACTTCGTCGACCGCATAGACGGCGGCAATCGAGATCGGCACGACGATGAAGGAGATGACGCAGACGATCGCGATGGTGGCGGCAAGCGTCCGGTTGCCGTTCACACCGGTGAGCAGCCGGCGATAGATCGGCCAGCTGGCAAACCCGATGACGACAGCGGCCAGAACCGGAACGACGAAACCATGGAAGAAATAGACGCCGGCGAGCAGAACGAAGACGAGCATCCAGCGGGCAGCGGTCATGGGGCCGACAAGGGCATGGCGCGAAATGGCAGTGTGCCCGAGGAGCCGTGGCTCCACGGCGAAATTCTCTCGTTCGCGATTACCCAATTGCACCAATGATCCTCCGTCTTCCGACGAGCTTACAGCAAACCCGCGGCCTTGCCAGCCACTCTGACACCGCGCGCCGCCCCTTTGCCCCTGCTTTACGGTAGTTTCAGGGCCGTGGCCGACGCTAGCGGCGGGACATGACAGAAAAATTTAGGAGGGTTCAAGAGCCCCCGGCTTTCTTTCGATAAAGCCGGTCATTCCGCCGCAGGTTTTGCAGCCATACGCGCAGGCTGTGCGCGATCGACGAAGACTGAGGCGAGAAAGATACCGAAGCCGGCAACGCCGAGAACGGCACCGACGAGACCGGTGGAGGTCCAGCCATAACCCGCAGCGATCGAAACGCCGCCGAGCCAGGCGCCTAGCGCATTGGCGAGATTGAAGGCGGAGTGGCTAAGGGCAGCAGCCAGCGTCTGGGCCTCGCCGGCGACATCCATCAGCCGGGTCTGCACGCCCGGGACGACGGCAAAGCCACCGCCGATGAAGAGCACGTTGACGATGGCGATCCACGGATTGTCCATGGTGAAATAGAAAAGCACATAGGCCAAGATGTTGAAGACGATGGCGATACCAATCGCCGGCATCAGCGCCCAGTCGGCAAGCCGCGCCCCGACGATGTTGCCGAGGATCATGCCGGCACCGAAGACCGAAAGCATGATCGGCACATTACCAAGCGAAACACCTGCGACTTCGGTCAGCGCCGGTGTGATGTAGCTGAAGACGGCGAACATGCCGCCACAGCCGATGGCGCAGATGCCGAGCATCAGCCAGACCTGCAGCTTGCCGAGCGCACCCAGTTCGCGAAGCGGCGTCGCCTTCGGGTTGCCCTTGTCCCGCGGTACGTGGGCGAAGGTGAGCGCCATGGTCAGGAGGCTGATGGCGCCGACGATGGCAAACGCGGAGCGCCAGCCGAGCGCCTGGCCGAACCAGGCGACGAGCGGCGTGCCGAAGAGAGTGGCGATGGTCAGTCCCATCATCACCCGGCCGACGGCGCGGGCCCGCTGGTTCGGCGCGGCAAGGCCGGCTGCCACCAGGGCAGCCACGCCGAAATAGGCGCCATGCGGCAGACCGGCGAAGAAGCGCGCGGCAATCAGCGTGTAGAAATCCGGAGCGACGGCGCTCGCGAAGTTGCCGACGGCAAAAACCAGCATCAGGACCAAAAGCACCCGGAAGCGCGAGAAGCGGGCGGCAAGCACCGCGATCAGCGGCGCACCGACGACGACGCCGAGCGCATAGGCGCTGATGACCGCACCAGCCTGGGGCACCGATACCGATACGTCTTCGGCGACTTGCGGCAGGAGACCCATGATCGCAAACTCGCCGGTACCGATCCCGAAGCCGCCGACGGCGAGCGCCACTTCGGCGGCAGAAACACGGGCGCGGCGCGGATCGACGGCAGAGGAGAAGGCTTCGTCACACATGGGTTCGCTCATGGGCAATGGCCAGTGTCGCCGTGCCTTGCGGCCGGAGAAAAATCTGGGGGATATGTCGGCGGATGTTGGATTGGACCAACAGGGATATGCTGCAATGCAATACAGGCTTTTCCTGCGGCAGGCAAAGCTTTTGCGGTTCTCGTCATACTTTTTCGCAAGGCTCGCAGAAGCCTGTTAACCGTAAGCTCAGTTGACGTTTACGTCAAAGTTATATAATTCCGAATCTCAGCTTGAAGAGGTGTCGCAAAAGCATCATCCTCATCGGCGTGAGAGGATCGGGAGGGATTTTCTCAGGCCGCATCAGGCCAGCCTGTGGCGACCAGAGGGAGAGAGGTCATGGCGGAAGTCAGCGCACAACAGACGGGTATCAGCCCAGGCAAGATCTGGCTGAAATCCTATCCACCCGGAATAGCCGCCGAAATTGGCCCCCTGCCCTACAAGTCGATCGGCGAATTCTTCGACCACGCCGTTGCCCGCTATTCGAGCCGTCCGGCCTTCACCTGCATGGGCAAGACGCTGACCTTTGCCGACCTCAACGCCCAGTCCGCCAGGATCGGCGCCTGGCTGCAATCGATCGGCCTTGCCAAGGGCGACCGCGTCGCGGTGATGATGCCGAACATCCTCCAGAACCCCGTGATCGTCTACGGCATCCTCAGGGCCGGCTTTACCGTCGTCAACGTCAACCCGCTCTACACGCCGCGCGAACTGCAGCACCAGCTCACCGATTCCGGCGCCAAGGCGATCTTCGTTCTGGAAAACTTCGCGCACACCGTGCAGCAGGTGGTCGACAAGACCGCGGTCAAGCACGTCGTCGTCGCGACCATGGGCGACATGCTGGGCCTGAAGGGTGCGATCGTCAATCTGGTGGTCCGCCGCGTCAAGAAACTCGTTCCCGCGTGGTCGATTCCCGGCCACCTCTCGTTCAAGGACGTTCTTTCCAAGGGCGCGCGAGCCAAGCTGACGAAGCCCAACATCGCCGCGAGCGACGTCGCCTTCCTGCAATATACCGGCGGGACGACGGGCGTCTCGAAGGGCGCGACGCTGACCCATTCGAACCTCTTGTCGAACATGGCGCAGATGGAAATCTGGTTCCAGACGGCGTTCCGCTCGCGCACCCGGCCGGACAATCTCGTCTTCATGTGCGCGCTGCCGCTCTACCATATCTTCGCGCTGACCGTGAATTCGCTGATGGGCCTTGCCACCGGCGGCAACAACATCCTGATCCCCAATCCCCGCGACATCCCGGGCTTCGTCAAGGAACTCGGCAAGCACAACACCAATATCTTCCCGGGCCTCAACACGCTGTTCAACGCGCTGATGAACAATGCGGAGTTCCAGAAGCTCGATTTCTCGTCGCTGATGTTGACCTTCGGCGGCGGCATGGCGATCCAGCGCCCGGTCGCCGAACGCTGGAAGCAGATGACCGGCTGCTCGATCGCCGAAGGTTACGGCCTGTCGGAGACCTCGCCGGTGGCAACAGCCAACATCCTCGACGCGACCGAGTTCACCGGCACGATCGGCATGCCCATCCCGTCCACCGACGTCGAGATCCGCGACGACCAGGGCAATACGCTGGCGATCGGCGAAGTCGGCGAGATCTGCATCCGCGGGCCGCAGGTGATGGCCGGCTACTGGCAGCGGCCGGACGAGACCGCCAAGGCGATCTCGCCGGATGGCTTCTTCCGCTCGGGTGACATCGGCTTCATGAACGCCGACGGCCTCGTCAAGATCGTCGACCGCAAGAAGGACATGATCCTGGTCTCCGGCTTCAACGTTTTCCCGAACGAGATCGAGGAAGTGGCGATGACCCATCCGGGCATCCTCGAATGCGCGGCGATCGGCATTCCGGACGAGCATTCCGGCGAAGCGGTCAAGCTCTTCGTCGTCAAGAGGGATGCAGCACTGACGGAGGAAGAGGTCAAGCGCCACTGCGCCGCCAACCTCACCAACTACAAGCGTCCGCGTTTCGTCGAATTCCGCACCGAACTGCCGAAGACCAATGTCGGCAAGATCCTGCGCAAGGATCTGCGCGGATAAACTACTCCAAAATTCAAACGATTTAAAAAATCCTGAAAACCGCCGCCTCGGCGGTTTTCCAGTCTTGATTTGGTCCACTTAAAGCGAATAGCTACGCAGGCGATTGTCCGACACCCCTGTCCGACCAAGGAGCCCCGCGATGAAAGCGCTTGTCGACCAACTCAAAGCCACCGCCGCTCAAACCAACGCAACCGATATCCGCGCGGCCTTCGCCGCCGACGCAGAACGTTTCGCGCGTTTCAGCACCACGCTCGGCGACCTGCTGCTCGACTATTCGAAATGCGCCGTCAACGACAAGGTGCTGGACGGACTGGAGGCGCTCGCCAGGGCCGCCAAGGTCGAGGAGAAGCGGGACGCCATGTTCCGCGGCGACATCATCAACATCACCGAGGAGCGCGCCGTGCTGCACACGGCGCTGCGCAACCGCGGCAACCGCCCGATCCTCGTCGACGGCAAGGACGTGATGCCCGATGTCAACGGCGTGCTTGCCGCCATGG